>JAJEFK010000035.1 GCA_022820505.1 Acidimicrobiia bacterium | reverse complement strand
GCTGGGAATGGATGACGGTGCCTTGAGTCATGCCTTCCCACAGATGCGGGCGGGTCTCGGCAAGGTGCGCGGCCATGGCCCCATCGGGATCCAGCTCACGCCCGCGCTCGCCGGCCAGCAATGCCTCGGCGATCGGGCCGGACAGCAGCGCTGTGGCCGTGTGCATGTTGAACGTCAACGCCGTGGTGGCGCAGTGCCGACCCATCTCCTCGGCCACAAGCGCGTAGCCCACGAAGTCGGCACCCAGCCCGCCGGCCTCGGTGGGCACGCACAGGCTCAAGAACCCGGCATCGGCCAGGTCGGCCCAGTTCTCGTGCGGGAAGCTGGCATCGCGGTCGTACTTGGGTGCGCGCTCGGCAAACGCAGGCCCCAGCTCGGCCATCCGGGCCACGAGCTCGGCTCGCTCGGGCGTCAGCACCTGTTCATTCATCACTCGCACCATTCCTGTCGAAAGTCGAGAAGTCGCCATTGCCGCTCGGCGTGCCGTAGCCGCCGCCGCCAGGCGTGTGGATCTCCATCACGTCACCCTCGCCCACCTCCACCCGGGCACAGCCGGCCAGCTCAGTGACGGTGCCGTCGACCCGTTCGAGCAGATTGCGCCCGCGCGCACCGTCCTCGCCGCCGGCCACGCCGAACGGGGCGATCCGCCGGCAGCTCGACAGCAGGTTGGCCGTCATGGGCTCGCCGAAGCGCAGGCGGCGCACGACGCCGTCGCCCCCGTTGTTCGCCCCACGGCCGCCCGAGCCGCGGCGCACCTCGAATCGCTCCAGCAGCACCGGGTGACGCTGCTCGAGGATCTCCGGGTCGGTGAGGCGGGTGTTGGTCATGTGCGTGTGCACCGCATCGGCACCCGGGCGGCGCGCTGTGGCACCCGCTCCCCCGCAGATCGTCTCGTAGTACTGGTGGGCGGCATTGCCCCAGATGAAGTTGTTCATGGTGCCCTGCGATGCAGCGATGACGCCGAGGGCGCCGAACAGCGCATCGGTGATCTGCTGGGACGTCTCGACGTTGCCGGCGATGACCGCTGCGGGCGGGTGAGGCGACAGCATCGAGGGGTCGGGCACCACGAGTTCCAGCGGCCGCAGGCAGCCGGCGTTCAGCGGGATGGCGTCGTCGACCATGCAGCGGAAGACGTAGAGCACTGCCGAGCGGCACACCGCCACCGGGGCGTTGAAGTTGCCCGGATGCTGACCGCTGGTGCCGGCGAAATCGACGACCGCGCTGCGCTGGTCGGCATCCACCGAGATGCGGACGCAGATCATGCTGCCGTCGTCCAGCTCCATCCGGTAGCTGCCGTCCTCGAGTGCGTCGATGACCCGGCGCACCATCTCCTCGGCGTTGTCGGCCACATGGCCCATGTAGGCGTGCACGACGTCCAGCCCGTAGTACTCGACGATGCGAGCCAGCTCGACGGCCCCTCGCTCGCAGGCCGCCACCTGGGCGCGCAGGTCGGCGATGTTCTGGTCGGGGTTGCGCGCCGGCCACGGACCGCTGGCGAGCACGTCGCGCACCTTGTCCTCGAGGAAGCGCCCCTCGGTCACGATCTGGAGGTTGTCGAGGACGAGCCCCTCCTCGTCAATCGTGGTCGAATCGGCCGGCGCCGAACCGGGGACGCAGCCGCCGATGTCGGCGTGGTGGCCGCGGGAGGCCACATAGAAGATGCGCTCGCCACCCGCGGCGTCGAACACCGGTCGCACCACGGTCACATCGGGCAGATGCGTGCCGCCGTTGTAAGGGTTGTTGAGCACGAAGACGTCGCCGGGTGCCATGTGGGGGTTCTGCTCGATGACGGTGCGGATGGATTCGCTCATCGAGCCGAGGTGCACCGGCAGGTGGGGAGCGTTGGCCACGAGCTCGCCGGAGAGATCGAAGAGCGCACAGCTGAAGTCGCGCCGCTCCTTGATGTTCACCGACACGGCGGTGTGCTCGAGTACCACGCCCATCTGCTCGGCGATGTTCATGAACAGGTTGTTGAAGATCTCGAGCTGCACCGGATCGACGCTGGTGCCGATCGCGATGCGTGAGGGTCGGGCCACCACCCGATCCAGCACGAGATCGCCTCGGTCGGTGATGGTGCCCTGCCAGTCCGGCTCGATCACCGTCGTGGCGTTCGGCTCCACGATGACCGCCGGGCCTGCCGCCACCGTGCCGGGCGCCATGGCGGTGCGGTCCCAGAACGGCGTGTCGTAGCGCTCGCAGGTCGGCTGCGTGTTGCCGTCGGCTGGTGCGGTGCCAGTCGCTGCCGTGCCGGCGGTTGAGCCCATGTAGGTCGGATGGGTGGCCAGCAACGGTTCGCGGTCGCCGGCCGGCGGTGCGGCAGGTGGCGGGTCGACCGCTTGGCCGCGTGCCTCGATATGCAACGCATCGACCACCAGAGCTGTTGCCGAGCTCGCCGCTCCGGGCGGGCTGAAACCGAACCTCGTGCGGTGTGCGAGCTCGAACGCAGCGGCCACTTCGGCCGCGGTCCCAAGCGGCACCTCAAGCGTCGTGTCCGAACCTCGGTAGCGGACGGCGAGCCGGCCGGTCACCTCGATCCGATCGGGCGACACACCCGCGGCGGCTACGGCTTCTATGGCACTAGGAGCAGCAGCGGCCAGCCGTCGGTGCAGATCGTCAATGAGGGCCTCATCCAGCGGGGCTTCGACTGGTTCGGCCCGCAAGTCGGTCACATCGGCAAGTCCGATGCCCAGCGCCGAGAGCACGCCTGCGTGCGGGTGGATCAGCACCGTGGTGATGCCGAGCCGATCGGCGACCCGGCAGGCGTGCTGGCCGCCCGCACCGCCGAAACAGACGAGCGTGTACGCGCTGACGTCATGGCCCCGCTCGGTGCTGATCTTGCGGATCGCGTTGGCCATGTTCTCGGCTGCGATCTCGCCGTAGCCGAACGCCACCTCGGCAGCACTGCGGCACACGCCGCTCGCATCTGAGATCCGGTCGGCCAGCTCGGCAATGCCGCCGGCGGCAGCAGCGGCGTCCAACGGCTCGGTGCCGTCGGCGCCGAACACCGCTGGGAAGTACTCGGGTCGGATGACGCCCAGCACCGCGTTGGCATCGGTGAGCGCAAGCGGGCCGTCGTTGCCGTAGCAGACCGGTCCGGGGTCGGCGCCAGCCGATTCAGGGCCGACACGCAATCGGCTGCCGTCGAACGTGAGCAGCGATCCGCCCCCTGCAGCGACCGTGTGCATGTCGATGATCGGCGTGCGCACGCGGATGCCGGCCACCTCGGTCTCGTTCGCCCGCTCGAACTCGCCGGCGAAGTGGGAGACGTCGGTCGACGTGCCGCCCATGTCAAAGCCGATGAGCCGCTCAAAGCCGGCCGCCTGGGCGGTGCGGGCCATGCCGACGACACCCCCGGCAGGACCCGACAGCAGTGCATCGCGGCCGGTGAATCGCCGGGCATCGGCCAGACCGCCGTTGGACTGCATGAACTGCAGCTGCGGCCCCCCTGCCGATTCAGAGGTGCCGATTCTCGAAGCAACAGCGTCGACGTAGCTGCGCAGGATCGGGGACAGGTAGGCGTCGGCCACGGTGGTGTCGCCGCGGGGAACGATCTTGACCAGCGGGTCCACCTCGTGGCTGACCGAGACCTGCGAGAAGCCGATCTCGCGGGCCGCAGCTGCCAGAGCTGCCTCGTGGTGGGGGTGGCGGTAGCCATGCACCAGCACGATGGCCACGGCCTCCATGCCGCGCTCACACGCTGCGGCCATGCCGTCGGTGGCCGACGCCAGATCCAGCGGGCACAGCACCGTGCCGTCCGCCGCGATGCGCTCGTCGACCTCGAGTACCTCCGAATAGAGCATCTCGGGGAGCACGATGTCGAGCTTGAACAGGTGCGGACGGGTCTGGTATCCGATGCGCAGCACGTCGCCGAAGCCCGCCGTGGTGACGAGCAGGGTCGGCACACCGCGGCGCTGCAGCAGTGCATTCGTCGCCACCGTGGTGCCCATCTTCACCGACCGGATCCGGTCCGGCGGCAACGGCTCACCGCGAGGCACCTCGAGCAGGTCGGCGATGGCGGTAGTGGCTGCGTCGTCGTAGCGGCGCGGGTCCTCGCTCAGCAGCTTGTGCGAGACGAGGCTGCCGTCGGGCCGCCGCGCCACGACATCAGTGAAGGTGCCGCCACGATCCACCCAGAAGTCCCAACCACTGGACGCCCGACTCATCCCATGACCTTAGGTGTCATTCTGGCGGCTGAGATCAGAATCAGGCAGTCGCGCATGTTTCCGACAAGCACAACTGATTGGCATCCCAATGGCTGACAGGTCGCTGTCGTTGTCACCGGGGCTCGCTACTGTCGGCCACATGGCAGGTGACGACGATTCGAGCGCAGTTCCAGCCGCTCCGGGCCATCCCGATGTCGCATTAGCCCGGCTCATCGAACTAGGCGTGGTGTGGGGCGACGCTGCCGATTGGCTTTTGCGTTTACCAACTGATTCTGTCGATCTTTTCTTTACATCTCCCCCTTACGCGGACGCACGGCGGTACTCCCAGATTCATCCAGATCGGTACGTGGAGTGGTTCTCTCCGTTCGCTGAAGCCATGCTGCGGGCGACGACCGAAACCGGATCGTTTGTGCTGAACATCAAGAACCGCGTCGCTGCGAGCGGCCAACTCAGAGGGCAGCGACACCCGTACGTGTACGAGCTGGTGCTTGAGCTGCAGCGCATGGGCTGGCGTTGGCTCGAGACCTACATCTGGTCGAAGCCCAACGCGATTCCGGGTCGGTTCGGGCCGCGGACGAAGGACAGCTTCGAGTACGTGTACCACTTTGCCAAGGGCGGTCAGCCGTACTTCGATCTCGACGCCGTCCGGGTGCCGTACCGATCGAGCGAGCAAGAGATAGCGCGCCGTCGCCGCGACCGGAACGGCCGGAGGAACACCGAGGCCGGGTTCGGCCGTGACCGTCGGCTCACCTACAACAAGGGCGGAGCCGACCCCGGCAATGTCATCGAGGTAAGCCAGACGTACAACCAGCACTGGGGCCCGTCGGGCCGACATACCGCAGTGATGCCCGAGGGGCTCGCCGAGTTCTTCGTCCAAGCTGCCTGCCCTCCAGACGGTCTGGTCGTGGACCCGTTCGCAGGCTCAGGGACCACCGTGGTGGTAGCCCGCCGCCACGGACGTCGCGCCGGCGGCGTCGAACTGCACCGCAAGTACGTCGAAGTGTCCGTGGAGCGCGTGGCGAGCGATCAATGCGAGCCTGAGCCGGGTGAACTGCGGCTCGCAGTCTGAGCATGGCGCTCTCAGATTCCGAAGAACGGATACTGAGTGCAGCGGGTTCCGACCCGAGCCCGGTGGCTCGCCTGCAAGCGGTGGGCATCACGCTCGCAAAGCACGGTGAAGATGCCGACGCTTCGCGTGATCTCTTGACCCAGAGCTACCTCACGCATACCAGCCCGTCGTTTCACCTGGTTCCGAGAGGCGACTCTATGTTCGCCGAAGACGCCTTCACCGAGGCGTACGCGGCACTCGCTGCGGGCACCGACGACTTCACCCGCGTCGACGCGGCGACGCTGAAAGCGACGCTCCTTGAGTGCCCAGCGGCATTGGCGCCGCTGCGCATGATCCTCGGGTTGACGCACAACGAGTTGGCAGTCGCCGTCCGTCTTCACGACCCCGAGTCGAACGTGGCAGGCGGGTCGCTGAAGAACCTCGAACGCAGCGCTCCACAAGAACACCCGACGGCGACGAGGCAGCGAATCGTCGGGTCCATAGCTGGCGCCGTACTGGCGATGATGAACCGTGACCTGCTCACCGTGCCACCCCGCGCAACGACACACTTCCACTCCAAGCTCGATAAGCGCGACACGGTGAACGGATGGCCGAGCGTACGCGACCACATCGCCGGTGTGCCCTACTCGGCGCTGCTCTTCCAGCGGTACGTCGGCGGGGTGTGGCGACAGGTGCAAGACGCGTACTCCGAAGTGAAGGGAGACGCCGTACTGGAGATCCCGCTTCAAGACTTGCTCGACGCCCATAGGGTGCCATACCACCGCACGAAGCGCGGAGCCCCCGGTGCCGCCGAGACCGCCACCCGATTCGGCCTCAAGCCCGGACCGGATTTCGTCATTCCTGATGACTCACCCACGCTGGTCATCGAATCGAAGGTGGCAGAAGACGGCGGGACCGCCCGCGACAAGGTGGCACGCATCCAGACCTTGGTGACGGCGGCAAACGAACGCGGGTTGAGGGCGTGCGCACTGATCGACGGCAAGGGGTGGACAGAACGGCCGAACGCGCTCTGCGATGTCATCTTGGCGACGCAGGGTCGCACCTACACCATGGCGACGGTCGAACAGATTCTGCAGCTGCCCGAAATTCAGGCGCTCACGGGTCCGGCTTCGTGATCAGTGTCAAGTACACGACGTTGACGGACGGGGCTTCGGCACGGGGAACCGCATCAGCAAGAGCCTTGCGGCGCTTATGGCGCTCGGTCTCGTGACTGCGACCTGTAGCGGCAACAGCCGCACGGCCGACGACGGATCCATGCCAGATGGTGACGGCGGAGACGGGCTCGCTAATGCAGCATCGGCTGAGGGCGCGGCGCACGATGCAGACGGCGCAGCCAACTCCATTGAGAGCTGGCGAACCGACGACGGGCGCTGGGTCCCCCTGGCCATGGGCGCCCATGACCGCTGGGAAGCGGCAACGCTGGGCTTTCAGAACATCGGCCCCAGCTACTGGAAGGGCGAGCACGGGCGGCTGGCGCTCATCGACGGCACAGCCAAGCTGTCCGATCTGGCCTATGTCGACACGCTGGCGGCGCTGCAGCGCTGGAGCGCCTATCTGCCGGCCAATGCATCTGCGGTGCCCTATGCAGATGCGCAGCAGATGTTCATCTCGGGTGCCGCGGCGATCTATCCGGCTGGATCGTGGGAGATCGCCGGCTTCGCCGCCGCCGCCGATTTCGAGCTCGGCGCGTTCGGACCGCCGCCGCTCGCCGGGCAAGACACCTGCTACATCAGCGACCACGCCGACATCGGCATGGGCATGAACCCGGCGACCGAGCATCCTGAGGCCGCGAGGACGTTCCTGGCATGGACCGCAGCAAGCGAGTTCGCCGAGATCTTCTCGAATGCGCTGCCCGGCTTCTTCACGCTTCGCGACTCCCAGTTCTGCTGCGGTAGAGGACGTGAGCCCCTGACATCGGCAGGCGGCCTTGAAGTCCTGTCGCTTCCATCACGATGGGTAATCCATCGGCACGTATGCGTAGGGAAGTGCCTCGCACTCGGCGTGCGGTGTCGTGATCCATTTCAAGCGATGTGCAGCGAAGGGACGAGTTGACGCCAGCATGATCTCGCCGGAAACGACATCTCCCGCGACCACGAGTTCTTCGTTGATGGGATCATGGCCATGCGCGTCCAACCAGAATCCCTCGGAGTCGCGATACACATTTGTCCCGCTCGGCGTGATATACCGATGCGAAATTGAATTCGGCAGTCTTACGTCAGATTGCATTGCCAAGTCTGTACGGCCTAATTCTGCCTGTTGCCACCCACTCAAATCAGGCCGAAATACTTGACTTATGTATCGTCCTTCGGCCGATTCGATCAACTCATGACCAACCTCGAACAACAGCAGCAGTTGCGCGCCATCTCGTGTGTGTCCCACGATGCATCTCGATCCGATTTCAAGACGAACTTGTCGTGGAGCATAGAGTGCTGTGTCCACGTCAGATTCCGTATTTTTGGCGACTACAAGGAGACTCGGCGGACCCTTCGACACTTCTCGCAACGAAACTGTACACGCGTTGCCAACCGCAATTGCAACAATTATAACGAGCGCAGCAAGAACCAGTACTCGAGTGCCCGACCCATATCGCTGACTTCCAAGTGCCCATGACAAAATGGGCCTCACCGAGTAAGCATCGAAACGCCGTATTCCGCTGTCGCTTTGCGAACCGTAATCTCTCCGTCCGCTCTGGCCCATCCTTCCAATTCGCGCTGAACTTGGACTCTGAGGGCCACAATGTCAGTCCCCGTGGGGACACCTGACTCATGAGGACGCTCCATGCTGTGCAACGGCACAACTTCAGCGACCGGATTCGCGCAGTAGCCGGCAAGCGCTAGGTACAGTGCACGCAGCAGCAAGCTTCGAGGCACTGGTTTGTTCGCAAGGTTCCGCACTGTCTTCCGTGAGAACTGAAAAGGATCAAGACCAGTTTCTCGAGCGTTAAAGCACGCTAGCTCGTCGGGTCCGCAAGAGACCTGCCCGTCGGATCCGCAATTCTCTGGATGGTGGTTGGATAGACGAATCGGCACGTTGAGAGCGATTTGCTCGCTTATGGCAAAAGTTGTATCGAGCCAGTCCGCAACGTAGAGCGCCATTGGTCCTGAAGCACGCTGAATCCTGTGCGCCGTCCACAAGATCGATGGATTCGGGTACCCTTCTTCCACTATCGACATTAGCGACAACCTTCAGAAATCAGACTGAATCTACTGCTCAAATGTCACTCTCTAGACATCACAGTCGAACAAGTATCATTCGGTCTCGCGCAGAGGCAAACTGCGCATTTGCCCTGAGTGGAATCTCACTACTACATCATTACGAGCACGCCACATTTCCGCATCAAGACTGTTACATACCGCTCTTGGGGCAGTTACCATGCGCTCAAAGTTACGGCTGCTGGAGACTTGATCCCATGCGACCTGCCTGTCGGGAGACCACGGTTGTGCGATCCGAAGCGTTCCCGTCAATTGAACCCACCTGAAGTTGCCGAAGCACTCTGCCTGTACACGGCCAACGACGGCATCGTCCGGGAAAGTTGCATACCAGATTCGAGTGCGCCGATCGCAGGTTATGTAACCTTGAGATGCTTGTAGCTGGTCATCTATCAACCCGTGATTCGACAAGTATTCACGAACGAAGGTTTGGATGCCCTCATTGGACAAACTGAGATTTTGGCCTGACAGTATTGTGCGTGGTTCTTGGCCCTCAATATAGACTTCTACATAGCGGTATTCCGTCACTGTGGGTTGCATGCCGCCAGCCCTATCGGAGCCGATGGACTGTGCAGATGCCGGCGTCGGCAGCATTGTTGCCACAAGGGCAATCGCCGATAGTAAGAGGGCGGCTTGCTTGAAAGTCTGCCGACGGACTGTCGAACGCTTGTGGCCCGCTGGGCCACACTAACTATTCGGCTTCATATTTGCTACCTCTCACCTTAGGTCGTCGAATATGGCGAATACGGCATAGTACTTCGAATGATTCCGGTTGCTCATTTGCACCCTATGCCGGGTACTAGCGCCGCGTCAAGTGCAATATTTCTGCCCATATTTTGATTCGAATTCATATTCAATTCGTAGCAACAAACCCGTGTTTGGCGAGGCCGTCAAACGCTCCGGCTTCCGAGGTGTGCCTCCGCGACTTGGTAGCGCTACCCGTTGGATTCAACTCATTCAGTGGCGTCGTCGTGTGATTCAAGAGCTTCGCTACCAGAGCAGCCGCTCCGCGGCGGACATGTCCGCAGCGCCGGAGGTGCATCATTGCCGTAGTCAGCGAACATCTCGCGGGCGACAGCGAGCAGACGCACGAGCGCCGCTGATGGCAGACGAGCAGGCCTGCCACCCCGGTCAGGACGTGATCTTGCGGAAGCGGGCGCCGTACATGATGCCGCCGTAGTAGTTGAAGACTTCGCGGGCGTTTTCGTCGTCGAACGGATAGTCCGCACCGATCTGGGTGGCTGCGGCGAGCCCGGTCACGAAGCAGGTCTCCTGGCTGTTGACCAGCGTGTGCGCCCCGCAGTGCCAGCTGCGGCGCTTGCCCTGGATGAAGCGGAACAGCGGCACGAGCAGCGTCACCTGGCGCACGTCATGCACGACGTGCTGGAACCACCAGCGATGCACGATCTTGTCCTCGTCGATCGGGGTGTTCGAGTTGTAGGTCACCAGGCAGGGCTTGTCGGAGCCGAACGTCCATGGCTGCTGGTTGTGCATGATGTAGGTGAGCTCGTAGTTGTCGGGCCGGGCGCCGTACTGCTCTACGTGATTGGTGCGTGTGCGCAGGCATTCCACCTCGTCGTCGGGCAGGACCGACGGGTCGGAGTGCACCAGCGTGTGGTTGTGCAGCTCGCTCTCGTAGCGCACTGACGAGAGCACGTAGCGCTCGAGCGCCGTGGGCTTGTCGAGCATCATCAGGGTCTGGTTGGCATTGGAGGCGAAGATCACCTCGTCGAAGGTCTCGCGGACTCCGTCGGCGTCCTCGACCACTACCTCCGACGCCCCCCGGTACACCTTGCGGACCGGTCGGCTCAGATAGATCTTGTCCCGGAAGTCCGCCGTCAGGTGCTCGTAGATGCGCCGCGTGCCCTGGTCCCAGGTCTGCATCGGCGTTGCCTTCTCGATGTCGAAGAATTCGAGATAGCGGGCGAACAGCGCGGCGGGCATGTCGAACACGTTCGTCGCCATGAGGAAATTGACGAACATCGGCTTGAGGATCTTGTACCTGAAGTCGGCGGAGAACCTGCCCACGTTCAGGACCGTCCGCATGCTGATGTAGTTGAACGGGTTCAGCGCATTGAGGAACTTCGACCGCGCCCGGGTGAGACGGCCGAATGAGTGCAGGCGACTCAGCAGACGCTGGAACCGCTCGATCTCGGGCTGCAGCTGGTCCCTGATGTCGGAGTCGAAGTCGTGGGCGTACCTGCCGCCCTGGTACTTCACGCTGTAGTTGAACTTGGTCGGGAACAGCTCGATGCCGAAGCGCTCCAAGAGCAGCAGGACGTGGTCGTAGACCGACGGGATCAATGCAGTGACCGAGATGTCGAAAGGAAGCGACGTGCCGTCGTCCTGCGGCATGTCGACCGTGACAGCGTTGCCGCCGAGGCGATCGTTGGCCTCGAACAGCCGGATGTCGAACCGGTCGGGATGGTGAGCCAGCGCCCATGCGGCGCCCAGCCCTGACATGCCGCCGCCGATGATTGCGATCCTGCGCTGCGTCATCGTGCTCCCGGTTCGCGCGCTTGCAGGGATTCGAACCCCGAACCTTCTGATCCGTAGTCAGATGCTCTGTCCAATTGAGCTACAAGCGCTGGTTGCCACTGGTCGGGCCGGGGGGCCCGTCGGCGCCCGAACAGTGTACGAGGCTGCTTTCTGCCAGCGCCGAGGATTTTGCCGGCGCTCGCGCCATCAGGGAGCGTCGGCTTCGCGGTTGCGTTGTTCGCTGGTGCTCGCCTCGCGGGCGACATCGGCCGGTGTGCGGTCGAGTGCTTTGGCTGCGGCGACGACGTCAGCCCACTCGGGCTTGCTGCGGTGCGGGCCGTGCTTGACCCGGATGGCCTGACCATCTACATGGACAGTCGAAACATGCCGTTCGAGCGCCGTGCGCACGACGGTCCGCGCACGCAGACCCAGCGTGCCGGTGAGACGCGCCATCAGGTCGCCCAGCGCTGTCACCTCGCCGGCGCTGCACAGCGCCATCAGCGTGTGCGCCGGACGCCCGTGCTTCATCACGATCGGGACCGCCCACGCATCCAGCGCGCCGGCTGCCAGCAGCTCCTCGATCGCGTGGCCCAGCAGCTCGCCGGAGACATCGTCGAGGTTCGTGGCCAGTTCCATCAGCTCAGCGGTGGATTCAGCGCCTTCGATGGCCGCCATAGTCGCGGCCAGCCCTGCATCAGCACGGCTCACTTCGGTTGCCCGAGTACCGATCAGCACACCGGTGACGTTGGGGCGACCCGGCAGCTCGCGGGTGCCCGCACCGAAGCCGACGCCAGTCACCGTCATGGGCGGCACTGGCCCGAACGTCGATGCCAGGGCGGCCACGATGGCGGCCCCGGTCGGAGTCGTCAGCTCGATATCGATATCGACGCCCACCACTGGGTGACCCGCCAGCAGGTACCCGACTGCGGGCGGCGGGTTCGGCAGCACGCCATGCGCGGCGTGGATCGTGCCCTTCCCCACCGCAACCGGGCCGCAGGCAACCTCGTCGACGCTCAGCGATTCGAGCGCCGCGCACACGCCGACAATGTCGACGATCGCATCCAGCGCCCCGACCTCGTGGAAATGGACCTCGTCGGGCGGCACTCCATGCACCTGGCCCTCGGCAACAGCGAGCGCCTCGAACGCTGCGAGCGCGCGGCCCCGAATCCGGTCTTCCAAGGATGCGCGCTCCAGCAGCTCCCGGATGTGTCGCCACCGCCGATGGTGATGCCCTTCGGGGGCGTCCACGACGGCCCGCGTCGCGGCCAATTCGTTCCGCTGCACCCGCTCGGCACTGAGCTGCCAGCCGTCAACGCCCAGCATCTGCAGCTGTTCGATGACGAACTCCAGGTCTGCACCGGCATCCAGCAGCGCCCCGAGCGCCATGTCACCAGCAATCCCCGACACCGGATCGAACCACGCCACCGTGCCGCTGCGCATCACCCGGCACCGCCGTCGCGGCTCGCTGCTAGGTCCAGGATGCGCATTGCAGCCATCGCCGCACCAAAGCCGTTGTCGATGCCCACCACGGTGATGCCTGCCGCGCACGAAGCGTGCATGGCCAGCAGCGCTGTCACCCCGTCGAGCGCCGCTCCGTAGCCGGCGCTGGTCGGCACCGCAACAACCGGAGCGGGCACCACGCCTGCGACAGCGGTGGCGAGTGCTCCCTCCATGCCTGCCACCACGATGACCACATCGGCCGACGCGAGCGTGTCGATCTCGGCCAGGAAGCGATGGAGGCCCGCGAGGCCGATGTCGGACACCATCCCGGCATCGACGCCGAATGCGCCGAGCACTGCAGCCGCTTCGCTCGCCACCGGTCCGTCCGACGTTCCTGCAGCAGCCACCACCACCTGCTCGTGACGAGTTGGCGCAGCGCGCCACACCACTGTCGCCAAGTCAGCCGAAGGCTGTTCTGCGCGGTCCGGCGGGTCGGGCTCCCGATCCGCTGGGCGGTGCACCACGCCGCCGGGGCACGCGGCCAGCGCCGCTCCGACCTGATCGGCGCCCGCTCGCGTCAGCAGCACCGGGCCGGAGCCGCCGCTCAGCATCTCGGCCACGATGCGGGCGCACTGGCTCGGCGACTTGCCGGGTCCGTACACCGCCTCGGGATGGCCGGTGCGCAGCGCTCGGTGATGATCGATGCGCGCCCCGGCTATTTCCGCGTACGGAAGCCGGCGCAGTCGCGCCAGCGCCTCGTCAGCACTCACCGTCCCGTCACGAACCTCTGCCAGCAATCCGGCGAGCTGTTCAGCGTCCATCGCCTGCCGTTCTACCCGCCGCGGCCCGGCATCAACATCGTTCAGGCGCGTTCATGGGCACGTGCATTGCTGCATCGATCGAGATCCGAGTACAAGTCTTGATGGCCGATTCCGTCTTGTTCTGCCATGAGGGAGACTCTACGTATCAAAACTTTACAAATTGCTATGTTTTGATACTTTGAATCCTGTGAACGGAAGAGTTGTGGCGCCTAGCAATCTCGCCGATTGGCTGATCGGGCGAGGGCAGCACTTCATTACCTCTCAAGATGCAGCCACCCTGCTCGACATTCGGCCCCATGAGGTCTCGACAAGTCTCGGCCGTGCCCGCCAAGCGCGCAAGATGATCTCGGTCACGAAGGGCGGCTGGGTACCGGTGCCGCCCGAGTATCGAGATGCTGGTGCGCCGCCGCCGCTGCACTACATCGATCCGCTCATGAAGCATCTCGATCACCCGTACTACGTAGGTTTCCTCTCCGCCGCTGCACTGCACGGTGCCGCCCACCACCCTCCGATGATCCTGCAAGTGGTGACAACGGCACGCCTTCGGGACCGACGAATCGGCAGCAATCGGATCAGCTTCGTCCAGCGCGCCGCCGCCGCTGCACGCGATACGCAACAGACCAACACACCGACGGGGCGTGTCATCGTGTCGACGTCGCCGACGACCGTCATGGACCTCGTTGATTCGCCCGACCAAGGCGGCGGCATCTCGAACGTTGCGACAGTTCTCGGCGACCTGCTCATCTCGCGCCTGCTCGATCTGGAATCTCTGCCAGCAACGGCATCAAGATTCCCGACCGCCGCTGTGCAACGGGCGGGATACCTGTTGCAATACATGGCTACAGAGACCGGCATCGAGAGTTCGGTCTCCGGCGTGCTCGAAGAACTGTGCCAGATGGTGGGTTCCGAATGGACGCCTCTGGAGCCTGGCCTCGGGGGCAGCGATGAACGCAATGATCGTTGGCGCGTCATGCTGAACGCGATCGTGGAGCACGATCTGTGATCCCTCAAGCGGATATTGCTCACTGGAGAACGCAGGTCCCGTGGGTCAGCGCCGAGAATGTCGAACAGGATCTCATACTCACCCGGCTGATCGTCGAAATCGCGCAGCACCAACTGCTTGGGCGAGAGCTGGTCTTCCGGGGTGGCACCTGTCTGCACAAACTCTGGCTCGACCCGCCGTGGCGCTATAGCGAGGATCTTGACTACGTCCGGCGCAGCGGTGGCGGAATAGGCCACGTGCTCGACGCAATCAGGGAGGTCGCAGCAACCGTCGGATTTGATGACGTTCAGACCGCTGTTAGTCAGCATCCCAAGGCGCGGCTTCGCGCCAACTACGAAGGTGGCAGTCCGTTTCACATCAAGGTCGAGATCAACACCTTCGAGCGATCGCCGGCACGACCGACGGTGACCAAGCACTACGCCGTGGACAGTCCTTGGTTTCAGGGATCCGCGAACGTCCCCACCTTCAGTGCACCTGAATTGATCGCGACCAAGATTCGCGCGCTGTATCAACGCAAGAAAGGTCGTGACCTGTTCGATCTCTGGCTCGCCATGAACCATCTTGGCCTCGATCCAGTCGAGATTGCAGCCTGCTTTGACACCTACCGTCCGAATGGCTGGACGCCGGCCCTAGTGGTTCGTCGTTGATTTGGTTGGGGCGCGTATGGTGGGGTGCGTGACTTGTGGGTTTGTTCTGTGCGATGAGGAGCGGGCTGCGCTGGAGCGTGTGGCGCGTTCGGGCTGCGAGCCGTGGCGTCGGGTGCGGC
>JAJEFK010000024.1 GCA_022820505.1 Acidimicrobiia bacterium | reverse complement strand
CCGGCCGCACCCGACGCCACGGCTCGCAGCCCGAACGCGCCACACGCTCCAGCGCAGCCCGCTCCTCATCGCACAGAACAAACCCACAAGTCACGCACCCCACCATACGCGCCCCAACCAAATCAACGACGAACCACTAGGGTCACCCGCCGTGGAACTTGTCTTTGTGCGCCACGGCCAACCCGAACGAGTCGTGCGACACGACGGGCAGCCGGCAGACCCGCCTCTGTCGGAGATCGGCCGTCAGCAGGCGGAAGCGGCCGCCGGGTGGCTCGCCGAGATGGGCGTCGATGCGCTGTACAGCAGCCCGATGCGCCGTGCGCTGCAGACCGCAGAGGCCATCGGCGGCGTCGCCGGCCTGCTGCCGACGGTGCGCGACGGGTTGAGCGAGTTCGACAGCGACTCCCCCGCCTACGTCCCGATGGAGGTGCTGAAGGAAACCGACCGGGAGCGATGGGACGAGCTGGCAACCGGATCGTTCGCCGACGCCGAGCGCACGGCTCAGTTCATCGCCACGGTCAACGAGGCCGTAGACCAGATCGTCGCCGACCACCGCGGCCAGCGGGTCGCCCTGGCGTGCCACGGCGGCGTCGTGAATGCGTACTTGGCGCGCTGTCTCGGCTTCGATCCGGACACCTTCCTGAAGTTCGACGTGGACTACACCTCGGTCACACGAGTCTTCGCGTCCAGCCACGGCCACCGCAGCGTGCTGTCGGTCAACGAGCGCACTCACCTGCGAGGCCGCCCAGACCTGGCCATCGGCCTGTAGCCCGAGCCTGCGGCCGAGGACCCACGTCTGCTCGCTGGCCTAGTTCAGCTGGGCCCAGAGTCGTGTTGCTGCTTGGCGCAGGTGGTCGGCGTCGCTGCCGCCGAACCGCTCTGCGGCGCCCTCCAACGCTCGTGCGCCGTCGTCAGGGCGGCCCAGCGTCGCGAGCGCTTGACCCAGCCGCATGAACTCGTCGATCGGGCAGCCGGGCAATCGGGTGAGCAATTCCAGCACCGCCAGCATTGAGGGCGCATCGGGTTGGCGCAGGTGCAGCGTGCGCAGATTGTTCAGCACGCGCAGCAGGATCGCCTCGGGCGGCGTTGGCTGCAGGAACGAATCGTCGAACGCCTGGCGCGACTCGAAGCGGGCAAAGATCGCTGCCGCGCCGGCCCGGTCGATGACGCAGCCGTCGAAGGCATCGATGAACACCTCGGGATCAGGTGTGCCGACCAGGAAGTGGCCTGGCATGCCGACCCCGTGCAGCACAACGCCTGCACGGCGAGCCACCTCGATGGTGACCACCGACAGCGTGATCGGGATGCCGAGCCGCCGCGAGACCACCAGATCCAAGTAGCTGTTGGCCGGGTCGGCGAAGCGGCCCCGGTTCGGGCCGAAGCCCTCCTGGCTGAAGAGCAGGTCGACGACAGCATTCGGCGTGGGTTCGCTCACCGACGCACCGAGGCGGTCGAGTTCGGCCAGCGCCGCAGCCTCATCCACCGGGTCCGCCCGGCAGTGAGCGGCAATCGCCAAGGCAGCCCGGTCGAGCGGCACCGGCTCGCTGGCCGCCCACGCGGCAAAGGCATCCGCCCGCGACACATGACTGTCCGAGGGATCCTGTGCCCCCGCGTCGCCGTCCGACATCGAAGTGACGGTACCGGTGGCGGCGCCCGACGCCATCTGCGCGGTCCAGCGCTGCCGGCCCATGGATCAGGCAGGCGAGCGGCGATACTTGCGCTGTGACGTCGCAACATCCGTACCTGGACGGACCGGGTCCGGTGCCGATAGCCCACCGCGGCGGCAGCGCCGCCTGGCCGCAGAACACCATGGCCGCCTTCGAGGGTGCCGTCAGCCTCGGCTACCGCCACCTCGAGACCGACGTGCAGGCGACCTCCGACGGGGTGCTCGCCGTCTTCCACGACGATGAGCTCGCCCCCACCTCCGACCGCCACGGGCGCATCTCGGAGATGACCTGGAGCGAGGTGTCGCGGGCGCGGGTCGGCGGTGAGCCGATCCCCCGGCTCGAGGAGCTGCTCGATGCCTTCGACGATGTGCGCATCAGCATCGATCCCAAGACCGATGCCGCCGTCGAGCCGCTGATCGAGGCACTGCGGCGGCCCGGCGTGCTCGAACGGGTGTGCGTCGGCTCGTTCTCCGATGAACGCCTCGAACGCATCGACGAAGCGCACGGCGACGCGGTGTGCCTCAGCTTCAGCCCCCGGGAAATCGCCCGACTCCGGATGTTGAGCGTGGCAGGGCTCCCGGCGAGGCCGCGCCGTTCGGCTCGGCTCACGCCAGCAGCCCGGACGGCACGCGACCGGCCCTTCCGAGGGAGGATCGCGTCGATCCCGCTGCGGCGGGGCCCGGTCCCGCTCGCAACCCGCCGGCTGGTCGACTACGCCCATCGGGCAGGGCTGGCCGTACACGTGTGGACCATCGACGATCCCGCCGAGATGGACCGCCTGCTCGACATCAACGTCGACGGCATCATGACCGATGAGCCCAAAATCCTGCTCGACGTGCTGAGCGCTCGGGGCCAGTGGCCAGGACCCGCCGAGGCTGACACATGAGCACCGGCGTTGTCGATGCGGGGCTGATCGGCGAGCTGACGGCGATCGTCGGGACGTCACACGTCCTGCAGGACCGGGAGATGACTGCCGGCTACAGCCTCGACTGGACCCGCCGCTTCGCCGGCACAACGCCCCTGGTCGTTCGACCCGGCGATACCGCCGAGACCGCTGCTGTCATGCGTGCGCTGGCGGCGGCCCGGGTGCCCGTGGTGCCACAGGGCGGCAACACCGGCCTCGTCGGCGGCAGCGTGCCGCTCGCCGGCGAAGCAGTGTTGTCGATGCGACGACTCAACGGATGCGAACCGGTAGACGAGCTCGCGTCGCAGGTGACGCTGGGCGCAGGGGTGACGCTGGCCGACGCCCAGGCGCACGTCGCCGCATCGGGCCTCAGTGTGGGCGTGGACCTTGCAGCGCGCGACTCGGCCACCATCGGCGGCATGGTCGCCACCAACGCCGGCGGCATCAACGTGCTGCGCTACGGCGCCATGCGAGCCCAAGTCGTCGGCATCGAAGCGGTGCTCGCCGACGGCACGGTCGTGAGCCACCTGGCCGGCCTCGAGAAGGACAACACCGGCTACGACCTCGGGAGCCTGCTGGCAGGCAGCGAGGGCACACTCGGCGTGATCACCCGGGTGCGGCTGCGACTGCACCCCACCCAGCCCGAGCGAGCGACGGCCCTGCTGGCGTTCGAGACAGCGGCCGACGCCGTCAGTGCAGCCGCCGCGCTGCGCCGCAGCGTCGCCTCGCTGCACGCGCTGGAAGCCGTCTTCGAAGGAGCCATGGCGCTGGTCTCGCGCCACCTCGGCGTCACCCCACCCGTTGGCACCCTCGGCGGAAGGTCCGGCGCCGATGCCGCGGGCGGCGGAGCGTGGCTGATCGCCGAAGCCGCGGCACGCACCGACCCCAGCGAGGAGCTCGGCGCTGCAGTCGAGGAACTGGCGGACCTCGTCGTAGACGCGGCAGTGGCGCTCGATCCCGCGGCCCGCCAGCGGCTGTGGGCCTTCCGCGAGAACGTCACCGAAGCCATATCGGCAGCCGGCATCCCCCACAAGCTGGACGTAACGCTGCCGGCGGCCCGCCTCGCCGAGTTCGTCGATTGCGTGCCCGATGTGGTCCGAGCCGCGGACCCCGACGCCCAGCCGCTGTTGTTCGGCCACCTCGGCGACGGCAACGTGCACGTCAACGTGCTGGGGCCCGACGGTGCAGAGCCGTCCGATGCGGTGGACCGCGCGGTGCTGCTCTACGTCGCCGAGCTCGGCGGCAGCATCTCGGCCGAGCACGGCATCGGTACCGCCAAGCTCTCCCAACTGCACCTCAATCGCACTGAAGCCGAGCTGGCTGCCTTCGGCGCCATCAAGCGGGCGCTCGACCCGGCTGGCCTGCTCAACCCCAACGTGCTGCTGCCCTGAGCGCCGCCCTTTCCGCTCTTGTTCCGCGTGCTGCGGTGATTGGGCTCACGGGCCGCTCAGGCCTGGGGCTCACGCTCTAGCGTTCGAGGCGTGAGCCGATCCCGACCGCAGGTCCCGCTCGCCACCCGCTACGCCCGCAGCGGCATGGTGTGCAGCGTCGACCATCTCGCGAGCGAGGCCGGGGTGTCACTGCTGCGCGCCGGCGGTTCGGCGGCAGACGCAGCAGTGGCGGCTTCCGCCGTGCTCGCCGTGACGACCCAGCACATGTGCGGCATGGGCGGCGATCTGTGGGCGCTGGTCCACCACGCCGACGGCACGGCCCCCGCAGCGCTCAATGCGAGCGGCCGGGCCGGCAGCGGCGCCGATCCCGACGCGCTGCGCGCCGAGGGCCGCACACGGATGCGCTTTCGCAACGACATCCGCAGCGTGCCGGTGCCGGGATGCGTCGACGGGTGGCTGAGCCTGCACGAGCGGTTCGGCCGCGCCTCGCTGGCGGACGTGGTCGCCCCTGCGATCGATCTCGCGAGCGGTGGCTTCCCGCTCTCGCCCCATGGCGCTGCCGCCTTGGCACTGCTCGACGGCGTCGCCAACACCGACGACTACTCGCCCCAGAACCAGCCGGGAGACCTCGTCACCCGACCGGGCGTCGCCGCCGCCCTAGCCGAGATCATCGACGGCGGCCGGGAGGCCTACTACGAAGGCGATTTCGGCCGCGACCTCATCGAGCTGGGCGACGGCGAGTACACCCCGGCAGACCTCGCCCGATCCCAGGCCGACTGGGTGGAACCGCTGCAAGCCGATGCCTGGGGCCACACCCTGTGGACCGTGCCGCCGAACTCGCAGGGCTACCTCACGCTCGCCGGCGCATGGATCGCCGCCGGGCTGGACCTGCCCGCAGACCCCGACGATCCCCTGTTCGCCCACCTCTTGGCCGAGGCGGCCAAGCAGGCGGGATGGGATCGGCCCGCAGTGCTGTCGGCAGACGCCGACGGCGCAGCGCTCATCGCGCCCGAGCGGCTCGCCCCCCGCCG
Organism: Acidimicrobiia bacterium; assembly: GCA_022820505.1. Classification (GTDB taxonomy): domain Bacteria; phylum Actinomycetota; class Acidimicrobiia; order Acidimicrobiales; family Poriferisodalaceae; genus Poriferisodalis. The sequence continues at coordinate 21,300 of JAJEFK010000024.1, read as the reverse complement.
CATCGCCATCTCGCCCGATGCAGCGGCGCCACTTGGCGCCGGAACCGGCACCGGCGACACCATGTACCTCGCAGCGGTGGATGCTGACCGCATGGGCGTGTCGCTGATCCAGTCGAATGCAGGCGGCTGGGGCATCGGGCTGTGGACCCCGACGCACCGCATCAGCCTGCACAACCGGGGCATCGGCTTCAACTTGGTGGCGGGCCACGCTGCGGAGTACCGACCCGGCCGGCGCCCCCCTCACACGCTCGCCCCGGCCATCGTGCAGCGCGCCGACGGGTCGCTGCGCTCGGTGGTGGGCACGATGGGCGGCGACGCCCAGCCTCAAGTGCTGCTGCAGGTGCTGGCCCGGTTGCTGTGCGCGGGCGACGAGCCGGCGACGGCCATCGGGTCGGGTCGCTGGCGCTGGGGCGCTGCGGAGGGAACCGGCTTCGACACCTGGGCCGATCCCGGCAATCTCCAGCTGTATGTCGAAGGCCATGCGGCGTGGGCGGGCCCCGGCGGCGTCGCCGAGCTCGCCCGGAAGGGCCACCGGGTCGGCACCGACGGCCCGCATGACAACTCGTACGGCCATGCGCATCTCATCGAGGTGCTCGACGGCGTGCTTGCCGGAGCCGCCGACCCGCGAGCCTTGACTGGATCCGCCGCCGGCTACTGATCCGCTCGCGGAGCCGCCTGTGGCGCCGCCCGGTTCAGAACCCGCCTGACTCCTCGACGGGCGAGGTGCCGCGGTTCCGCCGGCGTTGCAACGGCGCTAGATCAACGAGGGCCTGTTGGGCTGCTTGGGCTGCAGTGACGCCGAGGGTGGCACCAGCGATCCGCTGAACGCGAGCGCCCGGCAGCAGGCGTCTTGCCTCGCGGTGGACCCTGTAGGACAACGAATCTGGCTGGCCGATGAGAACGATGCCGTCCGGCTGTATTCGCCGAACGATGCTCAACGCGGCAGCACCCATGGTGTGCTTGTACGAGTACAGCATTGCCATGTCGTCGTGTGCCGAAGCGAATGACGCCGCTATGCCAATCTCGCCGGGCATCCATCCGTTGGCGATCACGAACACGGAGATCCCCGAGGCGCGTAAACGCCGCGTTGCGTCCGCCTGCGTGCTTGTTGCGTCGCCGCCGGCCACACGCGTCACGATCGAGGCGGGTGCAATCTCGCCGATCTCGTCTTCGATTGCCGGATGCAGCAAGAGGGGGCCGCCCACGAGCAGTACATGGGCAGGTCGGCGTTGCGCTACGACCGCAGCGGCGGCGTCGCCCAGCCTGTCCACACCGGCGTACAGCACCGAATGGGCTTGCCCGGTCGCCACGAGCGACACCGCAGTGCCGACGGCAGACATCGAGCTGGCGTTCACAATCGCCAGCGTGCTCGGTTCGGTGCCGCTGGCGCGTCGTGCTGCGGCGGCTTGCCTGCTGGCGCCGTCGCGGCCGGAAATGCGCTCGACGGTTGCGTCTGGGGCGAGCTGGCCAATCCAGAACTCGATGATCGGTCGCAAGGTGCGGGTGTCGCCTGCCAGCAGCACCTGGGAGGGTTGGCGTTGCGCAATCACCGCGGAGGTGGCGTCGCCCAGCCTGTCCACACCGGCATACAGCACCGAATGGGCTTGTCCGGTCGCGACGAGCGACACCGCAGTGCCGATGTCAGACGTCGAGCCGCTGTTGGCAATGACGATCGACGGCCACGCTGCCGAACCTTCACTTCGCAATGTCCGCCACCGCCTGGCTGCGAGAGGCAACACCGTACGCTCCGGCACTGCTGCGGGGATGTGCCGCTGCGCTCTCGCGCCGTCAGGTCAGCACGAGAATGCCGATCGACAAGGGGGCAAGAACTCTCCCGGCGAGCCCAAGCCGATTCCCCAAGATGTCGAACGCTTCGAGGCCGCTCCGCCGATCGAGGTCGCTCGGATGGTACTGACTGCTCGCAATCGCTCGGCTTTTCCACAGACGCACGTAGATCGGCGAGCAGCGTCCGAAGGCCCATCCCAGGCTGAGCAGGATCACCGCCGGCCAATCCGCAAGCAGCAGCACATAGATCGCCAGCACCACGGGACTGGCGCTCGGCAGACGCGTCCGAAATCCCAGGCCCAACTCGAACGCGAAGCACGCCACGCCAGCAATCAGCGAGCCGCTGAATCTCGATTGCGGAATGAGCTGTCGGGCCTGGGGCATCCTCTTGGCGACGATGCCGGCGTCCACGGCAACAGCCGCGGCGAGGGCGACGATCAAGCACGCGCGCGCTGCAGACGCGTCAACCCAACGCCCGAGCCCTGAAAGCAGCCACGCCGCGGACAGTGTCACCCAACCGCCGATCGCCACGCCGAGCGTCGCCACCGCGCCACAGGCGAGAGCGCGGGCCGGACGAAGTGCCGCTTTGACTCCCGTGCCTCCGACCGGAGGCGCCATGACGAACGCCAGGTTGCGGTTTCAGACCGCTCCCGACACGGAGAGGCCGGCAGCGACGCCTGCGACAACCAACAGCATCGAAACCATGTGCCTATCCCCCGGGTCTCACAGCGTCACCCGATGCTCAGCCAGGAGCTCGTGCTCGAATTCCTGCACTTGGGCCCACGCTGTGCACACCATGGCGACCACGAGTGCGCATCCGATTCCGGCTGCGGCGGCCGCCAGCAGCGGGCCAGGATGCGTGACATACGCACCGGCGCCCGTCCCGAGCCACTGCAGGCAGATCAGCAGCATGCCCGCCAGTGCGAGCGACATGCTTCGCAGCACCGTGAGCCAGCTCAGAGCACCACCGCCGGGGCCGCACCCGCACTCGCCGCGGTAGCCGGTGCCCTTCAGAACACCGACCCAGATCGCCATCGTCGTGCACAGCACGGTCGCGGAGACCGCGGCGGGCAGCGCAATCCCTCGTGCCGCGAGCGCGCAGATCAGCAATGCTCCGGCGAGCACCTCCGCCGGTGCCAGGAGGATGCCGATCGCTCGAGTGCCGCGCGGTCCTGCGAGCGCCTGCGCACGGAGCGCCGCCACAAGCGACTGCCGATCGAATGCATGCGCGAAGCCCGCAACGAGCAGGTGCGCTGCGAGGTAGAAGGTCAAGAACTCGAAGACAGGAAGATGCGACATTGCTCAACCGCCGCAGTCGACTTGTTGACACGTGGTGTGATACCAGCTGAGCAGCTTCCCCTCGACGAGATAGCGGGCCCAACCGCCGCTGCAGGAGAAGCGCGGCTCGTCGGGACATCCGCATTTCGACCTGTCGTCGGTGCCACGCCAGAGCCACCCATCGAAGCTGCCGTAGCAGTGGTTCGATCTGATGGCGTGCATGCGGGCTGATCCCTCAGCGAAGAACTCCGTCTCGTCGTACGCGCGATGTCGTGAGTTGACGTTCGCGTCGAGGCAGTAGTTCGAGCTGATGACTGAAGTGCCGATGTAGCAGCCCTCTGAACACGTCACGCGATAGTTGACGGGAGAGCACCTGCCCGTGCCGACTTGCAGGTGGTCAAAGTCGTCTGCGAAGGTCGAGTATGCCGATACGCGATTGCCCCGCCCGAAGAGGTCGATGACCGCGAATCCCATCGCTACGATGCCGGCGACTGCTGAGCGCCGCAAGAACGTGCGGCGCGTATGGAGCCGCCGCTCAGACTCGGCATCGGCGTGCAGCACATCGTCGAACGGCTCGGGATCGTCGGGCGGTGCCATGAAGTCCGTGAACTGAGCGTCCAGCGTGGGAAGCTCCTCATAGGAAACCTTGCCCGCTGCCGGAGCGGACGCCTGCGCAGCAGTGCGACCCGTTCGCCTCATGACACGTGTTGGGTGGCGCGCCGACCGGCGCTGACGGTCGGCAGCGGCGCCAGGAATTCGCGCCGAGCCGCAGCCGAGCCGATGGCGCCGAGTGCGGCAACTTTGCCGTGCTCGATGAGAACAGCGAACGGCAGCAATCCGATATTCAAGGACGCCATGACTTCCGACTGGTGGGGATAGTCGTCCCCGGGGGACTTCAGTGGAGGTACATCCGATTGCCACAGTCCCACCGCGGGGATACCGGCGTCACGAACGTGATCGCGGATTGCCTCGATGGCCTGACGGCAGGATCTGCACGACGCCGTCCCGAACAGCAAAATGTACGGGCCGGCACCGATTGCTTCACCGATTGCCGGCGGCAGTGACAGTTGATCGCCGATGCTCAGCCGTCTGGGGACGCCCATCGATTCGGCAATGCGCCCGTGCAGCAGACGTATCGAGCGCAGGCAGCCTGCCAGCCCGATGCCCAGTCCAACCAGCACCAGCCCGTACAGCACGAGCAGCGAGTTCTGAAAGGTCACTTCGATTTCCTTTCCTCGGTCACACGATCACCGGCCCAGAGAAAGACCCAGCACCTGGTTCTGCAGAAAGTCGACAGCAGCGTCGAGCTCCTCCTCGATGAGATGCACTTCTGCATGCACGGTTCCAGTTCTCAACGCCAGAAACTGATGAGTCGGATCGCTTGATCGATACATGAAGCCGGAAGCGGCGCGATGGCCAGGACCCCGCGCACTCCTGAACGACCGCGGCCACAGCTCCAGAGCTCCATGCCCATACAGCGTCAGGAGGAGCTGGTACGCATGGGCGTTGTATTGACTCGGTCTGGCACCGCTGAGGACCACGCTGTCGTTCTTCTTGATGGGCGTCAGCGACTCCAAGACTTCCAGCAGTTGATCGACGCCCACGCTGCTGGATTCGATCCACAGGCCGACATCCTCAAGTTCCCAGAGCACGACACTGTGCGTCCCGAGAAGCGCATCGTTGCCGGCCATCTCGGCGCGAAGCTGGTACGAGCCGGTGCTGACGGTCGCCCCGTCAAGGTGGTAGCCGCCATCGAATTCGACGCCATAGTCACGCTCGGTGACCAGTCGGCACGTTTCTCGGTCACTGGTCCGGACGGCAAAAGTCCCGTGCCTCAATCGGACCAGTGCTTGACCGAAGAAGCCGACGCTCGGTGACGTTCCACGCTCGACCTGAGTCGTGGTCGCAAGTGTGTAGCTGATTCCGGCAGGGGAACTGCGAACAAGGGTGTGCATGTCCTGGCGACGCTGCGCTCAACGCGGGGATTCCAGGAGCCAGCTGCCGCAGGCATCAGTCTCGAAGTACTCGCCCTCATCGAGTTCGACTCGCCTGCCCCACGCATCTCCAAAGTGGGTGGTGACGATGGCGTTGAGCGAACCGCTGAGGTCACTGATCGCGGCGTAGTAGCAGGCAGAGCCGGTACCGGTTGCGACATAGCGGCCAGGTGCCACGTCGGTGCCCACCAAGTACATGCCGTCGCGCTGCATCAGAGCCGGCAAGCGCGAAGTCGACGGCACCTCGGGCTGCGCGGCCGGCGTGAGCTCGGCACCGGAGACGGTGCTGACCTGTGGCTGCTCGTTGGGCGTCGGCAGAGGTCCCCACCGCACCCCTGCGATCCAGCCGACGCCGATGCCGATCACGAGCACCGATGCGACTGTGACCAGGAAACCTCGCCGACGAATCATGGCGTCAGGCAGGCGCCGCAACTCGACGATCTCGTGGGCGGACGGATCCCGATTGTCGGGTGCCGCGCGAGCGCTGTTGCCCATAATGCGTCGCACCCTGAAGGATCGTAGTTCCGGCTGCAGAGATCTCGCCGTGAGGTCGGCTGCGTGTTCTCACAGGGCGCTGATCGCCGCTCGACAGCGCATAGCTTGCGACTGTGAGCCGGAGTCTCGCTCGACGAACGACGGTACGAGCGGCAGCTGCGATGCTCGTCGCCCTCACCGCGCTGATGCCGCTGCCGATAGGTGCTGCCGCCGACTCGGGACAACGCCCCGTCGTTCGCACCCTGTCGCATCCCGGCGACCTGCTGCTTGACAACTCTCGTGCGGTGAGGCCCAGCATCGAGTCTTCGTTCCGCTACGGCGCGACCCGCGACTCGATCCGGCGCGCCGCTCTCGACGTCGGCATCGCGTACTGGGTTACCGACCTCAAGCACGAGCCGAACCTCAACGATTTGTCAGTGCGCTACGCACCGCCGATGCGCAGCAGCGGCGAATCCGGCGCTTCGGCACTGTCGCGCCTGGTCAGGCTCGCCAGCCGTCGTCAACTCAGCGCAGCCGAAGCATGGCGACAGCACACCATGCGCTTGCTGGCAGACGACGCAGGCTGCCCGATCGGCCCTGATGCGCAACGGTGTCCCGGCTTGCAGCCATGGCTGGTTCCGCGCTTCGACCCTGCGGCCGACGGCGCCTTGGAACTGCAGGCGGACAGTCGCACCAGCGGCACTGCGGTGAATGCGTTCGACTTTCTCAACGTCGCGTTTGAGATCGATGCATGGAGGCCAGTCGGCGTCCATCCCATGCTCGCCGAGGCAGCCCGCAACGGCGCTGCTGTCATGCGACTGCGCACTGCGTCGCACCAGTACCCGTGCGGCGTGACTGCGCTCTGGGTCGTGGCCGCAGTGACCGCTGATCTTCCGGAGATCACCCGCGTCGGATATGGCGAATGGCATCGATCCGGCAGCGTTGTCGAGCTGCGGTCGGTCACCCGAAACGCGGCCGTGCGAGGCTGCCGCGCTGCTGCGGCGCTCTCCGAGCAGTACGTCCAACTCGGCGTCGAGGCACCGGCGTGGCCATTCTGGGAGCAGCATCTCGTCGTGCCAATTTCCGACGCTGCAGCAGCGGGTATTGCCGACACGCTTGACCGTATGACAGCAGGCTCGCTCAGATCGGTTCCGAGGTCGCCGCTCGGCGACGACGCGCCGGCACTGACGCCGTACCGGGCCTGCGATCAACTGCCAGCGGCACTGCCGTTCTCGGAAACGGTCGTCGTCAGGGGTTTCAGAGTTGCGCCTTGCCTCGCCGATTCGTTGCGCGCGCTGCTCGACGCAGCGTCCGCCGAGGGCATCGTGCTGAAGGGCTGGGGCTGGCGATCCACGCTCACTCAGATCCGGCTGCGTCGCCAATACTGCCCGCTGCCCCCTGCGAGTTCAGACCAGTATTGGCTGCAGTTGTCGCTCATGGAGTCATACGAGTGCTCGCCGCCTGTCAGCAAGCCGATGACGTCGATGCACGAAAACGGGGGCGCCGTCGACTTCGCCTGCGGCACCCGCGGTGTCTCGCTGCGTCCGGGAAACGCCTGCTTCGCATGGCTCTCCGACAACGCACACCACTACGGCCTGTACAACTTCGTCCTCGAGCCTTGGCACTGGTCTACAAATGGCCGCTGAACGGTGAGTCACAGTGGTTAACCCGCGGAGAGAGATCCGAGGCAGGCACGCACTCACCGCAGCCGCTCTCTCAGCCCTCCTGCCAGGCTTTGGTCACTTCGGCTACAACAATCGCCGCGCGTATGCGCTCATCATCGCGTCGGTCGGGGCGATGGTGGCAGCGGTGGCGTACGTGTCCACACGGAGCTCGACAACGCTGCTGATCTGGAGTGTGAGTCCGGCTCGTCTCCGGCTCGTCATCGTCGGCGCAGTTGTGTTGCTCCTGCTCCGGATCGCGGTCGCTGTCGACGTCTACCTGACCGTGTCGCGGATGCGATTGCTGACGGAGCGAGGTGCTCTCCGACTCTGGTCGGTGGTCAGGATTGTCGTGCTGTTCGCGATCGTCCTCTTGCCTCATGCGCTGGTCATCCGGTACGCCTCGGCGCAGTTGCACCTTCTGACACAGGTCTTCGCTGCAGCTGAGACCGAGGCCGCCACACCCAGTCCAGCTGCGGCCGTTACCGTGCCCGAGGCTGCGACCCGCACGCCCGAAGCGCCGACAGTCGCGGATCTGCCGCCGCCGACCACGGTGCCGGCGGCCGCGCCGTCGCCACAGACCTGGGACGGCGCCGAGCGCCTCACCATTGTCCTGCTCGGCGGTGATGGCGGGTTTGACCGCGTGGGCGTGCGAACCGACACCATCATCGTCGTCTCCATCGACGTGGACACCGGCGCGGCGGCTGCATTCAACGTCCCCCGCAACTGGCGGCACCTCACCTTCCCCGACGGAACACCTGCGGCCCTGCGCTGGCCCGACGGATATCCGGAGATCGCAAATGAGATCTACGGCCTCGGGCAGAGGTCTCCTCAGCTGTTTCCCGATGTCGAGGACGCGGCTGGCCACGCGATCAAGTCCGCTCTTGCGGAGCTGACCGGCTTGCCGATCCAGTACCACGTGCTCATCGACATGGAGGGGCTCGTCAAGGCCATCGACCTGTTCGGCGGCATCGACATCTACGTCACCGAGGCGATCAACGATCGCATCAGGCCGATCACTGAGGGAGGGCCACCGATCGACATCGTCGTCGAGCCCGGTGAGCACCACTTCGACGGCCTGACCGCCCTCGGCTACGTGAGGTCTCGCAGAGGCAGCTCGGACTACCACCGCATGACCCGGCAGAGATGCGTGATCGAAGCCTTGATCGACCAGAACTCCCCGTTGGAGATACTCGTGAGATACCCCGCCCTCGTCGAGACCGTCTCCCGGCATGTGCACACCGACATTCCGCTCGACCGCCTCGACGAGCTGCTCGCGCTCAGCCGTACTGTCGACACATCGAGGATCGTCACCGTCAACTTCATTCCCCCTGAGTTTCCGCGTGGAAGCGCGCCGATCGCCAAAGTGCGCGCCGCCGTGGCGCAGGCTCTGCGCGGCACGGCAGAGGGGGCGAATGTCTCGTTGGCCGAGAGCTGTCAAGCGCCGGCATGAGCCGCATCGCCCGCGAGCAGCAGGCCGCAGCAGCGCAGTGTCAGGCTCGGGAATCGGCGACTTCGAGTCGGGCCGGTCCCAGCGATCGGGCCACGAAGAGCGCCGCGTACGCACGGTCGCGCAGATCGGACGCTTCCAGGGCGTGGGTGGGATAGCTGGCCACGCCCATCGAAAGCGTGATGCCCGTGTGATACGAGCGGGCGGCCACCTCGCGGCGCACCCGGTCAGCAGCCCACACCGCGCCGCCGTGAGGCGTGTCGTCGAGGACCGCGGCGAGGATCCCGTCGGTGCAATGGCAGACCGTGTCTGATTCGCGCAGCGTGCCTCGCACCAGCCGTGCCGCGAGCCGCTGAGCCACCCGGGCCTGCGTGCTGCTCAGCTCCTCGAAGCCGTCCACTTCGAAGAACACCACCGACAGCGGCTGGAGCGCCCGCCGAGCCAATGCCAGCTTGCGGTCGAGCAGGATCGCAAAGACGCGCACGTCGGGAAGCCCCGTAACGGGATCCAGCACAGAGTCGAATACGCCGGGGGTGGAGCCCCCGGCGCCATGGCGAGCCATGGAGCGCCAGAGTGCCACTGTCGAGCGATTCGCACAATGCCGAGCTGCCCGAACGTGCCAGACGGCGGCGGTCGAGGCACGGCGGCGAGCGGCGCCACCGCGTCCTGTGTGCGCCTCCGCACTAGCGTCGGCGCATGCGTATTGCACGACATCTTGCGGATGGTCAGCCCGCTCTGGCTGTGGTGACCGACGAGGGACTGGCGACGCTGGAAAGCGACCACACCGACCTGCCATCGCTGCTCGAGGCATGCGACGGCGACTTGGCGGCGGCAGTCGAAGCCATGCCGACGGGTCCCACCACGCCGCTCGACGAAGCGAACCTGCTGTCCCCGGTGGGCCGCCCGCCCACGATCCTCGCCGTGGGGCTCAACTACCGGGCCCATGCGGCAGAGGGCGGCCGTGAGCCCCCGAAGGTGCCGATCATCTTCAACAAGCACCACCACTGCATCATCGGGCCGCACGAACCCATCCACCTCCCGGCGGCTGCACCGGATATGGTCGACTACGAGGGCGAGCTGGCCATCGTGATCGGCCGGGCCGCCCGAGCCGTGTCGGCCGCCGACGCCGCCGACTACATCGCCGGCTACACGATCATGAACGACGTCAGCGTGCGCGATTGGCAGCGCGCAAGCCCCACGATGATGATGGGCAAGTCATGGGACACGCACGGACCGTGCGGGCCGTGGATGGTCACCGGCGATTCCATCGACCCGCACAACTGCCGCCTGGTCACGGAAGTGAGCGGCGAAGTCCGCCAAGACGCCAAGACCGACGATCTCATCTTCGACTGCTACGAGATCGTCGAGCATCTGTCGACCGCGTTCACGCTGGAGCCAGGCACGATCATCGCCACGGGCACTCCCGAAGGAGTGGGAGCGTTCACCAAACCGCCCGCGTTCTTGAGCGACGGCGACGACGTGTCCATCACCATCGAGGGCATCGGGACGCTCACCAACCCGGTGATCGCCGAACCCACCTAGAGCTGCTGGCCTGGGGCAGTCGTGATGCGGCCTACGACAGCAGCGGCGGTGCTGTCGGGAACGCCCGACATCAGGCAGCAGTTCGAATTCGACTACTCGCTGGACCCCGGCCGGTCCCTCGGGCGCGTCGGCGGCAAAGGCGCCGTGGGCCCCGTGCTCTACGACGGTCCCGACATCTGGCGCACCCGCGACACTCCGGCCGGCGAAGCCACGCTGCGCATCACACGCTCGGGGCACATGGCAGATGTGGCTGGGTGGGGACCAGGCGCCGAGATCGCCGCGGCGGGTGTGCCGGCGCTGCTCGGCGCCCATGACGATCCCACCGCGCTCGTGCCTCAAGATGCCGTCGTAGCCGGCTGGGTGCGCCGCTGGCCTGCACGCCGGCTAACAGCCACGGACACGATCTGGGAGCACGTGGTGCCCACTGTCTGCGGCCAGAAGGTGCCGGGGTTGAATGCCAAGAACTCGTGGCAGGGAATCCTGCGGCGCTGGGGCAGGCAACCGCCCGGCCCCGTCCCGAGCGCTCTGCGACTGCCCCCGACGGCGGAGCTGATGGCCTCGCTCGCCTACCACGAGTTCCACAGATTCGACATCGAACGCCGTCGTGCCGAGGCGATCATCGCATTCGCCCGTCGCGCCGAAACGCTGGAGCGGTTGGCCCAGTGCCCGCCGCAGCAGGCTCGCGAGCGCATGCAGAGCATCAGAGGAATCGGCCCATGGACCGCGTCGATCGTGGTGCTGCTCTGCCACGGCGATCCCGACTCGGTGATCATCGGCGACTACCAGATCCCCAGCTACGTCACCTGGCACCTCGCCGGCGAACGACGCGGCGACGACGACCGCATGCTCGAACTCCTCGAGCCCTACCAAGGCCAGCGCGCCAGAGTTCAGGCACTGGCCAAGTCAGCCGGCCCACCTCCACGCCGCGGCCCACGCATGCCCCTCCAAAACCTGCAAGACCGCTAACGAAACGCGTTCTCTACGGCAGCAACGCCTCGGGAACTTCGACGATTTTGGCCCGCAGGTACTCCCCCAGCGCCTTGGCCTGCGGATCCTGCCGCGTCGACGCTGCCACGCCCTCTTCCAGCAACCCATGGAAGATGAAGTTGAGGCTCCAGATGTTGGGCAGGTCGTAGCGGTCCACCCGGTGCTCGGCGGCCTCGGGCATCAGCTCGGCAAGCCGCTCGACGGTCAGATAGTCCGACAGCCACCAGAAGGCCTCAGCCGAGCGGGCGAAGACGCCCAGATTGGCGTTCGGCCCCTTGTCTCCGGACCGGGTGCCGTACAGCGTGCCGAGCGGCACCGCCCGCGTCGGCCCACCGGGCGGCTCGACCCGTTCAGCCGACCCCACCTCGACGTTCTCGAAGTCGAAGTCGGGTGGCGTGCTGTCGACGACCGTGCGACGACCGTCCACCACCACCTGCATGGGAACCAGCGATGCGTCCACAAGCGCTGGCCAGTACACACCGAATGGCTGGCCGGGCCCGGGCCCTCCGCCGGTACCGAACATCCCGGGAATGGAGCACAAGCCGATCTCGGTGCCGGCATTCGAGAACGCTCGGCCCACCTTGCGCTCGTCGGGGTCCTTCACGATGATCTTGTAGACGGCGACCGCTTCCTCGTTGGTGCCCGGATCGGCCTTGTGGGTCGGCAGGAACTTGCGCACCACGGTCTCGTAGTCGTCGGGGCCGTAGGGGCAGGCATGCCAGAACTGGCGCTCGATGAGTTCTGCCTTTGCCTCGATGTCCAGCCCCGTCAGCCCGATCGAGATCTGGTTGCGGAAGCCGCCCTGGTAGTTCATGGCCACCTTCAGCGTGGACGGCGCCGGCTCGCCCCGGGTTCCGCTGATGCGCACCCGGTCCCGCCCGATCTGGTCCAGCTCGATGGTGTCGAAGCGGCTCACCACATCGGGGTTGAAGTAGCGCTCGCTCTGGATTTCATACAGCAGCTGCGACGTGATCGTGCCCACCGAGACCTCCCCGCCGGTGCTGGCGTGCTTGCCGATCACGCTGGAGCCGTCGGCTGCGACCTCCGCCCACGGAAAGCCCGGGTAGGTCATGTCGGCGATCTCGGTGAAGAAGCTGTAGTTGCCGCCGGTGGCCTGCCCACCGCACTCGATCACATGCCCGGCAACGATGGCCCCGGCAAGCGCATCCCAGTCGTCACGAGTCCAGCCGTGATGCCACGCCGCGGGGCCGGCCACCACGGCTGCATCGGTCGCCCGCCCGGTGACGACGATGTCGGCACCCTGGTTCAGCGCCTCCACGATGCCCCAGCAACCGATATAGGCGTTGGCGGTCACGATCCGATCAGCCAGCTCGCCCAGGGGCTGGCCGGTGTCGAGATGGGCGAAGTCGTTGCCGGCTGCGATCAGCTCCCCCAGCCGGTCGGTGAGGTCGTCACCGTCGACATAGGCGATCGACGGGCTCAGGCCCAGCCGGTCCGCCACCTCGGCCACGGCGTCGGCGCACCCAGCCGGGTTGAGACCGCCCGCGTTGGACACCACCTTGATGCCCCGGTCCAGGCAAGTGCCCATGACTTCCTCCATCTGCGTGACGAAGGTGCGGGCGTAGCCGGCGCCGGGTCGCTTGGCGGCGATGCGCGACAGGATGAGCATGGTCAGCTCGGCCAGCCAGTCGCCCGTGAGCGCATCGATCGGGCCCCCCGACACCATCTCGCGGGCGGCTGAGAGCCGGTCGCCGAAGAAGCCGCTGCAGTTGGCGATCCGGATGGGCGGTGCGGTCGTGGTGCTCATATTCGCTGCTCGTCCTGTCGGGAGGCTCCGATGCAGGGTAGGTCACCGCTCTGCGAGACTTCCGACCATGGCGAATCCTGTGCTCCTGCTTCACGGCTTCACCGGCTCGGTAGCGAGCACCTGGCAGCCGACCGGCATCATCGACCTGCTGTCCGACGGCGGCCGTGAGGTCATCGCGTGGGATCTGCCCGGCCACGGCTCGGCAGAAAAGCACCATGATCCGGCCGGCTACGCCGACATGGAGGCCAAGCTGGTGGAGCGGCTGGCGGCCGAAGTCGGCGAGCAGACCGTCGACGGCGTCGGCTTCTCCATGGGATCACGCACGCTGCTGGCCATGGCGGCCATGGCGCCCGGGCGCTTCGGCCGCCTGGTGGTCTCGGGCGTCGGGCGGAATCTGTTCGAACGCGACGACGAGCAGGCCGAACGCATCGCCCGCGGCGTCTCCGGCGAGGCCGAGGCAGACGACGTGCACGCCCAGACCTTCGCTCGCTATGCCGCCGAACCGGACCAGGACGGCCAGGCGCTGGCGGCATTCATGCGCCGCAAGCACGCACCGCTCGGCGACGACGAGTTCGCACGCATCACCCATCCCGTGCGAGTGGTGCTGGGAACCGAGGATTTTGCCGGCCCGGCCGACCCGCTGCTCGATGCCCTGGCGGACGCTTCGTTCACCGGGCTGCGTGGCTGCGACCACTTCGCCACGCCGAAGAACTTCGGCTTCATCGACGCGGTGATGGAACACCTCGAGGTCTTCTGAGCCCTGCAGCCCGCAGCCGAGCCACCAGTTCACGGCTGTTCACCGCGACGGCGCCCGCTTGCAGCGCCAGCGCTCGCTCGGTCTCATCGACGTCGTAATGGTCACCCTGGAATGTTGCTCGCCGCTTGCCGATGAGCGCCGCGAACCGGTGCAGCTCGTCGTAGCTCTCGTCGGAGACGAGATGGGCCCAACGGCGACCGCGCCATGGCCAGCGGGCCTCGTCAACCAGGATTGCCATCAGTCCAGCTTGGTATATGGCCCTCCGGCCGCGCGGGACAGCGGGGCGAAATAGCCTTGCCTTCCCAACGAGGCGCCTGACGGGGGAGGCGCGGTGTGATTGGGCAGTTCCAGCGCGTACGACGACCGGCTCTGGCGGTGGCGCGCGCTGCCGCAGCCGCTCTGCTCGCCTTCGCCGGAGTCGCTGTCGGACACAACCAGCCGGTTCAAGCGACTGAGGTGCCGGTCGACACCGCGCCGGTCAGCCAGCACCTCAACGCGTGTTTTCCGGAACCGGCGCTCGGGTGGCTGCCGTACATGGGCCCCGCCATCGAGGGTGCGCTCATCTATGACGACTGGACCGCCTCGGTCATCACCACACGGCAGGCCTGTGAACCGCTGCGTGTGCCGCTCTTCGGCGAACTCCGCATGCCGCTCGCCGATCCTGTCATGACCTCAGATTTCGGCCTCCGCTACCACCCGGTGCGCCGACGGTGGCTGCCGCACACTGGCGTCGATCTCGTCGACCGGGAGCGGCGGTGGCGCGTCCCCGTGCTCGCTTCCGGCATGGGGACCGTCATGGCAACCGGGAGATTCGCCGCGTATGGCCGGTCGGTCATCATCGACCACGGATGGCGCGTTGCGACGGTCTACACACACCTCAGCAGCGTGAGTGTGCGCGAGGGTGACCATGTGGAAGCCGGCGATCGGATCGGGCGGCTGGGCTCGACCGGGGCGGTCACCGGTCCGCACCTGCATTTCGAGTTGCGTCTTGGCGGTGCTGCCGTGGATCCGTTGGACTACGTCGCTCCCTGGCCCCAGCCGCCCCCGGGTCACGCCTGAGGTTCACCCGTGTCGTCCGGGTCGTCGGTCTCATCGTTCTCGTTGTCGTCGTCGCCCGCGTCCTCATGGATCTCGAACAACTCGGACTCGATGAGCTCATGCCGCTTGATGTACGTCGACACGAACGCCTGAACAGTCGCGGCCGCCGGCACTGCCAGCAGTGCGCCAGCCGAGCCCAGCAGAGCCGCCCCCACCAGCACTGCCCCGAAGGCCACCGCGGGATGGATGTTCATGGTGTGGGCGGTCACACGCGGCGCGAGCAGGTAGTTCTCGAGCTGCTGGTATGCGAGCACCACCACGACCACCCAGAGGGCCGAAATCGGTTCGTCGATCAAAGCAATGAGCAACGGCAGCAGCCCCGCCAGGTACGTGCCGACGACCGGCACAAATTGTGAGAGCACGCCCACCCACATCGCCAGCGGAATCGGGAACGGCACGCCGATGATGGCGAAGGCAGCCCAATGCACCAGGAACGCCGCCATAGCGAGCAAGGTCCGCGAGTAGATGTAACCGCCGGTCTTGTCGATGGCCAGTTCCCAGCCGCGCATCACGGCGGCTTGGCGAGCGGGAGCCAACGCCGAGCAGACCAAGCGACGCAGTCGCGGGCCGTCCGCCACGAGGTAGAAGGTGAACAGGGCAACGGTGAGCATCTGAATTGCCACGTTCACCACGGTGGAGCCGACCGACACCAAGTTGCCGGCGACATCGCCGAGCAGCGATGCCGCGCTCCCGCCTTCGGTGAACTGGGCTCTCAGGTCGTCGGTGCTGAGCTGAATGCCGAATTGCTCGTCTGCCCACCGCTCGATGTCAGACAGATAGCCGGGAGCCGCGTCGATCAGCTTGGTGATCTGGTCTGCCAGCACCGATGCCATCGCCGCAAGGAATCCCGCAGCAGCCAAGGCGAAGGCCGAGAAGACGACCGCGGTGCCGAGCCCCCGCTTCCAGCCCCGGCGCGCCAGCCAGTTGACCGCTGGCTCCATCGCAAACGACAGGAACAGCGACACGAGCAGGACCACCAGGAGGTCGCGCAGCTTGTCGAGCAGCCACGCCGCAGTCGCAAGGCCGACCACCGCCGCCATGAGCAAGCCGATCGCGCGCGGCACCCAGCGCGGCATCCGGTCTCGCTCGGGCAACCGGAGCTCCGCCCTGCGCCGCGCCTCACTTGCCATGGTTGCCCCCGTGCCTGGCACTCATGGCGTCGAGAACCGCCGCGTGCAGCAGCCCGTTGGTGGCAACGCCGTTGCGATTGCGGTATTCGGGCCGGCCAGCGACGTCGGTGAAGGCCCCACCGGCCTCGGCCATGATCACCGGCATCGGCGCCAGATCCCAGGTCTCGCACACCGGGTCGATCATGGCCTCAGCCTGTCCGGTCGCCACCAGGAAGTAGCCGTAGGCGTCGCCCCATGTGCGCATCATCGCGCCACGAGAGCGCAATGCCTCGAATTGGGCTGGCTCGAAGGTGTCGTAGTCGGACGTGTTGACGAGCGCCCCGCTGAGGTCAGGGTGATCGCTCACCGAGCAGCGGTGGTCGCCGAGCCAGCAGCCGGCACCCCTCCCGGCGGCGAGCGTCTGCCCGAGCACCGGCAGGTCGATGACTCCCACCAACGGTCCATGAGGATCCACCAGCGCCACAAGCGTCGCGTACAGGGGAACGCCTCGCACAAAACCCCTCGTCCCGTCTATGGGATCGACGATCCATGTGCGACCGTCGGGCCGGATCGAGCCGCCCTCTTCCTCGCCGAAGATCGCGTCGTCGGGAAACAGCTCGGCGATCCGGTCGCGGACGAGGCGCTCTGCCGCCCGGTCGGCTTCGGTCACCTCGGTGCCGTCACGCTTCCAGGTGATCCCGAGGTCGCGCCGGCCGAACCATCGCAGCGTGAGTGCGCCGGCCTCGGCCGCGATCTCGCGCACAGCCGCAACCAGCGACTCCCCTGCGGGGCCGCCGCCTGCCCCTGCCGCACTCACTCGCCGCGGCCTGTGCCTTGCCACGGCAGCCGTCGCTGCCGGGGTGCCTCGTCGGCGTCGTCGACGACCTCCTGGTTCAGCGGGAAGTTCAGCACCGGCACCGGGAGCTGTCGGGCGATCCGTTCCGAGGGCAGCAGCACCAAGCGTGAGGCGCCCGTGGGCGGGCGCTGGGAGAACAGCACCACCAAGTCGGCATGGTGCTGGCTGCGCGAGCGCACAACTGCGCCGGTGAAGCTCTCGTTGCGCAGCGAGCGAAACTCGAAATCGACATCGCGGCTGCCGCAGAGCTCGCCGATCTTGGTGGCGTGCGGCTCGTCACGCTCCCCCGGCATCAGCACGACCAGCGACGACCGCCATCGCGCCGCTTGGTCGATCAGCCATTCCGGCAGCTCCACCGGTACCGGCGCTGCTACCAACACACGATGGGGCAGCTCGAACTCCTCGGGGGCGGCGCCGTTCTCGTCCTCGGCAGACGACCAGCCGCGCAGATCCCGCGCTACCAGCAGCGGCCCGACCAGCTCGAACAGCACCACGGCGCCCAGCACCACCGTGGCGGCCTCAGCGCCCGGGTCGCCGAGCCGCTCCGAGGCAATGACCGCCAGGCCCACGGCAACGCCGGCTTGCGGCGTCAGGTTGACGCCCAGTCGCAACGACCTCCGCCAGCCCAGGCCCCCCACCAATCCGCCGCCGAGGCCGCCGACGATCTTGGCTGCAACGCGCACCACGATGTACGCGACGCCCACCAGGCCCACCTTGGGCACGTCGGAGAGGTGGATCGAGGCGCCGGCCAGCGCGAAGAACAGCAGGTACAGCGGCTGCTCGATGGTCTTGATCGTCCGGAACAGCCGCACCGAGAACGCCTGAGGCGACACGGTTGCCGCCGTGGCGCCGGCCACCAGCGCGGCCAGCGGCAGCGAGATGTCGAGAAAGCCGGCGATGGTCCACCCGATCACGATGTGCACCAGCACGAACAGCAGCAGCTCGCCGGAAGTTTCGATCTGGAAGCCGAGACGCGAGATGAACCAGCCACCGAGAAGTCCCAGCACCGCGCCGCCGATGCCGAGTTGCACAAAATCGACCACAGCACTGCCGATGTCGGCTGCCTCGTCGGAGAGCAGCAGGGCAATCGGCAGCACTGCCGCGAAGGTGGTGGTGGCCAGCGCATCAGACACCGCGTGGGTGCCCACGATGCCCGTGGGGTAGCTGCCGCGGGCGCGCACCGAGCTCACGATGTGCGCGATCGTCATCGGAGCGCCAGCGCCCGCCAGCGCTCCCAGCACCAGCGCCACCGGGCGGTCAGCCCCCAGCCTGCTGGTCACCCAGAACACCGCGACCGCGCTCAAGGCGAACTGGACGACACCGGTGGTCAACGTCCAGCGGGCGGCACGCAGCGCCCGCACCGAGACGCGCTCGCCGATCACGAACATGAGCACAGCCAGCGCCACTTCGGTGACCGGACGCAGCGCGATGAGCGAGGGCTCGTCGATCAGATTGATGACGGGCGGCCCAGAGGGGCCGAGCAGGGCGCCGACGATGAGGAAGGCGACCAGCTCGGGCAGGTGGTGGCGTGCCAGCAGCCGGCTGGCGAGGTACGCCAGCCAGGCGAGGACCGCGAACGCGACGAGCGTGTCGTTCACTGCTGTGTCACCGCCCCGGCAGGTGCCAGAACCATGTGGGCAGGGAGTCGATCCGCTCCCAGATGACTCAGACCCAGATCAATCAGAGGCAGCCGAGACCGGCTCGAAGTTGGGGTCGCGCTGCTCCACGAAACTCTGGACGCCTTCCTTGAAGTCCGGTCGTGTGAGCGATTCCCGCATGAGCGCGTTGGACTCCTCCAGGGCGTCGCTGCGTGCCTCATCGAGCTGCCCCCATACCTGGCGCTTGATCTGGGCCATCGACCACGGAGCGCTGAAACGCCCCAGGTCACGCGCGTAGCCGACTGCCTCGTCGAGCACCTCGTCGGGCGGGAAGACCCTGCTGACCACGCCCATCTCCTTGGCCTCCTCGGCCAGGAAGACGCGGCCCGACATGAGAATGTCGAGAGCATTCGACGGGCCGACCACGCGGGGCAGCATCCACGAGACGCCGTGCTCGGCGATGAGGCCGCGGCGCACGAATGCACTCGTGAACTTGGCCCCCTGAGCCGCGAACCGGACATCACACATCATTGCGTGGACGAAGCCCAGCCCGGCGCATGCCCCGTTGATCGCGGCCACCACCGGCTTGGGGATGGAGAGGGCGTAGTCGTGGCGCTCGTTGCGCAAGCGGGGCGGGGCCTCGTCGGAGCCTTCGCCTTGCCCGCTGCTGATCCCCTGCAGGTTGTCCATGTCGGCCCCGGCGCAGAATCCCCGGCCCGCTCCGGTCACCACGATGGCGCGGACGTCAGGGTCGGCGGCAGCCCGATCAAGCGCGTCGAAGTAGCCGGTTCCCAACTCGCCAGTCCAAGCGTTCAAACGTTCGGGACGGTTCAGCGTGACAACCGCCACGCCATCGTCAACCTCGTACAGCACTGTGTCATTCATCCGGCTTCTCCTTGCTGGTGCCGCCGCGGCCACGCTACTCGCGCTAGTCGCGAGCCATCTCTTCGACGGTGACCGTATCCATCGTGTCGCCGACCGCTATGGCGAGTGCAACGTCCATCCCCTCGGTCACATAGCCGAACAGGTTGTAGGCGGGCTGCAGCTTGGCACGGCAGTCGTCGATGCAGATGAAGAACTGGCTGCCGTTGGTGTCCGGCCCCGCATTGGCCATAGCCACGGCACCGAGCGTGTAGTCGCCCGTCACGGGCTCGTCAGCGAATCGGTACCCCGGGCCGCCCCGGCCCGACCCCTCCGGGCAGCCGCCCTGGATGACGAAGTCGGGCACGACTCGATGGAAGGTCAGCCCCGTGTAGTAGCCGTCCTGCGCCAGGTTGACGAAATTGTTCACCGTCACCGGGGCGAGTTGGGGGTCGAGGTCCATGACGATGCGGCCCTTGGACGTGTCGAGGGTGACACGCCAGATCGCATCGGTGTTGATGTTCATTGCAGGTGCAGAAGCCATGAAGCAGCGACGCTACCTGCCAAGGGCCTTTTCGTGTGAACGCCGGCGAAGCCTTGGCGTTCGCAAAGATCAGTCGGCGAAGCCTTGGCGTTCGCACTAATCGGTGGAGCGCAGGGTCTTTCCGGTGAGCGAACCGGTGTGCTCGCCGTCGCGCATGAACACCTGCCCATTCACCAGCGTGGCGTCATAGCCGCTGCCGCGCTGGATGTAGCGGCCCGCGCCGCCCGGGAAGTCATAGACGTACTCAGGACCCGACAGCGAGAGGCCGTCGACATCGATGACGTTGATATCGGCGAACCGCCCGGCTTCGATCCGGCCCCGGTCGACCAGCCCGAACAGGTCGGCGGTGTCGGAAGTGATCCGGCGGATGCCCTCGGGCAGCGAGAAGAACCCGTTGTCGCGCACCCAGTGGCTCAGGAAGAACGTGGGCTGGCTCGAGTCCATGATCTGCCCCACGTGAGCGCCCGCATCGGCGAGGCCCATCACGATGGAGTCGTGGGAGAGCATCCGCTCGATGGCATCGAAGTCCTGGTTCAGCACCGGCAGGCTCAGCATCACGGTTCCCTCGGAGCGGTCGGTGGCGTCCAGGAACAGCTCCACCGGCGACACACCGGCTGCCGCAGCCTGTGCCTCGAGCGTGCCGTCGGGCCCGATCCGGTAGTTCGGGTTGACCGCATCGAGCAGGTACAGGCGGCTCAGGTCGACAAGCGAGTTCGCCATGCCCGTCGAGTTCTTGCCTGGGGAATCAGCATGCGAGTTGGCCTCCGCCACCAGGGCTGCACGGGTTGCTGGGTCGCGGATCGCCTCAAGGCGCCTAGCCACATCGAGATCGCGCAGCGATCGCCAGGTCTCGCCCGCCCGATCCCACGGTGTGCGGTGCTGGATTCCGAGCACGACGCCGATGGCACGGCACGTGGTCTGCGGTCGCAGGTTCGCGCCGGCGGCGTTCTGCTCGCTGACGTAGCCGAGCACCAGATCGCTCATCTCGGGCTTGCGGGCCGAGTACACCAAGCCGAAGGTGCTGGGCCGGCCGCTGCGCCGCGTGATCTCGCCGAGCACCTCGATCTCGTGACGGCCTCCGGCAAAGTCCGGCCCGGCGGCCTCGAAGCGAGGCGCCGACTCGAACACGCCCCGGCCGTGGCGGCCCAGCACGTCGCCGAAGGCGTACAGCTCGCCGTCATCGGCGAAGGTGCCCGGGATCGGGCGTCCGTCGGGCGTGCGGTGCAGCAGCGTGCGCGAGGTCGAGAATCCCAGCGCGCCGGACCCCATCGCTTCGTCCACCAGCTCGCACATCGCTGCGATCTGGGCTTCCGATGCGGGACGCTCGTCGAGGCTGTCGGGACCCATCGTGTGCCAGCGCACCGCCACATGGCCGACCATGCCGCCGACGTTGAGACCCTTAGAGGCCGCGCGGATAGGTGGCCGTCCACGGGTCGTCTGGTTCCCCGGTGTATTGGTGGGGTCGTCGATGACCTGACGACCGTGGAGGCCGGTTTCATCATGCGTGCTTTGTCCAGGAGAGTGGTGGATGTCATGTG
>JAJEFK010000033.1 GCA_022820505.1 Acidimicrobiia bacterium | reverse complement strand
CTCATCCGTTCCGCTGCGTGGAACAGTTTGGCGGTCCCCGGACGCTCAGTGCTTCATCAAAGCCCGCTGCCGCCGCCCGTTGCCGGTTGTGATGTCGATGCCGATGGCGAGGTGGAGGTGGAGGCCGATGCCGAGGTGGAGGCCGAGGCCGATGCCGAGGTCGATGCCATCGCCGCAGGCGGTGTCATCCCCGTGTCCCGACCCGCTGCCCTGCGGGGCCGCCGCACCTCTCGCATGCGGCACCTTCGAGACACCTCGGCAAGTTCGAGCGTCGCCGCAACGCCAGGCAACTGGGCACGTTCGGCAAGCGGGCGGGCAAGAGATCCGCAGCTCAGCAGTTCTGACGGACGTGGTCTCCCGTTGGGGTGCGGGGCTTGCGGGGCGGGGCTGGTGTGACCGTCCAGCCCTCGCCGGGGGGTGCCGGCGCCGTCGGCAGGTGCAGCACCAGGTTGTACTCGTGCAGCCGCTGGTGGTGGCTGTGGCACAGCAGCGCCAGATTCACCAGGCTGGTGGGGCCGTCGTCGAGCCAGTGCTGGATGTGGTGCCCGTCGCAGTGGATCGGCGCCCGGTCGCAGCCGGGCCACACGCAGCCTTGGTCGCGGGCGATCAGCCCCCGGCGAATAGCTGGCGGGATGGTGCGTTTCGCACGACCCACGTCGAGCACCTCGCCAGGGCCGCCCATCACCACCGGTATGACCCCGGTGTCGCAGGCGATCCTGCGCAGATCGGCCGCGCCGAGCACCGTGCCGGTCTCGGTAATCGCCGCAGCACCCGGAACCACCAGCAGATCGTTCGCAGGTCTCGACGCCGCGCATGTGCACTCGGGATCGGTTGCGCTGTGCGGGGAACTGCCGCGCAGGTTGTCCAGGGTGGTGAGCACGATCATCTGCGTCGGACTCGGCACCACCCAGCCGTCGTCACCCGAGCCCACGCCAGCGACAGTTGACCTATCGGAGGCTGCGGGTGCCGCTTCGAGATCACCTGGGGCCGACACAGCATCTCGAGCCGCAGAACCTGCATGCCCTGCCCAGCTGGGGCTCGAAGCGTCACCGCTAGCGGAGTGCGCGCCCTGCGCTGGTTCCGCGCTGCCGGTGCTCCTGGAATTCGCGTCACCTTCTTCCGCGGAATCAGCGCTCTGCGCGCCGGCGGCGGTGAGCAGCCACACGAGCGCATCAGCGGCGCGCTGGGGGACGCTGCGCCGCTTGGAGTCGGGCAGGTCCTTGTCGCTGCGCCAGTTCCGCTCGATCGCGGCCACCAACAGGCGGTTGACGGCGTCGCCGGTCAGCGCATCGAACTTCGCACGCACGTGCCACATGCCGTCGTGCGGGTCGACCCACATCGATGCCGACCTCGCGGCGCGCTGGCGAGCCCGCCGCTGCGCGTCGTTCTCGCGCCGCCACGCCGCCTCTGCGGCACGCACGGTCTGCCGTGTTTGATCAGCCGTCTGGCTCCTCGCCTGCTTGCACAGCTCGCGCCGCACGTCGTCGGGCACTTCTGCCGCGGCCACCATCGCGGCCTGATCGGAGTTGATGTCACCGCGCCCCAGCGCTTCCGCAACCGGCGGCTGGGCGTTCACAGCCTGAGCCTCGCGTTCGATCCGGCGCGCCAGCGCACCGCTGACCGCGGTGGCATTCACCAGCGTTTCTGCGCCCGACGCCTCCCCGCGGCGCGCATGCAGCCGACGCCGTACCGCTTCGGCAGCCAGCGCGCTGCGTGACCCCTCCAGCACGTTGATGGCGCGCTGCACCGCCTGCGCGCACCACACCAAGTCCTCATCGCCCACAGACCGAACCGCCGCCGCATCCACCAACGGATCCCCACCAACCAGCTGCCCCACCGCGGCATCGACCGCGCACCGAACTACAGCACCACCGCCGCCATCCACGTCACCGCCACCGTGACTACCGTCACCACCGCACTGTTGCGCCAAGCGCGCACGCATCTCCGCCAGGCAGGCCTTCCCCGCAGGGCGGCCGTCCGGACCACGCCGGACGGTCGCTGGTCGGCTTCCCACGGCGGAGGTCATGACGGTCAACGTAGAAGGGGGGTGTGACATGTGTTCGTGGCACCGACTGCCGCCGTCGCCCTACCGTTCGGTCATGGCCGAAGCGACCCGAGTGAGCCGCCTGCCATGACCACCCGCTGCGTCGTGCTGCCCAAAGGCATCAACGTGGGCGGGCACAACCGGGTGCCCATGGCAGAGCTGCGCCCCAAGCTGGCCGAGGCCGGCTACACCGACCCCATCACGATCCTGCAGAGCGGCAACATCATCGTCACCGCCGACCAGCCCGACGATGCCCCGGACCCCTCCGCAGTAGCTGCCGCAGTGGCCGCATCCGTCCAACAACTACTGGCCGACGAATTCGACGTCCACGTGGCCTGCGTGGCCCGCACCGCCGCCGAGATCGAAGCCATCCTCGAGCGCAATCCCCTCCGCCACCTCGCCGATGACGGGTCGCGCTACCTAGTCAACTTCCTGTCGGACGAACCGAGCCCCGTGGCCGTGCGCGAACTCACCGAAGCCGACCACGTCCCCGAAGTCCTCCACGTAGAAGGCTCGGAGGCATACGTCTGGGCCCCCGAGGGCATCAAGGCGCTCCGCCTGACGTACGCACATCTCGAGCGCCACTTCGGCGTGACCGCCACCGCCCGCAACTGGAACACGCTCGAACGCATCGCAGCCAAGCTCTAGCCAGCCCGCGCAATGTCGGCCGACCACCGCGGGCGGCCAGAATGTCGGCCGTGACGTTGCTGGAGGTCGAATCGCTGACCAAGCAATACGGCTCGATCACCGCCGTCGACGATCTGTCGTTCTCGGTGGCCCCCGGCGAAACGCTCGGGCTGCTGGGCCCCAACGGCGCCGGCAAGACGACCACGATGGGCTGCATCGTCGGCCTGCTGGAACCCGACGGCGGCCACATCGCCGTCGACGGGCTGGCGCCGAAGTCGAAGACGGTCAGCGCCATGGTCGGGTATGCAGCCCAGCGCACAGCGCTGTACCTGTCGCTGCGCGTGTCAGAGAACCTGGCCTACTTCGGCGGCCTGTACGGGCTGCGGGGCCGGGCGCTGGCAGAGGCGGTAGCGAAGATCGTCGACCTGTTCGACCTCGACTCGCTGACCGGCCGCCGGGTGAACGACCTCAGCGTGGGGCAGGCGAAGCTGGTGCACCTGGCGTCGGCCGTGATCCATGAGCCCACGCTGCTGCTGGTCGACGAGCCGACGGCAGGCCTCGACGTGTCGGCGCGACGGCGGGTGATCGACGGCATCCGCCGGCTCGCGGCCGGCGGCACTGCGGTCATCTTCAGCACCCACTACCTCGAGGAAGCCGACGAGGCGTGCGACTCGCTGGTGATCATCGACCACGGCCGGCGGGTCGCGGCCGGTCCGCTCGACGACCTGCTCTCTGCCGACCCCGACCCAGCCACAATCATCCGGCTCGGCAACGGCGACACAGTGTCATTCGACGACCGTGACCTCATGGCGGCGATCAACTCCGTCGATCAGGACCAGATCGCCGAAGTGGTGGTGGAGCGGCCGTCGGTCCGAAGGCTGTACGAGCGGGTCATCGACAGCGACGGCGCAAACGGCGCCAGCGCGGGCAAAGGCAGCGACGGCACGGGCAACGCCAGCACCGATACCGGCGACGACAGCAGCAGCGCCGATGGCTAGCACCCTCCTCGTCGCCCGCAACGAACTGCGCCTGCTGCAGCGCGACCCGTTCCCGCTGTTCGTGCTGATCGGCATGCCGGGGGTGTTGCTGTTCTTCGTGACCGACGCTCTCATCGGCGGACCGGCTCACTCGGTGCCCGCCCTGGCTTCGCTGTTCGCCCTCATGGGAACCGGTTCGATGGGGTTCTCGTTCTTCCGAGAGCACGGCTGGGGCACTTGGGACCGGCTGCGCGTCGCCCCGGTGCGCACGATCGAGCTCGTCGCCGGCAAGGCCATCCCGATGCTGGCCGTGACCGCCGCCCAGCAGCTCATCATGGTGGCCATCGGCATCGCCGTGTTCAGCCTCGATGTGCCCGGCGGTGCGGCCCAGCTCATCATCACGGCGCTGGTCTGCGCGGCGATGTACGTCGCCCTGGCGATCGCATTGACATCGCTGTGCCGGACCATGTCTCAGCTCAACGCCGCCTCGATGCTCGGCACCATGGCGATCGCAGGCGCCGGCGGGGCCATCGCCAAGATCGCAGCGCTGCCGGGCTGGGTGCAGGCCATCGCTCCAGCCAGCCCCGTGTACTGGGTGATCGACGCCTACCGCAGCGTGCTCAACGGCGAGCAGGGCTTCGGCCGCGCCATCGCCATGCTGGTCGGGTTCGCAGCGCTGTTCACCGCCATCACCCTGTGGCAGTTCCGAGCCCACAAGCCAAAGGAAAGCTACCTCGGCGAGTGAGATCCGGCGCCAGGACGACGGCATCCCAGAAGCCAGCTGCGGCGTGCCCGCCGGGCTTATTCGGCACACGCCCGACATCGGGCCGCCAGCGTCTGCCTGGCGGCCAATTCCTCTTCGCGGCGGCGGTTCGGCCTCGACGGAAAACCGGCCGACTCAGGCGACCTGGACAGCGTCGTGGAGTCGGCTCGGCAGTTCCGCCGGAAACGACAGCACGAGGTGCCGATTGAGCCCGGACGCAACGCGGGCGAGGGTGTCGATCCGGTTGCGTGCTCCCCCGCCTTCCTCAAGACGCGAGATCACCGATTGCGTCGTGCCCATGCGCTCGGCCAGCTCGCGCTGGCTCAGGCCCGCCTGCACTCGCAGATCATGGATGAGCTGACCCAACGCAAGATCCTGCTCGACGACAGCTCGCGTCGACGGGGAAGGCTCGCCGCGGCCAGCCTTGACATCCTCCCAGCGAGATCGATTAGCCACAGCTCGATTCCGTCACGATCGGCAGCACAGCCCATCATCGCACTAATGCGATAATGCCATCAAAGCAATTTTGGCGATTCAAGAGCCCAAGCCGCCACGCTCAGAGCAGGTGCGCGTGATCGTGTACGCGTTGGCAGCATTGCGCGAACGCTGACGTGAGCGCACTCGGCCACACAAGCCGTTCGAGCACATCTTCGTAAGCTCGCTCGATGTCCGGCTGATCCTCCCGCCAGGCTGGGCTGGCAGAGAACCCAGCCGGTGGCCGGTCGATGCTGGGAAGGCCCGCAGCCATCGAGTGCCGTGCAACTTCACGAGCAAGCACATCGGTCTCGTGCTGTTCGAGGCTGCTCATGACGGCCGGGCTCCGCAGCAGCGCATCAACGTCGTAGTAATGGCGCGCAGTCTGGCGGCGCCGTTCGGAGTCCCCGACGGTCGCCGCGTGGTGCAGGATCATCATCTTCTCGACGAGCGTGCGAACAGGATCCAGCACGAGCAATGAAATCGGCTCGACCTCTTCGAAGTCAGAGGCGAGGCCGGCTCGCTGGGAATACTCGGCGATGAGAGATTGAATCGGTCGCCGATCGCACGGCAGGGCACCGCCGCGAGTTCCGAGTTCGAGCAAGACTCCGCTGGTCACGCCCTCGCTCGGCGCTGCCGTCGGATAGTGCAGCCTCACCGAACGCTTGACACCTGCTGTGGCCGTTGCGACGTCCAGACGGCCCTCGATGCCGGTCGCCGCTTCGGCTCCTGCGATGAACTCCTTGAGCATGCGGTCGCGCCGCTTCTTGCCAGCCTCCGGCAGCACAATCAAGAGGTCGACGTCTTCGGAGAAACGCTCGATGAGCCGATGCGCCTTGGACAGGCTCGTCCCGCCTTTGAAGATCACCGAGCAGCCGTTGCGGCGCGAGACCTCCGCGACACCCCGCAGCGTCTCGGTCACCCAGTAATCCTTCTCGACATGTGACGCAGGGATCCCCGACACATCTGACACCGCGCTCGCGTACGCCGCTAGTTCGTCCAGGTCGTCGCGCAGTCGGAAGTTCACAAGCTGAGCCGACGTTCGATGGCCTGCCAGCGTGTGCGGGCTGCCACGTGATGCTCGTCGTCGATCTGCTCGCAGACCGCACGCGGCCGGACGGCTTCGGACTCAACCAGGCCTACGACAGCAGCCTCGACATCGTCCCAGCTGACCTCGACGTATCGAGTGCCGTCGCGCATCAGCTCGATCACCGCGACTTCAAGCGGCTCCAGCTCCCGGAACCGACGCTCGACAGACCTCGCCGCAAACACCACTCCTCGGGGAGGCCGACGAGCACGGCCAGCGACCGCCACTGCCTCCACAGAGGGAACCTGCGTCGTCAAGCCCAGTGCTGTTGCAGCCGAGAAGCCAGCTGGGCCAGCCCCGGCGCCCGCTACTGCCATCCCGACCGCGAGTGGCGTCGGAGGCACCATCCCAGCCCGTGTCTGGGGCCCCTTCCAGTACAGGCCCTTGTGGGCACGCATCAGCTCATTCCGGCCTGCCAGCCGCGCCAGCTCGCAGTCGACTGCGTGACCTGGTGTCGGCAGGTCACTTCGCGACAGAAACGACCGCACCGGCAGGCGCTCGACATGCTCACGGACCGTCTCCGCAACGCTCATGAGAAGAAATTGTATCGATAAATTCTCAAGTTTGCGAAGCGAATTAATTGGCGCCGAATCGGATCTTCACTCCGCCCTGAAGCATCGCCGTTGCCCTAACTCGCCGAGCGGGCCGAGCAGCGGCTCGGCGCTGACGAACCTCACCGCTGCGGGAACCTGGCGCAGGTGGTCGATGCGGAACCCGTACCGGCGAGTCTCGACGCTCACGCCCATCCACAGGTTCGGCGGCCAGTCGAGCTCAGGTGCGATCCGGCTCAGCCGCTGCGCTCGCTTGGTGAGCACCTGGTAGGTGTGCTGGGGCGTCTCGCGGATCACCTCGAAGACCTGCGCGATGAACCCCGGCGGCACATCGTCGTGAAAGAGATCGCTCATCGAGTCCACGAACACGATACGACGATTGTCCAGCGAATCCATCCAAGGCTTCAGGGCGTTGACGATCGGTTCAGGAAAGTTGTGATCCAGCGGGAGCTGCATCACGCAGCCAGTGAGCTCTCGAGCTCGACTGCATCCCTGAAGGCCTCCGTGTCGAAGCCCGGGTAGAGGTCGGCGACCGCCTCATAGTCGCCGAGGCTCTTGTAGAGCGCGGCTGCCGACAAGGTTGTGATGCGCGAGCCGGCGAGGTGCGGCTCGCCCGAAACCCGGCTCGGAACGATGCGCAGGTTCGGGCGCGGGCGGATGAGGTCGGGCCCTCGGCGGTCGGCGACATCGAACGGACCCAAGAGGTCCATTGACTCGAGCATGGCCGCCTGTCCCGACTGGTGCGGGACGCCGTCGACGTCCACCCAGATCTTGCCGGAGGCATCGACCCGCAGCGGCGACGTGAGCCGGCCGCCGCTGTCGTCCCAGATGTCCAAGCCGAGCCGCTCCAGCTCGGCCAGGGCCTCGCGCACCCGCTGCATCGGGCTCGCTGGAACGCTCTCGTCCAACTCGAACTTCGGATGCCGCAGCCAATAGACGATGCGCAGCGCCATCAGGTCGGCGTAGGACCAGAGCTTCACCCGAGTAGGCGACACCGACGGGGTCACCAGCCCATTGCGAGCCCAGAGGTACACCGTCGATTGCGGCACACCCGACAGGGCCGAGGCGCGGTGGGCCTCGTAGCAGCCGTCGAATGCGGCGTTCAAGCGTGCGGAGAGCGGCTCGTAAGCGGTCATCGATCTGATCTGGCTCCGAGTCCCGGCCGTGAACGGCTCTCACCAGTGCCGAACTGCGCCTCAATGTACCTATGGCGGGAAGCGCCAAAGAATTGTTTTCGCCCTAGGTGCGGCCTGGCGCGGGCTGTGCCCAGTCGGTGTGTCACGCTGGCCCATGGCGCGTCTCGAGATGATCCCCGACGACTCCTGGGACGGCGAGCTCGGCGAGCTGCACCCCCGGGTCGTGGACCCCACCCACCGCCGGGTCGACAACATCCTGGCCGTCCACTCGCTCAACCCCCGCTCCATGGCCGCACACCAAGGCCTCTACGAATCGGCCATGGCCGGCACCGCCACACTGCGCAAGGCCGAACGCGAGCTCATCGCCCTGGTCGTCAGCCTCACCAACCACTGCCACTACTGAGTGGTCCACCACCGGCGCGGTCTGCGCCGCCTCATCGCCGACGACGAACTGGTCGCAGCCGTCGAGCACGACTGGACCACCGCCCCGCTGTCACCCAAGCGCACCGCCATGCTGGCCTACGCCGTCAAGCTCACCACCACACCGGGCGACATGGACGACGCCGACGTCGACGCCCTGCGCCACGCCGGCTTCTCTGACCGCGACATCCTCGACATCACCGAAGTGGTCGGCTACTACGCCTACGCCAACCGGGTCGCCGACGGCCTCGGCATCGAGACCGAATCCTGGATCCCCGACTGACCCACCAAGACGCAGCCGCCCCGATCGTGCTCCCACCGCCGGGGAGCACACGTTTCGGGGCTCGTTAGCATCGTCCGAAGGATGAGTGCCGGAACCACCAGCCTCGGCCTCCGCCCGGCCGGAGTGCCCCCCGGGAACCGGTAGTGCTCGGCCGCCTTACCGACTTCGCCTGCGGTCGACGCGGCAAGTGGGTGACGCTCGCCGTCTGGCTGGCGGCCGCGGGCGCATTGATCTCGCAGCTCCCGATGCTCGCGGACGCCAACGAGAACGAGCAGGCGCTCTTCCTGCCCAGGGACGCCGAGGCCACCCGGGCCTACCGGTTCGCCCAGGAGCGTTTCCCGGCGGCCGGCACGCCGGTCCTGGTGGTGTTCAGGGAGTCGGAGGGCCTGGGATCCGCCGCCTACGCGGCCGCGGCCGAGCTCGCCGCCTGGCTGTCAGGCCCGGGGGCGCCGGGCAACGTGGGCCAGGTTCTCAGCCCCGACCCGGTCATGGGTCAGCGGACCGGTCTCGTGTCCCCCGACGGCACCACAATGTACGTGTTCGCGGAGGTGGCCGGCGAGCCGGCCGATCCGGCCTTCCTCGACACGGTCGAGGCCATCCGCGAACGATCGGCGTCGTTCGGTCCGAGCGGCGTAGAGGTTGCCGTGGGCGGGCCCGGCGGCCTCATCGTCGACCTGGTCCGGGTGTTCACGCAGATCGACACGCTGCTCCTGGTGGTGACCGTCCTGCTGGTGCTGGTGCTGCTGGTGATCATCTACCGCTCCCCGGTCATGGCCGCCATCCCGCTGCTCGGGGTGGGGCTGGTATTCCAGATGGCCGGGGCCATAGCGGCCTGGTACGCCCTCCGCTACGGGATCCCGATTTCCGGACAGACGACCGGCATCATGACGGTGGTTCTCTTCGGCACCGGGACCGACTACGTGCTGTTCGTCTCGGCGCGTTTCCGGGAGGAGCTGACGCGCCACGACGACCGCCACGAGGCGATGAGGCTGACCATGCGCGGCGTCGGCGGAGCGGTCGCATCGGCCGGGGCCACGATCCTGGTCGCCTGCGCGGCGCTCGCTCTCGCCACGCTGCGCTCCTACCAGGCGCTCGGACCCATCATCGCGCTGGCGGTGGCGCTGATGATGCTGGCCGCCCTGACCCTCATCCCGGCGGTGCTGACCATCTTCGGCCGGCGCGCCTTCTGGCCCGCCCAGCCCCGGCTGCAAGCCGGCGCCACGGAGCAGGCCGACTGGCGGCGCAGCGTCTACGGCCGGATCGGCCGGGTCGTTCTCGGCAGGCCGGTCCTGACCCTGGTCGTGACGGGAGTGGGCCTGGCGGTCCTGGTGGCGGGCCTGGTCCCGTTCCGGGCCAACTACGACCAGCTCGACCGGTTGCCGTCCAACACGGAGTCGGTCCGCAGCTTCGAACTGTTGCGGGGCGGGTTCCCGGGCGGCGAGCTCTCTCCCACCCAGGTCTACGTCAACCTGCCCCCGGGCGTAGGCGCGCTCGATCCTGCCGGGCTCGAGCAGATGGACGTCCTCACGCTGGAACTCGCCGGCCACCCGGCCGTGGCCGACGTCTCCGGTCCCAGCAGGCCGCTGGGCATGAGGGGGCCGGACGTCTCCCGACTGCCGGAGGGGAGCGGGCGCCGGTTTATCTCCGCCGACGGCGGAGCGGGCCGCATCGACGTGGTGCTCGTGGAGGAGCCCTTCTCGGGGGAAGCCCTGGATGCGGTGCCCGAGTTGCGGGCCCTCGCCCAGCAGGAGGCTTCCGCCCTCGGCCTGGCCCCCGGGAGCGTGCTGGTGGGCGGGGACACGGCCGAGGCCTACGACACCCGCACGGCGGGCAACCGGGACTCGGTGGTCGTGCTCCCCCTGATCCTCCTGGCCATCGGCGTGGTCCTGGCCCTGCTGCTGCGCTCGCTCATCGCCCCCCTCTACCTGATGGTCACGATCGCCTTCACCTACTTCGCCACGCTCGGGCTGGTGGTGGTGGTATTCATCGTCCTGGCCGGCCACACCGGGCTGGGTCCCGCCGTCCCGTTCTTCCTCTTCGTGTTCCTGAACGCGCTGAGCGTGGACTACAACATCTATCTCATGTCCCGCATCCGCGAGGAGGCCAGGACGGCCCCGCTCAGGGAGGCGACCCGCCATGCATTGGCGCGCACCGGGCCGGTCATCACCTCCGCCGGGCTCATCCTCGCCGGCACCTTCTCGGCGCTGATGACCCTGCCGCTCCAGGACCTGTTGCAGCTCGGGTTCGGGGTGGCGATCGGGGTGCTGATGGACACCTTCATCACCCGTACCCTGATAGTTCCGGCCGTTGTCGCCCTGCTGGGCCGGTGGAACTGGTGGCCCTCCCGGATCACCCCCTGACCGGGACGGGCCATGGCCGCGCCCTGGCTAGTGCGGACGGGGGTCGGCAAACCCTCATCCTTTCAGTAAACGTTTAACCGCGCCCGGGCTACGTGCGGAGGGGGTCTTGGGGCCGGCCTGCGGGCGCCCTGACGGGACCGGCCTGTCGGATCAGCGCTTGGGCCGGGGCGCTTCCATCCCTCTACGCACCCAGGCCGGCGATCCAGGCGTCGAACAGCTGGTAGGAGCCCTCGTCCAGCTCGGCCCGGGCGTCCTCCATGCCGGCGGCGAAATCCTCCGGATTGCTGCCCGCCCGCTCCACCATGTCGCGGGCGCCGTGGTTGGCCCACTTGTTGGCCGCGGAGTTGTGGGCCTCGGGATGGAACTGGACGGCCAGCGCCGACCCCAGCTCGAATGCCTGGGGAAAGCGGTCGGACCGGGCCAGCAGCACGCTGCCGGGAGGCAGGTCGAACGTGTCCTGGTGCATCTCGAACACCCTCCGTCCGGCCACCTTCGACACCACCGGGTGGTTGTAACCGGCTTCGGTGAGCTTCACCGGGACCGCGCCCACCTCCGGACGGTCGGCCAGATAGGCCCGGCCCCCCAGAGCGGCGGCCAGCAGCTGGGATCCGAGGCAGATCCCCAGCACGGGAACGTCCCGCTCCACCAGCTCGCGCACCAGGCGCATCTCGTCGGCCAGGTAGGGGAACTCGTCCGTGTCGTAGGCGCCCATGCGGCCGCCCGTCATCACCAAGACGTCCACGTCCTCGGCCGGCGGCAGCGGGTCCCCGTCGATGACGAGGATCTCCTCCCACCCCATCCCGGCATGCTCCAGGCGCTCGGCCAGCCTGCCCAGGGACTCGTGGGTGTGCCTGATCACCACCATCCTCCCCATCGCGAGGAGTCTATCGCGCCGCTGTGGAGAGCTCGGACCGGGATCCGCCAACGGTCATTGAGGCCGGTGGGAAGTATCATGAGGCGGGTCCCGACGACGGGGAGCATCAGTGACAGCATCCGAGCGTTCGGCATCCCTGCGGTGGCGCCGGCCCGCCCTGGTGGGGCTGGTTGCGCTCGCGCTGGTGGTCGCCGTGACCGCTCCGGCGCCGGCCGCTACCGGTGCCGCCGGAGGCTTCTCCGACGTGGACGAGGGCGACTGGTACGAACCTGCCATCAACGCCCTCGCGGAGATGGGCCTGTTCGAGGACACCCTCTGCGAGGACGGCTTCTGTCCCGACGACCCGGTGGAGCGGTGGGTGATGGCGGTCTGGCTGGTACGGGTCCTCGGCGGCGAGGTCGCCACCACCGGTAGCTCCCGGTTCGTGGACGTGGACGCCGCCCTTTGGTGGTCGCCCTACGCGGAGGAACTGGCCGACCGGGAGATCACCCTGGGATGCGATACCGGGCCGCTCCGCTACTGCCCGGACGAGACCGTCAACCGCGGCCAGATGGCCTCGTTCCTGGTCCGCGCCTTCGGTCTCGAACGCGCCGAGTCATCGGCCGGGTTCACCGACGTGGACGTGGGCGGCGCGCACGGAGCGGACATCGACGACCTGTTCGCGGCCGGGGTCACCGACGGATGCGCGGACGATCCCCTCCGCTACTGCCCCCGCCAGGCCGTCAAGCGGGGCGAGATGGCCACCTTCCTGCACGGGGCATTGGTCAAGCAGGAGGAGACGGACGGGTCGACTACGGTCGAGATCAGCGCTGACGTCCCGGATGCCGACCTGACCGACGTGTCCTCCGGCATCACCGTGAACCTCCGGTCGCTGTTCACCGGCGACAAGGCGGTCATGTTCTGGTTCTGGGCCGAGTGGTGACCCACTTGTAAGGGGCACGCCCCGGAAGTCGAGCGGTTCGCTCGAGAGAATGCCGACAAGGTCACCGTGGTGGGCATCAACCCGCGGACATGGAACAGTCTGGCCGACGCCAGGAGCTTCGTGAGGACGTACCGGCTCACATTCACCAACCTCTGGGACAGTTCCGATACCGTCCGGAGGCACTACGGCAGCCCTTACACGTCCAGGGCGCTCCTGGTAGACAAGCAGGGCAACCGGGTGGAGCAGGCTCCCAGCCTGTTCTCCACCGCCAGGTTCCAGAGGCTGGTGGACGGCCTGGACTAGCGCCCGTCGGACTCCGGTGGTCCGCCGGGTCGGTTAACTGGAAGGGTTTGCGGAATCGGCTCGACCCGCCTCACCTGTTCCTTATGTAGATCTGCTTGTGCCCGCCGAGCAGTCGCTCTTCTGTCCTGAACTTGTCGGGCCGGGACTTGATGAGGG
>JAJEFK010000055.1 GCA_022820505.1 Acidimicrobiia bacterium | reverse complement strand
CCGGCCGCACCCGACGCCACGGCTCGCAGCCCGAACGCGCCACACGCTCCAGCGCAGCCCGCTCCTCATCGCACAGAACAAACCCACAAGTCACGCACCCCACCATACGCGCCCC
Source organism: Acidimicrobiia bacterium (assembly GCA_022820505.1). Classification (GTDB taxonomy): domain Bacteria; phylum Actinomycetota; class Acidimicrobiia; order Acidimicrobiales; family Poriferisodalaceae; genus Poriferisodalis. Next base: position 62,475 of record JAJEFK010000055.1, on the reverse strand, counting down.
AACCAAATCAACGACGAACCACTAGTACCAAAGTTGACACGCGGCGTCGAGGACGCGGTAACCGACGCACTCGCCTTCATTCTCAACGAGTCCAAGCCGTGCCGTGATGCCCTTGTCGACATGGTGAGCGTCGGCGACCGTCGGCTGGCGTCGGTTGCGAGCGCTAGGACGCAGGTGGTCGCCTCGGAGGGCGAGCGGTTGGATCTCGTCACGTACGACACGGCCGGCTCGAACCGACTCATTATCGAGTCGAAGTTCTGGGCGCCGTTGCAGGACGGGCAAGCGAGACGCTATGTCGGGCACCTAGCCGACGATGGTCTCGCCGTACTGCTGTTCGTGGCCCCCGAGGTCCGCCATGAGACGCTCTGGGTCAAGATCGCACGACAGTTCGAGCATCCATCGGAGTTGAAGCTCGGCTCGACCCGCCAAGTAGGAAACATGATCGTCGCTGATGTCGTCAACGGCGACAAGCGAATCGCGTTGATGGGCTGGGACACGCTGCTTGCTGGTCTGACGAACGCTGACTCCTCGATGGATGCGAATCTCCAGCAGTTGCATTGCTTGGCACTCGCTCAGGACGAGGCGGCCTTTGCGCCACTGCATGCCGAGGATCTCAATGCGACAGTTCCCCGGCGGCTCATGGCCTTCAATCGGCTCGTTGACGGCGTTGCGAGCCGGGGTGCTGGCGAAGGCTGGATGACGAACAAGGGTCTGAGAGCGGTGCCGGGGCGCGACGGCTATCTGCGGTTTATCGGCTTCTGCGACACCGACGGCGAACGGTTGATTGAGCTCGCGTTGTACGTCAGTCTGAAGCGTTGGGCTGATCTCGGCACTACGCCGCTCTGGCTGCGGATCTGGCATAAGCAGGCGATCGATCTTGTAGATCTGAAGCACCGGCTCGCAGAGCCTGGCTGGCTGCCAGCGTGGAGCGAACCGAATTGGCTGTGGGTGCCGATCGAATTGCCACTGGGCGTCGAATACGAGGACACGCTCGATTCGGCTACGGCTCAGGTCAAGCGAGTCCGCGACATCGTGGTCGAGATGGCCTAGCCACCTGCATCGGTGGCCGTCCTCACACTGGTGCTAGCTGGCCGGAAAGGCTCGCTACTGATCCGGCCGTGAACTTTCGGAACGCGAAGATGCGGGAGCACTTGGTCGAACCGCCGAGTCTGAGGCCGGTCGGGGCCGATGCCGCTGCGAGGCTCATCCCCTTGGGCAAGGATGGCGGGATGAGTTTGTTGCCGTTTGAGATGCCGTCGTTGGAGACGATCGAGCTGGAGCCTGATGGGGAGACGCTTCGGGTTTGGTTGAACCGGCCGGAGTCGCGCAACGCTCACAACCAGTTGATGATCCGCGAGGTGGGGGATCTGTTTCTGGCTCTGAATGGGCAGACGCAGCACCGGGTGGTTGTGCTTGGCGGGCGGGGGAAGTCGTTCTGCGCCGGTGCTGATCGCAAGGAGCAGCCACCGTCTGCCGCGAATGACCGCGAGGCCCGTTACATCAACCAGCTGGGCCGACGGGCGGCTCGGGCCATCGAGGATTGCGAAGTGGTCACGATCGCTCGGGTGCACGGGCATGCCATCGGTGGCGGGTGCTGCTTTGCTACGAGCTGCGACTTCCGCATCAGCGAGGCCGACGCGTTGTGGTACGTGCCCGAGGTGGAGCTGGGTGTGCCGTTGCCGTGGGGTGCCACGCCCCGGCTGATCGCAGAACTGGGCATGTCACGTGCGCGCCAGTTCGTGATGACCAGCGAGCGCATCGACGGGCGGCGGGCCGCCGAGTGGGGATTGGCGCATGAGGTGTGCGAGGGCGATGACGAGCTGGATGCGGCCGTCGACCGCTGGGTTGCACGCTTGCTGGATCTGCCCTCACTGTCGGTGCAGATGGCCAAGCATCAGTTGCGGGGTTACGCCCAGATCACCCGGTTGGGCGACCTCTCCGAGTTCGACGGCGATGCCTCCGCCAGGTCAATCACCAGCGAGGACGCCAAAGCCCGCTTCGGCACCTTCTAGCTGACGGCGTCGATCACGACGATCCCGTCGCGGCGCCAGCTGTGGGCATGAGACTTGTGCAGCGTTAGCTGCGGGCGTCGATCTTGTCGTAGGCCCTTTTCATCGCCTGGTAGCCCTCGACGGCGCGGGGGATGCCGCCGTAGATGGTCATCTGCACCATGAGCTCCTCGATCTCGGTGCGCGTCAGCCCGTGGTTGAGGCCCGCCGGCACGTGGAACGCCAGCTCGTCGGTGCGGCTCAGCACTGTGAGAATTGCGATGACCACGATGCTGCGATCACGCCGGGACAGCTCGTCCCGTGACCAGAGGTCGCCGAACGCCCAGTGATAGGCGATGCGCCCGACCTCGCCGAGGTGCTCGACAAGGCGTGACATGTCCTCGGCGGGATCGCTCGACGCTCGGCCTGCAGTGAGCGTTCCACGCACCTCAGCCGCACGTCGCTCCCGCTCGTCGTCGTCGAGTTCATCGGCGCCCGAACGCTCGGGCAGCCGATCGACCCCGTCGAGCGTGCGGAACCGTTCGTCGACCACCCGGGATGCCGCCATTGCCATCGGGAAGCCGGCGTAGGCGGCCACCTGGATCAGGACCTCTTCGATCTCGGTCCGCGTGAGGCCGTGGTTCAGCCCGACCTCGGTGTGCAGCGACAGCTCCTCGCTCGAACCGATGGTGGCGAGAACGGTGATCACGATCAGGCTGCGGTCGCGGCGCGACAGCTCGGGCCGCGACCACACGTCGCCCATCACCACGTCGAAGGCGAACGTGCCCAGAGCGCCGAGACGCCGGGTCATCGACCGCTGTGCTCGCTCGGGATCGACTTCCCCGTTGGTGAATCGCTCGTATACCTCGAATGCGGCGGCCCGCCGCTCGGCATGCGTGCGTGCTCCGGTCGTCGACATCGTTGCCTCCCTGCGCCGGGTCGTCCTCGTGTCAGCGCCCGTCATCATCGCCGCTATCGCGCCCGTCGTGCATGGCTTGCAGGCGTTCAGCAGCGAGCCCGCTGCCGTAAGCGGCCCGCATCGCGACTAGAGCTCGCCGGGCTCCTTGCCGGGCAGGTACGTCACCGGCAGGTTCGTGAGGCGGCGCACCCGAGACGGCAGGTCGGCGCCGACCAGTCGTGAGGCCCCCGCTGGCAGGGTCGACAGGATGATGCCGTCGAAGCTGGAGCGTGACAGCACCGCCTGGATCGCCCGCAGCGGATCAGGGTCGCCGAGCTCACCGGTCGCGGCGTAGGACGCAGCCGCGATCTTCGCAAGCTGGGCGTCGAGACGCTTCTGCGCCTGCTCCATGCCCAGCGTGTCGGGCCCCAGGTAGTCCGCCGCGGGCACGTGCTCGGACGGGATCCCCGTCACGGGGTCGGCTGCGAGCATCGAGAGCCGGCGCGCCCGCGCGTAGCTCTTCGAATGCGTCATCGGCACCAGCAGGTGGAACTCGCACGGGCCGTGGGAATTCAGCCGGTCGATCTCGGCAACGACCTCGCCGGTGCCCAGCGTCTGGTTGGCCACGATGAGCCAGCGTGTCACCTCCACATCGGGCGCGCCCGGTGTCAGGCCAGGCCGCATGCGGTCGACGCGGAACGCCACCCGCAGCTTGATGCGGTAGAGAGCGATCTCGCCGTCCACGATCATCACGTCGCGCTCTTCGACGTGGGCCACGGACAGATCGCGGATCGTCTTGGTGGCCTCGGCAACCCCTCGACGTGCCGCGTCCTCCCAGGAAATCCGGCTCGCCGCGACCAGCGTGATGACCTTCTCGACAGCGTTGCGGTTGCGCTGAGGTGATTCGTTCAAGGTGCCGACCTGTTCGGTGTGGGGCTCGTCCCTGCGAGCGATCCAGTGTGCTCCGGTGGGGCAGACTGTAGGGCACACCACGTTCGTGCGGCACACAGCGCGCCGCCGGGGGAGAATCCAATGAGCAGCGTTTACAACGTGATCGAGCTGATCGGCACCAGCGAGGAGTCGTGGGAGAAGGCGACGCAGAACGCGATCACTGAGGCCTCCAAGACCCTGCGAGATCTCCGGGTCGCCGAGGTGGTCGAGCAGGACGTCGTGATCGAGGGTGGCGCGATCGCCGCCTTCCGCACCAAGGTCCGGCTGTCGTTCAAGCACGAGTCGCCTTGAGCCGCCGCAGCGCTAGCAGGCGGTCATCAGGCACGCCCGGGAACCGAGTCCGCGAAGGCCGCACGCTTCGATGACCGCGCGCGGTCTCGACGGCATCCGTGTCGTCGAGCTGGGACAGATGGTGGCGGCCCCGTGGACGGCCAAGCTGCTCGCCGACCTCGGCGCCGACGTCATCAAGGTCGAGCCGCCGCAGGGCGACGCTGCGCGCCGTCGCGGGCCATTCGCTGCTGACCGTGAGCGTCCTGATTCCCAGATCGTCCCCGATGCCGGCTCTGAGCTGACGGGTGGACTGTTCGCTGCCATCAACGCGAACAAGCGCGGCATCGTGGTGGACCTCGCCCGGCCAGACGGCCGCGCAACATTGCAACAGCTGCTCGCCGACGCAGACCTGTTCATCCACGATCTGGCGCCGGCAACAGCGGCTGCGCACAGCCTGACAGCAGAACCGCTGCGGGCGCAGCATCCGTCGCTGGTGACGCTGTCGATCACGCCATTCGGGCAGACCGGTCCGTATGCGGACTGGCGAGCGACCGAGCTGCAGGTCGTTCACGGCGGCGGCTGGGGCTGGCTCACCCCCGGCTGCGTGCAGGACGCCGAGCTGCCGCCGCTGAAGCCCCACGGCCATCAAGCTGCCTTCCAGTCGGGCTTCGCGGCTGCATGCGCGTCGCTCGCCGCTGTCGACCGGGCACAGCGCACCGGTCGGGGCGAGCACATCGACTTCGCCCAGATGTCCTACGTGGTCGGGATGCTGGAGGCAGCGTTCATCAGCTGGTCGTACCGCGGCGAGAACCCCAGCCGCCTGGGTGCTCGCATCCTCAACCCATGGGGAATCTTCCCGACCAGCGACGGGCACATCTTCCTCGTGTGCGTCGAGGCCGACCAGTGGGAGCGGCTGAAGGACTTCATGGGCCGGCCGGAGTGGGCCGACATGGACATCTTCGACACGCTCGAGGGTCGCTTCGAGAACGAAGACCTGCTGCGCATGTGGCTCGGCGAGTGGATCGCTGCGCAGCCGGTGACGGAGCTGTTTCATCGGGGCCAGGCAGAGCGGCTGGCGTTTGCCCCGGTGAACACGGTGGCGCAGATGGCCGCCGACCCGCACCTGGCGGCCCGCGACTTCCTCGTCACCTACGAACAGCCGGGGCTGGGAGACATCACCGTGCCGGGCGCGCCGTCGCGGCTCACGAATTCGTGGTGGTCCATCCGCCGACCGGCACCGTCGCTGGGCGAGCACAGCGGCGCTTCATTTGCCGCAACTGACACAGCGACGGCATCACTGCCAGCACCTTCGAACACACCGTCGAGCCGCCCGCTCGACGGCGTCACGGTGGCGGATTTCACCTGGGTCTGGGCGGGTCCCTACTGCACGCTGCACCTGGCGCACCTCGGCGCCACGGTGATCAAGGTGGAATCGTCGGCCCGGCCCGATCTCGGTCGCCGTCTGCCGACGCAGTCGGGCCGCCACACGCCAACGCTCGACACCAACGGCTACTTCAACCAGTACGGCCAGGGCAAGCAGAGCATCACCATCGACCTGGGCACCCCCGAGGGGCGGGCACTGGCGAAGCGCTTGGCGCTGTCGTGCGACTTGGTGGTGTCCAACTACGCCACCGGCGTCATGGACGAATGGGGTCTCGGCTACGAGGCGCTGGCCGCAGAGCGCCCCGACGTGATCGTGGGCGCCATCAGCGGCTACGGCCACCACGGGCCGTACCAGTCCTACATGGGCTACGGACCCACCACCGGGCCGCTGTCGGGCCTCGCATCGATGACCGGCTACCCCGGAGCAGACGCAGACGAGCTCGGTGTGTCGCTCGGCGACCCGGCGGCCGGGATTGCCACGGCGTACGCGCTGGTCGCCGCGCTCGTGGCGCGGCGACGCACCGGCGAGGGTCAGTTCATCGACACATCGATGTGGGAGGCCACCACGGCGTGCACCGGCGAGGGTTGGATGGAATGGGTGATGCGTGGCACGCAGCCGGATCCGATGGGCAACCTCGACCCCCTGTGGTCTCCGCACAACCTGTATCGCTGTGCCGGCAACGATGACTGGATAGCCGTCTGCTGCGTCGACGAAGCCGAGTGGGCTGCGCTGGCGAGGATCACCGGCATCGATCCCGATGATGAGCGATTCGCCATAGCCGCCGACCGCAAGGCCAATGAGGCCGAGCTCGACAAGCTCATCGGCGCGTGGACCCGTGAGCGTGACCAGTGGGACATCACCGAGCTGCTGCAAGCTGCCGGCGTGCCCGCCTTCCCCTCGCTCAGCTCACGCTCACTCGAAGTCAACCCGCACCTCGCCGAGCGCGGGCTGATCGAGCGCCTGGATCACCCGGTCGTGGGCCAGATGAGCCACGTCGGCATCCCGTGGCTCCTCTCCGACGGCACCAATGGCGTGCGCTCGCCCGCTCCCACGCTCGGCCAGCACACGCACGAGGTGCTCACCGGCCTGCTCGGGCTCAACCCCGACGAGATCGCAGCGCTCGAAGCGGCAGGCGCCCTGCGATGATCGCTGACGAGACCGGTATGTGGCCGGAGGACAAATGCCTCAAAGAAACCGATCTTGAACTCGTCGAGCTTGCCCGCGCGGAAGCAGCGGACCAAGGCGGGGTCGAATTCGAGACCTTCTTCGACTTGCTTCTGGGCACTCACGACTGATCCCTTGAGTCCCGTCCCGCTGGGTTCGTACCGTGCCTACACGGAGGCGGCCCAAGATGAAGCCACCTACCGCCAACTCTGATTGAGGATCATGTCAGATGTTCTATTGAGTAAAAGTGCTCAATAGAACATCTGCGACGGTATGCTGGCTGTGTGCCCATGTATAGGCGACCGCTGGTCAGGACGATCGTAGAGCGACTCAACGAGCCGCCTGAGCGGTTGATCGCGGTTTTCGGGCCACGGCAGTCAGGCAAGACGACCGCTGTCCGACAGGCTCTGAGCGAAATTCGGCAGGACTGGCGCATGGTCGCATGCGAACCTGGCGGAACCGACGAGTTGTCCGACGAACCGGCGCCGTTCGACGCGAGCGTGATCCCCGGACGCCACGCGCGCTTGCCATCAGCGCCTCATGACGCTGCATGGCTCGTCGAAGTGTGGGAGCAGTGCCGCCTACGTGCGAGCGAGTCGTCGGCCGGCTATGTCCTGGTGCTAGACGAGATCCAGGAGCTGTCGAACTGGTCAGCCGTTGTGAAGGGCCTCTGGGATGCCGATCGCGCATCAGGTTGCCCGCTGCATGTGGTCATCCTCGGCTCGGCCCCGCTGCAGATTCAGACGGGCCTCAACGAGAGCCTCATGGGTCGCTTCGAGCCGATGATTTCCCCTCATTGGTCCTTCACCGAGATGGCTTCGGCGTTCGGCGTCAGCTTGGACGAGTACGTGTTCTACGGCGGCTACCCCGGCTCGGTAGGACACATGGCCGACCACGAAACGTGGCACCGGTATGTCCGAAGCGGGCTGGTCGAGCCGAATATCGAGCGCGATGTGCTGGCGATGACCAGGGTTGACAAGCCAGCGCTCATGCGACGCCTCTTCGATGTGGGTGCTCGCTATTCGGGGCAAGTGTTGTCGTACAACAAGATGCTCGGACAACTCCAAGATGCGGGGAACACCACCACGCTGACGCGCTACCTGCAGTTGTTGTCGCACGCAGGATTGCTGAAGGGCCTGTCCAAGCACACTGAGCGCGTCGCTTCAGCCAAGGCTTCGACACCCAAACTGAACGTGCTCAACACCGCGCTGATGTCGATGGTCTCGGGTTATCGGTTCGAAGAGGCGCAGGCGGACCGCACATTCTGGGGCCACCTCGTCGAGAGCGCCGTTGGAGCGCATCTCGTCAACACCATGTCATCGAGCGGCGAGGTCAAGTACTGGCGGGACCGCCACGGTCGGTCCGTAGTCGATGTCGATTTCGTCCTGCAGCGAGGGCCGCATCTGCTCGGAATCGAGGTCAAGTCCGGCGTGGTTCCCGGATCACTGCCCGGGCTCAAAGAATTTGGATACCGCTTCGGTGCACGAACGCTTGTCGTGGGCGATGGCGGCGTGCCATTGGACGAGTTCCTGTCAGTGCCAGCGAGCGAGTGGGTTGAGGAACCGTGAGCGAGACCTACGTCGCGCGCACATGTACTCGCCTCACTGCGGTTGAGTCTGGCGGCCAGCGAGAAGCGGGGTCCGCCCCGCTCAGCGCGTACAGGTCGGAACAGGCTCTCGTGCTCTTGGGCGATGCCGGCGCCGGCAAGTCGCGGGAGTTCCGGCGGGAGTGCGAACAACTCGGCGATACGGCCGTGCTGTGCATCGCCCGGGATTTTGTGACGTTCGATGTCAGGCCCGATTGGGGCGACAAGACGGTGTTCATCGACGGTTTGGATGAGATCCGCGCAGGCACCGCCGACGGACGTCCAGCGCTCGATGAAATCCGCAAGCGTCTAGAGCGGCTTGGCTGGCCGAAGTACCGCATCTCGTGCCGCGAAGCTGACTGGCTCGGCAGCAATGACCGGCGAAGCCTTGAGACCGAAACGCCGGGCGGAGCGGTCGCCGTACTGCGGCTCGATCCTCTTGACCTCCAGGCCAAACGAGCACTTGTGGCGGCATATCCCGAAATTGACGACACTTCGGCATTTTTCGATGAGGTCGCACAGCGTGGACTCGGCGGCATGTCGGACAACCCGCTGACGTTGGAACTGCTTGCTGGTGCCTTCGCTCAGGGCGGCGGTACCTGGCCAGCGAGCAGATTGGAGACATTCGAGCTTGCGTGTGAGCGCATGGTCCGTGAGCACAACGACGAGCACAACGCAGCAGCGGTGTCAGATGGTTTTGCCGCCGAGGACAAGTTGGCAGCGGCGGGTGAACTGTGTGCACTAATACTGCTGTCCGGCGTCGAGAGCGTCTCGCATGCCCATGAGGACGACGGTTCGCCGTGCATTGTGCTTGATGAACTGCGGCCGATAGATGCCAGGGGCGCCACCGGAAGCTTGAGTCTCCGACGACATGTGCTTCGAACCAAGTTGTTCTCGGCAGCCAATGGCCCTAAAGCCATTGCCGAGCGGCCGAGGGTGTCGCCCATTCACCGCCAGATCGCTGAGTTTCTCGGCGGTCGTTATCTCGCTGGGCTAGTCAAGAGCGGCTTGCCTGCTCGACGAATCGTGGCCCTCATGATCAGTCCACATGACGGCCGGGTCGTGACATCGCTACGCGGCTTGTCAGCTTGGCTCTCGGCGCACTCTGTCGAGGCGTTGGACAGGCTCATAGGTGCTGACCCAGTCGGTATTGGGCTGTACGGCGACATCAGTGGATTAAGTGGTGAGCGGAAGCAGCGGCTACTGCGGGCTCTGGCCAGCTACGCGACTGCAAGTCCGTTGCTGGGACACCAGTGGCGGGACGACCCTGATGCCGGTTATCGGGACTCGACCGCTTGGGCTTTTCGTTCAATCGTCGACGCCGAGACTGTCGAAGTCGTGGCTGAATTGCTTCACGGGCAAGCAGACGACCCTGCGAGTGACCGGATCGCAGCGTTCTTGCTTCGCGTGCTCACCGAAGCTGAGGGGTTGAGCAAGGTTGCGGCTAGTCGGCTCGCGACGGTCGCGCTCGGAATCGCCCGCAAGCAGCAGTGGTCTGCCGACACTCGTCGAGCGGGCCTGGGGGCATTCATGAATCTCGAAACGGATCGCGATGCGCGCGACGAAGCGCTGGCGGCCCTGCTCACTGACATCGCCGAAGGCAGGCTGGTCGATCCCGACGATGATCTTGCGGGACTTACGTTGCGCGAGCTGTATCCCCATCGGGTGCGGCCTGCCGAAGTCTGGTCCTACCTGGAGATCCGCACTCGCGAGAACTACTACGGCGCCTTCGATTCATTCTGGAGTCACGCCATCGTCAAACAGTCGTCGGCCCACGATGCGGCGGAGGCGCTCGATGCGCTTTGGGCGGTGCTGCCGCATCAGAGTCTTCGATTCGACGTTGATGAAGTGCTCCATCGAAGGGCGCAGGACATGATGCCCGTCGGGCTGCTCGTGAAGGCGCTCGAGGAGCTAGGTGACCATGCCGACGTTGCCCGTCTCTTCGGCTGGCTGGCTGCAGCTGCCACTTGCGGTCGTGACATTCAGCCCGATGCACGCCAAGGTCGTCATGAGGCTCTGTCAGAAGCCTTGGAACATCTGAGCCCGCAAGAGATCGAGCGGTTGGGCTACCCAAGTGGAGAGGACCAGGCTGCCGTAGCTCAGTACGTGGACCCGGCTGGTCCGGTCCGCGCGTGGCTCGCGCAACGTCCCGAGACGCAACGCCACCTTTACTTGGAATGGCTCAAGACACGCCACGGCGATGGCCCTTACGGGCACCGAGGTTGGCTGCTTCCGGTGCCGCTGTTCTTCAGCGCTTTGCCTCGTGACCTCGGCCGGTGGTGTCTTGAGCAGGCGCTTGGGCTCGAAGCGAGCGACCCGGACCTCGCGACGGACGTTCTGGGGCACATTGTTCGTTCGCTTGTTCCCGATTCCGCCGTCAATGAGGGCCTGACACTCGACGATGTGCGCGAACGGGCAAAGGCCAGCCCGCGGCTGACCGCGGAGCTGGAGCGTCTCTTGTCGCCTCCGCCGCAGACTGCCGAGCGCGTCGCCTTCGAGGCCGAAATAGAGGAATTGGATCGAGAGAACCGCCGGAAGGAGCAGGAACTCCGTCAGCAGTGGGCCGATCACGTGCGTGACGGCTTGCCAGCGCTCAGCGACGGCTCATTCCCGGTTCATCATTTGCACGATCTCGCGTACATTTATTTCGGCCGCCGACACGGCAGCGATCGAGACGTCAGCGGTCGAGAACGCTTGACTGAGTTCTTGCAGGACGATGGTCGTTTGGCGGGAAAGGTCATCGATGCGCTAGCCGCCGTCGCGCTGCACGCTGAGCTGCCGACGGTTGACGAGACGATCTCACTCTGCGCAGAGTCGAAGCACGCCTGGGTCGCATGGCCGTTGTTCGCCGGCCTGCACATTGTCGAATGCAATGACGTAGAGAGTCCAGATGCTGCGCGTGCAGGTGAATGCCACCATGTCGGTGAGGCAGAAACACAGGCGGCCGACTGCCATGGCATCGTCTGCCAGTCCATGCTTTTGGATTCTTTCGACGATGAGCGCAAGCGAAGAGTGATTGCAACGTATCTCTGTGTGCTGAACCCGCTTGATCGACCAGCGCCGTGGCTCAAGAGATGGCTGGCCGCAGAACCTGAGCTCGTTAGCGACGTGCTCATTCGATGTGCAGTCGATGATGTGCGGACGGGCCGTGAGTCGAGCATTGCTCTCAACGAGTTGAACGTGCTGGGTTTCGATGAACTGACCACACATCGGATACGCCTGAGGGTTCTCAAGTCTTTTCCGACGGCTGCACCTCAGCGTCAGCTGTCGTTGTTGGACTCGTTGCTCTTTGCGTTGATCGCCGGGCATCGGACGGAAGGGGCACGCGACCTGTTCGACGCGAAGCTGGCTGCGAAGAGCTTGACGGTGGCGCAGCGGGCCCGCTGGCTCGCGACAGCCATCTTCTTGTTTCAAGGCCAGTATGTGGGTCAGCTCAGCGAGTTTGCAGCAAGACACTCCTCTGGCACTCGGCGCCTCGCCGAGTTCCTTCACCACAGTCGTGGACCTCGATGGGGACCCGAATCCCACATCGCCGCCAGGCTTGAGCCGGCGACGCTTGAGATACTGATCAAGGTCCTCGGAGTCGCATTCGCGCCTTTCGATCTCTTCGACGGTGCGTACACCGTCACAGCAGAGATCAGCGCCGCAGAATGGGTCGAGAATCTCTTGTTCCTTCTGTCGCGCTCACCGAGTGCGGCAGCCACCGATGCGTTGCGCCGACTCGAGCAATCGCCGGAGTTGGCGGCATGGCGCGCTCCCCTGCGGCGGGCTCGAGAGAACCAAGCCGTCGAGCGACGCAACGCTGAGTATCACCCTCCGACTGTCGACGAGGTCCAGCGAGTCCTCCGCGGCGAGGCACCGGCCAACGCTGCCGACCTCGCTGCGCTGCTGCTGGACCGGCTTGACGACATCGCCGAGGAAACGAGGGGCAGCCCCGTCGATCCGTGGCGGCCATTCTGGAACGAGGACGAACACGGTCGCCCGACGGAACCCAAGCCCGAGAACTCTTGCCGAGACGCGTTGATGTCGCTGTTGCAGCCTCGATTGCCGCCCGATGTGGAAGTAACTGGCGAGGGCAGCTACGCCGCCGACAAGCGAGCCGATCTGCGGACGAGTTGCGCTGACTTCAACGTGCCTGTCGAGATCAAGAAGGACTCCTCCCGCGATCTATGGCATGCGATACGCAGCCAACTCACGGGTCAGTACACAACCGACCCGGCGACGGACGGCTACGGCATCTACCTCGTCCTGTGGTTCGGCGGCGACAAGATGCCGACATCGGCCTCGGGTCAACGACCCGCCACTCCTGAAGATCTACGTGAGCAGCTTGAGCAGAGTCTCAGCATCGACGAGGCTCGCAAGATCTCGGTCCGGGTCATCGACCTCACCAAGCCCGGTGCGGCCTGACAAGGCTCAAGGCACCTGCGTAGAGAATCCCCGGCCGGCGCGCAGCTGGGCGTCGGCACCTGCTGCGCGCTGCGGGAGACGCCGAGTGCCTCGGCCGGAACCAAATGACGCCGCTCACGAACCTGCGGCCTCGGTAGCGGTCGTTTCGGATGCGGCATCGCCAACCGTGTCACACCGGATTCGTACGGTGCGCCCATGGATGTCTCGCGGAACCACAGGCACGTGGTCGGAGTTCAGCTGAGCCTGAAGCCGTATCTGCATATGCGCGCCGTTGCTGCGGCGACGGGCCACACTGAACCGGTGGAGGTCGGGTCGGCGATTTCGTTGTTCTCAGGAGCAGGCGGGCTCGACCTTGGCGTCGAGCAGGCGGGGTTCCGAACCACCGTCGCGGTTGAGTGGGACGCCGACGCGGCGGACACTATGGAGAAGAACGCCAGCACACACTTCCCCGGTCTGCGGGAGGTCGTGCGCGCCGATCTGTACCCGCTGGCCGCGCAGCGCGACGGTGGCGTGACCACCCCAGAGATCCTCCATGCCGGCGGATTCAGCGGTCAGAACCGGCCGGACCTGCTCGTCGGTGGGCCTCCGTGCGTCGCGTTCTCGAAGTCGGGTTTCTGGCTGGACTGGAAGCGGGAGGGCGTCGACCCCGCAGCGAGCCTGCTGCAGGCGTACACCGCAGTGCTGGCACAAGCGCGGCCGCGATTCTTCATCCTTGAGAACGTGTACGCGCTGACCTTCGATAACAAGGCGAGCCGTCCGGCGTTCGAGCGGCTGCGGAAGGAGTTGAGCGCAGCGGGGTACGACTTTCGCTGGGGCGTGCTGAACGCAGCCGACTACGGCGTTCCTCAGTCTCGACCGCGTCTGTTCATCGTTGGCGCAGATCATGGCGAGACCGTTCCCGAGCTTCCCGCCCCTACCCACCACGGCGATTGGGAGCGGCGCAAGACGGTCGGCGGTGAACTGCCGCACACGACCGCTGGTGAGGCATTGGCGGATCTTGCCACGATGCCCGAGTCCGAGGAAGTGGTCCGGGGCCGCTGGGGGCACCTGCTCCCCGAGATTCCGCCGGGCGACAACTATCTCCACTTCACCGCAAAGCGTGGGCACCCCGAGCCCATTTTCGAGTGGCGCTCGCGGTTCTGGTCCTTCCTGCTCAAGCTGGACCCACATCGACCATCGCCCACCATTCAGGCACAGCCGGGTCCCAACGTCGGCCCGTTCCATTGGGAGAATCGCCGCTTACGTGTGCCGGAGCTCAAGCGGCTCTTCACGTTTCCTGACGACTTCGATTTTGTAGGGCGTCGTGCTTCGATCCAGTCTCAGGTCGGCAACGCCGTTCCTCCCCAGCTGGCGCAGCAGGTAACAGCCGAGGTTGCAATGGTGGCTTGAGGTCGCGCGCTGCGTGCCTCCGCTGCAACGGGTTGACATGGAATGTTGCACACTTGCCCCGTGGATTCCCTGCTTCTGAACTGGCTGCGGGACGAGACCCGCGACTGGCGTCCGTCTATCGTCGGCGTCTTCCGGGAGCATGCAGCCCACAGCGACTGGCCGCTCACGGCGAACTCGCCCGGTGATCTTCGAGAACAGCTGACAACCCGCGGTCACCTGTTGCCGCTGCCGAGCGAGCCCGCTGCGCTCGCCAACGTGATGGAGATCGAGCTCCGTAGGCACCTGACGCGCCGCGCCGCGGAACTGGACGGCGGGCAGATCGAGGAAGGAACCGAGCGGTCGTATCCCGACCTCGAGTTCCATGGCGAAATGTTCGGCGGAGGGCCGCAAGCTATCGACATCAAGTGCGCTCGGCGCAAGCTCTCTGCCTCCGGCACGCCCACTGGCGGCCTCAACAACCGGATCGCCCTGTACACCGGAAACACGTACTTCCTGTGGCCCCAGCTCAAGTTCTCGGGCATCTTGCGCCCGTTCGACGAATACGCCGACCATGTTTCTGTCGTAGTCCTCTACACCTACGACGCATCGCTCCCCGAGCGAATCAAGGACGTGAGCGTCGTTGTCCACGAAACATGGCGCATTGCCTCCCGGTCAAGAGCCTCGGCGACGCGGGAGTACATCGGATCGGTGTCGAGAATCGGAGCCATCGAGGCCGGTGATGGCGAATTCGCTACGGCCGAGGAGTTCTACGCGTATTGGCGTGCACCGAGCATCGGCTGGAAGAGGTCGCCGGAAGCTGAGCGTCTGCTGCGGCAAGCACTCGAAGCCCAAGACACCTGAGCAGGGCAACCGGCACAGTCGCATCGCCCGCACCGACCGAGGCTGCGCTGAGTTCTACTGCGGCCAGTCGGTGAGGGTGACCACGTCGAATGTTGCGCCGACGGGGTCGGCGATCGTGGCCATGCGGCCCGGACCCCAGTCGAAGGGCGGCACGATCACGTTGCCGCCGTTGGCCGTCGCTGCAGCGCAGGCGGCGTCGACGTCGGTCACGCCGAAGCTCACCCGCCAATGCGGTGGGACGCCGGGCGGCAACGGAGCGACTGAGGTGCTCGCCACCGGTTCGCCGTCGAGCGTGAACACCGTCGGCGAGTCGGGCACGCCCTCGATTGCGCCTGTTTCCCAGCCGAACAGCTCGCAGTAGAAGGCTTCTGCGGCGTCGTTGTCGTGCGTGGCGACCTCGGCCCAGGTGAACGCACCCGGGGCATTCACGATGCCCGCACCGATCGCTGTAATCGGCGTCCACGTGCAGAACACGGCGCCCGTCGGGTCGGCCGCGATGACCATGCGGCCCGCAGCGTTCGGACCCGGCTCGGGCACGTCGATGGCTGGTCGCATGACCGCTCCGCCGGCCGCCGCAACCTGACCGGCGAACTCGTCGGCATCGTCCACGGTGACGTAAACGTTCCAGCAGGGCGGCACACCTTCGCTGAGCATCTCGGGGGGTATGTCGAACACTCCGGCGGCCGGGTGCCCGTCCACCACAGCCATGACGTAGTTGATCTCGCCGGTGGGGTCGCGCTCGTACTCCCAGCCCATGACCGCCCCGTAGAAGTCGATGGCGCCCTCCACGTCGGTGGTCGCCAGGTCGACCCACGAGGGCGTCCCGGCCCGGTGGCTGTCTCGTACTGGCATGTCTTCCGTCTCTCTTCGCTGATGTCGCCGTGTCGTTCTTGTCGGTCGGTTTCCGTCAGTCGGCCTCGGGGGCTGCGAGGGCACGCCGCATCGCCATGGCCGTGAGCTCCTGAGCCTCGTGTGCTTGATCCAGGAAGCGGGTCATGCCGAAGAAGCCGTGGAACTGGCCGGGGTACTCGATGAGCGTGGTGGGCACTCCGGCATCGGAGAGCTTCTGTGCGTACTCGACGCCCTCGTCGCGCAGCGGGTCGTGACCGGCCACGATCACGAAGGCGGGCGCGGCGCCCGATGCGTCTTCCACCGCGAGCGGGGCCGCATAGGGATTGGCTCGCTCCGACGGCGGGCAGTAGTGATCGTCGAACCAGGCCATCGTGTCGCGGGTCAGCAGGTAGCCCTCGGCGTTGGCGATCATCGAATGGGTGTCGCGGTCGAAATCTGTGACCGGGTAGATGAGCACCTGCAGGGCCGGCCGGCCGCAAGCGTTGCCGTTCGCTGCGCCGTCACGGCACATGAGCGCTACGGCGGCGGCGAGATTGCCACCTGCGCTGTCGCCGCCGATCGCCACCCGTGCCGGATCGACGCTCAGCTCGCCGGCATTGTCGATCACCCACTGCGTGGCGGCGCAGCAGTCGTCTGCAGGCGCTGGGAACGGATCCTCGGGTGCGAGCCGGTAGTCCACCGACACCGTCACGACTCCGGCCAGCATCGTGAGCGCCCGGCACGTGCGGTCGTGGGTCTCGATGCTGCCGACCACCCAGCCGCCGCCGTGGAAATACACGAGGCAGCCGAGCGTGCCGCTCGCGTCGGCAGTGGCCGCGCCGTCGCCGGGCCGGTAGATGCGCACGGCGATCTCGTTGCCGTCGGGGCCGGGAATCGTCCGGTCCTCCGTGGAGGCAACCTCGACGAACTCGCCAGCGGGCGGCATTTCCTCGAAGCCCGCTCGGGCACGCTCGAAGCCGACATCTTGGAATGACGGTCGGCCTAGGGCGTTCAACTGGTCGATGACTTGGGATGCTTCTGCTTCAAGTGTCACGGCGCGCAGCATATGAGGCGGGACGGGAGCCTCGCGGGGCCGTTTGGGGCCGAGCTTCCGCCGGTGCCCGACCTCCCGCTGCCGTACGCTGATGCGGGCACGGCCGCGTGCGGAAGCGGCGGCGATGACGGGGGCACGACATGGGTGATCTGCTGATTTCAGGCGGGAGTTTGATCGACGGCACGGGCGCCGAGCCGCGTCAGGCCGACGTGCTCATTTCCGACGGCATGATTGCCGAGATCGGCGAGTCGCCCGGCGATCTCGCGGGCCGCCGGGTCGACCGCACGATCGATGCTGAGGGCCATGCGGTCACGCCCGGGTTCATCGACGTGCACACCCACATGGATGCCCAGATCGCTTGGGATCCGATGGGCGAGAGCTCGTGCTTCCACGGTGTGACCACCGCCGTGATGGGCAACTGCGGCTTCACGCTGGCGGCCCGCCCGCGCCGATGCCCGCCACCTCGTGGTGCGCAACCTCGAGCGGGCCGAGGACATCTCCGCCGAAGCCATGGCTGCAGGCATCGACTGGACATGGGAGATCTTCCCCGAATACCTCGACTTCGTGGACGCCACGCCCAAGGGCATCAACTACGCCGGCTACCTCGGCCATTCGGCGCTGCGCACGTGGGCCATGGGCGAGGCCGCCTTCGACCGCGGCGCCAACGATGACGAGCTGGCGCTGATGCTGCAGCAGCTGCGCGATTCGCTTCACGCCGGCGCCATCGGCTTCACCACCTCCATCTCGTACAACCATGAGACCGCCGACGACCGCCCGGTTGCCTCGCGCCTGGCGGAATGGTCGGAGATCGATGCGTTGGTCAGCGAGATGGGCGTCATGGGCGCTGGCATCTTCGAGCTGGCCAATCACGGCGATCTGCGCTCACGCGACACCGAACGGAACGACGCCTATGTCGCCAAGATCGTCGAGTTGGGCGCCCGTACCCGGGTGCCGATCACCTACGGCATGCTCGCCCCCTCCAGCGAGGACCACCACTGGAAGCCGGTGATCAAGCTGCTCGACGGCATCAACGCCGCCGGCGGCACTTCGTGGGGGCAGGCGCATTCCCGTTGCCTGGGCACGCTGCTGTCGTTCAAGACCTCGCTGCCGTTCGATGCTCTGCCGCTGTGGCGCGAGCTGCGCGCCGACTCTCGGGGCGAGCAGTGGTCGGCGCTCCGAGACCCCGAGATCCGGGCTCGGCTGGTGGACGAGGCTGAGAATGGCGACTACGGCAGGGCCCTCGGGCCCGAAGCCCGCAAGCCGATCTGGTCGCACATCTACCCGCTGACGCAGCCGCTGCCGCCGTTCCGCACGATGGACGTGATCGCTGCCGAGCGTGGTACGACGCCGATGGAAGCGTTCGTCGATCTTGCGCTTGACAGCGATTTGGAGATGTTCTTCGTCCAGGCCCTCGCCAACCAAGACCAGGACTTGGTGCTGAAACTGCTGAAGCACCCCCGGGCGATCCCGACGTTTTCCGACAGCGGTGCGCACGTCACTCAGATCATGGACTCGTCGCTGCAGACGCACCTGCTGGGCCACTGGGTACGCGATCGTCAGGAGTTCACGCTGGAAGACGCCGTGCACCGCATCACCCAGCTGCCCGCGACGGCATGGGGTTTCGACGACCGTGGCGTGCTGGAAGTGGGCAAGGCGGCCGACGTGAACGTGTTCGATCCCGACACGGTGTCACCAGACATGCCTGTGCTGGTGCACGACCTGCCGGCGGGCGCTCCGCGCCTGCGCCAAACGGCCACGGGCTTCGCGGCCACCATTGTGAATGGCGAAGTCATCACCGAGCACGGCAAGGTGACCGGCGCCGTGCCGGGTCAGCTCCTGCGAGGCCCGCTGGCCCGCTGAGCAGTCCTGCTGGGCGTTCTCGCCAATTGGGCGAGCTGGCGACTGGACTTGCCTAGGACTCGGCTGCGTTCAGGCTCTCGCGTTTCTCGGTGACGCCGGGGTTGGGGCGGTTGCCGACGTAGGCGCTGCCGTAGTTGGGCTCGCTCGGCCATTCGATGCTGTCCATCGCAGTCTCAAGCTCTCGGCGAGCGTTCTTCCATGCCGCGACCAGTCGGTCCTCAGCGTCGTAGTCGAAGGGATCGCCGAGCCGCTGCTCAAGCGCCCCGCCGCGTTCGAGCGGGTTCTCGGCCAGCCAGCGAGTGGCCGCCCGCCACGCATCGACGGGCGCCAGCACGTCGTGGTAGCCGAGATCCCGCACCGTCGGACCGATGTCGAGCACCCGGTGCGTGGTGGACCAGCTGCCCACCAGCGGGCGTGCCGGTGCTGCCAGCTCGTAGGGCAGCGACACCAACTCCCAGCGGTGGCCAAGCTCGTCCGCGATGACCTCGGCGATCTGGGCGATCGACAGCGCTGACGAATCGGCCACGTTGTAGATGCCGCCGAGCGCGGCGGCAGGCGCATCGCACGCCAGCAGCGTGGCGTGCGCGGCGTTGCCGATCCATCCCTGGCTCTTCACCGTCAAGCCCCCGTCGGCCACCACGACGTGCGGGCGCCGGTCAAGCGCCCGTCGCACCAGTGGCCATTCGCGGGGCAGTGGCTGGCGCGGCCCGTAGAGCTGGGGGTACCGCAGGTGGATCGCGCTGGGGTGGTGCTCGAACACGGTTTCCTCGGTGACCCGGATCATCCGCAGCTTGCGGAACTCCTCGCCGTCGCCGACCAGCGGCGCATCGTGTGGCAGCGCCACCGGCATGCCGAGCGGGAACAGGTCGTCGGGGCTGCCGAATCCCCGGTACACGCCGACGCCGCCGATCGACACAAAATGGTCGCAGCGTCCTGCCAGCAGCGGTGCGAGCACCCGCAGCCGGCCGTACATGGCCACGACGAGATCGAACGACTCGCCGCCGAGTGCTCCGGCAGCGGCCTCGCCGTCGAAGGGGTCGCTGTGGATGTGGCGGACCTCGGGGCCGATCAGGTCGGTCTCGTGCCGCCCGGTGTGCAAGATGGTCACGTTGAGGCCGCGCTCGATCAGCCCGTTGACGACAAGCGGTCCTGTCGGGCCGGTTCCCCCGACGACGAGCGCTGTGCTGTGCGACATCACCGGATCATTGTGCCGTCTCGTCCCGGATGGATCTGGTAGGCCGGGTTCGAGGGTGCTCAAGGCGAGGTATTGCCGAGGCGCGGCGTGTAGCTTCATACGGACCACATTTCGCATTGACACGATGAGACCAGGGGGATGCTGTGGCGACCAAGGCTGGAGAGCGTCTGGACTTCGACGGCGGCGTACAGGTCATCGTCACCAAGGGCGGCGAGGCTGACATTTCGGCGTCGTCTGGCGGCGAGGGACTGAAGGTCGGCAAGCGCTACCAGGACGAGGATTCCGGTATCGAGGTGCTCGTCACCAAGCCGGGCGCAGTGACGTTGCAGTGCAACGGCAAGGACATGGCGCTGCAGGAGCCCAAGAAGACCAAGTCGGCCGATTAAGGACAACCTGCGCCGGCCACCCGAGGGGGTGGTGGCACCCTGAAACGCATCGAGCACACACTGCGAGGCGGCGCGCTGGACCGCGCCGCAGCGCGTGCACTGACTGATCTGTGCGCGTCGGTGCGCGAGGCGCGCGAGCCGGCGGTGCTGGTGCTGCGCAATGAGCCCGGCAGTGACTTCTGCTCGGGCGTTGGCTTCGACCCGCTGGAGCTGCAGCCCGACCCGGCGTCGGCGTTGGCTGCGGTTCGAAACCCGGTGGTGTGCGCCATTTCGGGTGGATGCGCTGGCGCGGGTCTCGAGATCGCGCTGGCCTGCGATGTGCGCTTGTGCGATTCGAGTGCACGATTCGCGATGCGCGATGCGCTGGAGGGGCGGCTGCCGGCCTGGGGCGGCACCCAGCGATTGCCGCGCGCGATCGGCGCTTCACGGGCGAGTTCGATGCTGCTGCTTGGAACCGAATTGGATGCGGCGACAGCGCTGGAGTGGGGGCTGACGCACGCCGTCGAGGCCGACCTGGACGAGGCGGTGGATCGCTGGCTGGACGAGCTGGCTGGCGCCGGACCGTTGGCGCTGGAGTTTGCCAAGGAGGCCGTGCACCGGGGTTCCGAACTGCCGCTGGCCGACGGTCTGCGTCTCGAAGGCGACCTGAACCACCAGCTCGCGGCAACCGAAGACCGCGCCGAGGGTCTCGCCGCCTTCTTCGACAAACGCCCGCCCGACTTCTCAGGGCGTTAGCCATGAGCACCATCAGACACAGTTCAGGGCGTTAGCTGTGAGCGATTGGCTGCCGCCGGGCCTGTTCGACTACGGCGCTGTGCTCGCAGTGGAGATCGACCGACGGCTGGGCACCGGTGTGGTGGGCGACGCCGAGAACTGGATCGAGATGCCCCGGCATCTCGACAACGCCGACCCGGCGACTCAGCCGGTTCCGTGGGGTGATGGAGCGCTGTGCGTGGACCTCGGCCCCGACGACGCCGGGACTTGGGAACGCTTCGCTGAGGTGCATCGCAGCGAAACGAATCCAGAAGCCGTTGCCGTTGCTGCGCAGGAATGGCGCCTGCCGGTGACGCCGTACCGCTGGCTTCCCGCTGCGTCGGCCCAGCGGGGTGGGATCTCAGCAGGGGGCACGGTGCCATTTGCGTCCGGCATCGATTCCGGCACATCCGGCGCGGCACGGGCCGCGTCCGGCATCGATGCCGTCCACGTGGTGGACCTGACGTCGATGTGGGCCGGCCCGCTCTGCACCGAGTTGCTCGGTCGAGCGGGCGCCCACGTGCGCAAGGTCGGCTCAGTGGCACGACCTGACGGCCTCGTGGGCACACCGATGTACGACGAACTGAACGCACACAAGACTGCGGTCGAGCTCGACCCCCGGCACCCGGCAGGCCGCCGAGACCTCCGGGAGTTGCTGGCGACGGCAGACCTTCTCGTCACCTCGCTCTCGCCGCGGGCGCTCGCCAATCTCGAACTGCTGCCAGAGCAGCTCCGCATACACCACCCAAGGCTGCGCACGATGGCGATCACCGCTTTCGAATCGGATTCGCCTGAGCGCGACTGGATTGCCTACGGCACCGGTGTGCATGCCGCCTCGGGCTTGGGCTGGCTGAGCGACGAACCGCAGGCACCCGCGTATTCCTATCCCGATCCGCTTGCCGGACTGCTGGCGGCGGGTGTCGCGGTGGATCAGCTTGCGGGCGTCGCGCCCCAGCACACACGTGTGTCGCTGGCGGGCGCGGTGGCGCCGCTGGTCGGCTGGGCAACATGCGGCAGCACTGCGAACGCCCCGACCCCCGCTGCCGCGTCAGCTGGTGTCAGCCATGGCTGAGCGCGTGCAGCTGGTGTTCGGCCATGACGGCGTGGCCACGATCACGCTGTGCCACCCGCCGCTCAACATCTATGACCTCGACATGCGCGACGGGCTCATCGAGGCGATCACCGCCGTCCGCGACGTGCCCAATGTGCGCTGCGTGGTGCTCGCGGCCGAGGGGAGGCACTTCAGCGCCGGTGCCGATCTGTCCGAGTTCGGCACCGCCGAGTCGATCTTCGATGCACGGCGCATCCGCTGGGACCGCGATCCCTGGCTGCCGCTGGTGAACCTGCCAGTGCCCACCCTGTGCGCACTGCATGGCTACGCGCTCGGCTCGGGCTTGGAGATGTCGCTGCTGTGCGACCTGCGCATCGCCAGCGAAGACTCGGTGATGGGCCTGCCAGAAACCAAGCTCGGCATGCTTCCCGCTGCCGGCGGCACCCAGAGCCTCACCGCGGCCATCGGACCTGTGGCTGCCTTGCCGCTGGTGCTCAGCGGCAGCAACATCGACGCAGCCGAGGCTCTCCGGCTCGGCATCGTCGCCGAGGTCGTGCCGCCCGACGATCTCGACAGCCGCACAGCGGAATTAGCGGGTCAGCTCGCCCGGATCGATCAACCGGTGGCACGGGCGCTGCGCCGCTGTCTGCGAGCCGCGAACGACCTGCCGCTGAGCGACGGCCTGGCCGTCGAGCGCCGCTGGGCCGAACTGGCCGCCACCAGCTTCACCGCCTAGGCGCCGACGCCCAAGCTGCCAGCGCGCCGTACGGGCGGCCTGTCAGCGGGAGACGACGCAGAACTCGGAGCCTTCGGGGTCGGCCATGACGGTGGCGCGGAAGCCGAGGTGACCGGCGGCCTCGTCGACAGCAGGCACCAGCACCGATGCCCCCAGCGTCACGAGGCGAGCGACCTCGGTGTCCATGTCGCCGGTGAACAGATCCAGATGTGCACGCAGCTTGGCTGTCTTGGCCTCGGGCACGCGCTGGATGGTGAGGTGGTTGAGCATCCGGCCGCCGCCGGCTTCCGACAGCGTGATGTAGGGACGCCCGTTGCCGACCCGCGTGTTGAAGCCGATGGCGGCCTGCCAGAAGTCGGCGATGCGCTCCGGGTCGGAGCAATCGATCGTCACTCCCACCGCCCGCAATTGCGGTGCGTCGGCCATGTCATCGGTCGTGTCAGATGTCGCTGCGGCCGTCTCGCTCATGGAAGTGAAAATTACTGCACCCGTTCGGTGCCCTCCGCGGCGGGCAACGCGGGATCGCAGACGAAGCGGATAGCGGGAATCTCGACGTCCTCCAGTGACACCGAGCAACTCACGACCCAGTACGGATCCAGCAGGGGCTGTCCCCAGGCGGCTGCGTCGAACGCATCGATCCGGGCCGCCAGCCGCTCGACACGCGACGGCTCGTGGTGCGTCTCGACCTGGACGAGCCGGAGCCCCAGCGGCGTGTGTGCCAAGTTCATCGAGCCGACGTGCTGGAGATCGCCCACCGACAGCGGATCGGGGTCGAGGGCACTCAGCTCGAGCATCGGCCCGGCGCCGTGCTGAGTCGCTGCGCCGTTGGCGGGTTCGCCGGCCGCGGCGACCGTCAGATCGACGCCGTCGTAGTGACGGCGCAACGCCACACGAGCCCGCTGTGCAGGAAAGCCGAGCTGCGACCGCAAGCCCGCAACGGCGTCGTCGGTGGAAGCGGCTGCGCCGACGCAGAACGTCCGGGCGCGGGCGCCGCTGCGGCACACCACGCGGACGAAGGCTGTGCTGAATGCTCCCCACGGGCTCTCCGACACGTCCCACGCCAGCAGCGACATGGCGGGTGGCACGATCGGATGCAGACCCGGCGGCAGCACTGCTTCACGCGCCGGGCGCCGCAGCTCGGCAACCAACGACAGGCCCGTCACCCCGCCTAGCCGCACCGATTCTGCGCCGAAGGCGGCGATCTCGGGCGCGCCGGTGGCCAGCTCGTCCACCGAAGCAGTTCCCGAGATCATCGGCTCGCCCCGGCGGGCATCGTCGAGGGCGCGGTCGAATCAGATGCGCTGATGTCGGGCACGGTGGTCGGTGCCTGCACGCGCTCAGCCCGCTCGTCCGGCGTCTGGAACTGCGGGATCACCTCGGTCGCGAACAGCCGCAGGCTGTCCAGCACCTGCTCCTGGGGGATCATCTCCATGGCGTTGAGCAGGAAGTTGATGCCGGTCACGCCGACGTCCTCCCACTTGCGGATAGTCCGCACGAGATGGTCGGGGTCGCCGATGCCGACGCCTTCGGGCAAGCCCTTGGCCACGCTCGGGTCATCAGCAGGTGCGCTGCCGTTGGGGGTCCCCCGGCTCCGCAGTGCGGCGCCCGCATTGCCGAGCGTCTGGTACGCCCGGGTCGGGTACGCCTCGCGGGTGAAGTACAGGTGCGCATTCGACATGCTGAAGGCGCCCACCATCGGCAGGCCCAGCGCCGCCGCCTGGCGATAGTCCTCGTGGCAGTAGAGGAAGTTGAGCGTATGGACCTGGTCGTTCACGAAGCTGCCGACCGGATCACAATTCGCCACCCGGCGGTAGTACTCCTTCGTACGGCGTTCCTGCTCGGCAAACGGGGCGGCGCTCACCCCCAGGCACCCCAGCCCTCGCTCGGCAGCGTCCAGTTCGGTGCCCGGCGTGGTCACCGTCACCCACATCGGCGGGTGCGGTTCCTGGAACGGCTTGGGGATGACGTTGCGGGCCGGCATCTCGAAGCGGGCGCCCTCCCAGCCGAAGTCGTCGTCGGTCCACATCTGCGGGATCACCCGACAGAACTCGTCCCACGTCTTCTTCGTGTCGTCGGGATCGGCGCAGAACCCGCCGAGCTCGGTCCACGTGCTCGACCTAGCTGTGCCCAGCTCCAGGCGGCCGTTCGAGATGATGTCGAGCGCTGCCGCCCGCTCCGCAACCCGGATCGGATTGTTCATCTCGGGCACGCACACCACCGCACCGTGGCCCACCCGGATGCGCTGCGTCTGCGCCGCGACGGCCGTGAGGAACACCTCAGGCGCAGGGCAGTGCGAGTACTCCTCGAGGAAGTGATGCTCCACCGCCCAGACGTGGTCGAACCCGAGCTCGTCAGCCACGCGGCACTGTTCGAGCGCGTTGTGGTACGTCAGCCACTCATTCGCCCGGCTGAACGGCCGCGGCACCGACAGCTCATAGAAGATCCCAAACTTCATCACGCTGTTCTAGCCCAGCCGGGTCCGCCGCCGTCGGGGCGGCGACCGATCGCCGAGCAGAGCTGCGCTAGATGTTGATGCGGTAGAGCTCGGCGGCGTTGAGCGACATGATTCGTTCGATGTCGTCGCGGGGGATTCCTTCGAGCGCTTTGACCAGATCGTGGTCGTCGCGGGGGTAGAGGCAGGTGGGGTGGGGGAAGTCGGTCTCGAACATGAGCGACTGGGCGCCTACGTACTCAAGCGTGGGCCTAACCGTCGAACGCTCGAACCAGAAGCAGCCGTAGAACTGGCGGCGGAAGTAGTCCGAGGGCAGCATCGAGAGCTCCGCTAACTCGTTCGGCGCCGTCTCCGCCATCTGGTGGTCGAGCACTTCGAGGAAGAACGGCAGCCAGCCGACGCCGCTCTCGACAGAGACGAACTTCACGTCCGGGAAGCGCTCGGGCACGCCGGAGTAGATCATGTTGCCGACGACGCGGGCGTTGCCCATGAACAGGTTCGCCGAGCCGACCGCCAGCCTCCGCTCGGGCCCGAACGACGGCCAGGGCGCCTTGCCGTAGTAGTCGAGGTTCCCCTTGGACGAGCCGATGTGGAAGTTGACCGGCATCGCGAGGTCTGAGCACACCTGCCACACCGGATCCCAGTGAGGCATCGCCATGTCGGGCAGCCCGGCTTCCTCGGGGTTGGAGCAGGTCACGATGCCGCGCAGGCCATTGGCGTGGCAGCGCTCGATCTCGCGCACCGCAGCGTCGAGGTCCCACCACGGCAGCAGCGCCATGCCGAAGACCCGCTGGTTGCTGGCCTCCTGGAACTCCGCGAGGGCGTCGTTGTAGATCTCCACCGAGATGAGCCGCAGCGCATCGTCGGGCGACTTCAGGAAGTTCTGGTTGCCGAAGCCGGCCACATTCGGGTACATGATCTGCGCGTCGAGGCCGAGCTCGTCGAGCATGGCAACCCGAGCGTCGGCGTCGTAGCTGGCTCGGTGCACCATCTCGTTGTCGAAGTCGAAGAACACCGTGCCGGTGACCTTCTGACCGTCGGGATCGACCACCGACGACGCAATTGGCAGCCCAATAGGAATGGCGTCGTCGAACCACCAGCGGCGCTTGCCGTCGCGCTCGGCCATGCGCGGCACACGGTCGCGGTATTTCGCCGGCGCCCGCGACGTCCACAAATCGTATGGCTCGGACCAGTGGCTGTCGGTGTCGATGATCTTGAGATCGTCGAGGATCGTGCCGCTCATCGACCCAGATCCTGTTCGGGGAACCTCAGCCGACCGGCGGCACGGTGACCGGGCGTTCGCCGAACTCGGGCCGCTCGGTGCGGGTCTTCTTCAGCTCCCAGAAACCGTCGATGTCCATCATGGCCACCATGCCGTCCCACAGCTTCAGGGCGTCTTCGCCCTTGGGTGCCCGCGTGATGACCGGGCCGAAGATGCCCACACGCTCCCCGTCGCTGCGGTCGAGGGCGATGATCGGCGTGCCGACATCGGTGCCCACGAGCGCCAGGCCCTCGTCCATGCGGGTGCGAATCTCGGCATCCCACTTCTCGTCGGTGGCCGCCTTGGCGTGCTCGGGGTCGATCCCGAGATCTTCGAGTGCCTTCGCAATGTCGAAGTCGCGGTCGCCGTCGTGATGAATACGGCTGGCGAAGTCCCAGTAGACGCCGAACACTGCATCGTCGCCCTCGGCGGCCCGGATCGACTCGATCACCCGCAGCTGACCGTGCGTGCCCACCACCGCGTCGTAGTACGGGCTGTCTGTCGGAGGCTCATTCTTGAAGAGCAGGCTGATCGGCTGCCACTTCACCTTCAGGTTCCGCTCGGAAGCAACATCATCGACGACCCACCTGGCCGTCACCCAGCACCAAGGTCAGATGGGGTCTACCCAGAACTCGATCTCGGCGGCTTCGGTTCCCGTGTCAGTTGCCATGCGGGCAATCTACCCGTGCTGCGCAGCCCCCATCCGGGACGTCTGCTCTCCCCGCTCTTGTTCGCTGCGCTCACGGGCCGCTCGGGCCCTTGGCTGCGCGGCTACATCGACGAGCCGTCGGGGTTCAGGTAGTCGCGGGTGATGTGGCCCTCGTCGCACAACGCCTGCCATTCGGCCTCGTCGAGGCCCAGCAGGTCGCGGTACACGTACTCGTTGGCGTCGCCGAGGACGCCGATGGGCCGCCACGGCATCTCGGGCCCGTCCCAGCGCCATTGCCGTCCGGGAAAGCTGTGCCAGCCCTGCTCGACGGAGCCGTTTTCGCGGAACCAAGCTCGGTCGCCCATCTGCGGGTCGGCTCGCAACTGCGACTCTCGCAGCACCCCGCCGGCGGGCACGCCGGCTTGCTGGCACCGATGGAACACCTCGTCGGAGGTGCGAGCCGAGGTCCAGGCGCCGATACGGGCATCGATGTGATCGTGGTGCTCGAGGCGGCCGGCGAGGGTCACGAGCCGGTCGTCTTCTGCGAGCGGCACATCGGCAGTGGTGAGGTCTTGGTCGATCAGTCGCGCCAAGGCACGCCAGTCGTCGTCGGTCTCGCAGGCGATCACCGCCCACTCGTCGTCGTGATCGGGCCGGGCGGGGTCGACAGCGCACGGGTAGCAGCCCTGCGGGGCGCGCGCGATCGAGCGGTTCCCGACGGGCCGATGGCGAGTGCCGGTGGCCGCAGCGTCGATGAAGTACTCCCCGATGTGCTGCATGACGTTCTCCGATTGGGAGAACTCGATCAGCTCGCCGACGCCCGTGCCCCCGTTCCCGTCAGCGCCGTCGCGGCGCCGCAGCACGGCCAGCAGTGCAAACGCTGCGGTCGCGGCACTGGCGGGATCCATGTGGAAGACAGACGTCAGGCTCGTGGGATCCTCGTCGGCGTAGCCGCGCAGCCCGGTCAGTCCGCAGAGCGCCTCGAAGTTGGCGCCGAAGCCGACCCAATCCGAATACGGGCCTTCGAGGCCCATGGGCGGCATCCGCAGCACAATCGTCCGTGGGTTGACCGAATGCACGGTGTCCCAGTCGAGGCCCAGCTTCGGCAGCACGCCGAGCGAGTTGTTCTCGACGATCACATCGCACTCGCGCACGAGGCGGTGCAGTGTGTCGCGGCCGAGTTCGGTCCGGGGGTCGAGGGTGCAGCTCAGCTTGCCCCGGGCGTGGGCGCTGAAAAGGTTCTGGCGGTTCCAGGGGCGTCGACCCGGGTCGTGGTCGGGGTAGCCCGAAAGAGGGCCCAGTTCGGGGTTGATCTCCCGCGGCGGGCGGGGCATCAACCCCCGGGTGGCGGTGGGGAAGACGAATGGGTTGTCCACTCGGATGACCTGGGCGCCGAGATCTCCCAGGTACATCGTGCAGGCAGGCCCGGCCCACACCACCGTCAGGTCCAGCACTCGTATGCCGTCCAGCGGCAAGCGCGTGGGCGGGCGACCGCCGGCGGCCATGGCGATGCCGTTTCCGCTCGGCGTTGTCCTTCCTGCTGGCACTCCTGCGTTCGCTGAGTCGGCGACGGCTCGGCGCACTTCGGTGTCGTGCTCGCCCAGCAGGGGTGCGGGCCGAACGGCGGTGCGCTGGTCGCCTGAAGGTTCTGCATCGGGCCCGAGCGCCCGATGGACACGAAACGGCGCATCCAGCTGAGTGACCGTTCCCGCCGCCGGATGCTCGACAGGCACGAAGAAGCCGCGGGCAGCGAAGTGCGGATCGTCGAGCAGATCGATGGGCGCATTCAGAGGCGTCACGCCCCACTTGTTGACCTGCGCTGCGGCTGCCACGGTGTCCTGTGTGTGCCCTGCCAGCCAAACGAACAATGACGTCTCGACGATGTCGGGCAGATCGGGGTCGGCGATCCATGCGGGGTTTGCGAATCGCTCCGCCAGCGAATCGCCATCGCCCTCATCGCCGCCCAGACCGGCTTCGGTGAGCGTCTTCACCATGCGCGGCGCCCATGAGGGCAAAGTGAACACCAAGGCCCAGCCGTTCGAA
Organism: Acidimicrobiia bacterium; assembly: GCA_022820505.1. Classification (GTDB taxonomy): domain Bacteria; phylum Actinomycetota; class Acidimicrobiia; order Acidimicrobiales; family Poriferisodalaceae; genus Poriferisodalis. The sequence goes on along the minus strand of JAJEFK010000055.1, from coordinate 33,328 downwards.
GTGGGGTAGAAGCCCACCGGTGATGCCCGCTGCGGCTGCCGGGCGTCACGGCCCACATCCGAGCCGGTGTATGCCTCGTAGAGCAGGTACGACGCGCGGCGGTCGATGGTGCCTGCCTGAGCTTCGAAGGCTGACACGTCGATGTGGGCGGATCTCCCCGTCCGCTGGCTCATCATGAGCGCGGCCAGCGTCGGCACGGCCGCGAGGTTGCCGACTTGATAGGAGGTGACGTCGCCGCTGAGCTTGACCGGCTCGCGCTCCTCGATTCCGGTGCCCCACATCGGCCCGCCCATGGCATAGGTGACGATGTCGCTGCCGCAGTAGCCGGCCTCCGTATAGGGACCGGTCTGTCCGAACGGCGTGATGGAGGTGAGCACAATGCCCGGCCGCAGTCCGCACATGGCGTCGTAACCCAGCCCGACGGCGTCGAGATGGCCCGGCGGGAACGCCTCGATCACAATGTCGGACTCGGCAGCGAGCGCCCGGACGAACTCGATGTCATCGGCACTTGGCGCATTGCTGCCGATGTCGGCGACGACGCTGCGCTTGTTGGTGTTGAGATGCAGGAAGAGCGGTGACCGTTCCAGGCTTCCGGCACCGTGCGGCGCCGTTGCGCCTTCGCCCCACGGGCCATGACGACGGGCGGGATCACCGCCGGGCGGTTCCACCTTGATGACATCGGCGCCGTGGTCGGCAAAGAGCTTCCCGAGGTACGGGCCCGAGATTCCCGATGCGAGCTCCAGCACCCGGATGCCGGCCAACAACTGACTCATTGCTGCCCCCTTGACCGGCTCCGAGGACCGGTCCTGACGGGGAGAGTATGGCCGCACACCTCGCGCACCTCGCCAGCCTGCCGCCCCCTCAGTTCATTGCAGCCAAGATCGGGGCCAGCGATTCCAGCAGGCCCCCAACATCGTCGTCACCCTCGAGACCCAGCAGGTTGGTCGTCAGCGCGACGCCGAGATCGAACCCGGGCGCGTACGCCGCGATGGTGCGGAAGCCGGGCACACCGCCGCCATGGGTGTAGATCGGCAGGCCGAGCATCTCGTCGGTCGAGATGCCCAAGCCGTAGCTGTTGGCGGGATCCGGGTGACCTGCTGTCATGAGGGCGACCTGGTCTTCATCGAGGATGTCGGTCGCGAAGAGTCCACGGATCAGCAGCGCCACGTCGCCGATCTGCGCTTCGATGCCGCCGCCGGTCCATCCCGCGGAACGGGCGAAGTCGCTCGGCACGGTGCCGATGTCCACGAAGATGGCGTCGTTGTGAGTGATCTGGTTGTCGGTGGTGAGTCCCAGCAGCGGCCCCATCAGGTAGCCGATCGTCCCGCCGACGTACCCGTTCGCGGTGGGCTCGGGCGGGAATTCATCCGGTGTCAGGTAGGTGTGCTGAAGACTGAGCGGCTCGAACACGCGGGACCGCAGCTCCGCGGCGGCCGTGTTGCCGGTCACCGCTTCGATGAGCAGGCCCGCGGCGAGATAGCCGGTGGTGTTGTAATGGAATTCGGTGCCCAGCTCAGCCACGGGTCCGTACTGGGAAGCGAACTCCAATATCTCCTCGGGCGAGATCTGCTCGGCCAGCCGGGGCGCTGCGAGTTGGTAGAAGCTGACGTCGAACGCGTACTCGACGAAGCCCGAGGTGTGCCCCAGCAGGTCACGCACGGTTACCGCGGCGGCGTGTTCGTACCCCGGTGCCCAGTCGTCGCCCAGGTACTGCGCAACCGGCGCGTCGAGCTCCACCAGGCCTTCCGCGACGAGCTGCAGCACGACAGCGGCCGTGACCGACTTGGTGACCGATCCGATACGCACGTGATGATCCACGGTCATGGGAGTGCCAGTGGCGATGTCGCTCACGCCCCAAGCGAAGGTGCTGGGCTCGGCACCGCCTTGCGTGATGGCCAGCACGATGCCAGGGGCGCCAGTGCGCTCCATCCAGTCCCCAATTGCGGCGCTGAGCGGATCGAGCGGCTCGCCGTCGGCGGCCTCGCCATCCGGCTCGTCCTGCTGCGCGGCGGTCGTCGATGGCGCAGCGGTGGTAGCGGGCGCAGCAGTTGTCGTGGGCGCGGCAGTGGTGGCCGGTGCCGGCGCCTCGCTCGTCGTGGGCGACGCGACAGTGCTCGCCGGGGGCTCCGGCACGGCATCGTCGGTGCCGCTGCAGCCCGCCGCCAGCACAACCAGGCTCAGCAAGGCCGATGCGAGTCGCTTCATGCAGGCAGCGTAAGAGGCTGAACCGAGAGGCTAAGCCATGAGGTGCGAGATGGCCGGCGAGTCAATGGCGGCCTCGATGGGCAGACTGTGTCGCCGTTTCGTTGGCGCGCGGCCAGTGACTTTTGCCAGTATCTGCCGCGACATCTGCTCAAGCGGGCCGTAGGGGGTCGACGTGAATCTGGGAATGCTGCTCTTCATGCCGGCGACGATTGCCGGCGAACAGGTCATCCTGATTGACACCTCAACCGAAGCCGGCGGAGGCACCGCACGCGAGGTCACCTACCAGGAACTCCTCGACAACGTGGGCCGCACGGCCGGGATGCTGACGATGCTCGGCGTCGGGGTCGGCGACCGGGTCGGCGTCTTCGCCACCAACAGCGTGGAGTGTGTCGAGGCCATCTTCGGAGGTGCGTTCGTGGGCGCCACCGTCGTGCCGATGAATTTCCGAGCCGGTGCGGAGGAGACAGCCCACCTGCTGAGCGACAGCGAAATCAGCGTGTTGTTCACCGAGTCTCGCTACAGCGACCTGATCGAGCAGAACAAGCCCGACGACCTCGAGCACGTCCTGGTGCTCGACGATCCGTCGTCGTATGCCGCCGCCCGCGACGAGGCGTTCGAGCTCCCGGTGCCCGAAGACGTCGACCCCGACGGTCTGTGCGCGCTGCTGTACACGAGCGGCACCACGGCCATGCCCAAGGGCGTCAAGCTCACCAACGGTGCCATCACCGGCTACGTCATGGGCACCAACGACGCCGCCACCGGCGAGGACATGGGCCGCATGGCCGTCGCAGCGCCGCTGTACCACATTGCCGGGCTGACCTCCATGCTGAATGCTCTCTACAGCGGGCGAGTGGTGGTGCTGCTGCCCCAGTTCGAGGCATCGTCATGGATCGACTGCGTGCAGGCGCACTCGGTGACGCACGCCTTCCTGGTGCCCACCATGCTCGCCCGGGTGCTCGAAGCCCCCAACTTCGGCCACGAAGCATTCAGCGGACTCGAAGCGGTTACGTACGGCGCTGCGCCGATGCCGCCGTCGGTCATACGCAGGGCCATCGACATGTTCCCGCCGAATGTGGCGTTCGCCGGCGCCTACGGCCAGACCGAGACGACATCCACCGTGGCAGTCCTCGACCCCGACGATCACCGCATCGAGGGAACCGATGAGGAGAAGGAGCGCAAGCTGCACCGGCTGTCGTCGGTGGGCCAGGTGCTCGAGGACGTGCAGGTGCGCGTCGTCGATGCTGACAGCGGCGAAGTCGTCGCGCCCGGCGTGATCGGCGAGGTGCAGCTGCAGACATTCCGCGCCATGGACGGTTACTGGGGCAATGAGGAGAAGACCCGCGTCACCATCGACGACGAGGGCTGGGTGCATACGGGCGACCTCGGCTACCTCGACGACGACGACTACCTGTTCCTCCACGGCCGTACCGGCGACATGATCATCAGGGGCGGCGAGAACGTGCTGCCTGATGAGGTCGAGGCCGTCCTGTACGACCATCCCGATGTACTCGAGGCTGCGGTGGTGGGCCTCCCCAGCGAGGAATGGGGCGAGCGTGTGGCAGCAGCGGCCGTCGTGCGACCGGGCGGCACCACGTCCGGCGACGATCTGGTTGCGCACGCCCGTGAGCGCCTCGCCCCGTTCAAGCGCCCCGAATTCGTGCATCTGATGGACGAGTTGCCGCGGACCTCCACCGGCAAGCTGTTGCGCCGCGACCTCATCCCCATGCTCGACGAGCTGGGCATCTAGGGCCGGTCCCGGGGCTCGGCGCGGCGCTGCTGGGCTCGCCGGGATCGCAATCGCGGCCGTGACCACCACCCCGGCGCCGGGGCATCGGGACGATCATCTGCATCTGCTGGCGTGCGCCGCTGCACGCCGATCAGTCGATGTCCAGGCTGCGGCGTCGGTGAGGGAGCTGCTGGACATCGTCGGGCGCGCTGCGCGCAGCGATGTGTCGCAGACGATGCCGCAACGCCGCAAGCACAGCGCCGCACGCGACAGCGGCGATTCGCGCCGGTGGCTCCGGGCTTGGGGTTACGACGACGCGTTCCTCGCCGAGCGCCGCCACCCGACCGCCGCTGAGCTCGACGCCGTCACGCACGATGTTCCGACCGTGCTGCACCATCTCACCGGTCATGTGGCGGTGGTGAACACGGCCGCGGGCCGCGCCTTGGGCCTGACATCAGGCGACGTGCTTGTCGAGCGTCAGGACCTGCTGGCGGCGGTGCCCCGCGCCGATCGCAGCGCGACGGTGGCGGAGGTCACCGAGGTTCTGGCCGACCTTGGTGCAGCGGGCATCACCGCATGCACGGATGCGACGCACACCAACGACATCGCTGCGCTGGAGCTGCTGGCAGAAGCCGCCGCTGGAGTGCCCGCCGTGAGCGTCACGGCGATGGTGGGTGCCGACCTTCTTGACTCGTCGGGAGATCTTGTCTTCGGCGACACCGTTCTGTCCTCTGGGGGCGCGGCCGATGCCGGCGCGGTGCGGGTCGGACACGCCAAGGTCATGCCGCCTCACGATGACGACAGCGCTATCGCCGACTTGGTAGCGGCGGCGCGCGCTCATCGATTTCCGGTCGCCGTCCACGTCATGGACATCGACACACTGCAAGCGACCCTTGACGCGCTGGAAGCGCACCCGCCGATGCCGGCCGGCATGGCGACGAGCGACGCCCGCCGCCCAGTGCCCGACCGCATTGAACATTGCGCGCTCGCACTGCCCGAACAGCTCGACCGCATCGCCCGGCTCGGCGTCGCGGTCGCGACCCAGCCAAGCTTCGTGACCCGGCGGGCGCAGAAGTACCGAGAACAGCTCACTCCGACCGAGCAGGCGTGGCTCTGGCCATTGGCGAGCCTGCTGCGTCGCGGAATCCGCGTCACGCTGTCTTCCGACGCTCCGACGGTTCCCACCGATCCCGCCGAGTGGATAGCAGCGGCCACCGATCGGGATCTCGCGCCCAACGAACGAATTGACGCCCAGACCGCTCGCCGGCTCTGTCTCGCCGAGCGGTGAGTAACCTGCCGCTTCGCCGCTGAGAGCAGGGGGAGGACCGATGGCCGGGCCGATGGAGGGCATCCGCGTCGTCGAGTTGGGCGTGTGGATCGCCGGACCCGCCTGTGGCGGGATCCTGGCTGACTGGGGTGCAGACGTCCTCAAGGTGGAGACGCCCGACGGCGATCCGTTCCGTTCGCTGGGTTGGCTGTTTCAGAGCGATGGCAACCCGCCGTTCGATCTCGACAACCGCGGCAAGCGCAGCATCGCTCTTGACCTGCGGCAGCCGGAAGGGCTCGCCGCCCTGCACTCACTGCTGGCTGACGCCGATGTCTTCCTGTCCAATATCCGGCCCGGCGGGCTCGAACGCATGGGCCTCGACTACCCGTCGCTCGCGCAGCGCTACCCGCGCCTGATCTACGCCAGCGTCACAGGACTCTCGCTGCGGGGCGACGAACGCGACCGCCAGACCTACGACGTGGGTGCATTCTGGTCGCGGGCGGGGATCGTCCGGTCGTTGACACCCGAAGACGCCGACCTGCCGTACCAGCGCGGCGGCATGGGCGACCACATGACCGGACTGGCGGCGGCGGCCGGGGTTGCGGCCGCCCTGTTCCACCGCACCAGCACCGGCAAGGGACAGCTGGTGGAGTCGTCGCTGCTGCGCCTGGGCACCTACCTGCTGGGCTGGGACCACAACATCACTGCCATGACGGGCGACGAGACCGAGGCCTGGGGCCGAGACAGCCCGCCCAACCCGCTCATCAACTGCTACCGCTGCCGTGACGGCGCGTGGCTCTGGATGCTGGGCCTCGAAGGCGACCGACATTGGCCGCATGTGGTGCGCGCACTGGATCGGCCCGAATGGGAGGACGATTCCCGCTTTGCCGACATCGTGCTCCGCCTCGAGAACACAGCTGCCCTCACTGCGGAGATGGACGCCGTCATGGCCACGCGCACACGCGCCGAGTGGGGTGAGATCTTCGATGCAAACGACGTCTGGTGGGCCCCCGTGCAGTCCACGCTGGAGATGCGGTCTGACCCGCAGGCCCACGCGGCGGGCTGCTGGGTGACTGTGCCGACGCCTGATGGCCGTACAACCGAGATGGTCGCGACACCGGTGGATTTCTCCGAGACTGCATGGGCTCCTGGCGGACCGCCGCCCGAGCTCGGCCAGCACACCGAGCTGATCCTGCTCGAGCACGGCTACGACTGGGATGACATCGAGCGGCTGAAGCAGGCGGGCGTGATCCCCTAGAGGCTGAGCTCGGGGCGCGCGCGTCGAACCTGCTGCTGGACGTGAGATAACTTCGATCCGCCGCGTCGCCGCGCTCCCAGGGCTCATCAGGGCGGGGCTCGACATTCCGGGTGCGCGAGACGGGGCGGCGGGGAGGGAGAGCGGATGATCGAGCCGGTCAGCGCTCGTGTGTTGACGCCCGAATGGGCGCCGACGGTGATCCCCGCGCCGTATGACTCGCTCACCCCCGACGAGCACGCCCAGCACCTCGCCGACAATCCCGACTCCTTCGCCCACGTGGCCGGACTGCCGCCGGAGAGCTTCGGCCACCCCAGCGAGCACCGGCAGCACGCCACACGCAGCACCCAGGCACTCGACCGGCTCATCGGTCTGGGCGTGTTCGGTGGCGCCCGGGAGCCAGGCCTGTACGTGCAGTGCGTGGAGGCTGACGGCCACGCGCAGCACGCATTGCTGGGCGGCGTGCGCCTCGCCTCCCATGAGCTGCGACCGCACGAGGACACCCAGCCGGGCCGGGTGCACGGCTTGGCCGTGCACTTCACCGAGGTCGGCCGCATGTCGAGCCCCGTGGTCGTGACCGCGCCGCGGCTGACGATGGTGTCCGACGTCATCGAGGCCACCCTTGCTGCAGCCGGGGCGTCCACACCGCTCGAGCCGCTGCTCGACACCAAGACCGCTGACGGTGCGCGGGTCACGCTGTGGCCGGCCGTTGTCGGGGGTGGCGAGGGTGCCAGCGTCGGCCTCGACGGCCCGCTGTACATCGTGGACGGGCACCATCGCGTCGCGGCCGCCAGGCAGGCCGGCTTCTCACACGTGCTCGTGGCGTGCGCACCCACCGACGAGCTGCACCTCGGCAGCTTCGACCGCGAACTGAACGAACTCGACATGATGCCCAGGCGCGTCATGGAATTGATGAGAGCCCGCTGCGATGTCGAAGAGGTGGCCGACGCGGCAGCAGCGCGCCCGGGGGCGCCGGGATGGGTCGGCGTGGGCGTGGCAGGCCACTGGTTCCGCGCTCGTCTGCGCCACGCCGGACCCGCCGACGACACGTCTCCCGTCCAGAACCCGGCGACCCGGCTGGATGCCGCATTCGTTCACGAGTTCATACTCGGCGACATCTTCGGCGTGGAGAGTGCTTCGGATCCGCGGCTCACCTACCGGCCTACGACCGTGGAAGCCGCCCCAGCGCCGGTCACGATCCTGCTGGCGCCGGTGCCGCTCGATTCGGTGTTCGAAGTTGCCGACTTCGGCGGTGTGATGCCGCCGAAGACCACCTACTTCCTGCCCAAGGCTCGCTCCGGGTTGCTGCTGGTTCGCTGCTGATCCGCTGCAGATGCTGTTTCGCTCGTGCTGATCGCGTTCACTGGGGGTGCTCGCAGCGGGAAGTCCACTGCCGCGCTGAGCGCCGCCACGTCGGCCGGTGCACCGGTGACGTTCATCGCCACGGCCGAAGCCGGTGACGATGAGATGACTGAACGCATCGAGAGGCATCGGGCCGATCGGCCTGCCGCATGGATCACGGTCGAGGCCCCGATCCACCTGGCGCACGCCGTGGAGCAGGTAGATGCCGAGACGACCATCGTCATCGATTGCCTGTCGATGTGGGTCTCGAACCGGATGCTGGCTGAGGGCACCGACTCCGCCCGCGCGATCGTCGCAGAGGCCGCCGACCTGGGCGAGCGCCTTCGGCAGCGCAGCGGCACGGCCATCGTGGTCACCAACGAGGTCGGCTCGGGCGTCGTTCCGGCCACGCTGCTGGGAAGGGCATACAGGGATGTGCTCGGGTCGGTGAACCAAGCCATCTTCGCTGCGGCCGACCGGGCGTATCTGGTGGTGGTCGGCCGCCTGCTGGAACTGCAGGGCCCCAGCAATGGCGCCTGAGACCCCGCCTCATTCACGTGCTCGCTCAGGCGACGGCAGCGCGCTGGGACGGATGCTCGAAGATTTGCCAGGTCCCGACGAGGCTGCGCAGCGGGCGGTGGCTGAACGGGCGTCGCAGGTGCTGCGTCCCGCCGGTGCGTTCGAACGGCTCGATCGGGTCGCCGCATGGCTCGCCGGCTGGCAGCACACGCCTGAGCCCACCGTCGGGCAGCCGGCCGTGCTCGTCTTTGCGGCTGACCACGGGGTCGCCGCCGAGGGTGTGAGTGCGTACCCGTCGGAGGTCACTGCTGCGATGGTGTCTGCGGTTGACAGCGGTGTCGCCACGGTGACGGCTGTCGCCCGTCAGGTGGGTGCGGTGGTGCGATGCGACGACGTTGGCGTCGGCAAGCCGACGGGCAACATCCGCACGCACGATGCGATGAGCGCCGACGAGTTCGACGCAGCCGTCGAGGCGGGCGTTCTCGCCGTTGACCGTGCCGTCATCGACGACCAGGCCGACCTGCTGGTGCTGGGAGAACTGGGAATCGGCAACACCACAGCCGCGGCTGCCGTCTGCGGGCTGCTCTTCGCCGACGACGCGATGTCGCCGGCCGAGGCCGCAACACAATGGACGGGGCCAGGCACCGGTGTGCAGGCAGGAGCGCTCGATCACAAGCGGGCTGTGGTACGCGATGTGCTGGAACGGGTGGGCAGCGTTGCCCCGCTGGAGGCGCTGCGCCGAGCAGGCGGGCGTGAGCTAGCAGCTATGGCCGGGGCGGTGGCGGCGGCGCGGCACCGCTCGATTCCGGTCATCCTCGACGGCTTCATCGGAACGGCCGCCGCGGCACCGTTGGCACTGGCTGCGCCGGGCAGCCTCGACCACTGCATCGCCGGGCATTGCTCCGCTGAGCCAGGCCATGGAGCGCTCCTAGACAAGCTCGGGCTGGAACCGCTCGTGCGTTTGGATCTGCGGCTGGGAGAGGGCACGGGTGCGCTCGTCGCCGTGCCGATCGTGCAGATCGCTGCAGCGGCCGTCACCGACGTCGCCACCTTCGCCGAATGGGGCTTGGCGTGAGCTTGCGAAACGTAGGGGATTCAGCGTGAGCTTGCGAAACGTAGGGGACTCAGCGTGAGCTTGCGTTATGCGTGGGCCTTCCTGACCCGGCTTCCCGGCGGAGCGCACCCGCCGACCGAACGCGATCTGGGGCGCAGCGTCCCGTGGTTCCCGCTCGTCGGAGCAGTTGTAGGCGCCTTGAGCGGAGCGGTCTTCTGGGCCGTGTGGCAGCCGCTGGGCGCTCCGCTCGCGGCGATTCTGGCCGTCGCCACTGGTGCAGTCGTCACCGGTGCCTTCCACGAGGACGGCCTGGCCGACACGGCAGACGCCCTCGGCGGTACGACGCCCGAGGAACGCCGCGAGATCATGAAGGACTCCCGCCTCGGGACGTTCGGAACGCTGGCGCTGGTGCTGGCAACGCTGGTGCAGGTCTTCGCTGTCATGCCACTGGCCGCACGAGATGCGATCATCGCCATGGTCCTTGCGCACGGGGTCGGCCGTGTGCTCGCGGTTGCGGCGATGTCCTTGGCACCGGCAGCCGCCGGCTCGGGTTTGGGTCATTCCTACACCGCTCATCTGCGGGGACTGCCGTGCGCGCTCTCCCTGCTGGTCAGCTACGCCGCTGCGTTCGCACTCGGGCCAGTCGGTGTGTTCGGCGTCGGCGCGGCCACAGGCGCAGCATTGATCGTCGGGCTGATGGCCTACCGCCGGTTCGGCGGCATGACCGGTGACGTTCTGGGTGCGACTGCCCAGGTCAGTCAGATGGCCGCGCTGGTGGCGGTGTCGCGGCTGCTCGACGACGTCGGCTGGTTCTGGACCTAGAGTCCGGTCCGAAAGAGCAGACAGCGGATGCGCAAACCGACCGAACCATCAGCAGAGGACAAAACGAATCGCGACGGATTTGCTGCGATGGCCGTCTTGGCGCTGACCATCGTGTTCATCGTGGCGATCATCGTGTTTGCGATCGCCTAGAACCTGCGCGCATTGCCGCACATGCCGGGCGTCTGAACCCTCGGCAGCCGGTCGACGGCTGTGCTTGAATGACCCACTTGGCAGGCGGCGGTCGCATCGGCCCGCCATCGGGTCTGCCGTGTCCCTAGGGAGGGGAACTACATGACGACCAGTGAACGTGCTGTGACGCGCCATTCGAGGCGGCGAGCGTGGCGGACGGTGGCGGCGCTGCTCGCTGTCTTCGCACTGATCGCTGCTGCGTGCGGCGGCGACGACGGTGACGACGACGGAGCCAGTGCAACCGAACCCGCGCCCACAACCACCGAGGCGGCAGCCCCCGAGACCACGCAAGCGCCTGCCGACGAGGCCCCGAGCGGCGAGCCCATCAAGGTCATGACGGTTACCACCCTCAACGCGGCGGGTCCGACGTACCACAACATCGCGAATACCGCGATGGCCTACGCCGACTACATCAACGCACGGGGCGGCATCGGTGGCCGGCCGCTCGAGGTCACCGTCTGCGACGAGATGTTCGACCCTGCGGTGGCTGCGGCATGTGCCCGCGAAGCCGTCGAGGAGAACATGGTGTCGGTCGTCGGCTCGTTCACGTTCTTCGCGGAGAGCATCGTGCCGGTGATTGCCGAGTCCGACATCACCTGGTTCGGCCCGTGCTGCCCGATCACGCCGTCTGAGCTGACGAGCCCGCACTCGTTCCCCATCGGCAACCAGCCGATGTACGCGGTCGGCATCATCAAGCGAGCCATCGACGACGGATGCCAGGCGATCAACGCCGTGATCATCGACGGCGCCCAGATTTTCCTGCCGCCGATGGAGAACGCGATAGCAGCCCTCGGCCAGAGCTTCGGCGACATCATCATCCTGCCGCCGACAGCGCAGGACTACTCGTCGGAGGTCGCCCAGGCGACGACCGGTGCCGACTGCGTGATCGGCATCGTCTCTGAGACGCCGTACATCACCTGGAATACGGCGTGGACCCAGTCGGGCACCGACGCTCGCCAGTACGGCCCGCAGGGCAACCTGAACGAGATCTCTGCCGCCGGCAACGAGGAGTCGACTGACGGCGACATCATCGGCGGCATGTACCCCGACATCTCGACTGCGCCGTGGGACGAGTACCGGCTGGCCCTTGAAGAGGGCGGCTGGGACACCACCGAGCACGACTACAACAGCCTGGGCGGCATGGGTACGTGGGCGGCGTTCGCTGCCTTCACCCTGATCGCCGAGACCATCGACGGCGAGATCAATGCGACCTCGTTCTTCGAGGCTGCTTCGGCCACCGACAACCTCGATCTCGGCGGCATGGTCCCGGTGCTCGACTTCACCCAGGAGTGGACCGATGGTCTCCCGGGATTCCAGCGCTTGTTCAACCGCAGCGTCGTGTTCAGCAAGCTCGAGAATGGCAAGGTCGTGCCGCTGACCACCGAGTTCGAAGACGTCGGCGACCTGGCCACCGGCAACGCCGGCTGACCGTCAACTGAGACACCACGCCCCTCGCTGGGGTGGTCCGGGTGAGCGATCACCCGCCACCCCGGCGCCGGGGCACGCCGGCCGAGCGCCGTTGCAACGGGAGCATCATTGGACGAGGTCATCCGCTTCGCTCTGCTGGGTTTCGGGGTCGGCGCCTTGTACGCGCTGGCCTCCCAAGGCTTGATCGTCGTCTACCGCGGCACCGGCGTACTGAACTTCTCCCTGGGCGCAACCGCAATCGCGGGCGTGTTCCTGCAGTGGGAACTGCAGAACCGGGCCAACTGGCCGTTCCTGCTCTCGGCGCTGACGGGCGTCGCGCTGTCAGCGCTGCTGGGCGCCCTGACGCACTGGGTGATCATGCGGCCGCTGCGGCGCGCCAGCACGCTGATCCGCGTCATCGCGACTCTCGGCGTGCTCATCTTGATCCAGGCCGGCGTGGTCATCCGGTACGGCTCCAACGCACGCCAGGTGTCCAGTTGGCTGCCCACCAACCGGGTGACGCTGTGGGGCGAGGTTGCGATCACCGTCGACCGGCTGATCCTGTTCGGAGTGGCGTGCGTGTTCGCCGTGGTGCTGTGGTCGATGTATCGACGGAGCAACTTCGGCCTCGCCACCGAGGCAGTGTCCGAGAGCGAGCGAGCCGCTTCGGCCATCGGGTTGTCGCCGAATGCGATCGCCATCCAGAACTGGGCGCTGGGCTCGGCCATCGCTGCGGTTGCGGGCATCTTGGTGGTGCCCATCATCACGTTGCAGGTCACGGCCATGACTTCGCTGGTGCTCGCAGCCTTGGCCGCTGCGCTGGTCGGGGACTTCCGGTCGTTCCCCATCGCCACCGCCGCCGGCCTGGCATTGGGCGTCGGTCAAACCCTTGTGGGCCGCTACGTCGACCAGCAAGGTCTGGGGCCATCGCTGCCCTTCCTGGTGATTGTGGCTGTGCTGGTGTTCAAGGGCCGGTCGCTGCCTCCTCGGGACTACTTCTTGCGCGAGCTGCCGATGATCGGCAACGGACGCATGTCGTGGGACTGGACGATCTTCGGCATCGGCACGGTGGCGTTCCTGATGCTCACCAAGCAGGCCAAGTGGATCGACGCCCTGACCGTCACCATGGGCGTTTCGATCGTGCTGCTGTCGATCGTGCTGCTGACCGGCTACGCGGGCCAGCTATCGCTGGCGCAGTACACCATCGCGGGGTTCGGCGCGTACGTGTCAGGACGCCTCGTTGCGGTGTTCGACATCCCGTTCCTGTTGGCGCTGGTCGTCGGCGTGCTGGCCGCCGTGCCGCTGGGTTTCATCTTCGCCTTGCCGGCTGCACGAACCCGCGGCATCAATCTCGCCATTGTCACGTTGGGACTCGGCACCACCATCGAGCTGATGCTGTTCCGCAACCGCGAGTACACCGGCGGCGTGCAAGGCACCCAGGTCGGCAGCCCCGAGCTGTTCGGACTCGACATCGGCTCCATTCGCTACCCGGAGCGATATGGCCTCTTCGTGCTGGCGATGGCGCTGTTGGCGGTGTGGGTGGTGTCGAACGTGCGTCGCGGGCGCAGCGGCCGGCGCCTGCTCGCCATCCGAACCAACGAGCGGGCGGCTACGGCGCTCGGCATCGACGTGCCCAAGGCGAAGCTGTTCGCCTTCTCGCTCAGCTCGGCAATAGCGGCGCTGGGCGGGATCGTGCTGGCATTCCGGCTGACATCGGTCAGCTACACGTCGTTCACCAACCTCACCTCGATCCTGTTCGTGGGCCTGGCAATCGTGGGCGGCGTCGGTCACCTGCTCGGTGCGTTCGTGGGCGCCACCATGGCGACCGCAGCCTTCAGCCAGGAAGTGCTCGAATCGACGTGGGACGGGGTGGGCCGCTGGACCCAGCTCATCAGCGGCATCGCCATCTTGCTCATGGTGCTCGGGTACAAGGACGGTGTCGCCGCCGAGTGGGTGAAGATCTTCCGGCTGGTGAAGCGAGCCCGCAAGTGGGGCCGCTCCTACTTCATCGAACTCGAAGACGTCTCCGACCCGAACGCCTCTGAGAGCGAACAGTCGAAGGTCCCGGCTCGCGTGCTGAGCATCGAGAACATGACCGTGCGCTACGGGGCCGTCGTAGCGGTCAACGATGTCAGCTTCAACCTCACTCCGGGCACCATCACGGGGCTGATCGGCCCGAACGGCGCCGGCAAGACATCGCTGATCGACGCCGTGTGCGGCTTCGCACCGGCGGAGGGTCGAGTGGTGCTCGACGGCGAGGACATCTCGCGCATGGCGCCCTCCAAGCGTGCCCGCAACGGCATTGCTCGTTCGTTCCAGACGCTCGAGCTGTTCGAAGATGCGACGGTGTTCGAGAACATCAGCGTTGCCGCGGACCCTCAGGACATGCGGTCGTACCTGCGCGATCTGGTGGCGCCGTCGAGCCCCCCGTTCCCGCCTGAGGTTGTGCGGGCGATCATCGAGTTCCAGCTCGACGGAGACTTGCACCGCGACGTGAAGGACCTCTCATACGGAAAGCACCGGCTGCTGGCGATTGCCCGGGCGGTTGCGATGCACCCGAGCGTGTTGCTGCTCGATGAGCCCGCCGCCGGCCTGAGCACCGCCGAGAGCGAAGAGCTGGCCGAGGTGGTTCGCCGCTTGGCCCAGGACTGGGGCATGGCAGTGCTGGTTGTCGAGCACGACATGAACTTCGTCAACGAGGTGTGCGACGAGGTCGTCGTGCTGGACTTCGGCGACAAGATCGCAGTCGGGAGCCCTGAGGAAATCCGTCTCGACCCGGCCGTCGTGGCCGCATATCTGGGAACCGACGCCGACGCGCACGACAGCGAAGCCGAGCCCCGTACGACGCAAGCTGTGGGAGGCGGCGCATGAGGCCGCTGCTGCAGACGCGAAGCCTCAAGTGCGGGTACCTCAACCGGGCAGTCGTCCAAGGAGTGAACCTGAAGGTGCACCAGGGCGAGGTGGTCTGCCTGCTCGGGCCGAATGGCGCCGGAAAGACCACCACGCTGCTGACCATCGCCGGCGAGCTGACGCCCGTCGACGGAATCGTGATGTTCGGCAACACGCCGACCTTCACGCCTATGTACCAGCGCATCCGGCGAGGGGGAATCGGGCTCGTGACCGAGGAGCGCCTGGTGTTCACCAAGCTGTCGGCTCGGGACAATCTGCGAGTGGGCGGCGGCTCGGTGGAGGCGGCGCTGGAACTGTTCCCCGAGCTCGAGCCTCAGCTGGGGGTGCGCGGCGGCATGCTCTCGGGCGGCGAGCAGCAGATGCTTGCGCTGGCACGAGCGCTCAGCCGTCAACCGTCGATCCTGCTGGCCGACGAGTTGTCGCTCGGGCTGGCGCCGATCATCGTCGATCGGCTGCTGGGAGCGGTCCGCAAGGTGGCCGATACCACGGGCACCGGCGCCCTGATCGTCGAGCAGCATGCCCGCAAGGCGCTGCAGGTGTCTGATCGGATGTACCTGATGGCCCGCGGCCAGATCCTGCTGGAACTGCCGGCAGCCGAAGCCCTCAGTCGCCTCGACGAAATCGAGGAGACGTACCTGACCGGCACGTCCGAGACCGAGGAAGACCACATCGAGCGCTTGCGGCGCAAGAACAAGAGGAAGGCCTGGAGGCGCCTGCGGGTGCGCGAGCGCGAGCTGACACGACTGTCCGGCAAGCTTGCCTCGACCCGCACCGCCGCCGAAGACGACTTCTATTTCGAACGCGAACGGCAACGACGACACGCGGCGATGGTCCGCCGAAAGAGGTAATCACCATGGGGTATCGCACCGCTGAGCTGCCCGATGTCGATCTCGACGAGTTTGCGAAGATTCCGTTCTTCGAACGGATGAAGCTGCTGCAGCTCCACTGGGTCGAGCACGGCTTCGGGACGCCCAAGCAGACCGGCACGTTCTATGCGTGGAAGATCTTCCTGTATGCGCTGTTCGGGCTGATCGTGGCCGGAGCGTTCACCGCCGGACTCGAGTTCAACGACATCGGCGGCTGGTGGGACGAGCCGATCCTCTACCAGAAGCTGATGATCTGGACGATCCTGCTCGAGATCACCGGCCTGGCGGCCACCTGCGGCCCGCTGGCGTTCCACTTCGACCCGCCCATCGGGGGAATCCTCTACTGGTGGCAGAACGACACCCTGCGTGTGCCGCCCTACCCCAACCATGTGCCGTTCACCAAGGGCAATCGGCGCACGCCGTGGGACACCGGGTTGTACAAGCTGATCCTGGCCAGCCTGATCCTGCTGCTGGTGCTGTCGCCGGAGCAGGTGGACGGGCTGCCCGACGGCCGCACCGGCATCCTGCCGCAGTGGGCGACGCTGATCTACTGCGGATTGATCTTGCTGATGGCCATGCGCGACAAGATCATCTTCCTGTCGTCGCGGGCCGAGCAGTACGTGCCCACGCTGCTGTGCTTCTCGCTGTTCAGCAACTTCGTCGACATGATCATCGCCGCCAAGGTGTTCATCGTCATCATCTGGATGGGCGCCGGCTTCTCGAAGCTGCAGCACGGGTTCTCTTCGACGGTGTCGATCATGGTGCAGAACACGCCGTGGGTGGTGTGGGACCGATTCCGCAAGGCGACAGTCAAGGACTATCCCCGCGACATCCGACCGGCTAGAACGACGCACCTGCTGGCCCATATCGGCGGCACCACCTGCGAGCTCATCATGCCGTTGGTGCTGCTGTTCTCTCCGTGGGGATGGGCGACGTGGATTGCCATCGTGTCCATCTGGATGCTGCACACGTTCATCATCTCGACATTCCCGCTGGCGGTTCCGCTCGAGTGGAACGTGTTCTTCATCTTCTGCTCAGCGTTCCTGTTCTCGAACTTCCACGCCGGGAACGGCTACGCAGTGTGGGACATGGAGCCGGTGCTGCTGGTCGTGGTGCTGATTGCGGCGCTGTCGCCCATCGTGCTCGGAGCCTTCCGCCCGCAGTACGTGAGCTTCTTGGTGGGCATGAAGCAGTACGCAGGCAACTGGGCGGCGGCGACGTTCTCGCTTCGCAACAAAGAGATTGAAGACCGGATCAACGACAAGATCGTGAAGTCCGCCGACAACCAGATCGACCAGCTCGAGCCGCTGTTCGGCCCTGAGATCTCGGAGATCTTCATTCAGAAGGCGGTGGCGTTCCGCATGATGCACCCCATGGGCCGCATGCACATCTCGGGCCTCATGTGTCACGTCGACGATCTCGACAAGCGCATCCAGCGCGAGGGCGAGTTCTTGAGCAACGTGCTGACGGGGTGGAACTTCGGCGACGGGCACTGCCTCGACGAACGGCTGATAGCGGCCTGGCAGGAGCGCTGCCAGTACGAGCCCGGCGATGTGATTGCGGTGTTCACCGAGTCGCGGCCGGCATACACCAACCGCGTGCAGTACCGGGTGATCGACGCAGCATTGGGGACCGTCGAGAAAGGCTGGTATCGCCACGACGACGCCTACAACTCCCAGCCTTGGCTGCCTGACGGTCCGATTCCGCACACGGTGACGTGGCGGAAGGAGGGCTACGAGCCCCAGGGCGTGCCGCATCCCGGCAATGCCCGCAAGGTGCCGTCCATCGATCACGACGGGAACTGGCTGATCCCCCGCCAGACGGTCGACGGTGTCGTGATGCCCCCAGCCGACACCGGCTAATGCGGTGACGACGGCGATCGTCGTCGGCAGCGGCCCGAATGGACTGGCCGCCGCGGTCCACCTGGCGCAAGCAGGCGTGGACGTGACGGTGCTGGAGGCGGCAGACACCATCGGGGGTGGCACGCGCAGCACCGAGGCCATCGTGCCGGGCCTGATTCACGACCAGTGCTCCGCTGTGCACCCCGTAGCTGCAGCATCACCGTTCCTGCGTTCGCTCGACCTCGAAGCGCTCGGCCTGCGATGGCGAGCGCCGCTCGTCGATTGCGCGCATCCCCTCGACGACGGCTCTGCCAGCGTCCTGTACCAGTCCATCGACGACACGGCTGACGGGCTCGGCGACGACGGAGCGCGCTGGCGCTGGCTGTTCGGGGCACTGACGGCTGATCTCGACAGCTTGTTCGAAGACATCACCCAACCGTTGCTGCGGCTGCCCCGTCACCCGGTGCTGACGGCGCGGTTCGGCGCGGCCGCGATGACCCCCGCCACCGTCATGGGCCGCCTGTGGCACGACGAGCCCGCTCGGGCTCTGTGGGCGGGCGTCGCAGCCCATGCGTTCTGGCGCCTGGACCGCCCCATGACCAGCGCGGTGGGCCTCATGATCCTGGCCGCGGGACACCAGTACGGCTGGGTCGTCGCCGAAGGCGGTTCGCAGGCGATCGCGGATGCGCTCGTTGCCGACTTGACGGCCCACGGCGGCCGGACCGAGACCGGAGTTCGCGTCTGGTCCGCAGCCGAACTGCCGCCGACCGACCTGCTGCTGCTCGACGTGTCACCGTCGATCGCGGCCGACATCCTGGGCGACCGGTTGCCGCCCCGGATTGACCGTGCCTACCGCCGGTTCCGTCACGGCCCCGGCGCGTTCAAGGTCGACTTCGCCATCGAGGGCGACGTGCCGTGGCGGGCACCGGCCGCGGGCGACGCGGGCACGGTGCACCTCGGCGGGGATGCAGCCGAAGTGATCGCCAACGAACTCGCCGTGCACCGCGGCCAGATGCCAGAGCGACCCTTCGTCCTTGTCGGCCAGCAGTACCGCGCCGATCCAGTCCGTTCAGTCGGCAATGTTCACCCGCTGTGGACCTACGCCCATGTCCCGCACGGCTACACCGGCGACGCCACCGAGGCGATCATCGCCCAGATCGAACGCTTCGCTCCTGGATTCTCCGAGCGGGTGGTGGGAACGGCGGTGCGCTCCACCACCGAGATGTCGGTCTACAACCCGAACTTCATCGGCGGCGACATCCTGAGCGGTGCGTCGTCGCCCCTCCAGCTGCTGTTCAGGCCCCGACCCGCCCGGGATCCCTACTTCACCGGCATTCCGGGCACCTACCTGTGCTCGGCGTCCACCCCGCCCGGAGCGGGCGCACACGGCCTCTGCGGCCTCAACGCTGCGGCCCGAGCGCTGGCCGCGCTGGAAATCCACCGCCCGTCATGAACTGCTGAACCGCAGCCTCGGCCGTGGGGCCTGAAGCGGCCCGGCGTCTAGAGGTCGAAGACAGTGCGGGCGTTGTCGCCGACGAAGGCCCGCTGCCACTCGGCGGGGAACATGTCGACCAGCTCGTCGAGGTCGAGCACGTACTCCGGCGTGTGGTCGGCGTGGGGGAAGTCGCTGGCCCACATGAACCGGTCGTGCCCGTAGCGCTGCGCCAGCGCGGGGATCGAGCGCTCGTCGGGGTCGCAGGAGATCCACACCTGCCGCATGAAGTACTCGCTGGGCTTCATCTGCAGCGGCACGCGGGTGCCGGTGTAGGTGTGCCCGAACACTGCATCGATGCGGTCCAAGCAGTAGCCGAGCCAGCCGCCGCCCGACTCGAGCACCAGCACCTTCAGTTCCGGGAAGCGCTCGAAGACGCCGTAGTCGAACAGCGACACGAACTGGTGGCGCACCCCATCCGATGCGGTCATCGACGCCGTGAGCCGCAGTTCGCGAACGTGCTCCCAGGTACCCATGCGAGTGCCCTTGGTCCACTGCGGTTCGAAGGTGGGGTGGATCGCGAATGGCACGCCGAGATCCTGTGCTGCTTCGAACACCGGGTCGTGGTCTGCGTGGCCCAGCGGACGCGTCGAATGGGTGAACGGCGCCACGAAGCAGCCGCGCGCGCCATCAGCCACCGAGCGCCGCAGCTCGGCTGCCGCGGCAACCGGGTCGGTCATGGAGATGTGTGCGACGGGAATGAGCCGGTCGGAGTGATCTCGGCAGAACTCGCAGATCCAGCGGTTGTAGGCCCGCGTGTAGGCCTGGCTCAGCTCTGCGTCTTCCAGCTCGGCTTCCCACAGCAGCCCCATCGTCGGCAGCAGCACCGCGATGTCGAGGCCTTCGGCATCGAGCAGCTCGATGCGCTGGTGAGGGTCCATGGCCCCGTAGGGGATCTCGCCCACGTAGGTGCGATCCGGGTTGAACATGATGTCGGGCAGATCGGGTGCGCCCATGGCGCCGAGCGTCGAGACCATGCCGGGACGGGCCAGCTTGCTGCGCTGGTTGTCGATCATGAGCACTTCGAGGCCGCGCTCAGGCTCGATCTCGATGCGCAGAGCCCGGTCCTTGTAGCGATCCTCGAGATACTCCTCCCACAGGTCGGGCGGCTCGAGAATGTGGCCATCGGCGTCCACGGCGCCGGCGTGCGCGATCTTGTGCACTTCGTGCATGTGGCGCTGCCCGCCCTCGGCGGTGAGCTGTCGTTGAACGGTCGTCGTCATGTCTTTCCCCGATTTCCGCGGGTTCCCCCGGATCCCGGCTCGTATTCTCGCACGGCGCGGATCGGTGCGCCTCCGAAGCTCTGGCATCTGTGCAAGCCGGGGCATGGCGGCGCCATATGGGCGACAATCGCGGCGTCTTATTCGACAGCAGGGGAGGACAGCACGATGAGTGAGAGCAGCGGCAACTCCGGGGGACGGCTGGCCGGCAAGGTGGCCGTGGTCACGGGCGGCGCCAGTGGCATGGGGCAGTCGACGGTTGAGCGGTTCTTGGCTGAGGGGGCGTCGGTAGTGATCGGCGACCTGAACGCCGACACCGGGCGGGCGTTCATGGACGAGCTGGAGGCGGCGGGCCTGGGGGAGCGTGTGCGCTTCACCCGCACGGATGTGGCGGTGGAGGACGACGTGGCCGCCATGACCGAGCTGGCGGTGGAGGCGTTCGGACAGCTGGATGTGGTGTTCAACAACGCCGGCATCGGCGGGGCGTTCGGCCCGATCACCGAGCTGGAGGTGGACGCGTGGGACGAGACGTTCGCCATCTTGGTGCGGTCGGTAATGCTTGGCACCAAGCACGCGGCGCGGGTGATGATCCCTCAGGGCACCGGCGGCTCGATCATCAACACCGGGTCGATTGCCGGGATGGGCGGGGGCGCCGGCCCGCAGGCGTACTCGGCGGCGAAGGCTGCGGTCATCAGCCTGGCCAAGACCACGGCGCTGGAGCTGGCGCCGCACCGCATTCGGGTGAACGCCATCTGCCCGGGCCTCATCTTCACTCCATTGATGCACAGCGGCAACGAGGAACAGGCCGAGGAGATCATGTCGGAACTGCAGCCGTGGCCCGACCGCGGCGAAGGCACTGACATCGCCGGCATGGCGCTCTTCTTGGCGAGCGACGACAGCAAGTTCGTGAGCGGCCAAGAGCTGGTGGTGGACGGGGCGATACTGGCGGCCGGGCCTCGCGTCCACGGCAGGATGCACAACACCCGCAACATCCACCGCATGTCCGGCATGGCCTACGGCACCACCGGCAAGGCCGCCACTGTCCGCCGCCTCTAGCCGCGCTGGGCGTCGCTGAGCTCGTCGCGGAAGTCGGGGTGGGCGATCGAGCTGAGCAGCTCGGCTCGCTCGCGGAGCGAGCGGCCGCGCAGCTCCACGGCGCCGAACTCGGTCGCCACGATGTCTGCGGTGTAGGCCGGCAGCGTCGTGGGAGCGCCCGGCTCAAGCTGGGCGACGATGCGCGAGATGCGTCCGCCGGCGGCAGTTGACGGCATCGCCACGATGGCCCGGCCGCCGGTTGCAACGCAGGCGCCGAATGCGAAGTCGGGCGCTCCGCCGGGTCCGGAGATGTAGCGGCCCCCGATCATCTCGGAATTGGCTGAACCGTCAAGAGCCATTTGCACCGTCGACTGCAGCGCCACGAAGTTGCGCACCTGAGCGATGCCCTCGATGCCGTGGCTCAGGGAACCGTTCGCAAGATGCACGGCCGGATTGCGATCGACCCAGTCATACAGACGGCGTGTTCCCATCACCTCAGCGGCGACGCTCACGCCGTCGCCCAGTGATCCCTTGTGGCGGTTGTCCACTGCGCCGCTGTCGATGAGGTCGATGCAGGCGTCGTTGATCATGCCGCCGTGCAGGCCGAGGTGCCGTCGGCCGGTCAGGCTCGAGAGCACCGCGTCGGGAATCGAGCCGATCCCGAACTGCAGCGTCGTGCCGTCGCCGATGAACTGGCCGACGTGCGCTGCGATCGCCTCTGCAGTCTCGTCGACAACGGCTGGGGCCAGGGTCGCGAGCGGCTCGTCAATCTCCACGAGCCCATCAAAATCGGTGCGGTGGCATTCGCCCTCGCCGTGCACGTAGGGCATCTGCGGGTTCACCTGCGCGATCACCAGCGGCGTCGAGCGCAGGAGCTCGACGTGACCTCCGACGCCCGTGCCGAGGCTCATGCGGCCGTCGGCGTCAGGCGGGCTGGCCTGGCACAGCAGAACATCGGCTTCCAACCCGCCGCCCGGTCCCACGAGGCCGGTGATGTCCGAGTAGCGAGCCGGGACCACGCCGAAATGCGGGCTGTCGAGGGCATCGCGCAGAGCACCGCTGGGCTGCAGCGACGTCCAAGCGAACGGATTGCCGAGGTGATCCAGCGGCTGCGGCCTTTCCAGCAGGAATGCGCTGACGAACTCAAGATGGTCGAAGCGGTCGTGAGCGGCGTCGATGGCCGCCAGCAAGCCGAGTGGCGTGGCCGAGCCCTGCGCGACATAGACCCGTGCCCTGCGCCCGATGCGCCCGATCGCCTCGTCGACGCCGAGCTGGACACCGGCACGATTGCCTTGGCGCGCGGAGGGGCGGTCTGAATTCATCTCGGCAGCCCTTTTCGGCAGTCTGTGGCCCGGCAGTCGACCGGTTGGCGAACTGTACGACGGCATGGCATGGCGTCGCGGGCCATAGGCCTCACGTCACCGCTCTGCGCTCCGCTCCCGGATGGGCGGCACGTGCGGATGGCAAGATGCGGGCCATGACCTCTGCTGCGATCGATCTCGACGTCATGCCCCCATCGGAACTGGCCGACGAACTCATGCCGGAGGTGGCCGACGCTGCGGTGGGAGGGGCAGACCAGGCGGTCGTGGACCGGGCGGCGTCGTGGGCCAGTTCGGCGGTCGCGCCGCACGCCGAGTCCTGGGAGCGCGAACGTCGCTTCGCTGCTGAGGCGTTCGCGAGCGCCGGCGACGAGCGGTTGTGCGGTCTGCTCGTGCCTGTCGCCGACGGCGGCTCGGGGCTGAGCCAGGTCGGGCTCGCACGGGTGCTCGAAGAGGTGGCCGCGGCCGACTTCGCCATCGCATTCGTGCTCGTCTGTCACAACAATCTGGCGGGTGCGGTGAGCAGGCGTGCCCCTGCGGAGATGCGGGAGCGGGCGCTGGGGCCGCTGGTCTCCGGTGAGCAGCTCGGCGCTTTCCTGCTGACGGAGCCGGGTGTCGGCAGTGATGCCGCCAAGATCACCACTGCGGCGCGTCGAGACGGCGACGAGTGGGTGATCGACGGTCGCAAGGCGTGGGTCAGCAATGGCACAGCAGCCGATGTGATGTCGGTGTACGCGCAGGCCGATCCCGCAGCCGGGCACCGGGGAATCATGACGTTCCTCGTCGACGGCAGCAGCGACGGCATCGAGCGGACCGACGGCTACGAGCTCATCGGCGCCCACGGCATCGGCACCAACGAGGTGAGCTTCAACGAGTGCCGGGTGTCTGACGCTGATGTCATGGTGCCCCTCGGCGAGGGGTTCGTTGCCGCGATGGAAGGCATCGACATCGCGCGAGTGCTGGTAGCGGCGATGTGCTGCGGCATGATGCGCACCGGCCTCGCGACCGCCATCGACTACGTCCGCAAGCGGCAGGCGTTCGGCGGCCGCATCGCCGACCTGCAGGGCGTGCGTTTCAAGCTGGCCGACGTGGCAACCGATCTGGAGGCTGCCCGCCTGCTCGCCTATCGGGCGGCGCTGGCGGTGGCCGAAGGCCGCCCCGCGGCAGTCCACGCAGCACACGCCAAGAAGTTCGCCACCCGCGTCGCTGAGCGAGGCCTGGCGGATTGCATGCAGGTGATGGGCGCAGTGGGCGGTCGGCGCGACCATCCGCTGCCCCGGCACCTTGCCGCCTCACGCCTGACCCATTACGTCGACGGGGCCACTGAGATCCAGGACGTCGTGATCAGCAGGTCCCTGCTCGACTAAGCGCGGAGATCGGACAGAACGGCTGGGCTCAGCTGTTGTTCGAATCGCCGAGCCAGTCGACGATGGCGTCGGCAACCTGCCGCTCGGGTGCGTCGTCGTCGGTTTCGACTCGCGTGAGAGCCGACCAATCCAGGTCGAGCCCGGAACGACCGCAGCGCACAGCGGCGAGTCGCCCGGAGTCGAGCCACGGCGACATCGCCCACCGGCTGAGAATGGAGACTCCGAAGTCAGCAGCGATCATCTCGGCGATGGCGCCGGTCTGCTCGAGCACGGTGATCGTTCGGGGCGACAGGCCCGCGGGGCGGACGAAGCGCTCGTACTCAAAGCCAGGAGACGGCTGCCGGTTGTAGGTGAAGTAGTTCTCTTCGGCAATCGCCTCGGGCCCGATCCAGGTCCGTCCGGCGAGCCGGTGCTCGGGATGTGTGACCAGCACGAGCTCATCGGTGAACAGGTGGATCGCGTCACGCGCTCCCGGCGCCGGTCCCGGAGCGAGCACAAGGTCGGCCGTCCCGTCGGCGAGCCGCGGCACGGGCATGTCGCCCACGACGACCAGTTCGAGCAGCAGTCCTTCCAGTCGGTCGCTGCACGCGGCCGCAAACGGCGCCAGCCAGTGGTAGCAGTCGTATGACCCGACGCCGATCCGGACCGTGGCCGTCGTCCCGCCGACGCTGCGCATGAAGTCCTGCTCAGCCCGTGCCAGATCCGGCATCGCACGATGAGCGGCTTGGCACAGCGCCAGCGCCGCAGGTGTGGGCTGCATGCCGCGAGATGGCCGGCGTTCGAACAGGCGTCCGCCGAGACGCCGCTCGGCTTCGGCCAATCGATGGCTGACTGCAGACTGGCTGACATGAAGTCGACCGGCCGCTGCGGTCACTGAACCGGTTTCCGAGACCGCCACGATGGTCTCGTAGTGATGCATTTCTAAGCGTGAGGACATATCTATGACATCACCGACATTTGATCTGTATCTCTTCCCGATGCTTGCAAGAAGTGGAAGAGCGTAAGCGTACTTCAATCCGGAGACAATCGACCCGAATTGCTCATGAAATGCGGCCGAAGATCGCCGATATTTTGAGGTGTAGCTCTCTATATTCTTCGTCGTACAATTTGGAGAAATTCATGCTGCTATCGAGTTACTCGATCTGCTCCAACGCTTGGAATCGTGTGCATCCGGGCTGGAAAATGCGGCATCCTGGGCTCAGCGGCGCATCGCCATGCCTTCTGGATCCCAGAGGCAGTCCTCGATGAGGTGAGCCGTACGCCGCTCGCCCACAATTTCGATCCCAAATTCGACGCCGCCGTGCGCGAATTGGACCGGCACGTAGCCCATGGCGACGGACACGTCGCTGAAGTGGGCATAACCGCCGGAGGTCACCCAGCCGACCGGTTCGCCATTGCAGAAGATCGGTTCGTCTGCCAGCGCATCGAAACCGGACCGATCAGACGGTCCGGGCACTGTCCATGTGCACAGCATCATCGAACCGGGCGGCAGGTCCCCGCCGGATTCGGGGCCCTGAGGCCCGTACTTGGCGGCGAGAGCGGTGCGCCCCACGAAGTCCGTCCCATCATCGCTGGCTCTCGCCATTCTCACGAAGCGTCCCAGATTCGCCTCGAAGGGGTCGTAGACGGGGCGGTATTCGCGTGCCCAGCTGCCGAAGCTCTTGTCCAAGCGCAGCGAGTCCAACGCCGTCAAACCGAACAGCCGCAGATCGTGTGCTGCGCCGTGGGTGACGAGCAGGTCGAACACATAGCGAAGCTGCCCTGTGTCCATCCACAGCTCGTAGCCGAGATCGCCCGTGTAGCTGAGCCGGCTGCACCACGCTCGGGCCCAGCCGACATCGATGCCGGTGAAGCTGCCGAAGCGCATTGCCTCGTTCGAGACGTCGGCGTCGGTCACCTCGGCCAGCAGCGCCCTCGACTCCGGTCCGGCAATGGCCACGCCGCTCATCTGCGTGCCGAGCGTTCGGTACCCCACCAGCCCGCCGTCCCAACGCGCGAGGTGCGCGTCGAACCAGCGCTCGTAGTAGCGCTCGGCGATGCCCGAGCCGAAGACGATGAAGCGCTCGCTGGTCGCGGCGTTCGCGGTGGCACCGCCGGTCACCGCATGCACCGGACCGTCGGCAGTGCCCGTCGCCGCCGGCAGGCAGGCGATCGTGAGGTCGCCGCTGAGGTTGCCCTGGTCGTTGCACATCGGCGCGAGCGCGATCCGACCCGGCCCCGGCAGCCTGCCTGCGGTGAGGTGCGTGAGCCAGGCCCGCGCGCCGGGGCCCTCCACCAGGAATTTGGCGAAGCCCGATGTCTCCATGAGGCCGACGCTGTTGCGGACAGCCAGCACTTCCTCGCGGACATGGGGCCATGCGTTGGAGCGACCGAACGTGACGTCCTCGACGGTCCCTGGCTCGGGAGCAAACCACAGCGGCACCTCGAGGCCGTAGGCATCCCCGAAGACGGCGCCTGCTGCCCGCTGCGGTTCGTAGATGGAGGTCGTGGACAGAGGTCGGCCTTCGGGCAGGAACTCGTTGGGGAAGCTGATGCTGAAGCGCCGCCGGTAGTTCTCTCGCACCTTGGTGGCCGTGTAGGCCCGGGTCGCCCAGTCGCCGAATCTGGCGATGTCCATGGCCCACACGTCGAATCCGGGGTCGCCGTTGGTCATCCAGTTGGACAGGGCGAGCCCGACGCCCCCGCCTTGGGACAATCCCGCCATCACCCCGCAGGCCGACCACAGCCCCGGCAGCCCGCGGATGGGGCCCACGAGAGGGTTGCCATCTGGGGCAAAGGTGAACGGTCCGTTGACCACCCGGGCGATGCCGGCTTCGGCCAGCACCGGAAAGTGCTTGAACGCCGTGTCCAGCGACGGTGCGATCCGTTCGAGATCAGGGGTAAGCAGGCGCTTGTCGAAGTCCCATGGCGTCTGCTGGCGCTGCCACGCCACGGCTGCCTGCTCGTAGGTGCCCACCAGCAGGCCTTGGCCCTCTTGGCGCGTGTAGATCTCGCCGCCGAAGTCGATGGAACCCATCAGCTCGGCGCCGGAGCGCTCGTTGTGGGCGACGATCTCGTCGATGGGCTCGGTGATGACGTAGGTGTGCTCCATGGCGAGCACCGGCAGCTCGAGGCCGACCATGCGGCCCACCTCGCGTGCCCACAGCCCTCCGGCGTTGACGATGTGGGTTGCTTCCAGCCAGTCGTCGATCTCGCCGGCTGTATCCCGTGAGCCAGCGAGATCGCCCCCAGAGGTGTCGTACAGCCCGACTCGCCAGCTGCCGTGGGGCGTCCGCTCGATGCGGCGCGCCCAAGTGTTGCGACGGACCTGCGCGCCGGCAGCCGTCGCTGCCCTGGCATACGCATAGGTCACGCCAGTCGGGTCGACGTGGCCGTGCTCGTAGTCGTACATCGCCCCGGCAAACTGGCTGGGATCGATGATCGGCATGAGCCGGGCGGCTTCTTCGGCGGAGATCATCTCGGACGTGATGCCGAGGTACTTGCCGCGTGCGTCGGTCATCCGCAGCCAGTCGAGGCGCTCGGCCGTGTCGGCCAGGAAGACCGCGCCGGTGAGGTGGATGCCGCAGTCCTGGCCTGAGAGCTCTTCGATGTCGCGGTACAGCTCGATCGTGTACTTCTGCAGCTTGGCGACCGTGGGGTCGGAGTTGATGGGATGCATGCCGCCTGCGGCATGCCACGTCGAGCCCGCGGTGAGCTCCGAGCGTTCGAGCAGCACCACATCGGTCCAGCCGGCCCGGGTCAGGTGAAACAGCACCGAGGCGCCCACGACGCCGCCGCCGATGACGACGGCCTGCACTCGTTCAGTCACGGCTGAGCAGTCTCGCAGGCGGCGGCAGCCTGCACCTAGCGCGTCACAGGGTCGAGTTCGATGGCCGGCGGCGAGGGATTCGGCTCGCTGCCATACAGGTCGACTCCTCCGGCACGGTCGCCCGCCGGCACCGTCAGGTCGGCAACCGACGGGAGCGTCATCAGGTCGGCGGTCATCTTGTGGAAGCGGTTGAGCGGTTCCTCGAAGCGGGGGGCCAGCGGTCCCGGCGGTGCGCCGCCAAGTGAGATGCCGCGCTGGGCGCGCTCGCAGATGTCGATGTCCTCGTCGTTCACCTCGATCCAGAAGCGGCGTGTGGTCTCGAACGCCTCCCGCAGCTCGGCCGACGGCTCGTCCGCGGTCATCGGGCCCGGCGGGAACAGGAACGTGCAGTGCTCGAGGGTGCGGCCCGCGGCGAGCGGCTGCAGCACCATCAGGAACATGTGGCTCGGCAGCACGGCGAGCGTCACATTGGGGAACAGGGCCACGAACCTGCCGCTGGCGGCATCAGAATCGTCGAGTCCGGTTGCAGGGGGCAGCGTCAGCCAGTCGTCACGCTCGTCGCCCGACACCGGTGTAGTTGTCTGGCCGCAATACATTCCGGGACCCTGGTAGCGGTAGTGGTCGGGAACTCGCGACATCTTAGCCAGCTCTGGATGCACCCAAGGAAGGTGGTAGTACTCCGCGAAGTTCTCCACGATGAGCTTCCAGTTGGCCGCCACGTCGAACGTGCGTGCTGCGCCGTCGAGCCCGGTCGAGCGCCACTCGGAGAACCCGTAGGCAGCCAGCCGGTCGGGCAGATCGCCGAGCCACTCCTTGAGCGGCGGCGTGTCGTCGTTGAGGCAGACGAACACGAGCGGGCCCCAGGCCTCGGTACGCACGCGGACGAGCCCGTAGTCGGCCATGTCGAAGTCGTCTCGGGGCACTTCGTCGAACAGGGGTGCCGCTACGAGCCGTCCGTCGGCGCTGTAGTGCCACCGGTGGTACGGGCAGCGAATCGTGTTGGCAATATCGCAATCGCGTTCGGCCAGTTCGGTGCCGCGGTGCCGGCAGGAATTCAGAAAGCCGCGCAGGCCGCCGCCGGATCGGGTCAGCAGCACCGAACGTCCGCCCACTGACCGCACCAGCAGCCGGCCCGGCTGTGCAACCTGTTCAGCCAGGGCCACCGCAACCCACGCTCTGCCGAACAGTCGCTCCTGCTCAGCAGCGAAGTAGTCCTCGTCGGCGTACACTGCCGGCTGCATGGCGAAGGACGCGTCGACGGCGTTGCGTTGGGGAGCCCAGAACTCAGCCTCCGGCTGTGTCCAGTCAGCTACCGGCTGTGTCCTGTCTGCCGCCATGTCGCCGTTCTACCCCTTGGGCTCCTGCTCCGAACACTAGTGCGCGGACACCGGGCGTTCGATCGGACGCCGTCGAATGCCAGCGCTGTGGAGCGGACAGTCGCCGGTATAGTGCGCCGCTCGCTATCGCTGGACGGGGCCGAAACCATGCTCATGCCGATCGCGTCCAATCGCTGCTTGGCATGGCTGCTGCCGGTCCTGGTGCTGGCATCCAGCTTGGTGCTGATACCCCCTCCCCCCCCCCCACTTCGGCGACCGATAGCCAGTCTCCGGGACCGTGCGAAACCGGTTACGTCGCACCCATCCCGACATCAGTCGCCGTGACCGATGTGCCCATTCAGGTGGCTTCTACCGCTGACGACTATTTTGTGCTCTACCGTCTGATAGCGCGTGGCAACAGTGGGATCGTCAGCGTCCCCATCTCCGTTACGCAGGGAGTTGCTGGCACCGCCACTCTCAATGATTCCCTCCGGCCATTGAGTGCCGACCAGTACCGCGTCGAGAAGTACTCGGTTTCGCGTCCCGCAGATATCGACGGCGACTGCATAGATGACCTCACGGAGTTAGCGGATTTGAGTGCATATCACCCGCTCAATGCCGGCAAAGTGATCGACAGAGACGATGGCCGTGTTGCCATTGACTCCCATGAGACATTTTTGGAACTGTCATATCGGGGCGACTGGGACGATGATCTGCTGGCACTGACGCTGCCCGATCTATACGGCCGCAGCATCGTGAAATTTTGGATTACAGACCTCGATACCGAGCAGCCGGCCGTATATTTCCAGAACACGCACAAACATCAGGCGCATGGAAGTTTTGCCAGAGCGGTTGGCATTCAGAATGAGGGATACGGAAAAACCGTGTTCGGAGAATTGATCTGGGAACCAAATGTAGTTGCGCCTGACGGAACGCTCGGTGTGTATCGCTATCGTCTCCGCCAATGGATAGCTCACATGTCCAGTTTCTGGACTCTCGAGCGTTACCACGAGATACTTGCGTCGGCGATGCCACTCGTCGACAACAATCTGAGTCTCTATGCCGCGACTCCGATCGAGGCCAGCTTATATGAGACGAATCGCGCCCGTATTGATGCGACCAGGGTCAGCGTTCTGCTTGATCATCAATTGCATCCTGACGTAGATTACTCTCCGCTCAACGGGGCACAGGGATACGGACGGTTGCGACTGATGGAGGAGGGCGAACGCCCTGGTCCGCGGGATGTAGCCATCTACCGGACGTTGCCCAACGACTTGCCTCGTGTCGCCGGGACGATTACAACAGTCCCGCAGACGCCGCTGTCACATGTGAACCTGCGTGCCATTCAGAATGGGATCCCGAACGCATTCATTCGCGATGTGCTCGACGACGAGTCCGTTGTCGACTTGATCGGTGCGCATGTGTACTATGAGGTCGCTGCGGACGGTTACACTATCCAGGAAGCAACTAAAGCTGAAGTAGACACGCATTTCGATAGTTTGCGTCCTCAAGGCACGCAAACTCTTCAACGCGATCTGAGTGTCACGTCGATCACAGCCTTGGCAGACGTGAGCTTTGCCGACTGGACTGCATTCGGGGTCAAGGCAGCCAACGTCGCAGAGCTGAACAAGCTGTCTCTGCCCGATGGTACAACCCCGACGGGCTTTGCCATTCCGTTTTATTTCTATGACGAATTCATGAAGCAGGCAGCGGTCGGGAAGACGACCATTCTCGGAAAGAAGAAGGCACCAGAAGAGGAGAAGATCACGCTGGCAGCTGGGACGAAGCTGGCCGAGGCCGTGACGCTCATGCTGGCGCACTCGCACTTCCAGTCCGACTATGACATTCAGGAGGAGATGTTGGATGACTTGCGAGATGCCATCAAGGATGCCGCTACGCCTCAGTTCATCATAGATGCACTCACCG
The DNA here is from genome assembly GCA_022820505.1 of Acidimicrobiia bacterium. Taxonomy (GTDB): domain Bacteria; phylum Actinomycetota; class Acidimicrobiia; order Acidimicrobiales; family Poriferisodalaceae; genus Poriferisodalis. Next base: position 2,443 of record JAJEFK010000055.1, on the reverse strand, counting down.
CAATGCATGCTGAGTACCCCGATGGCCAGTCACTGAGATACCGTTCGAGTACCAATAACGAAGATCTCCCATCGTTCAGCGGTGCAGGTCTCTATAGCTCGAAGACTCAAGACCCCGACGAGACAGCCGCAGACGGTATCGACAAGTCGATCAAGAGTGTGTGGGCGAGCTTGTGGAACTATCGCGCTTTTCTCGAACGCGATTTTCACCGTGTCGACCACACCACAGTTGCCATGGGTGTGCTTGTGCACCCCAACTACTCCGACGAAGTCGTCAACGGCGTCGCGGTCAGCCATGATCCAATCACGTTCCAAGACGATGTCTATTACGTCAATTCGCAGGTGGGCGAGGATCTCGTCACGAACCCCGAAGCGTACTCCCAGCCCGAACAGCTGCTATTGGATTCCGCTGGAACGGCTGCGGTGCTGCAATACTCCAGTTTGTCGGCATCTGATCAGCCTCTCATGAGCGACGCTCACATGCGACAGCTGCGCAGCAATCTCAAGACTGTCCATGATCGATTCGAGACATTGTACGGGGTGGAGGAGGGCGAAGACTTCGCGATTGAAGTCGAATTCAAGATCACATCAGACGACCGGCTGGCCATCAAGCAAGCCCGCCCTTGGATTTTCGCCGAACCGCTGTATGTGGCTGCTCCAACCGTGGCAGTTGACATCGTCAACAGCCGCGTGACCGAGGGAGCAAGCGTGAAGGTCACCGTCACTCGTCGGGGCGGATTTTTGCCACTGCCTCTCAGCGTCAATCTGCGATGGAGCGAGACTGGCGAGATGTTGGCCAACAGCGCGCCGGCCTCTGTGATCATCCCGTCTGGCCAGGCACGGGTGACATTCTCTGTGCCGACGGAGGCAGATCAAGAATACGAACCCCACAGTCTCGTCACCGTCAGTCTTGTTGCCGACGATGCCTACGACATCGACAGCGCCAGTTCGGCATCCGTTCTCGTAAGGGATGATGACCCAGGTGACGACCTGTGTACGACGGTGCTGTCGGGTGATGGGAACGTCAGCGGGACGTGGGTGTCCGAGTGCGGTTCGGAGGATCGCCACGGCCGGTATGCGTGGTTCTATGTGTTCTCGCTGGACGCCCCGGGCCGGGTGACGATCGATCTGATGTCGTCTGCTGACACGTACCTGTATCTGCGCCGCGGCTTGGGTCGGAAGTCGGGTGCTGAGCTGGCGCGCAACGACGACGGCGGTGACGGGTACAACTCGCGTATCCGCAGGTCGCTGGCGGCGGGGGACTACACGATCGAGGCGACGACCTTTCGCGCGTCGACGGCGGGATCGTTCACGCTGGCGGTGGACGGCATTCCGGCACAGACGGCGGTGCAGCCCGAGCCGGAGATCAGCATTGTCGCGGGTGCCGACATCGACGAGGGCAGTGATGCGGTGTTCACGGTGACTGCTGATCCGGTGCCAGTGGCGGCGTTGGATGTGACCGTGGCGGTCACCGCGACGGGCGATTTCGGTGTCTCGCCGGGTTCGCGGACGGTCACGATCCCCATGTCGGGCAGTGCCACGCTGACGGTGGCGACGGCCGACGACAGCGCTGATGAGGCTGACGGGTCAGTCACCGCCACGGTCGGCAGCGGTCAGGGCTACATGGTGTCAGCGACTGCGGGTTCGGCGACCGTCGCGGTGGCTGATGACGATGATGCGCCGTGTGACACTGCGACGGCTGTCAGTCGGGCGCGTGCTGCGTTCGTGTGGCACACCGACAACAACGGCGGCAACGAGGTTCTGTTCTGGCAGATTCTGGCCTATCTGGGCGCGGATCCGATGCCTGCGCCGCCGGGCGGCACTGTTCCTGTGTCGACCACTCCTGAGACGGTGAGGGCGTTCAGCGTCGGCAGGTCGTGGCCTGGCTGGGTGCCGATCAACGCAGCGATGCAGTGTCACACCCCGCCGCTTGGGCCTGCGGTGGATCCTGTGGTGAGCATCACAGCAGGCGGCGGGGTCGCTGAGGGCGGCGACGCGGTGTTCACGGTCACGGCTGTTCCGACGCCGTCGGCGGCGTTGACGGTGAATGTCGTAGTGGCGCAGTCGGGCGACTTCGGTGTCACGACCGGTTCGCAGTCGGTCATGGTCCCCACGTCGGGCAGCGCCACCCTCACGGTCGCCACGGCCGACGACGGCACAGACGAGCCGGACGGGACGGTGACTGTCACGGTCGACGGCGGCGCGGGCTATGCCGTGTCGTCCGCCGCGGGCACAGCGTCGGTCGGGGTGGCCGATGACGACGACCCGCCGCCTCCGCCGCCTGCGGTTGATCCTGTGGTGAGCGTCACAGCAGGCGGCAACATCACTGAGGGCGGCGACGCGGCATTCACGGTGTCTGCTGTTCCGGCACCGTCGGCGGCGTTGACGGTGAATGTCGTAGTGGCGCAGTCGGGCGACTTCGGTGTCACGACCGGTTCGCAGTC
>JAJEFK010000007.1 GCA_022820505.1 Acidimicrobiia bacterium | reverse complement strand
GCCAGCGGCAGCTCGTAGCGCAGCTCCACGCGTTCGGGCGACAGGTAGTCCATGGAGGTCATCGAGCCCCGGCGCGACTGGCACAGGTCCATGACCGCCCCCGTGTACGCGCTCGGCGTCAACACCGACACGGTGAGCATCGGCTCTGCGATCTCGGCGATCTGGCCGGCCGGCGGCAGATCCGACGGGTTGTCGACCTGTAGCTCCTCGTCGTCGTCGGTGCGCACCCGGTAGGCCACCGACGGAGCGGTCGCGATCAGCGAGAGCCCGAACTCGCGCTCGAGCCGCTCACGGACGATCTCCATGTGCAGCAGGCCGAGGAAACCGCAGCGGAAGCCGAACCCCAGCGCTCCGGAGGTCTCAGGCTCGAACGTCACCGAGGCGTCGTTGAGCCTCAGCTTCGCCAGTGCGTCACGCAGATCGGGATACTCGTCGCCGTCGACGGGGTACAGACCGCAGAAGACCATCGGCTTCGGGTCGTCGTAGCCGGCCAACGGCGCATCCGCCGGCGCTGCCGCCGAGGTCACCGTCTCGCCCGAGCGGGCCTCCGCCACGTCCTTGATGCCGGCGATGAGGTACCCCACCTCGCCGGGGCCCAGCGCATCGGTCGGCGTCACCGCGGGCAGGCGCAGGCCCACCTCCTCGGACAGGTGCAGCCCGCCGGCGTGCATGAAGCGCAGCCGGTCGCCGGCGCACAGCCGGCCGTTCATGACGCGCACCGAGGAGACCACGCCGCGGTACTGGTCGAAGTGGGAATCGAAGATCAGCGCCTGGAGCGGGGCCTGCGGATCGCCGCCCGGCGAGGGGATCCGCTCGATGATCGCGTCGAGCAGCGCTTCGACGCCCTCGCCGGTCTTGGCCGAGATGGCCAGCACCTCGCTCGAGTCGATGCCCAGCACACGCTCGATCTCCGATGCGTACAGATCCGGCTCGGCCGCGGGGAGGTCGATCTTGTTGAGCACCGGGACGATGGTGAGATCCGACTCGAGGGCCAGGTAGCAGTTGGCCAGCGTCTGTGCCTCGATGCCCTGCGCTGCATCGACGAGCAGCACCACGCCTTCGCATGCCGCGAGCGACCGGCTGACCTCGTAGCCGAAGTCGACATGCCCGGGGGTGTCGATGAGATGCAGCGTGTGCCCCCGCCAGCTCACCCTCACGTTCTGGGCCTTGATGGTGATGCCGCGCTCGCGTTCGAGCTCCATCGAATCGAGGTACTGGGCGCGCATGGAGCGCTCCTCCACAGCACCGGTCAACTCCAGGATCCGGTCCGACAGCGTGGACTTCCCGTGGTCGATGTGGGCGATGATCGAGAAGTTCCGAATCGATCCGGTTCCGGCGCCGCCGTCGGCTGGGGGCACGTGGGGCATCGCAGGCCGCACGGTACCCTGCGGGGCCGGTTTCGAGACGGAGAGCATGCCTTCGTGGCCAACATCAAGAGCCAGATCAAGCGCAATCGTCAGAACGAGGCGCGACGGGTGCGCAACCGTGCCGTGCGCTCAGAACTGCGGACGCGCGAGAAGGCGGTGATCGCAGCCGCTGAGGCGGGCGAGCCCACCGACGAGCTCATCCGTCTTGCTCAGAAGCGGCTCGACAAGGCTGCCGCCAAGGGTGTCATCCACCGGAACGAGGCCGGCCGGCGCAAGTCGCGCCTCATCACTCGCACCGCGTCCCGCAACGGGGCGTAGCGCCTCCTTCAGCGGGCACCGGCGGCGAGCCGCGCACACAGGATCTCGGCAACGCAGCGAGCGTCGAGTCCGGACCGCCCGCGCATGTCCATGTCGGCCGCTGCGAGCAGCTCGACGGCTCGGGCAATCCCCTCGCTGCCCCGCCGTCGGCATCCATCCATCGCCTTGCGTGCCGGAAACGTGGAGCCGCGCAGGCCCAGCACGGCAGCAGCTTCCTTCTCGTTCGTGGCGCCGGCGCCGTCCAGCCGGGCCATCCGAGTGATGTGGTTGGCGACGGTGGCCGTGACTGCCAAGGGGTGCCGGCCCGCACCCCACATGCGCTGCAGCACTGCGAGGGTCGTATTCACGTTCCCCCGGTCGATCGCGTCGGTCAGCTCCCACGGCGGGACGTCGCCCTCGGCGCCGAGGTAGGGCAGCACGTCGTCGGCGTCCAGACGGGCGCCTTCGCCGAAGACCGCCGCCAGCGTGTCGAGCAGCGATCCGAGACGGCTGAGTTCGGCACCGAGGTGCTCGGCGACGCTCGCGCGGGCTCGGGCGTCGAGCTGGACCGCTGCCTCCGCGAGACGCTCCTCCAGCCATGTCCGGCGGTTGCGCGCCCCGCCGGGCACGTCTGATGCGACCCGGTGTCCCCCGCTGGCCTCGACGGCCTCGGCCAGCGGGCGCGGCACGCGACCGGAGTCCCACTCGAGCACCAGATCGGTGGTGGGGCAGGGATCGTCCAGCCACGCGACCAGCGGGGCAAGATCCGCCGCGCCGAAGCGGCTGAGCCCCCGGGCAACGACGACCCGGTGGGTTGCCAGCATCGGCGGCGTCGAAGCCGAGATGACGAGATCTGCCAGCACGTACTCGTCGCCCGAGAACTCGTCGAGCACCTCTGCCCGGTCGGCATCGCCCACAAGCTCGGCCACAGCAGCCAGCACCGCTTCGGCGGTGAGTATCTCGTCGGCGCCGCTGATCAGCCGAACCGTGCCGCCTGCCACTCGTTCGACGCTACTTCGGCCGAGACATGTAAGCGCTCTGCCGCGGGCTCGACGGTGAGGCCGGCAACGCGGACGGGTTCGGTCACGGCCTCATAGGCGACCCGGCCGCCGAGGCCCGCCGGCGCGAGGACCTGACCTATGTCGTGACGGGCATGCAGTGCACGTACTGTTTCGCGGCCTGAGCGGCTTGCCGAGCGCGCTACGAGCACGTCGATGCGGTCGATTCCCGCCACTGCCAGCTGGCCGAGAGCGCGAGACGGGTCGGGGCGATCCACCACGACTATCACGGGATCGATGCGTGGCACGGCGAGGTGCGGCCCCAAGGGCAGCGGCTGCTGGTGACTGCCAGCCACTATCCAGACACCGACACCCGCTGCCACCACCGCCGCGCTGCCAGCCACCGCTCCGAGATTGCGCAGCAGGAAACCTGCCGTCACGCAGCATCCGACCACCGCAGCTCCGGCAGTCAATTCGGCAGCCTCGATCTGCGGCCAGCCCAGCGATGCGCCCCATCGCGCTACCCCCGCGACCCACCCCATCATCAGCTTGGTCGGCAGGTGCAGTACCGATGCGACCGCGTCGCCGGCGAGGCCGCCCGTGAAGCCGCCGATGAGGCCCCAGACCATGGCCGGGCCTGCGACCGGGCCTGCCAGCACGTTGGCGGGAATGCTCACGAGCGGCAGCGAGCCGAAGACGGCCAGCTGAACCGGCAGCACACCCGCTTGGGCGCAGAGGGTGGCTGCGAGCGCCAAGCGCAGCCACGCCGGCCCGCACAGCAGGGGAGCGACGCGGCGAGCTCCGATCACGATGGCAGCGGTCGCGGCGACCGAGAGCTGGAAGCCGACCGAGCGCACAAGCAGCGGGTCAACGAGCAGCAGCACGATGACCGCCAGCGCCAGCAGCCGTGTCGCAGATGCTCGCCTGCCGACGGCGTGCGCGCCGACAGCGAGGGTGGCGAGCACGCATGCCCGCAGCACCGAGGGCTCACCCCTGGTCAGCACGGCGAACTGAACGAGCAGGGCTGCCACAGCGACCAGCCGGGCCCGAGGTCGCAACCCGGCCAGCAGCGGGGCGAACAGGAGCAGCACAAAGGCCACGTTCGAGCCCGAAACGGCGAGCAGGTGGGTGAGCGATGTCGCCCGGAAGTCGTGCACGACCTCCGGCAGCTGCCCCCGATCGTCGCCGTACACGAATCCGGCGAGCAGCGCAGCATCCCGCGGCGACAGCGATTCGCCCGACGCCTCCACGAGCCCGCGCAACGAGTTCGCGATGCGGAAGGGCGCGCTACCGCCGTCGACGCGATATGCCGTACGGATCTGGGCAGTCCCGGCGAGATGCCGGGGCCACAAGTAGGGACGGTCGGCGGGCTCAGCCGGTTCGGCGGTCACGCCGAGGCGCCAGCGCTCCCCCATCGCCGCGTCTTCCAGCTGCCATGCAGCGCGGCCCCGCGCCCTGCCCTCCCACCGATGCTGGGCGCCGTCGATCGTCGCGCTGAACAGCACGACCAGGGCACCGGAGCGCCAGCGGGGATCGCCGACCAGTTGCACTTCACCTTCGAAATCGCCTCCCGTCACGGCGCTCAGCTGGGCGATCTGGGCTCCCATGGCAACCGCCGCGAGTACCAGCAGGCCAGCCGGAATGAGCACCCGCGCACGGGTCGCAATGCCCAGCGCACCGAACCCGATTCCCAGTGCGGCGCCCCACCACGAGCCCTGCCACAGCGACAGCGGAGGCGCCCACAAGGCCCCCGCCGCGGTGGCGATGGCGCCTGCCACCAACCACCGGTCGGCGACAGCGCTGAGACCTCCGAACCGGCGAGGCGCTGCCAGCGGCGGGCTCAGCCAGTCCGGCAAAGCAGGCACCGGCCGGTGCGGCGGCAGCTCAAACGGCCGCATGGGGGCGTAGCCGGGACAGCTTGGCAGGCCCGATCCCGGGCACCTGCTCAAGCGCATCCAAGGTTGCGAACGGCCCGTGCTCGGACCTGAAGGCGATGATCGCCGCCGCCAGGGACGGGCCGATGCCCGGCAGTTCGTCGAGCTGGGCTGCCGTCGCCGTGTTCACATCGATCGGTCCAGACGGATCTGATCCCGACCCGTCACCCGCAGGCAGCTCTCCCTCCACCGGCACGTAGATCTGCTGCCCGTCGCTCAGCCGTTCTGCCAAGTTGACCGCTGCTCTATCGGCGTCGGCATCCAGCCCGCCCGCCGCATCCACGAGGTCGTTAACCCGAGACCCGCCAGGAACTTCGTAGAGCCCTGGTCGCCGCACCGCACCGGCAAGGTGCACCTTCAGCAGCGATGGCTGCGTCGTCGCTACCGGAAGCGGTGCTTCGTCCGCTGCAAGCGGCAGCTCAATGGGCTCGGGCGAGCCATGTCGGACCCCGACCAGGAATCCTGCGGCGACCACCGCGCCGACAGCACCGAACAGCGCCAAAACCGGCACCGCGCCGACCCGCCGTGCGAAACCGACCGCCTCGGCCGCGACCGAACGCCAATCGGTGGAGCGCCCATGTGCTGAGGGCCCTGGACCCGGCGCCCGCATGAACGCGATCCTAGTAAGCACCTTTGTTTCAGTTTCGATGAATTTCCATACACCGACACCTGCGAACGCTGTGGTGCGCGGCAATGATGGCCCCGGCAAACTCCTTGAGCCGGAGGAACGACGGTGACATCTTCAGCCCACCCCGCCACCGACAAGCCCAACGGTGTCGGCAGTGGCCCTTCTGGTGGTCCGGTCGCCGGCATCGACCCCGAGCCGGTCACGGCGTGGATGGCCGAACGAGTCGAGCTCAGCCCGCCGCTGCAATTCGAGATCATCGCCGGCGGCCACTCCAACCTCACCTACCGCGTCAGCGACGCTGCGGGCCGCCGATGGGTGCTGCGCCGTCCGCCGCTGGCGCACCTGCTGGCCGGGGCGCACGACATGGTGCGCGAGCATCGCCTGCTGTCATCGCTGGAGCCCACCGAGGTCCCCACGCCGCCAGTCGTGGGCCTGTGCACTGACGCCGAGGTGAACGGCGCCGATTTCTACGTGACCGACTTCGTCGACGGCACCGTGCTGCGCTCGCTCGACGACGCCGAGATGCTGACGCCCGAAGCCCGTGGGGAGCTGAGTCTGCGGATGGTGCAGGTGCTCGCCGCCATCCACAGCACCGACCTGGAGGCCACCGGGCTGGCCACGCTCGGTCGGCCGGAGGACTACGTGGCTCGGCAGCTCCATGTTTGGCGGCGCCAGTTCAACGCGATGACGTCGCGGGACCTGCCGATCATCGAACGCGTCCACGATGTGCTGGTTGCCTCGATCCCGCCGCAAACCGAGGCCACCCTGGTCCACGGCGACTACCGCCTCGACAACTGCCTCTCCACCACCGTCGGTGACTTGGCGGCCGTGCTGGACTGGGAGATCTCCACGCTCGGCGACCCGGTCGCGGAGCTGGGATTCCTGCTGGGCTACTGGGTCGAGGCCGACGACGGCTTCAACCCGCTCGGACACGACGCCACCGCGGCCGAGGGCTTCTGGACCCGCGACCAGCTCGTCCATGCCTACGCGGAGCTGACCGGCCGCGACGTCAGCAACATCCAGTGGCACTTCGCCTTTGCGAGCTGGCGCCTGGCCTGCATCCTCGAAGGCGTCCACGCGCGTTACGTGGGCGGCGCGATCCCCGAGATACCCCCTGAGGTCCACGAGTTCCCGCAGAGCATCGTGTCGCTGGCCGAGCGGGCCGAGTCGGTGCTGGCAAACCTCTAGCCGCTACTCTCCCGGCCATGAAGGTAGACGGCGGCCTCGGAGTCACAAGCGGATTCGACAACCTGATGGAGTCGAGCCGAGAACAGGAAGCATTGGGCTACGACGGTTTGTGGGTGCCAGAGACCAGCCACGATCCGTTCACGATGCTCCCGCTCATCGCGCACGCGACCGAGACGGTGGACCTCGGCACGAACATCGCGGTGGGCTTTGCCCGCAACCCGATGACGCTGGCCTACAGCGCCAACGACATCCAGACGCTGTCGGAAGGGCGGTTCATCCTGGGGTTGGGCAGCCAGATCCGTCCGCACATCACCCGGCGTTTCTCGATGGAGTGGTCCAAGCCGGCGGCCCGCATGCGCGAGATGATCATGGCGATCAAGGCCATCTGGGACTGCTGGAACAACGGCGAGAAGCTGAACTTCCGCGGCGACTTCTACGAGCACACGCTGATGACGCCGTTCTTCGACCCCGGGCCGAATCCCTACGGCACGCCGCGGCTGGCGCTGGCGGGCGTGGGCCCGCTGATGACGGCGGTGGCGGGCGAAACCTGCGACATCTTCCTGTGCCACGGCTTCACCACCGAGAAGTACCTGCGCGAGGAGACGATCCCGGCGCTCGAGCGGGGTGCTGCGCGGGCCGGGCGTGACCCCAGCGAGATCACCATCTCGGGGCCGTCGTTCATCGTGACCGGCAATACCGAAGAGGACATGGAGAAGGCGCGCCAGGCCACCAAGCAGCAGGTGGCGTTCTACGGCTCCACGCCGGCGTACCGGCCGGTCTTGGACTGCCATGGCTGGGGCGACATGCAGACCGAGCTGAACGCAATGTCCAAGGAGGGCCGCTGGGTCGAGATGGCCAACCTGGTGGACGACGACATCCTCGATGCGTTCGCCGTGGTGGCCGAGCCTGAGCAGGTGGCCACCGAGCTGAAGCGCCGATTCGACGACGTCGTCGACCGAGTCAGCTTCTACGCCCCCTACAAGGGCGACCGCCAGCGCTGGCAGACCATCTTCGACGACCTGAAGAGCTAGCGCCCGCTGCCGCACCAAAGGGTCGTTTCCGTGATGGCACCCAGCTACCAACTGCACCACCTGTGCATCTACGAACGCCAGCCACGCGATGCCATGTGGAACTGGCTGCGCTGGTATCACGCCATACCCGCGCATTACTGGGAGGGTTACGCCGACATGCACCACACCGGCGAGGGAGGCGTCGATTACACCTTCCTGGCCTGCGGCGGCCCGTTCCAGATGCAACTCGAAGCGCCTCCGTACCAATTCGAGTACGAACGCAAGTGGTTTGCCGAGCACGGCTCAGGGATCAACCACATCTGCTGGATCGTCCCCAACGCACTTGAGACTGTCGATCACCTGCAGTCAGCGGGCGCCACCGTCGCCATGCCCTATGAGGAGTTCGGCGGCACCTACAACGGCTTTGTGGCCATCGACACCGAGGGCCGCTGGGTCGAGATCATGGAATATGTGGGCGGCTTCAAGACGCCCGACGTCGAGTTCCGTCCCGTCGGGCATGTCGGGCTGCAGACGCTCGGGGTCGTGCAGCTGTGTCAAGACTTGGACACGCAGGTCGATTGGTATTGCGAGGTACTGGGCCAGCGGATCGTGCACGATGCGCGCAGCGATAACGACGGAGTCGTCTATCTCGCCGACCACACCTACGACGACCGCCAGTGTGTCAGCGTGCTGGCGACGCCCGCTCTCGACGCCGAGCACGCGCTCATGGATCGTCACGGGCCGGTGATCTCGTCCGTCCTGTATCAAGCTGCCGACGTCACGCGGGCCTACGCCGACGCTGTCGCCGCCGGCTTCGAGGAGATCTCGGCACCGGCACACGACGATCGCATCGGAGGTGTCACGGGCTACCTGCTCGAGCCGTCGGGGAACATCGTCCAAGTCCGCGAGCGGTTCGAACTCGCTGCGTGAAGGTCCACGGCATCCACCACGCGGGGCTCGTCGTCGACAATCTCGATGCAGCCGTGGAGTTCTACTGCGCGCTGTGCGACATGGAGATCATCGAGCGCGACCGCTGGCGGGCGCCCGCGCCGCTGGAAGACCAGGCGGTCGGGCTGAGCGGCTCGTCGGCCGACGGGGTAATGCTGCGCGGCTCAGGCTCGTACCTCGAGCTGTGGCAGTACTCCGCACCGGCACAGGCCGCTGAGTCCCCAGCAACGCTGGATGCACACGAACTGGGTCTGCGCCACCTCGCTGTCGAGGTCACCGACGTGGCCGAAGCGCTCGACCGGGTGGTCGAGCTCGGCGGCGGCCGGATGGGCGACCCCGTCCGCCTCGACTCGAGCGGTGCCGAGGTCGTCTACTGCCGGGATCCCTTCGGAACGATCTTGGAGCTGATGTCGACCGGTTCGACGCTGGCTTCCGTCGATGATCTGAGAGCCGACGACCTGCGATCCGGCGAACGGTGATCTGCTGGTGAATCGCAACGCTGGGACATTGCTGCCCTTCCAGATTGTGATGGGTGTCACCAGCGGCGCAATCGGGGCCATCGTGGCCGTCATAGGCGAGCTCCGCGACGAACTCGGATTTCGCGACATCAGTGTCGGCATCATCGTGGCGGCCGGCTTCTTGGCGTCGTTCGTCGCGCAGATCGTGCTGGCGCCATTCGCAGATCGGGGCTACGGCCGCCTCATGGCGATGGCCGGCATTGCCATCAGTGCCGCATCGCTGTTTGCGATGGCGGTCGGAGATGCGGTGCCGATTTGGATCGCCTCGCGTGCATCGCTCGGGTTCGCCGGTGGCTTGCTGCTGCCGGGGCTGCGCCGGGCAGCAACCGTGCTCGATCCACAGCGAGCCGGCGAGAACCTCGGCCGGCTCATCATCGGCGAGATCATCGGTTTCATCCTGGGCCCGATCTGCGCCGCCTTTCTCGCCGAGATCGGGGGCGTACGCCTGCCGTTTGTGGTGTTCGGCATCGGCATGGCCGTGTTCCTGCCGTTCGTTGCTCGCCTGCCGCAGGATCGGGGCCAGCAGACCCGGCGCGCACGGCAATCCACCGATCTGCTCGCGTATCGCCGCCTGCAAGGCGCACTGCTGCTGATCTTCGGCTACTTCTTCCTGATCGGCGCCTTCGAGGCCGTGCTCCCGCTGATGTTCGTGGACCGCGGGGGCGGAGCACTCGAAACCGGCATCGGATTCACCATCTTCGCCATTCCCATCGCACTGGTGAGCACGCGCGCGGGTCGTACGGCAGATCGGGTGGGGCCTGCTCGCGTCGCCATCATCGGCATGGCGATCTCGGCCGCAGTGTCATTCAGCTACGGGTTGATTCCTGGAATCTGGCCGGTGGTCGCGGTGATGACCATTGCAGGCGTCGCAGACGGGTACGGCTTCACCGCAGGCCAGGTTGCGGTGTCCCGCTCCGTTCCCGAAGCGCGCCAGGCCGGTGCGCTCGGTCTGATGGGCGCAGCCGAAGTGCTGGGGGCCGGAATTGCGGCCCTGCCTGCCGCAGCGATGTACGAGGCTTGGGGCGCCGGCCCGACGTGGATGGCGGCAGCAGCAGCAAGTCTCGTGTGCCTGCTCGTGGGACACCTGCGGCTGCGCGGCACCGAGCCCATCAGTCCGCCCCAGCCGCCGCTGGGCTGGACGCCTACGGAGCTGAACCGGACACCGCCGGAGTGAACGCCGATGCCCCAGCCTCTTGGCCGCATCTGGTCAACGGCTCGGCGGGAACGGCCGGATCAGTCGAACAGGCGCATCGGGTCGCCCATGTCGTGATAGCCGAGGTAGCCGCCGCCGACTGACGACGCGTCGTAGAGGGCGTATCCGAGCAGTTCTTGGGCGCGGCGCGGCAGGCTGCGGGCAATCTCGGGCGGCACGTTCGTGTAGCTGTTCTCGACGGGGCGCAGCCATCCGGCACAGAACCCGGTCGACAGCGCTCGGCGTCGGCGGTCCGTCGTGGCGTTGGCACCGCCGGCATGCATCAGGTCGCCACGGAAGAACAACGCCGAGCCGGCCCGCATCGCTGCACAGGTGATTTCGTCGCTCGACGGCAGCCGACCCGGTTCCCAGCGGTGACTGCCCGGCACGACGAGCGTGCCCCCGATCTCTGATGTGATGTCGACGAGTGCTGCGATGCTGTTGACGATCATCGGCGCGCCAGGACGGGCGAAGTTCCATGCATCGTCGTCACGATGCAACGGCTGAGCCGACTCACCGGGGCCGATATCGATGACTTCGCCGTTGTTCAGGATCACGACAGGGCTGATCGGCCCGATGACCTGCTCGGCATAGCCGACCAGCCGCTCGTCGGTCATGATCCGCACGAACGTCGGTGCTTTGGTGACCAGCCCTTGCAGACGCTTGGTTCGCAGACCGAGGAACTCGTCGGATGCTGCGGTTCCCGAGTCGGTGCCGGCGTGGGCTGCCAGCCACGGCTCAAGCTCTGCGTTGAAGCTGTCCACTACCCCGCCAGGCAGCCAGTCCTCGATGATCACGCCGCCGTCCCGGTCGCTGACCTCGCAGATGTCCTCCAACGAGCAGTTGCCTGGCAGTCGAGTCAGCTCAGCACCCATGGGCACTCACAGCGTCGAGGTTGGTCACCATGGAAGCGTCACGTCCGTCGTCGCATGGCGCGGAGGCGCTGGCCTCCAGCCGGCGAGTTCCGCCGACGCAGCCAGCGCCGACGCATGACAACGTAGATGATTCGTTGATCGCGGTCGCCAAGGAGCTGCCATGAACGACAACGCCGCCCAAGAGACACGTCTCAGCGAGGACCCGGAGTTTCTCGAGCACTGCTACCGCAGGGTGCTGCAAGAACTCGGATTCGCTGCTGAGCATGCGGAAATCGTGGCACGGTGCGTTTCCGACGGGGACCGCAACGGAAAGCTCACCCAGGGAATGGGCGTCTTCGAGATTCCAGTGCTGCTGGCGCGCACCGGGACGATGGATGTCACCGCGAGACCCGAGATCGTTGACGAAGGACCCACCTGGGTGGTGGTCGACGGCAACCGCTCGTCGGGCCAGTGGGCGCTGACGATGGCGATGGATGCGGCCATCGCCAAGGCCCGCGAGCACGCCATCGCCATCGGCTTTGCCCGTGACTTCAACGACGCCGGCGCCTTCGGCACCTATGTCCGCATGGCTGCCCGCCACGGCATGATGGCAATGGCCACCAACAACAGCCTGCCACTGGTCTCGCCGTGGGGCGGGATGCAGAACGTGCTGTCTGGGGCGCCGTTCGCTGCTGCCACGCCGGGCGGCGAGCACCCGCCGATCGTCACCGACATCCAGGCCATCGAGGTCCACGACGGCGACCTGAGCGAGGCCTATTTCGAGGGTCGGAGGCTCGACGGCGACTACCTGGCCGACCCGGACACCGGCGATCTCACCGACGATCCGGCGCCGTACTTCGAACGGATGGAGGAGTACGGCCGGATCTCTGATTGTCGGGCTCCAACGGTGTTCAGTTCGCCGCGGATGTACGCCTTCAACCTGTTCACCGAGATGCTCGCCGGCATCATCAATCCTGGCGCTCGCATGAGTCCCGAGATCGCCGGCCCGCCCTCGTACTGGCTGGAGCCTCGAGAGGAAGCACTCACCGGCGGCGCTTGCGTGATCGTGATCGACCCCTCGCACTGGATGGGCAACGACGCCGCCAGCCGCCGCTCCGACGTGCTGGTCAACCACGTCAAGAGCGCCAAGCGGCGTCCGGGTGTCGACGAGATCTACCTGCCCGGCGAGCGCGGCTGGCGCAACATCGAGGCCCAAGCGCCAGTCGAGATCATGCCGGCCCATTGGGAGTCATTTGTGCGCATCGTCGACAGCGTCGGGCTGGACATCGAGGCGCTACGGGCCGAGCACGACGCGGACTGAGGCCTCAGTCTGTCGCGCATGGAGCGAGCGCGAAGCGCTGCCCGGTGCCCAGTCTCAGTCGCGGTACTCCACGCCGGGCAACACGCACAGCATCTCGTAGACCAGGTTGGCCGCCGTAAGTGACGTCAGTCCGGTGCTGTCATAGATCGGCGCCACCTCGACGAGGTCGCAGCCCACGATGTCGAGCCCCCTGCAGCCGCGGATGATCTCGAGGGCCTGCGGCACCGTCAATCCCCCTACTTCGGGCGTGCCCGTGCCCGGAGCGAAGGCAGGATCCAGCCCGTCGATGTCGAAGCTGATGTACACCGGTCCGCCGCTGACCTGATCTCGCACTTCGTTCATGAGCGGCGCGAGGCTGCGATTCCAGCAGTCCTCCGCCTGGACCACCCGGAAGCCCTGCGAGCGCGACCAGTCGAACTCATCGGCGGCGTAACCCGTGCCGCGCATCCCGATCTGCACCACCCGGTTGCAATCGAGCAGACCTTCCTCGACGGCCCGCCGGAACGGCGTGCCGTGCGCTATCGCCTCGCCGAACATGTGCTCATTGATGTCAGTGTGGGCGTCGATGTGGACGAGCCCGACCGGGCCGTGCTTTGCCGCCATGGCGCGCAGGATCGGCAGCACGATGGTGTGATCGCCTCCCAGAGTCGCGGTCATCACGTCGTCGCTGAGCAACGAGCGATAGTGCGCAGTGATCCGGTCGATGGCGTCGGCGAGGTTGTACGGGTTGGTTGCCACGTCGCCGGTGTCATCGATGCGGAGGCTGTCGAACGGCGCTGCCCGCGTGGCCATGTTGTACGGGCGCAAGAGCACCGACTCATCACGGATGCCCCTCGGCCCGAATCTCGCGCCTGGCCGATTCGACGTTCCGATGTCGAAGGGAACACCCACCACCGCGACGTCCAGGTCGGCCGGATCATGCATTGCAGGCAACCTCATGAAGGTGGCGATGCCGGCGAAACGAGGCATTTCGTTGCCGCCCAATGGTTGCGGGTTGTCTGCCATCTGTGCCTCTCTAGCTGCCGGGCCGCAGGTAGATCTTGCCGCAGTTCTTGGACAGGCCGGCTTCGAAGGCCTCCGCAGCACGTGACATCGGCAGGTCGTGGGTGACGATCGTGTCGATGCTGCGCTGCACAGCGGCATCGCCCATCATGCGCAGCAGACCGTCCCGATCACGGAATCGGACATCGTGACCGCCCGTCCAGAAAATGTGACGATCCATCAGGTCATTCAGGATGCTCAGCGAGTACCTCTCGGAGCCGCTGTGGCCCAGCGAGTACAGCTTGCCGTAGCGGCGCAGACCGGAAAGACAGCGTTCGAGGTAGTACGGCGCTCCGGAGCATTCGAACGCCACGTCGGCACCCTCGCGGTCGCCGGTGACGGCATGCACCTGCTGCAGCCAGTCAGGATCGGCAGGATCGATGATGGCGTGCACGCCCAGGGTCCGGCACAAGTCCATGCGGTACTGATGGCGCCCCAGCACGATGACGGTCGCGCCGCGGTAGAGCGCATTGGCCACGGCTCCGAGACCGATGAACCCGACACCGCCGACTAACACCACATCGCCGGCGCCGACACCGAGTTCCTCGCAGGCCGTGAACGACGGCCCCAAGGTGCAGTTTCCCGCTGCGGCGTGCTCGAAGCGCAGGTCGTCTGACAAACGCACGATCATGTGCTCAGGCGCGATCCGGAATTGCACCATGCCGAAACCGCCGGACTTGCTGCCGTTGACCCGCTCGATACCCAGCAGCCCGGCCGTCACGTCTTGGGGTGCCATGCCGTCGGTGTGGCCCTCATAAGGAATGCCGAGGCAGTGGGTGGGCGACAGGCCCTGAGTGCACACAAAGCACTTCTGGCAGCTGTTGCCTTGAAACACGATGACCCGATCGCCCGCATCGAAACGGGATCCGGGAGCCGTCTCGACGATGGTGCCCACGCCCTCGTGGCCGAGGTGGGTAGGACTGTCGTGCCATTCGAACTGGTGGTCGCGGTAGATGCGGGCCTCGTTGCACACCGGCGCAATGGCCACCTCGACGATGACGAAACCCGACGTGATCACCGGATAGGGCTTGTCGATCAGCGCCGCCGTTCGCGGTTCGGGGATGGACAAGACGGTATTGATGCACTGCGTCACGAATGGCTCCCCTGCGGAGTCGCTCTCCAGGGTGCGCTCCTCATCCGGCGATCTAACCTGACCCGCGATCCATAGTACGACTGGCACCGCGGGGAGGACCTCGTGAGGGAGACGTGATGCGAGCCGCAGTCTTCGACGGGCCGGGGATGCCGTTGCGCATCGCCGAAGTGCCCGAGCCTCACGCAGGTTCCGGTGAAGCAATCCTGCGAGTGCATGCGTGCGGCATCTGCGGCTCAGACCTGCATGCAACCGCACCAGGCGGCATCGCCCGGCCCGGAGGCATCTTGGGACACGAGGTCGCCGGCACCATCTCGGAACTCGGCCCCGATCCCATCGGTACGTGGTCAGTCGGCGATCGGGTCTTCGTGGTCTCGCGATTCACCTGCGGCAGCTGCGGCTGGTGCCTGACCGAACAAGGGCATCGCTGCGAGCAGATCAAGTTCTTCGGCGCCCTCGGCCCCGACGAGCCAGACGGTGCCTATGCCGAGCTGCTCCGCGTGCACACCAACGACCTGCTGCGCGTTCCCGACGGCGTCGGGCTCGATATTGCCGCATCCGTCGAGCCGCTGGCCACGGGCCTGATGCTGGTGCGGGAGGCTGAGCTGTCGGTCGGCGACCGGGTGCTGGTCATCGGCGGCGGTCCGATCGGTCTCGCGACCGTGGCGTGGGCGCGGTTCTTCGGCGCGCGCCGCGTGGTCATGAGCGAGACGGTCTCTCACCGGCTGTCGCTCGGAACCGTCATGGGCGCGACCGATCTGATCGACGCTTCGGGTGTCGACGACATGGGCGCTGCCGTGACAGGTCTGCTGGGCCAGCCCCCCGACATCGTGATCGAGTGCGTGGGGTTGCCTGGCGTGCTGTCCCAAGCGATCGACATCGTGCGGCACGGGGGCTCGGTCATTGCCGGCGGGGTGTGCATGCAGCCCGACTCGATCGACCATGTCGCTGCCTATCTCAAGGAACCGACGGTGCGATTCCCGGCTACCTACACCACCGAGGAGAACGCCTTCGTCATCGAGATGATCGCCGCGGGCCGGCTCGATCCGACTCCCATGCTGAGCCACCGTGTGACGCTCGACGAACTCCCCGAAGCATTCGAAGCTCTGCGGCGGCCCACCGACCAGTGCAAAGTGATCGTCACCCCGTGACGGAGACTCGTCAGGGCGACCGCGGTATCCCAGCCGGTCGCGGCACGGCCGAGGGCCAGTGGCAGTCGTGGCTCGAGCGCCTCACCGCTGACGGCTGGATCGGCCAACCCGACGCTCTCCAGATCTGGTGCTACACGGGCCGACCCAGCTATGCACCCGGTGAAGCCGTCGAGCTCCACGTGTCGACCACGGCAGATACGTGGGGGTTCGAAGTCTGGCGCGATGGTGCCGCCTTCGAGAAGGTGCATGAGGTCACGGGCCTGCGCGGCAGTGAGCATCCGGTTCCCGACGACGTCGTTGCCGTGGGATGCGGCTGGCCCGTAGCCGCGACATTCGAGATCCCAGCGGAGTGGCCCAGCGGCGGCTACGTCGTGGTGTGCCGCGGTCAACGGGACAGTCTCGAAGTCGGCCAGGACGCATTCTTCGTGCTCCGAGCTTCGCTGCCGGGCGCCGCAAGCAAGCTGGCCCTCGTGGTCGCCACGTACAGCTGGCAGGAATACAACGACTGGGGCGGCGGGTGCGGCTACTTCTCCGACGAGCACGTCGACCAAACCGGCGATCCCCTCGAAGTCCGCGAGAAGAGCTTCCGGCCCCGGCTCAGCTTCGATCGGCCCTGGTCACGCGGCATGATCCGCGTGCCAGTCGGCGCACCCCGCCTGGCAGCTCCGCCCGCTCCGCTGGGCGCCGCGGTCGGCGTGCCGGCTGCCGACTGGGCCACCAGCAACGGTTACTCGGTGTGGACGATTGCGAACGGCTGGGCGCGCTATGACGGGCTCACGGCCCGGTGGCTCGAGGCGGAGGGATACGGCCCCGAGTTGCTGTCGCAGTGGGATCTCGACCGGGATCCTGCAGTGCTCGACCGTTACGACGCAGTCGTCACCACCGGCCACGACGAGTACTGGACTGCCGCCGGCCGCCGCGTCCTCGACGGCTTCATCGAACGAGGCGGACGCTACGCCCGCCTCGCCGGCAACATCGTGTGGCAGGTGCGCATGGAGGATGACCTGCACACCCAGGTCTGCCACAAGTACGCCGCGCATGCCGATCCCCATCGTCACAACCCCGATGCCGACCAGCGCACAGGCGCGTTCGAGGCTCATTACATCAACCATCCCCCGGTGACGACGTTCGGCGCCAATGGGCTGCGCGGCGTCTATTCACGCATGGGCGGCCTGTCACCCCGAGGTGCCGGCGGCTTCATCGTGTACCGGCCAGGTCACTGGGCCTTCGACGGCGCTGACGTGTACTACGGCGATGTCGTCGGCGCGGATCTGCCGCTGGTGGGTTTCGAGACCGACGGCATCGATTACTCGTTTCACGCGGGGCTCCCCTACCCGACTGGCGAGGACGGGACTCCCGCGCACCTGGAGATTCTCGCGCTGACGCCAGTGACGCTCTCCGAGGAGGATCACGGCCACGCCGGCAGCCTGCTCTCGATAGCCGACGGCGATCTGGCGTTTGCGGCCGAAGCCCTCGCCGGCAGCGATACCCCCGAGAACCGTGACCGGCTCCGCTACGGAAGTGCGGTCATCACCCACATGACCAAGGGCGACGGAGAGGTGTTCTGCGCAGGAAGCACGGAGTGGTGCCACGGGCTCGCGCAGCAGGAACCCCAAGTGGAGATCATCACTCGCAACGTGCTGAGGCGTTTCCTGGGCTGGCACCCTCTGGCCGGTGTCCGTCACCAGCCGCCATACGGTTGAGTATGGTCACGGCCATGACGACGAGCTCCACCAGCGCAGATCGTGTCGCCGTCATCACCGGGGCCGCGGGCGGCATCGGGCTGGGACTGGCGCGCGCCTGCGTCGCTGACGGCATGCGGATGGCGATCGCCGATCTCGACGCCGCACGTGCCGGTGAGGCAGCGAAGGCATTGCGTGCCGCAGGCGCAAACGCGGAAGCCTGGGCGTGCGATGTCCGCCACCCCGCCGAAGTGGACAGGCTGCGAGACCTCGTCCTCGAGAAGTTCGATCGGGTTGACCTGGTGTGCCTCAATGCGGGACTCGGCTTGGTGAAGCCTGTCGCCGAGTGCACAGAGGTCGACTGGAGGCTGCTGTTCGACGTCAACGTGAACGGCGTCATCAACGGCATCCGCAGCTTCCTGCCGACGCTGATCGCGCAAGGATCCGGGCACCTGAGCGCCACCGCATCGCTGTCGGGTCTGGTCGCGGATCCCGACCTGGCCATCTACAACGGCACCAAGTTCGCAGTCGTCGGCATCATGGAATCGCTCGGGATGGAGCTGCGCCGGGATCATCAAGGCATCAGCGTCTCGGTGCTCTGCCCCGGTCCGGTCGCCACCGACATCGTGGCCAATTCCAACAAGTCGCTGGCCGATGAAGGCACGGCGATGACCGGCGGCGAGGACATTGCCGACTACCTGGCTCGGGGGCTCTCGCCCGACACCGTGGGCCGGCTTGCCATCGACGGGATCAAGGCCGGAGACTTCTGGCTGCTCCCCCATCCCGAGCTCACGGTGAGCCTGCTCGAAGAGCGCGTCGCTGCCCTGCGTCTGCGACGTCTCTACGCGCCCGATCAGGATTGGCCGCTGCAAGGAGGGCAGGGGCAGCCATGACCGCTGGCACGGTGCCAGCGCGATCACGCCTGTCGAGATCCGACTGGACTGATGCAGCACTGCGGGCAATGGCGGCGGGCGGCACGGTAGCTGTGAACGTCGAGCAGCTCGCCGCTGGGCTCGACGCAACCAAGGGCAGCTTCTACCACCACTTCGAGAACCGCCAGGAACTGCTGCAGGCTGCCCTCGCGCGTTGGGAGGAGATCGTCGAAGCAGACCTCGTCAATGAGCAAGCGGCGACCGACCCCCGACAGCGGCTCACCGACGCAGCTACAGCCGGCCTGGGCACTGGACTCGACGGTTTCGTCGACGTCGCACTCGCCGGCAGTCTCGACGATCCAGGCGTTGCGGCCTCGCTGCGGCGTGTGACCGAGCGTCGAATCGAATGGCTCACTGCGGCGCTCACTGAGCTCGGCGTCGAACCTGCAGTGAGCCGGGACAGGGCGGTCGGCGGCCTGGCTGCATATATGGGCCTGTACCTGTGGCAGCAGGTCAGCGGCGAGCGGCTCAGCCCTGATGACATGCGCGCCCAGCTCGACCGCGTCATCGCCGCCATGGTCAGCAATTGAATCACTGGCCTCGGACTCAACAGCTCGACGGCCTGCACTGCTGCCCAGCCGGCTACTCGTAGATGCCGCCCTCGTCTCCGATCGCCGTGCCGAGAGCCGCTTCGATGAATTGCACGCTGGGACCAGCGGCAAGCCCGCCGTCGACGGCCAGTGCATGGCCATTGATCATGGCTGCCTCATCGGATGCCAAGTAGTGGATCGCGGCGGCGACCTCGTCGGCAGTGGCCAAGCGGGTGACGTGCTGGTTCATCAGCGACTGGCTGCGAACGGCCCAATGGTCTGCGGCCTCAACCCCAACCATGGGCGTGTCCACCCCGGTCGGGCAGACGCAATTCACACGGATTCCCCGCGGTCCGAACTCGACGGCGGCGTGCTTGGTAAGCCCAACGACGCCCCACTTGGCCATGCCGTACCAGCCGATGCCGGGAAAGCCCACAACCCCGGCCATCGAGGCAGTGTTCACGATTGCCGCACCGGGTTCCATCACCAACCCGGCCGCACGGACCCCGTTCAGGACACCGCCGAGATTGACTTCCAGCGCGGCGCGTCCCGCGACCGGGTCATCGGCCAGCACGCCGCGGCCCGGACCAAGGACGCCTGCGTTGTTGACCATGATGTCGAGTCGGCCAAACCGATCGACCGTGGCGTCCACCAACTCCTGCACAGCAGCGGCATCGGTGACATCGCACTGGTGCGCCTCGCCGCCAACCTCGGTCGCCAATGCGCTGGCATCCGAGATGTCCGCTACAACGCACATCGCGCCCGCAGCGGTAAGCCGGCGGACGGTGGCCTCGCCGATTCCCGATGCGCCACCGGTGACGATGGCCGACTTGCCTTCCAGCGAGAACACCGCTACTCCCCTCCGCCGCTGTCACTACAGGTCATCGGCTGCAGACGGCGGCGGCTGCGTACGTCAGGCGAACGCGACGGGCGGGCGCACATGCCACCACGGATGGGCCTCTTCCAATTGGGCAGCCAACGAGAACAGCGTCGACTCGTCGCCGTAACGGGCAACGAACATCATGCCGATCGGCAAACCCGATTCGGACCGCCACAACGGCACGCTCATCGCCGGCTGCCCGGTGACGTTCTGCACCATGGTCATGTTGAGATACTCATCGATGTCGCGCCGGTAGGCGTCCAAGTCATCTTCGTGTCGGTAGATCTCGCCATTCGGCGGTGCAGGCTTGGTCATGGTCGGCGAGAGCACCAGGTCGTAACGCTGCATGAAGCGGTCCCAAGCGAATGCCGCCTCCATGCTGAGGTCGTTCGTGCGTGCGTACTGCTCGCCGGTGACAGTGCGGCCGTGCGCCCGAATTGTGGCTGGCAAGACTTCTATCTCAGCATCGTCAACCGGCCGGCCCCGTTCCTCGCCGACCGCACGGAGGAAGCGAACGGTGTCGACTGCCACCGTCATGAACAGCTGCTGGGACAGCTCGTCGATGTCGAATTCGGGTGACGGCGTGGATTCGACTTCGTGGCCGAGCGAGGCCAGCAGGTCAGCCGTGCGATGCGTCGCTGCGAGGTACTCGCGATCGAACTCGGTGCCGTAGTGATCACGTTCGAGCACCCCTACGCGCAGATTTTGCGCAGGTCGCTGGGTTTCGGCCAGGTAGGAACGGGGCGGAGGCGGAGCGACGTACCGACTGCCCGTCTCGGGTCCGGCGAGGGCGTCGAGCATGGCAGCACAGTCTCGAACGCTGCGCGTGACTACGCCCTCGGTGGCGAAGCCCAGCCAGTCCTCTGTGTAGACGGGTCCGTTAGGCACCCGTCCGCGCGAGGGCTTCACCGTGAATGCACCGCTCCACGCAGCAGGTATCCGCAGCGATCCCCCACCGTCGTTGCCATGCGCCATCGGGAGAGCCCCGGTGGCAACCACGACTGCCGCACCAGCCGATGATCCGCCGGATGTCCGGCTGGGATCCCACGGGTTACGGCAGGGTCCCGCAGGCGATCGGTCGGTGTCGAACGATGCCGACAGCGGTGGCACCGAGGTCGCACCAAAGACGACGACGCCGGCATCCAGAAATCGCTCCGCAACTACCGCTGTCGTTTCGGCAATGCGGCCTGCGAGCAGCCGCGTTCCCTCAGTTGCCGACAAGCCGGCGATCTCGCACTTGCAGTCCTTACGCAGGTACGGCACACCGGTGAACGGTCCCTCAGGAAGGCCGTCAGCGACCTGCCGGCGAGCGAAGTCCTCATATCGATCAGCGAGCACCCCGAATTGGCGGTCCACGGCATCGACTCTCTCGATTGCTTCGTCGAGCAGCTCAGTGGGCGAGATGTCGCCAAAGCGAACAAGTTCCGCAAGTCCGAGCGCATCGTGGTCATCGAACACGCTGTCAGTCATTGCATTCCCTCACAATTCATGCCAAGCACATCGGATTTCGAGCCAGCCACTGACCATACGCTAGCGTATGGTCAGTGGCAGCAGCAGCGGAAGTCGAGGACCGCAGCGGACGGTGGCTTGTGGTCGGAGCGGGCCCATCCGGTCTCTCGGTCGCGCTGGCCCTGCGAACTGCTGGGGTCGCGTTCGACGCAGTCGAGGCTGATCATCAGCCGGGTGGATTGTGGAACTTCGACAATCCCGGCTCTGCCATCTATGAGACCGCCCACTTCATCTCATCGGCGGCGCGCTCTGGCTGGGCCGATCTGCCCATGCCCGACCACTACCCCGACTACCCGCGCTGGTGGGAGATCCGCGACTACATCCGCGCCTACGCAGCACACCACGCCCTCGGCGAGCACTACGAGTTCAACACGAAGGTGGATGCGGCGCTGCCGATCGGGGATGCACTCGACGAGCGCTGGGAAGTCACCTTCGCAGACGGCCGTCGACGGCGCTACCGGGGCGTCGTGGCGTGCCCCGGATTCCAGCGGGTGCCACGGATTCCCTCGTATCCGGGAGAATTCGCCGGCGAGGCCCGGCACAGCCAGACATACAAGCGCGTCGACGAGCTGCGGGACAAGCGAGTGCTCGTCGTGGGCGCCGGCAACTCTGGCGTCGACATTGCCGTGGATGCAGCAGTGGCGGCCGAACGCGCCGTCATCTCGGTGCGCCGCGGCTACTGGTTCTTCCCCAAGCTCATCGGCGGCGTCCCGCTCGACCACTTCGGGATCAACACCGTGTCCAGCCAGGAGCGGCTGGCCGAGTTCCTGGCGCTGCACGTCGGCGACGTGACCCGCACCGGTTTCGGCGCACCCGACCATCCTCCGCTGACGCACCATCCCATCCTGAACGACCAGGTGCTGCATCACCTCTCTCACGGAGACCTCATCTGGCACCCCGAGATCGCCCGCTTCGACGGGCGCCGAGTCCACTTCGTGGACGGCAGCAGCGACGAGGTGGACCTCATCCTGTGGGCCACCGGCTATCGCGATGAGATGCCGTTCATCGACCCCGAGCACTGCCGCATCTCGTCCACCGACGCCGACAACGACCTGTTCTTGTGGATGTTCCATCGCCGCTACCCGCACCTGTGCGTGCTGGGTCCCGCAAACCTCGCTGCCGGGGGCTACTGGGGGGTGAGCGCAGCCGCGGACCTGATCGCCAACCACGTACGTGATGAACAAAGCCACCCTGAGCGCTGGCAGCGATTCCGAGCGCTGATCGAGAGCCCCGAGCCGGACCTGACCGGGGGGTACTCGTACTGCGAACGCGAGGGACACCTCAACTACGTCAACGCAGCGGCACTCGACGCGTACAGCATCGAGCTGGCAGCCGAATTCGGATTCGACCCACTCGGGTTCCCGGCCGACTACGAGCCTCCCGAGCTCATCGATATTGACGACTGGCTCGACCACCCGCGACCGGTCGAGCGCCCGCCGCACGGCTCGCTCACGCCTCAGGCCTACGACCCGCTGGAGCTGATCGCGAACACCCAGCAGAGGACGCCGCCGTCGCCGAACAGCGAGAGCAGAGCGTTCGGGGCGCCGTGAACACAGCACCTGTCTCGGTGGCGCAACTGGCCGGTCCGGCCGGCGACCAGTTCGAGCAGTACGCGGCCGCGCCGTTCGAGTACCTGCGCGACCTGCGCAGGTACGGCAGCATCGTGCCGATCGACCTCGGCGGGGTGCGCACCGCGGTGGTCTTCGACCTCGGCGTGATCGCCACCGTGTTCGTGAATCGCCTCGAGCATGTTGGGCGGCCCCTGGTCTTCGAACGCCTTGCGCACGTGATGGGGACTGGTCTGATCACGAACTACGACTGGGATCTGTGGCTGGCCCGACGAAAGCGCATCGCCCGCCCGCTCGGCGCCCGAACCGTGCGCCGGCTGCACACGCGCATGTGCCAGATCATCGATTCTGAGCTCAGCCGCTGGCCCACCGGCGAGCCTGTCGAAGTGCACGACCTCGTGAAGCGGCTCACCCTGCGCGTGGTTGCCGACCTGCTGTTCAGCGACGATCTCACCGAAGAGGCCATGGAGGTCATCGCCACGGCAGTTGCCGAGATCCATGCATGGGCCGAGTCCGATCCGGCCAATACAGACATCGACGCCAGGCCTGCCTCATTCGACGCCGCCATGGCGGCACTCGACGGCTACATCGGCGGTGTGCTCGACGCCCGTCCACCCGGCGATCCGGGCAGTGACATGGCCGGGCTCCTGCTGGCGGGGGTGGACGAGCCCGACGCCCGGCTGGACCGCCGCGGGGTGCGAGACGAAGCAGTGACGCTGATCCTCGCGGGACACGAGACGGTCACCAACACGATCTGCTTCGCCATCGACCTGCTCGGTCGCCACCCCCAGCACGCCGGCGCTGCGGCCCGATTCGTCGTCGACGAGACGCTCCGCCTGTACCCGCCGGTGCACGTGACGAACCGGGCCATCATCAAGGATCTTGTTGTCGACTGCGATCCCGGCACGCCCGAGGCCCGAGGGGTACTGCTGCCCGCCGGCTGGGAAGTACTGGTGCCCGAGTACGTCATCTACCGCGATGCGAAACACTTCGAACGGCCCGGGGAGTTTCTTCCCCAGCGCTGGGCCGACGACAGCCCGTTGCACCTCGAACGGCGTGCCTACTTCCCGTTCCTGACCGGGCCGAAGTTCTGCGTCGGCCGCCATTTCGCGCTGCTGGAAGCGACCGAGGCCATCGAGCGATTTCGTGCCAGGTATCGCCACGAAATGACAGATCCCACGCCTCCTTGGGGGCGGGAGTTCGCCGTTTCCTTCGCCCCGGATCGACCCATGGGGATCCGGTTGTGGGAGCGGTGATGATCGGCGAGTTGACCCTGAGCGGTACGGGACGTGCGCGTGGCCGCCAGCACGGCGAAGAGCTGCGTGGCGCCATCGCCGACGTGCTCGGAGGCTGGTACGAAGCACTGGCTCCACGCATCGATCCGCGCGCATTCGTCAGGAAGATCTTCGCCGACAGCGGTCTGCGCCCGCCGGTCGAGCGCTACACGCCCGAGCTGTACGACGAGGTGGTCGGCATCGCCGAGGGTGCATCGCAGCCGCTTGAGACCGTTTTCGCGTGGCAGCTCATCGACGAGTGCTGGTGGTACCTCGACGAGATCACCGGTGAGCTGCGCAGCCACGAGGCCTGCTCGGCCATGGCGGTCAATGATGGGTCCCAGGGTTTCGTCGCCCAGACTCAAGACCTGTACCGACACTTCGACAGCGGCCAGGTGATGCTGCGCTATCTCGAACCCGACGGGCTGGAGATCCTGGCGCCATCGGGTGCAGGCCTTCTTGCCTACAACGGCGTCAACTCGTCGGGTGTCGCAGTGTGCATCACGACGCTGAGCCAGCTCGCCCACCAATCTGGCGGAGTGTCGAGCGGCTTTGTGATACCGACGTTGTTGCGGTGCCGATCCATCGACGAAGCGCTGCGCTGGTTGCGGGCTACGCCGTTGGCGAGCGGCAACAGCTGGGTGCTGGGCACCTGCGATCGTTCCGTGGCCGTGGAAGTGTCGGCAGTCGAGGTGGAGATTTCCCACGACGGCAACCGGGCGATCCACACCAACCATCCGTTCCGGGCATCGCCGAAATATCACTACCCGCGACTCGATTCCTCAATCGACCGGCTGAACCAGCTC
Source organism: Acidimicrobiia bacterium (assembly GCA_022820505.1). Taxonomy (GTDB): domain Bacteria; phylum Actinomycetota; class Acidimicrobiia; order Acidimicrobiales; family Poriferisodalaceae; genus Poriferisodalis. The sequence continues at coordinate 97,723 of JAJEFK010000007.1, read as the reverse complement.
GAGGCCACCGTGAGGCCCGACATGAACCTGGGGGAGATTGCTGCCATGTATGAGACCAAACCCATCTGCCGGTCACGCGCCGGCGCAGGACCGAATGACGAGATCACTGTCGCAACCTCGATATTCGAGCTCGCTGACACGCAGCGCTGCCATCTGGGGGCAGGACCGCTCGACACCGACGAACTCACGACGTTCGTGATGAGCCGATGAGCGAGCACGAGCCGGCACCGATGGGTGCCGACAGCGGCGACGATCCTATGTACGAGCCGCGATATCAGGAGATCGCCACGTTCATGCGTGCGCCGTACCAGCCTGATCTCGACGGTGTCGACATAGCGCTGTACGGCGTGCCCTACGACGGCGGTGTCACCAACCGGCCCGGTGCGCGCCACGGGCCGCGCGAGATTCGCAACCAGTCGTCTCTGATGCGCGCTATCAACCACGCGACCGGTGTCAACCCCTATGAGCTGTGCGCTGTCGCCGACGTGGGCGATGTCCGGTTCAACCGCGTCTACGACAACGCTGCCGTGGTGGACGACATCGAAGCCTTCGTGCGGCGCATCGTTGCCGCCGGGGCAACGCCTCTGGCTGCCGGCGGAGACCACTCCATCACGTACCCGATCTTCCGTGCCCTGTCGACACCTGACGCGCCCATCGGCATGGTTCACATCGATGCGCACACCGACACTTGGAGCGCATTTCGAGGCGAGAAATTCCACCACGGCTCACCGTTCCGGCTGGCCTGCGACGAGGGGCTGCTCGACCCGGCTCGGACCATCCAGATCGGCATCCGGGGTGCTCAGAACTGGGCGGACGGCTGGGAGTATTCGGCGCGGGCCGGCATGCGGGTGATGTTCATCGAGGAGTTCACCGAACTCGGCGTCGATGCGGCGGTAGCCGAAGCCCGCCGAGTGGTCGGTGATGGACCCACCTACATCAGCTTCGACGTCGACGGGCTGGATCCGGTCTATGCACCGGGCACCGGCACACCCGAGGTGGGCGGCATCACGACCCGCGAGGCGCTGACGTTGCTGCGGGGCCTGCGCGGCCTGAACCTGGTGGGAGGCGATGTCGTCGAGGTGGCGCCGCCATTCGATCCCAGCGGCAATACAGCGCTGGTCGGGGCCACATTGATGTACGAGATCCTGTGCCTGCTGGCCGAGTGAACGGCCGATCAGTCGACGGCTACTCCAGCGACTCCACGCCGAGGTAGCTGGCGTCCAGCAGCGCCCGGTTGGCCAGCAGCTCAGCTGCGGGACCCGACATCACGAGGTCGCCGTGGTTCAGCACGTAGCCACGGTCGGAGACCTCGAGAGCCAGGTCGACATGCTGCTCGACCAGGAGGACCCCGGCGCCGGTCTCGTCCGCGATGCGGCGTACCACCGGCATGAGCTCCTCGTAGATCACCGGCGCGAGACCCAAGCTCATCTCGTCGACCATCAGCAGTTTCGGCTCAGCCACGATGGCCCGGCCAAGTGCCAGCATCTGCTGCTCGCCGCCGCTGAGCAGCCCGCCGCGACGACTCATCAGCGGCCCCAGCGCCGGAAAGAACTCGACGGCTCGGTCGAGATCCACACGCCCCCGCGTCTTGGCCAGCAGCAGGTTCTCACGCACGGTCAGCTGGAAGAGCACGCCGCGGTTCTCGGGCACGTGGGTCACGCCCCAGCGCGCCACCCTCTGGGCTTGGCGCAGCTTCGGCACCGGGCGTCCCATGACGCTCACGCTCCCCTCCAGGATCTGCACCAGGCCCGAGATGGTCATGAGCGTCGTGGTCTTGCCGGCTCCGTTCGGCCCGAGCAGCGCCACGACTTCCCCGGGATCGACATGGAGTTCGAGGTCGCGCACGACCGCCACACCGTCGTAGCCGGTGTGCAGCCCGGAGATGTCCAGCAGCCGTTCGGTCATTCCGAACCTCCGCTGTGGCCCAGATATGCGGCGATGACCTTGGGGTCGCTGCGCATCTCGGCGGGCGAACCCGACGCAACCAACTCGCCGAAGACCAGCATGTGGATCTGGTCGCACACGTTCAGCACCAGGCCCATGTCATGATCCACCAGCAGCAGCGTGTGGCCCTCGTCGACCAGCCCTCGCAGCTGCTCGCCGAACCATGCTGTCTCCGACTTGTCGAGGCCGGCAGCGGGCTCATCGAGCAGGAGGATCTTGCTGGATGTCGAGGCCAGCGCCCGCCCCACCCCCACCAGCTTGCGCTGTCCTTGCGACAGCTCCCTCGGCTCATGCGCTGCGAACTCCTCCAACCCCAGGAGTTCGAGGATCTCGTCGACACGTGCATCCCGGCGCCGGGGCCGGAAGAAGTCGGCCAGCGCGCCGACGAGGCTGAGCCGTTCACGGGCAATCTCGAGATTCGAGCGCACGGAGATGTCGTCGAACAGCTCCAGCGTCTGCCACGTGCGCGTCAGCCCGTCGTGGGAGAGCCGGTGCGGCGATCTGCCGAAGACCTCGGCACCTTCGAGCGTGACCGAGCCGCTCGCATTGTCGGGCAGGAAGCCCGTCACTGCGTCGATGAACGTGGTCTTGCCGGCGCCGTTGGGACCGATGAGCCCGGTGAGCTGGCCGCGGCCGCATTCAAGAGTCACGTCGTTGACCGCCAGCAGACCGCCGAATTGCACCACGAGATGCTCAGTTCGCAGCACCGCGTCCGGCGCCGATGGGCTACCCATTGCTGGCCCCCACGCCGGCCGGCGGATTGCCGGATGCCGCCCTTCGCCGCCGTCTCAGCCGATTCCACAGGCCTGCGAGCTGACGCCGCTGGAAGCCGTCGATGCCCTCGTTGTTGTAGACGGCTGTGGCAATCAGGAAGAAGCCTGCGACATATGCCGTGTACGGCCCGACGTCGATGAACCACTCGTTGGTGACGACAATGCCGATGCCCTCGGCGAAGAGCGTCCCGGCCATGATGGCGCCGCCCACCGTGGAGATCCCGCCCAGATAGGCGAAAGCCAGCACCGACAGCGAGACGAAGATCCCGAACGAGTCCTGCGCGTAGGTGCCGAGCTTGTAGGCCGTCAGCGCTCCGCCGAGCGCAGCGAAGAAGCTCGCTATGCCGAACGCCGACAGCTTGATCGCCGCCACGTTGACGCCGGCAGCCGCGGCGGCGCGTTCATTGGCGCGCACGGCCAGCATCTGCTCGCCGAGCCGGGAGCGTCGGAGCCGCATGACCGCCACACAGCACCCGATCGCCAGCACGAGCAGGAACAAGCCGAACGCTCCCGTCGGGATCTTGCCGTCGCCCCAGAAGAACTCGCTGGTAGTGCCGAACTCGACGCCCCCGATCTCGGGCGTCGGCGCCACCTTGGTCGTGCGCCCGAGCCCGAACCATCCCGAGCGCTGGAAGAAGATCTCCTCGATGGCTAGTCCGCTCGCCAAGGTGATGATCGCCAGGCTCGCACCTCTCGTCCGCAGCGAGGGCAGCGCTGCGACCAGGCCGAAGCCGAGACCGCTCAAGACTGCGAGGGGCAGCGTGAGCACCATCGGCAGGCCCGCCGACGTGCCGAACGAACCGACTGCGAAGGCAGCGACCCCGGCAAGTGCCATTTGCATCAGCGAGATCTGTCCGACATACCCGGTCACCACCACCAGTGACAACGCCAGAATGACGCCGATCAGTGTGTTCTGCATGCCAGAACGGAACTGGAACGGCGCGAACACCGTCACCCAGAAAGCGATCGCGGCCAGCAGCCCATAACCGATCATGCGCCCCCGCGTGATCGGGGGCGCATACGCCTCTGGCAATCGCTCGGCCTGCACCGCGCCACGTGAGGGCAGCGTCTCGCCCCGCACGACCATCGCCAGCGCAATCACGACAAACGGGAGTGCTCGGCGGATGCCGATGTCGGGGATCCACGCGAACTCGAACTCCAGCCGGAACAGCTCTTGATCCAGTACACCGAGCATCAGCCCTGCCGCCGCAGCAATCACGAAGGACGACATGCGGCCCAGGAGTGCTGCGCCCAGCGAGGAGATCAGCAGCACCGTGAACAGATTGGGCGTCACGCCGGTGATGGGCGCCACCAGGATGCCGACCAGCCCAGCCAGCACCGACGCCAGTACCCAGCTCACGCCTGCCTGGAAGTCGGCGTTGAATCCGAGCAGCGTCGAGAAGCGCTCGTTCTCAGCCGACGCTCGGGTCGCAATGCCGAACCGCGTGTAGCGGAACAGCAGCCACAGCGCGAGCGTTCCCACCGCGACGGTACCCAGCAGCCAGAACCGGTCCTGGCCGACGCGTACCCCCAGGAAGTCGACCGGATCGTTCGGGAAGATCGGGTCTGCGCTCTTCGCACGCGAGCCGAAGCGCAGCACGACGGCAGCCTGCAGGAACAGCATGATGCCCACCGAGGCCACCACCTTGGCCAGCACGGGGGCGTAGCGCAGCGGCCGGAAGATCGCATAGTGGGCGATCAACCCGAGAACCGCGGCAGTAGACAACGCGACGGTCATGGCGAGCGCCGGATGCATCGGGCCGCCCATCCCGACCATGGTCGGGAAGTCGACGAGTTCGATGCCCCCGATGCCCTCGATGGGGGCGAGCGGATTCGGCAGCGGAGGGATCGGGTAGTCGCCCGTGTCGGTGAGCGACACGTAGACGTAGGTCACATAGGTGGCTATTGCGCCGTGACCGAAATTGATGACACCAGAAGCTCGGTACGCCACCACGAGACCCAGAGCGAGGGCAGCGACAATGGCGCCGGTGCCGAGGCCGAACAACACCGGCTGGAAGAAGATCGGCGTGTCGATGAACGCAGCGACTGCCCACGCAGCACCGACCACAGCGAGTACCGCGAGTGCGATCTGCTCGGCGAGCGGTCGATTACGCAATCATCTCTCCCCGGCGATTCGCCTGCGACCACCCCGGCGCACTACCGCCTGCTGTGGCCGCAACCCCCGCAGGAACCTACGCGAAGAGGCCCCGAACAGGCTGCCACCCAGGCTGTTCGGGGCCCTTCCAGAGTGCGCACCGAAGGCGCACGCACCTATGGTCGGCGTGCGCTCAGCCGCCGAGCAGGAAGTCCAACTCGCTGAAGTCGAGCTGGACGAAGCCGTCCGGGCTGGTCAGCTGCCCGCCCTCGACCACCACCATGAGCGGTGACTGGTTGCATGCGCCGGTCCAGACCGTCGGCCCGGGGCAGGACACGTCGGGGAAGCCCGGGATCTCCGTGCTCGAATAGGTCGACAGCGCCTCCAGCACTGAGGCACGAGTGGCATCCGCCAACCCGGCCGCGGTCAGCACGTCGCGTGCAGCGTAGATATTGGCGATCGCCCAGCCAGTGAGGCCCGCAGTCTGGGAGTCGTCATCGCCGTATGTGTCGAGGACTCGCACGATCAGATCGACTTCGTCACCGCCGTCGACGGTCGGCGCAGCGGACACCACCGGACCGGCCCAGCCGTCGAGCGCTCCCGACTCGATCACGCCCTGCGCCATGCACAGGTCGTTCGCGTAGGTGCTGCCGACGTAGCCCACCGTGTCGACCGCTGATGCAGCCGCGCCGCATTGCGCTCCGTCGGCCAATACGAACAGCCATGCGTCATTGTCGAGATTCGCAGCGCTCACCGGCCCGGTCAGGTCGGGCTCGAAGCCCAGTGGCACGACTTCGTTGATGATCATGCCGTTCGACTCCGCAATCGCCTGCAAGGCGGGGATGAAGGGCTCGAAGGCAGGATCGTCCGCGATGAACAGCGTTGCGGAGACATCGCCGCGGACGCTGGTTGCATACACGAAGAACACCTGCGCCAGGCCCGGCAATCCCGGGTCCAGCGAGTAGACGCCTGGGATCAGGTAGTCGATGAAGTCGTTGCCGAGCGTGAGCGTGGGCACACCGGCCTCGGCCAGCAGCGCGGCGGCAGCAGCGGAGTTCGCAAGGAAGCCGGCGGCCACGACCAGGTGGATGTCGTCGGCGTTGATGAACTCCTGGGCACATGCGACATGAGATTCGGGGGCGTCGCCAGCGCCGCAGACCACCAGCTCCATCGGATGCCCTCCGGCACCGCCGAGTTCTGTATTGAAGTAGTCGACGAACGCTTGGCTGGCGGAACGAACCTCGGGGAACGCGAGCAGCTCCTCGTCCTGTGCGATCAGACCGACCTTCACCGCGGGCAGCGAATCGTCGGCCATGTGGCCCATGTCATCCGACGTCTCGTCGTCAGCCATGTCGTCGGCCATCTCGCCATCGTCCATGTCGTCGGCCATGTCCTCGTCGGCCATGTCGTCCGCCGGCTCGTCGGCCATGTCCTCAGCAGGCGCCTCCGTGGCGGGTGCCCCCGCATCTGCGTCATCGGCGTCGCCGTCGTCTCCGCAGGCCGAAGCGAGCAACGCGAATGCGAACAGCAGCGCCAGCAGGCGCACGAAACGCTTTGAACGGTCAGTCATGTGAGCAGCCCCCTCCACGATTCCGAGCATCCGCCCGAGCTCTCGTGACTCGAATGATGTGACACTAATTGCGATGTGGCCGTCAGACAAGTGAATCACTTGTCATGCAGTCGATCTGCCGAAGAATCGTGAGTTCGCCGACGATTTGACGGCACTACGACCGGGAACCAGGACCGAACTGCTCCTTGGCGATCCGCAAGTACGGCATGGTGTCGACCGAGCCGATCCCGTCGACCGCCCGCAAACGATCCAGCACCTCGGCCAGATGGTCATGATCGTCGTACCAGAGCTCCGCCAGCACATCGAACCGGCCCAGCGTCCGTGCCACCACCGTCGACTCGGCGAGTTCTGCCACCGCTTCGGCTGCTGGCCCGACCGGTCCCACCGCCTTCACGGCGATGCCGGAGAACCCGCCGATGCCCATGGCCTCGGGCACCGGGTGCGCCTCGATCCTGATCACGTTGCTGCCGATGAGGTCGATGACGCGGTCTCGCACCGCAGCCTGCGACAGCCCGACAATCGGTGCCAGCGCCGCGTAGGTCGCACGGCCGTCGGCGATCAGCTCGCGCAGCAGTTCGCGGTCGATGTCGTCCAGGTCACTTCCCGTGCGCACCGCCGGATTCGTGCGACGCACGGCGCTGCGATTGCCGACGCCGGTCCAGTCCTGCTTCTCGTAATGCAGCACCGTCGCCGACTGCAGCCGGCGCACACCGGCGATGCCGCGGACGCGGTCGAGCATCTCCACAAGACGACGCTCGTCGGCGCAGCGCAGTTCCACCAGCAGGTCGAAACGCCCCGAGCTGACCGCCGCGAAGACTGCCTCGTCGATCTCTGCGATACGAGCCGCTGTCTTGTCGACCTCCCTGTCGACTTCCAGGAACGCGAACGCAAACACTCCCAGCCCGAGGCTGGCCGGATCGACGCGGCCGGTCACCATGACGAGGCGTTCGTCCAGCAATCGCTGGACGCGAGCCCGCACCGCAGCCTGCGAGAGCCCGACGCCGGGTGCGAGCATGGCGTAAGTGGCTCGGCCGTCGGCGACCAGGGCGCTGATCAGGGAGCGGTCGACGTCGTCGAGCACCACCGGCTTGTTCATGAGCTCGGCTCGGGAAGTTCTGCTGCGAGGTGCTTCATAACCTCTGCGCTGTAACCCACGCCGATGCCGTCATGAGCTCCGACGAGCGAACCGGTCAGCGGCGCACTGGCGGCGCTGGCCAGGAACTGGAACACAGGGCCCATGTCTGCCGCCGATCGGTGGACGCCATTGGCGGTCATCCGGCGGATGACCTCCAACTCGCCAGTAGAACCGGCGTCCATCTCGCTCTCGACAAGGCCGGGCAGCACTGCGTTGACGCGGATCTGCCGCTGACCGAGCTCGAGTGCCCAAGTCCTCACGAGCATGTCCAGCGCGGCCTTGGAAGCGGAGTACGCGGCCATGCCCGGTGTGGTGACTGAGCCTGCAGGCGAGCTGGTGACGATGACCGATCCGCCAGCCGGCATCAAGCCGATGCCGCAGGCCAGTGCTCTCGCGAGACCGAGCGTGTTGACGTCGAAAACCTGTTCGAACACAGCGAGATCGAGTTCGTCGATCTCGCCGTGGTGAATGTCGATGCCGGCGTTCAGCACGAGACAGTCGATGTGGGCGACCTGCTCCGCAATGGCTGCGAACCCGTCTCTCACCGCGGCGACGCTGGCGACGTCCATGGGGACGAATGTGATGCCGGCTTGCATCGCGGGTTCCGATGCGTCGCGCCGGCCGGTGATGACGACTGAAGCGCCGGCATTCGCCAAGTGCACTGCCACTGCCCAGCCGATGCCGGCAGTGCCACCGACGATCACGATGCGACGGCCGGCGACCGAGAACGGGTCTGCCGCTGTCATGATGCGTGACCGTACCAGTCGCCATACGGCGGAACGAAATGGCACCAGACGACGGCGTCACAGTTGATTTCTTGGCACAGTGGCGCAATGATCAATGATTCACTTGTCGAAGCGATGGTTGCCCTGTGATTCACATTCAGAGTGTGTCACGCTCGCGGAGGTCCGCGACACGGCTGAGGTGAAGGAGTGAGCGTGCATCAGATTCTCGACCCCGATGGCGAACTCGTCGATGTCGCACCCGATCTCAGCGACGATCAGCTTGTCGATCTGTTGCGTAAGGTGCTCACGGCACGGATCGTGGACGAGAAGCTGCTGAACCTGCAGCGCCAGGGTCGCATCCCGGCGTACTACCAATCGAGCGGTCAAGAGGCAGCCGCCGGGGCTGCGTTAGCCCTGCGGCCCACCGATTGGATCTTCACCGCGTACCGCGAGCTGCCGCTGTGGATCGGCCGCAACATGGACCTGCGCAGCGCCGTGGGATTCTGGCTGGGCATTCCCGACGACGACGACATCTGGGACGTGCACGGCGACCGGATCACACGCCTCAACGCCACTATCGGAACGCATCTGCCGCACGCCGTCGGGTTCGGATATGCGTGCGCGCTGCGTGGTGAGGACTCCGTGACGTTGGCCGTCTTCGGCGACGGCGCCACCTCCGAGTCGGACTTCAACGCCGCCATGAACTTCGCCGGCGTGTGGAAGACGCCCACAGTCTTCCTGTGCCAGAACAACCAGGTGGCGCAGTCGACGACGCTCGACAAGCAGACCGCAGCGGAAACGCTCGCTCACAAGGCACAGGCCTACGGCTTCACCGGGGTGCGGGTGGACGGTATGGACCCGTTGGCGATGTACCAGGCCGTGGTCGAGGCACGTGCGCGCGCCGCAACAGGGGCGGGTCCCACGTTCATAGAGATGAACACCTATCGGTACGCCCCCCATTCCACCTACGACGGCACACCGGTTTACCGGACGCCCGACGACGAGGCGGTGTGGCGCGAGCGCGACCCCGTCCGCCGGATGCGCAGCTTCCTAGAGCACAAGGGCCTGTGGCGCAGCGAGACCGAAGAGCAGATGAGCGCCGACCTCGGGTCGCAGCTCGAATCGATCATCGATGAGCTCGAGGCGCGTCCGGGCGTCGGCCGGGACTACTCGCCACGGCACCTCTTTGCCCGGGCCCCTCGGCAGCTTGTCGCGCAGCTTCATCGCGAACAGGACGACGTGGGTGAGCCCAGGACGGAGTTTGCGCCCGAGGAGATCTGGGAGATCGGACTCGAGCCTGAACCGTCGGGGCCCACGCGGCGAGTCGATCTGACCGAAGCGCTCAACATGACCCTCATCGATGCATTCGAGCGTGACGACTCGCTGATTGCGCTCGGAGAGGACGTCGGCCTCGAAGGCGGCGTGTTCCGCGTGACCGAGCACATGGCGGAGCGCTTCGGCGACCGGCGGGTAGTCGACACGCCGCTGTGCGAGACGGGCATTGTGGGCACGTCGGTCGGCATGGCGATGGGCGGGTTTCGCCCGGTCGCCGAGATGGAGTTCGCCGGTTTCGTATACCCGGCATTCGACCAGGTCATCGGCCATGTCGGACGTCTTCGCTGGCGTTACCGGGGCCACATGACCGCCCCGATCGTCATCCGCATGCCGGTGGGCACCAATACCGGGGCGTACGAATTCCACACCGACTCGCCTGAGAGCTACTTCACTCACGCTCCCGGCCTGGTGGTGGTGTACCCGTCGACGCCGTACGACGCGAAGGGTCTGCTGGAGACGGCGCTGTGCAGCCCCGACCCGGTCATGTTCTTCGAGCCGATCGCGCTGTATCGAGGGTTGTCTGAAGAGGTGCCGGTGGCGCCGTACTCGATCCCGTTCGGACGAGCGGCGATGCGTCGCACGGGCACCGACGTCACGGTCGTGACCTTCGGCCCGCCGCAGCATGAAGCCCAGAAGGCCGCCGCTGCGCTCGACACCGAAGGCGTCTCGGTCGAGGTCATCGACCTGCGCACGCTGTATCCGTGGGACACCGAGATGGTGCTCGACAGCGTGGCCAAGACCGGACGCCTCGTAGTAGCCCATGAGGACCATACGAGCGGCGGCGTGGGTGCCGAGATTCTGGCAACCGTCGCCGAACAGGCTGCCTACTCACTGGAGAGCCCGCCGGTGCGAGTGGCCCACATGGACGTGTTCTGGGGGCCGACCCAGCTCGAGGAATACTCCGCAATCACCGCAGAGCGCATCGCCGCGGGCATACGCCGGGCGATGGCTGGGTGAACAGGCCGCGCCGTGGCTGAGATCTTCCTGCTGCCCAAGATCGGCGACGCGATGGTCGAGGCCGAGATCGTCGAGTGGTACGTGACAGAGGGCGACCAGATCGAGCTCGACCAAGTGGTCTGTTCGGTGGAGACCGACAAGTCGGTGGTGGAGCTGTCCAGCCCGTTCCGCGGCACGGTGCTTGCGCTCGGTGGCGAACCCGGCGATGTCGTCGCCGTCGGCGAGCCGCTCTTCGCCGTTGGCACAGCCGGCGAATCGCTGCCAGCGCAGATGTCGGCCGTCACGAGCGCAGGCACTGCGGCGGCTGTTGTGGAAGGGGTCGCTGCAGCCGCATCTGTCGTCCGATCGGCACGCGAAATCGCAGCCACTGGGGTCCCAGCAGTGGAGGCGGTCACCGGCGCAAACGTCATCTCGTCTCCGTTGGTACGACGCCTCGCTGCCGACAATGACGTGGATCTCGCGTCGATCGCAGGCAGCGGCAACGGTGGACGGGTGACCCGCGCGGATGTCCTGCAGGCAATCGAGGCTCGCTTGACGGCCGTGACAGCACACCGGCCGGATTTCGCTCCCGATATAGGGTCAAGCTGCGCTAGCGGGACGGTGCGAGCCATGCCCAAGGTGCGCAAAGCGGCTCGCGATGCAGGCATCGACCTCGCCCAAGTGCGCGGGAGCGGCCCAGACGGTGCCGTCACACTCGCCGATCTGACGGCTGTCGCGGACGGACCCTCGGGAGCTCAGCCCAGCGCTGCACGCGGGCACCGCGAACGACTGAGTGCGACGCGGCGTTCCATCGCGGCACACCTGACTGAGTCGGCGCGGACCATCCCACAGTTCACGGCAATGGTGGATGTCGATGCCAGCGGCCTGCTGGCAACCCGGGCCGCCCTGCGCGATCGTCTGGAATCGCCGGTGCCGCTCGACGCGGTGTTCGTAACGCTGCTCATTCCGGTGCTGCGGGACCATCCCCTCATCAACGCCCGCCTCGACGGCGATGAAGCCGTGTTCTTCGACCGGTACGACATCGGCGTCGCCGTCGACACGCCGAGCGGCCTGCTAGTGCCTGTTGTGCGCGACGCCGACCTGCACTCGGCGGCATCGCTGGCGCAAGAGATTCATCGCCTGGCTGTCAGGGCCCGAGAACGCACGATCGCCCCTGATGAGCTCGCCGATCCGACATGCACCGTCAACAACGTCGGCGCGGTCGGCATCGAGGCCGGCACACCGATGCTGCCCGTCCGCACCAGCACCATCGTGGCGTTCGGAGCCGCCCGGCCGCAGGTACGGCTGAACAACGGCAACCCCGTCGAATTGCCGGTCATGACCATCTCAGCCACGTTCGACCACCGGCTCATCGACGGAGGCACGAGCGGTCGGTTTCTCTCCCAGCTTCGTAAGCACCTCGAGGTACCCGCACTCGGGCTGCTCTAGCGCCCGCTAGTTCGAAACTGCTCACCGAACGAACGGGTTCCTCGTCACGAGCTGGGGGAACATCGCGAAGTCGCGCTCGCTCATCTCGAGCATCTCGGCGAAAGTGAATTTCTCGAAGGGGTTCGGGCCGTCTGGGTCCCCCACGCGCAGGTCCGGCAGCTTGTAACCGGTCGGCGGCGGCTTCTCCAACACCATGCGCAAGCCTTCTTCGATGACGGCTCGCAGCGTTTGGCCGGTTTCCTTGGCGTGCCGCTTAGCTCGCTTCAGCAACTCATCATGCACGTCAATCGTTGTCTTCACGTCACCCAGAGCACCCATACCCATGAATTTGGGAGACATGGGTCCGATGAGTCAAGCCATTTTTCGTCAGCAGTCGCACGCCGACGCCGCGAGGCGCAACGGGGCGTCGATCAGGAGCCCGACGAGCTGAGCGGGGCGCAGTCTGAGTTGCAGTTGGGATTGGTCGCCGGGGTTGCCGGTGTCGCGGGCCGATGCAGGACTCCATTGGTCGGCCGCAACTCCAGCTCGAGCCCGTCGGCCCCGTCGACCGTGCGGGCCACGGCATCCACGATCATCGAGTGGCCACCGGGCTCGTACGGCGGCCACAGCACCGAGATCGACGGCCGCTGCGCCACGTTGGCCGCCGCCGAACGGCTGGCGCCACAGCGCAGCACGTCACCGTCGAGCCGCATCGCCAGGTGAGCGATGTGCGGCGTTGCGTCGTCCCGCACCGTCAGCACGTACGCAGCGCTGCCGAATTGCTCCATCTGCTTGCCGATGTCGCCGGGCTCCACGGGGATGCTCATGTGCCCGACGATATGCCCGCAGCGCGCCGCCCGCGCGCCGGGTCGCTCCCTCGATTCACTCTCAGTTCTGAGCAGCGCGCTGGTATCGTCGTGGGGCCTCGGGGCTATAGCTCAGTTGGTAGAGCGCTTCCATGGCATGGAAGAGGTCAGGGGTTCAATTCCCCTTAGCTCCACTCCCTATTCGGGTGATGTGGGCGACCGCGATGGTGGTGTTGTCGATCAGGCCGGCGAACTGGGCGGTGTCCATCAGCGTGTCGGCTACGGCGTCGGCGGAGGCCCGCTGGTCAGCCGCCAGGGCGAAGCCGAGGCTCAGATCGTCGGGATCATCGCCGAACCAGCCCCTGTCGTGAGCCATCAGTACCGGGTCGAACAGCCCGTCGCTCGCCAGCACAACCAGCAGCCCCTGATCGTCAATCCAGCCCTCGACACGCCCAGCTGGGACATCGTCGCTCAGATTCTCGAGATGGCCAGGTGGCAGCTCGTAGCCGTCGCCATGACCCGCACGGAACATGCCGACGCCACGGCTCACGAATCCCATGGGACCGCCGTGCGGGGTGCTGTGCCACCCCGGCCCGCCAGCAACCGGCACCAAGAACGCCATCGAATCCCCCACCCACGACACCAACAATCCGCTTTGGGGAGTCCACGCAGCAACTACCAGCGTCGTCAACGCGATTACTGACGACAGACCGTCGTCGGGGCTTCTCATCTCCGGATGCAGCGCCCACGTCGCCGCGTTGGCCGCATCGAACGACGCCGCCATCTCGGCGGGACTGCTGATCCGTTCCGACAACGCATCCACCGCCGCCTGTGCCGCTTCGTCGCCGAACGGATGGCCGCCCAGCCCGTCAGCCACCGCCATCACCCACGAACCGTCGTTGTTCACGGCCGTGAGGACTCGATCTTCCTGCCGATCCCGAGGACCGATTTCGCACCGTGTCGCGAGGTCAGTCGAGACGGGGGTTTGGGAACTCTGGGGCATGGCTGTATTCCGATCGGGATCGCTTCAACGACCGTACTGAGGTGTTTCGGCCCCAGCAGCATGGTTTTCGAAGTTCTGCGGGGACAGCCAAGCGTCGGGCAGACTTGGCTCATGTCCGACCATGTCCGGCTCGAGATAGACGGCGCCGTCGCCGTGGTCACGATGGCCAAGCCACCGCACAACCTGCTCAACGGCGCCTTCATCGACCAGCTGATCGGGGCCTTCGAGAGCGCAGCAGACGCCGGTGGCCGCGCGATCCTGCTCCGCAGCGAGATGAAACACTTCTCGGCCGGAGCCGACGTCGACGGATTCGGGTCGGAAGAAGGCCGCTCCCAGGACGCGGCCGCCGTACTCGAACGACTCGAGGGCGTGCCGCTTCCCACCATCGCCGCCGTCCACGGCCTCGCGCTCGGTGGCGGGTTCGAGATTGCCTTGGCCTGCGACTTCATCATCTGCGGGGCCTCGGCCCGGCTCGGACTCGTGGAAGCCACCCTGGGCCTGATGCCGTTGCTCGGCGGAGTGCAACGCGTCGTGGATCGAGCAGGCGCGAGCCGCGGCAAAGAGATCGCAATGTTCGCTCGCCGCCACGATCCTGTGCTGCTCGAGAAGTGGGGCATCGTGAACGTCGTGGTGGAGGACGACGAACTGGAGAATGCGTCACTGTCGTGGGCCCGCCAGTTGGCGACGGGCCCGAACGTCTCCTACGCCGCCATCAAACGCCTGGCTGCTATCACCACCAGCGAGGGTGTGCGAGCCGCTGATGTGGTCCAGGACGAGGCCGCGAAGCCCGTGTGGGCCTCAGAAGACCTCCAGACCGGCATGACCGCCTTCGCCGAGACGGGTCCCGGCACCGCGATCTTCCAGGGCCGATGACCGCCCCGCTGGACGGCGTCAAGATCGTCGACTTCACCCGGGTGCTCGCCGGCCCCCATTGCACCAAGCAACTGCGCGACCTGGGTGCATCGGTGGTCAAGATCGAGCCCCCCGCACCGGACACGGGCCGAAGCGGCCAGCCCCACGTCGGACCGATGTCGCTCTACTTCGCCCAGCAGAACAGTGGCAAGCGCGCCATCAGCTTGGACCTCAACTTCGTCGAAGCCCAGGACATCGTGCGCCAGCTGGTGGCCGAGGCCGACATCGTGGTGGAGAACTTCCGGCCCGGCACGCTCGACGGCTTCGGCCTCGGATACCAGGATCTTCTCGACGTCAACCCGACGCTGATCATGGTGTCGATCAGCGGATACGGCCAGACCGGTCCGTGGCGCAACCGGCCGGCGTTCGCCCCGACGGTGCAGGCCGAGTCGGGGTTCACAGAGATCATCTCGCGCCACTACGGCGACACGATGACCTCGGTCGAGAACGACGCGTACAACCACGCCGACGTCTACACCGGCCTCCAGGGCGTCATCGCCACGCTGGCCGCGCTGGCGCACCGCGACCGCACCGGCGAAGGGCAACACGTCGACGTGGCCATGGTGCACTCGATGCTCGCTGTCAACGACCGCGTGAGCTACGAGTTGTCGGACATCGACGTCGAAGGCGAACCGCTGGCCCTCAGCGCGCCTGAATCGCCGGTGTTCGAGCTCCCCGACGGCCAGCTCATCACCATTGCGGCCAGCCCCGTCGCCACGTTCGTGTTCCAGCGCTATTGCGCCATGATGCGCCGCAACGACCTGCTGCTCGACATCCGGTTCATCACCCCCGAATTCCGCCGAGAGAACTGGGCCGAGCTGCATGCCGAGATCCGCGATTGGGTGCTGACGTTCCGCACCATCGAAGAGCTCGAGGCCCAGGTCAGTGAGGCTGGGCTGGCGGTGGGCACCATCCGCACGGTGTCGGAGATCGCCGAGTCGGAGTGGGCCACCGAGCGTGGAGCCATCCGCGAGGTCGACGATCGTGCCGGGGGCACCGCTCGCGTCCCGTCGCCGCCCTGGAAGTTCAGCGCGGGCGAGCTTCCCCCCGCAGGCTTGGCACCGTTCCAGGGCGAGCACAACCGCGAGGTCCTGGCAGAGCTGGGGCTGTCCGACGAGCAGATCGACAAGCTGCACGACACCGGCGTGATGATCGACGGCGTGCCGTCGGGCGTCAGCTGACCGGCGAGGCGCCGGCCCCCAACGGCGTCGCGGACCTCAGCGACGAGGCGGCAACACGTGGCGCGCCATGTAGTCGACCTCTCGGGGCCATGCTTCCTGACCCATCGTGAGCACCTGGCGCTTGCAGATCCGCCAACCCGCGTCGGTGCGCACGAACGAGTCGACGTAGCGGCCGAAGATCCACGCGTTGTCGATGTCCTCGTGGAACTCGTGCCACGCGTCGAGATAGGTCACCGACTCGGCCGAGTCCTCGCCGTTGAAGCTGACCTCGATGTTGCTCACGTAGTGCGCAGACCGCTTGTAGATCTTGTCGGTCCCCGCCCGGAAGAACTTGTACGCGTACGCCTTGTCGTTGAACGTCCCGAGATCGCCGCCGTAGTCGTACTCGCAGTCATCGGTGAACAGCTCGACCACGTCGTCGGGACGGTTGTCATCGATGGCGCGGCAGTACGAGTGCAGGACGTCGCGGATGTCCTGCAGGTCCGACAGTTGTTGTGCGGTGTAGGGCACTGGCTTCTCCTACTGGTCGGGGAGTTCACTGAACGCCAGACCCCGGGTTGGATCAGGCTCTTTGGGAAGACCGAGCTCGCGCTCGCCGATGAGGTTGCGCTGGATCTCGTCGGTACCGCCGGCGATGGCCATGCCCTGGGCGAACAGTGCCGTCTTCAGGAAGTGGCCGCCGTCGGGCTGATCGTCGCGGCCGAGCTGTGCGGGCATGCCCTTGCCGGAGAAGCCCAGATCGCGCAGGGTGCGGCACAACAGCGAGTTGCCGAGCTTGCCGAGCGACGGATTCACCTGTCTGGCGCCGTTCCAGTCCAGGACAGCTCGTTCGATGTGTGCGTTGGCCAGCGCCTGTCGCAGCAGCGGATCGGTTCGATCTTCGTCGTCGAGCAACGATCGGACGACCCGGTCTTTCATGGCGCCTGTGGTGTAGCTGAAACCCGAGATGCCAATGCTCGTGGCCTGCTCATGCTGGACCACTCCGACAGGCGCCGAGAGGTCGACTTCGTTGACGACGTCGCCGCCGCCGTCGTGGCCCACGGCATCGAGCTCGCGCTCGACGGCCAGCATCGTCATGGCGGCCCGCCAGCCGTTGTTCAGCCCGCCGATCGCATCGTCGTGACGCACGCGGGCGTTGTCCATGAAGACCTCGTTGAACTCGCAGTCACCGGTCATGTCCCGCAAGGGGCGAACCTCGACGCCGGGCTGGCCCATGTCCATGCAGAAGAACGAGATGCCCTGGTGCTTGGTCACGTCGGGGTCGGTGCGCGCCATCACGACCGCCCGATCGGCCGTGTGAGCGGCAGTGGTCCAGACCTTCTGGCCGTTGATGATCCACTCGTCGCCGTCTCGCTCGGCGGTGGTCCGCAGCCCGGCCAGGTCCGATCCGGCGCCGGGCTCGGAGAAGAGCTGACACCAGAGCTCCTCACCCGTGGCGATCTTCGCCAGGTAGCGATCGAGGAGCAGGTCGGGACCGTGCTCGAACAGCGTGGGCGCCACCAGCGTCACCGACACCCCGTTGGGAGGCCCGAACGCCCCGACGTCATCCCGGGCACGATCGGCCTCGGTGGCCTCGACATGGCTGAGGCCGCGACCGAACCGATCGGCCGGCCAGAACGGATAGCCCCATCCCGACTCGGAGAGCAGCCGCCACCACTCTCCCACGGGCATCTCGGCATCCCAGTGAGCCGAGTACCACTCGTGCGCCTCGTCGTAGACCGTCATGTTCGAGCCTGCCCGTCCCCGCGGCCTCCGCTGAGACACTAGTGCCGTGGCGTTGGTCGGGATCTTGGGCGCGGGCCTCAGCGGCGTGGTGATGGGCATCCAGCTCAAGCGTCTGGGCATCGACGACTTCGTCGTCTACGAGAAGCAGTCCGATGTCGGCGGGACGTGGCTGCGCAACACCTACCCCGGACTGCACTGCGATCTCCCGTCGCACATCTACTGCTACAGCTTCGAGCCCAACCCCGACTTCTCGATGGTGTTCTCCGGCCAACCCGAGATCCAGGCCTACATCAGGTCGTGCGCCGAGAAATACGGCATTGCCGACCACATCCGACTCGACACCACCGTCGAACGGGCATCGTGGCAGCCTGACGACGCCTGCTGGGAACTCGAGCTGGCAGAGGGCGAACGACTCCGCCACCGCTTCGTCGTCTCAGCCACTGGCGGCCTCACCGAACCCCACTACCCCACCCTCGACGGCTTCGACTCCTTCGAAGGCCTGGTGTGGCACGCCGGGTCATGGCGCCACGACGTCGAGCTCGCCGGGTGTCGGGTCGCGGTGGTGGGCAGCGCAGCCGCCGCTGTTCAGGTCGTTCCCGAGGTGGCGAAGGACGCGGCCGAGGTCTTCGTGTACTCCCGCACGCCCAACTGGGTTCGCCCTCGCCGCAACCGCTTCTACACCGATGAGGAGAAGGCGGAGCTGGCCACCGACGAGGGTTGGCACCGCGCTCGGCGCCAGCAGTACCGCGACACGATGCTGTGGCAACGGGCGTTCGAGAAGAAGGCCGACGCCATCGAGGAGCTGCGCGCTGAGGTCATGGACCAGATGCGCGCTGCGATCTCCGATCCGGACACGATCACCGCACTGACACCCGCGTTCGACCCGGGGTGCAAACGCATCCTGGTCTCCGACGACTACTACCCCGCCCTGGCGCTGGATCACGTGACGCTCGTTCCACACGGCGTCACCGCGCTGACCCCGAGCGGCGTGGTCAGCGCCGACGGCGCCGAGATCGATGTCGACGTCGTCATCTTCTGCACCGGGTACAAGCTGGGCGGCCGGGCCGATGGCGGGCCTGCGCTCGAGATCTACGGGCGCGACGGCCTCGACCTGCGCACAGCCTTCGCTCGGGCGCCCGAAGCATTCCGGGGCGTCGCCATCCCGGGCTTCCCGAATTGGTTCACCGTCGCCGGTGTCAACGGATCCCCAGGCCATGCTCCGGTGTTCATGACGGCCGAGGTCGCCACCAACTACATCGGCCGCTGGATCCAACACCTGCTCGCCCGCGGCGCGAGCGCCATCGAGGCTCGCCGAGACGCCACCCACGAATGGGCCGAAGCCACCCAGGCGGAGCTGCAGGAGATGAGCTGGGCGGGCGACTGCCCCGGCTGGTACCGCGACCGCAACGGTCGCATCCTGCCGTTCTTCCCCGGCAGCTGGACCCGCTTCCGTCGCGAGATGCGCGACCTTCACCTCGATGCGTTCGAGGTTCGCTGACGCCGGCTCAGCCCACCGAGCGGCGATGATCCGCGACGCGCGGAGCCGGCAGGTCCCGTGAGGCGTCCGCACCAATAGTCTCGGGAGCAAGTGCTGTTGGCTGCGTCGGCACCGCCGTTGTTCACCGAGCTGGCGATCCTGCTGGTTGCAGGGACGCTGATCGCCTTCGTGTCGACGCGTCTGGGTGTGGTGCCGATCGTCGGCTTCCTCGCAGCCGGCACGATCATCGGGCCCAGCGGCACCGGCCTCATCAGCGACATCGACCTGGTCAACCAGTCGGCCGACATCGGCGTGATGCTGCTGCTGTTCACGCTCGGCATCGAGTTCAGCCTGGAACGGGTGCGGCGGCTCGCATCGCTGTTCCTCGTCGGCGGCGCGGTGCAGGTGGGCCTGACCACCGGCATCGTGGCCGGGGTGGTCGCTGCCTTCGGCGTCGAGTGGCGAACGGCAGTGTTCACCGGCCTGCTCGTGTCGCTCAGCAGCACCGCGATCGTGCTGAAGGTGCTCGCCGAGCGGCGCGCTACCACATCGCCGGTCGGCAACGTCTCCGTCGCGCTGCTCATCTTCCAGGACCTGGCGATTGTGGCCATGGTGCTGGCGGTGCCGTTGCTCGGCGGCGAGATCACCGGCCCGTCCGACGTGCTGATCGCCTTCGCCAAGGCGGCCGGCATCGTCGTGGCCGTGATCGTGGTGGCACGAACCGCGGTGCCCGCACTGTTGAGGTACGTCTCGCGGATCCAGTCGGCCGAGGTATTCCTGCTGACCGTGCTGGCGATCTGCTTCGGAACTGCGTACGCCACCAGCCTGCTGGATGTCTCGATCTCGCTCGGTGCGTTCCTCGCAGGGCTGATGGTCAGCGAGAGCCGGGTGGCCGCGCGGGCACTCGGCGAGGTGATGCCGCTGCAGATCCTGTTCTCGGCGACGTTCTTCGTCTCCATCGGCATGCTGCTCGACGTCGGCTACCTGGTGCGCAACTTGCCGCTCGTGATCGGTCTGGCCGTCGCTGTGGTCGTCGTGAAGATGGTCGCGACCACCACGGCAGCGCTGCTGGTGCGCCAGCGGCGCGCGGTTGCGATCTCGGGGGCGATCGTGCTGGCACAGATCGGCGAGTTCTCCTTCGTGCTCGAACGAGCCGGCCAAGACGTCGCGCTGGTTCCGGCGGGACTGGCCGACGGCACCGACGCATTCATCGCCGTCACCGTGCTGCTGATGGCATTCAGCCCCTTCGGCGCCCGCTGGGGCCAGTCGCTCGCAGCACGCTCAGGTACCGGCGGCAGCGGCGACCGACGCGGTCGGCCGCATGAGGGCGATGCCCACCGAGCCGCCCACGAGCAGGACCTCAGTGAGCACGAACCCTTGCAGGACCACGCCGTCGTCAACGGCTTCGGCCCACGGGCACAACGCATCGTCTCCGCACTCGAATTGGCGCACATCCCGTACACCATCGTGTCGCTCGACCCCGAAGCCCAGCGGTGGGCGGCATCCACTGGACGGAGGGTGCTCGTCGGCGACGTGTCGCGCCACGTGATCGCCGAGCGTGCCGGACTGCGCGACGCCCGGATAGCGCTCGCCGTCGACAGCCCGCCCTCAGCGGTCGAGCAGTTCGCCCGCATCGCCCGCGAGCACAACCCCGATATCGCGGTGCTCGCCTGGGCCGCCGATCCCGCCGACGCAGCCGACCTCGAACGCGACGGGCTCGTCGATCACGTCGTCGCAGAGCGCCAAGCCGCCCACGACGCGCTCATCGCCCACGCTCTGGGCCACTTCGAGCTGCCCGAGCCCGACACCGAGGCAGTCACCCACGCAGTGCTCCATACCGAACACGAACCTGACGCAACGAGGGACGACGACGGCCTCAATGCAGACGGTGTTGAAGCTGACAACAGGAACCCCTAGCGGTCTGCACGTCGAGCCGCCCGGTGAGTGCCTGCAGTTTCAGCGCGGAGCGAACGTCCAATACTCCCCGCCGCCGCAGTGCGACAGGAAGGCGACCGGCTAATCGTCTTGGGGCTCGCGGGGTCGGTGGCGTCGCACGACCGAGCCGGCGATGGTGCGCAGCGGCGTCGCTGATATCTCGACGACGGCTCCGACGAGCTGCGCCGGGGCGCGTGCGGCTTCGATGAGGCCCCGGCCGAGCACCCCGCCGGCTGTGCGGCCGGAGGGCCGGCGCATCCACCCCAGCGCCACGAAGACGCCGAGCGAGACGAGTGCGATGAGTGCCATGAGCACGACGACGACAATCCAGCCGTCGTTGCGCCCGATGAGCGGCAGATCCACAAAGTTCATGCCGAAGAACCCCGCGACGAGCGACAGCGGCAGCATGATCGCCGCATAGATCGTCAGCACCCGGGTGACCTCGGTGGCCTGGCGCGCCTCGGCGCCCCGGTATGCGTCGAGGCTCTCCGCCAGTGCGGTGCGGGCGGCCTCGACGCCCTGCGCGGCGCGTGATGCCGTGTCGAACACATCGGAAAAGCGCCGTCTTCCGGCTTCGGTCAAGACCGGGGATGAGGTGCGGCGCAGGATGTCGAGGGCTTCGCGCTGGGGGTGAACCGATTTGCGGAGCGCGGCCAAGTCGGCGCGCACGGCGGTGATCTCGGCGAGGAACCCGGGGGCGGCCTTCAACGCAAGCTCGTTCAGCTCCTCGTTGCGATTGTCGAACACATCGAGCACCGACACGAGCCGGCGGGTGGCGACGTCGGCCAGCCGCGCCAGCGCTTCGTCGGGTCCGCCGCTCGCGAGCTCGGGCCGGAGCGACGCCCCGTGCCACATCGCCTCGATGGAACGCGAGCGCGGGCCGTGGATAGTGACCAGGCAGCGCTTCGACAGGAAGCAGGCAATCTCGTAGCTCTCGATGCGCTCGTCGCTCAGCGCGTGCAGAACCACGTGCACTGACTGGCCGAAGTCGTCGACCTTGGGAAGATCGGTGTCGGCGATTGCGTCGCGCACCGCCATGGCATCAAGGCCGAATCCTTCGGCGAACTCCATGATGTGCTCGATGTCGTCGGGGCCCGCCGTGATGTCGATCCATGCCCAGCCCTCGGTCGGCATCGCGTGCGGCTGCTCCAGGGGTTGCGCGACATCCTCCACTCCGAATTGGAGCGCCCGCAGATTCATGGCTCACGGGGCGACTCGGTTGCACCGCCGGCGGCGCCAGGCCGGATCTCGAGCGGCTTCTCGAACAGGTACGAGTAGGCGACCACAATCTCTTCGTCACCAGACGGGTCACGCAGCGTTGCGGTCGCTGCCCCGAGCCGGACCACACGCAACTCCCTGCCGTCCACGACGACAGTCTGTCCTTCGGCGAGATCCGGCTTCAACGCCCGGCCTGCGGCGATGGAGGCTGCAACGGCCCTGCCGCCCAGCCCTGCGAGCAGCCCGACCGCCAACGCCACTGCGGCCGCTGCGCCTGCGGTCAGCACGACGAGGATGGTGATCTCGACGCCGAGCTGGCCCAGCGCGAGCACCAGGGCACCAACCATGACCGCGAGGCGCACCGAGCGTTCGGCGAGACGGCTGCGACGTCCAGTGGCTTGGCGAAAGCCGCGACTGAGCGAGCCGGACACGACAACCCCGAGCGCGTAGCCGACGAGGATGATGAGTCCCGCGGCGAGCACGTTGGGGAGCCATCGCAGCATCTCGCTGGGGATCGGCTCCAATGACTCGGGATCGGTCATCGCCATCGCGGCGACGACACCGCCCGATGTCGCCAGCCAAAAGACGAAGACGCTCGCCGGAGCGGCAATCTCCCGCAGCGCTTCCCGGCGCCGCTTGCGCGACAGCGAACGGCGCACCACTGCACCGGCAACAGCCCCGATCAGCAGGCCCGCGCCGATCGCTATCAACGACAGCACCCATCGTTCTTCGATCACGCTGTGTCTCCTTGCTCGTCCCCGATCACCGACTTGAGCGTCGGCCACGCCAGGCCCGTGAGCGAGACGAGCAACCAGGCGCTTTCGCGATCGCGCAAGCGCTGCGCGACACGAGTCTCCAGGCGCCGCTCGAACCCAGGCGCCGGATCCCACAAGTCTGGGGGAAGATCTGATGCCTCCGCAGACGCCAGCTCGCGGTCCAGCGCGGCTTCGTCGAGCTTGAGCGCTGCGAACTCCGCCCTTACGTCGAGCTCGTCGACGACGGCGGCATCAGGCACAGTCGGCTCGATCATGTCGACCCCCGGCCCACTGCCGCCGCGATCGCTCTGCGTGCTCGAAGCAGGCGGATCTTGACTTGGCCCAACGTGACGCCGAGCGCGTCCGCGATCTGCTGGTACGACAAATCCTCGCTGACCCGCAGCACCAGTATCGAACGCGAGAGTTCGTCGAGCTCATCGACTGCGTCGAGTACCTCTTCGAGCTCGGCTGCGGCCGCAATCTGGCGCTCCGGCCCGGAAACTGCAGCCGCCGGGAGACGTTGCGGGTCCCACGCCTGTTCGCGGGCACGCCGCAGTTCCGATACGGCCACGTTGTGCGTGATCCGCAGCAGCCAGCCGCGAATCGAGCCCTCACCCCGGAACGTGTGCAGGTTGTCCCATGCGAGCACCATCGCCTCTTGCACGACGTCCTCGGCGAGAGCCGAGTCACGCACGACCGCGGACGCAACCCGGTACATGGCCGTGGCGTGCTCTCGCACCAACGGCTCAAAGCTGATCGCAGAGCTCTCGGGTCGTTCATCAGCGGTCACATCCATGGCCGACACCGGTGCCATCAATCAACAAGGACGCCGTCTTCGATCCAAAAGTTACGCGATATCTCCGACAGATTGGTCCGAAATGCGCTGTAACTTCCGGCGGCCCAGTTCGTCTCCTCCTCGAAGCGCTCCGGACATGGCGTCTGGAACCTGCTGAAAGGACGGCAATGAACGCGCTACTGGCACAGATCAACTACCGGGACGGCATCGAGGAAGCCTGGGACGAGTTCGTCGGGTTCGCTCCGCGCCTGCTCGCCGCTCTCGCCGTGCTCCTCGTGGGCTGGATCGTCGCGAATCTCATCCGCCGACTGCTGACACGGCTGCTGACCAAGGTCCGCTTCGAAGACCTGATGGAGAAGTCCGGCTTGCAGACGCCTCTCGCCCGAGTCGGCGTGAGGAATCCGTCGCGGCTGATGGCGACGCTCATCTACTGGGCAGCCATGCTGCTGGTGCTCCAGCTCGCCATCGACACGTTCGGCGACACCGCAATCCAAGATGCACTCGACGACCTCATCGGATTCCTGCCCAACTTGTTCATCGGCATCGTCATAGTGGTGGTCGTAGGCGCCATCGCCACGCGCGTGGCGAGCGTCCTGAGCGAACTGCTCGAGGATCTCCGCTACGGCACCTACCTGGCACGCGCAGCGAGCACCGCCATCTGGGTGGTGGGTTTGTTCGCTGCCCTCAACCAGATTCAGATTGCCGACGACGTGCTCAACATCCTGTTCATTGCGCTCGTCTCGACCGTCGGCGCCACGGCTGTGGTCATGTTCGGCATCTCAGGGATCCAGTCCGCTCGGGACCGATTCTGGCCGTCAGTGTTCGATCGTGTCAGCAACTCCGATCCGGTCGAGAGCCCCGAAGAGCACAGCTAGCCCTCCCATAGGGTCTCGAACATGAGAATCGCCGTCGTCTACAACCGCGACAGCCGCAATGTCATCAACCTGTTCGGCATGCCGAACCAGGAGAAGATCGGCCTGAGAACCATCAAGCGCCTCAGCGACGCGTTGCGTGCCGGGGGGCATCAGGTCACCGCGTTCGAAGCAGACAAGGAGCTGATCACCAACCTCGAGTCGTTCATGCCGCGCGTCGTCAAGGGCGAGCGCCCCGGCATGGTCTTCAACGTCTCCTACGGGCTGCAGGGACAAGCGCGCTACACCCACGTCCCCAGCATCCTCGAAATGGTCGGCATCCCCTATGTGGCTTCCGGCCCGCTCGGGCACTCGCTGGCGCTGGACAAGGTTGTGACGAAGATGATCCTGCGCCAGCACGACATCCCCACACCTGATTTCGTAGTGCTCGAGACGCCCGAGTCGCCGGTTCCCGACGACCTGCGCTACCCGATGATCGTCAAGCCCAAGAACGAGGCGGTGTCGTTCGGCCTCGCCGTGGTCGACGACGAGCAGGCGCTGCGGGAATCCGCTCAGGTCATATTCGAGCGATTTCACCAGCCGGTGCTCGCCGAGCAGTTCATCGAGGGCCGCGAGGTCAACGTCGGGATCCTGGGCAACTCCCCGCCCGAAGCCTTCCCGCCGGTGATGCTGAACTTCGGAACCGACGGCCCGCAGATCTACACCTACGAGGACAAGACCGGGCGCAGCGGGCGGACCATCGAGCCGCTGTGCCCCGCCCCGATCCCCGACGAACTCGCCCGGCACACCCAGGACATCGCGGTGCGCTCCTTCTCGGCGCTCGGGCTGTTCGACTGCGCCCGTGTCGACCTGCGGGTGGACGACGACGACAACGCCTACGTGCTCGAGGTCAACAGCCTGCCCAGCCTCGGCGAGCACGGCTCGTACCTCGTCGGCGCCGCCCACGTCGGGCTCGACTTCGCTTCCTTCGTCAATCGCCTTGTCGAGGTGGCAAGCGCCCGTTACTTCGGCACCCCCCAGCCCCCGCCGGTCGATGCGAAGACTGCCGATCCGTCCGAGCGGGTCTTCCAGTACGTCACCCAGCGCCGCGACCAGATGGAGCGATCGCTGCAGCAATGGGTGGAGCTGCCGAGCCGGACCGACGACCCGCTCGGCCTCGCACGGGCCGCTGACCGAGCCGGGCGGATCTTCGCCGACATCGGCATGAGGCCGGTGCCCGACCTCACCGACGAACCCGAGGCTTACATGTGGGAGACCGCCCGCGGCTTCGACGGCGGGACGCTGCTGGTCGCCCACCTCGACGTGCCGGCCACCGGCGCCGCGCTGCGCCAGGGCTTCCGTCGTGACCCCGAGTGGCTCTACGGCGAGGGCATCGGCCGGTCGCGCGGCTCGCTGGTGATGCTCGAGTACGCACTGCGTTCCCTGCGCAGCATCCGCACCCTGAGACGGGTTCCCCTCGGCGTGCTGCTGTACTCCGACGAGGGACAGGACGCCATCCAGAGCCACGCCCTCATCAGGCGGGCCGCCGAGCGCGCCGAGCACGTGCTGGTCTGCCGCCCCGGCACGGTCGACAACGGCATCGTCACGCAGCGTCGAGGCAGCCGCCGCTACGAGCTCACCGTCGAGGGGGCGCGACTGAGCCCGGGACAGGTCGGGCGGCGACGCACCGTGGCCAACTGGACGTTCGACAAGCTTGTCGCCATCGGCAAGCTCAACGCCCCCAACAAGCGCCTCTCGATCGCTGCGCTCAATGTGCACACCGAACGGCACGCGATGTTCGTGCCGCATCGCGTCGAGGCGTCGCTGATCATGTCGTATCTCGACCCTGCCCACGCAAACGAAGCCGAGCGGTCGATGCGATCGATCCTCGGGCGTGGCGGGCCGACGTGGCATCTCACCTTGCTCACCGACCGGCCGCCTATGGTTGACCGCCCGGCGAATCAGCAGGTCGTCGAGGCCCTGGAGAGCGCAGCCGCCACATGGGATATCCCGCTCGATCACGAGTCGTCAGGTTGGCCGTCGGTGGCGGGGCTCGTCCCCGAGCCGGCGTCTGTCGTGTGCGGGGTGGGCCCCGTGACACGGGACCGCGGCACGCCCGACGAGGCGGTGCAGCGCATCAGCCTCGTGCAGCGCACGCTGCTGCTCGCGGAGTACCTGATCGGCCGGGCGAAGCGATGAACGGGTGAACGAGCACAGCGCCGACCGCGACACCGAGCACGCCACGGTGCCATCGCCGGGGCCGTCTGAGCCGCCAGTGGTCGACCGCCCCCGACGGCGGCCCAGCCGACAGGTCAACACCGAGCTGCTCGAGCTCACCGACACGCGCATCCACGAGCCGCAGCGCATCGCCGCGTCCGAACACGGCATGGTTGCCACTGCGCACTATTCCGCCACCGCAGCGGGTGTTCAGATGCTCGAGCGCGGCGGCAACGCCATCGATGCCGCCGTCGCCGCCGCGCTCGCGTTGGGCGTGTGCGAGCCGGCGGCATCGGGACTCGGCGGCCAGACCATGATGGTCCTCCATCACAGCGCCACCGGGCGCACCATCGCCTTGGACGGCTCATCGAGAGCCCCCCACCGAGCGCTCGTCGAGAGCTTCGACAATCTCCGAGCGGACACCCGCAGGGGCCATCTCGCGACGACCGTGCCGAGCTCACCCGCCGTCTACGCCCACGCGCTCGAGAACTACGGCACCCTCAAGCCCTCGACGGTGCTGGAACCCGCGATCGCGCTGGCCGAAGACGGCTACGAAGTCAGCCTCTTGCAGTACCGGCTCTCACGCCGGGAGCGCAAGCACCTCGCGGCGCATTCGGCACGGCAGTTCTTCCTCCAGGACGGCCGCCGGGTGTACCGGGCCGGCTCGAGGATCATCCAGCCGGTGCTGGCCCGAACGCTGCGACGCCTGAGCGATCACGGCTTCGAGGACTTCTACCTCGGCGAGATCGCCCGCCTGATCCATGACGACATGGAGGCCAACGGCGGGCTCGTCTTCGCAGACGACCTGGCGCAGATCCCCCACCCGATCGAGCGGCGACCGCTGTCGGTCAGCTTCGGACGCGACCGCGTGATGACGATGCCGCTCCCCGGGGCCGGGCGCACGCTGATCGAGATGCTCAACATCCACCAGAGCCTCCCCCGCGAGCTCCAGGACATCGACTCGCCCCAGGGGGCGGTCTGCCTCGCCCAGACCATCCAGCAGGCGCTCATCGACCGAAACGACCGCCCTCACGATCCCAACGTGTACTCGCGGGCCTCGGACAAGCAGATGCTCAACCGCGCTTACGCCCGGGAACTTGCACGCGACATGGCGCGCCGCTTCGGCCACGGTGAGACCACGCACTTGTCGGTCATGGACGCTCACGGCAATGTCGTCGCGCTGACGCAGTCGATCGAGAACGTGTACGGCTCGTGCGCTGCCTCGCCCGAACTCGGGTTTCTCTACAACAACTACATGAACGCGTTCGAGAGCGAAGACGTGTCCCATCCGTACTACCTGCGACCCAATGCGGTCCCCTGGGCAAGCGTCGCGCCGTCGATCGTGTTCCGCTCCAAGGAGCCGTGGCTGGCGATCGGCTCGCCTGGCAGCGAGCGCATCCCCCCGACGATCCTGCAGGTGCTGCTGCGCCTGCGGCGGACGACGCCGATGTCAGCCGTCGACGCGCCCCGCATCCACTGCTCCATCGACGGAGTCGTCTCGGTGGAGGCCTCGCGCATCGCGACCGACGTGCTGCAGGCGCTCGCCGACGCGGGCTTCGAGATCAACCAGCGAGAGCCCTACTCGTTCTACATGGGCTGCGTCCAGCTCGTGATGAAGGACGGCGATCGGCTCATCGGGGTCGCCGACCCCCGGCGGGACGGTGCCGCCGCCGGCCTGATCGCTGCGCCGCACTCGACGTGAGCCGGCTTCCGATCGTCATCTCGGTGCCGCACGCCGGTTTGCGCGTGCCCGAGGAAGTCGCCGACAAGTGCGTGCTCTCGCCGCAGGAGATCGCCGAGGACGGAGACGGCGGGGCCGCAGAGATCTACTCGATCGCCGACGAGGTGGGTGCATTCGTCACCACCGATGTCGCCCGCGCCATCGTCGACATGAACCGGGCACGTGACGACCGGCGCCGCGACGGCGTCGTCAAGACCCACACCTGCTGGGACGTTCCCGTGTACCGCCTGCCGCTCGCGACACCCGAGATCGAGCAACTGCTGGACGCCTATCACGCCCCCTACCACGAGCGGCTCACAGCCTTGGGGGCCAGCGGCCAGTGGCCGCTCGGCATCGACTGCCACACCATGGCCGCCAGCGGCCCTCCCGTCGGTCCCGACCCGGGCAGCGAACGCCCGTGGCTCTGCCTGAGCAACGGCGAGGGAACCTGCCCGCAGGAGTGGATCGAAGGCTTGGCGGCATGCTTCGCAGAGCTCATCGACGGCCAGATCGGCATCAACGACCCGTTCCGTGGCGGCTACATCACGAGATCGCACGCCGCCGAAATGCCCTGGATACAACTCGAGCTCTCCCGAGCTCCCCACATGACCAACGACGAGAAGCGGCAGATGGTCCTGTCTGCATTCCGAACCTGGATCAGCCGATACCTCTAGCCGCCACGGAACAACGCCGAATCACGCCGATGCGCATTGGCGAATAGGTTCCGGAGCGTATGACACTGCTGTCCCCGTACCGGGTGCTCGACCTGACTGATGACCGCGGGCATCTGGCCGGGTTCATCCTGGCGAGGCTCGGCGCCGAGGTGATAGCCGTCGAGCCGCCGGGAGGCTCCCCCGTTCGGCGGCTGGGGCCGTTCGATGCGAGCGGCGCGTCGCTCACGCACGCCTCCTACGCACGCGGCAAGAAGTCCGTTGAGCTCGACATCACCGCTGCCAGCGGTGCCGATGCGCTGCGGCAGCTCGCGGCTGGTGCCGATGTGCTCATCGAATCTGCCCCGCCGGGCCACATGTCCTCGCTCGGCCTCGGGCCCGACGCACTCGCCGAGATCAATCCCGCGCTCGTGATCGCCTCGATCTCGCCATTCGGCCAGACCGGTCCCAAAGCAGGTTGGGCGGCGACCGATCTGACCGTGTGGGCATCGGGCGGCCCCATGCACATGTGCGGCGACGAGGACCGGGCACCGCTGGGCGTCGGCGTGCCGCAGGCGTTCCTGCACGCGGCAGGCCAAGCCGCCGCAGCGACGGTGCTCGCGCTCGTCGAGCGCAGCCAGTCCGGGTTCGGCCAGCACATCGACGTGTCGGCCCAGGCCGTGGCGATGAACTCGACCATGTCGTCCGTGCTGTGCTCGCTGGTCAACGCCCCGCTGACGCTGCGGGGCGGCGGCGGCATCCGCAGCGGCCCCATCCGGCTGCGAGTGGTGTACCCGGCCAAGGACGGGTACGTCTCGTTCACGCACGTCTTCGGCGCGGCGATCGGGCCGGCAACCGGCCGGATGATGGCGCTGGTGCATGAAGCGGGCTTCTGCGACGAGGCCACAGCCAACAAGGACTGGGTGCAATACGGGATGGCGCTCGGCGACGGCAGCGAGACACTCGACGAGTTCGAGCGGGTCAAGGACTGCGTGGCTGCGTTCACGGCGTCCCGCACCAAGGACGAGCTGTTCGCACTCGCCCTTGAGCGTCGCCTGCTGCTCGCGCCTGTCGCGACCACGGCCGACCTTGTCGCCTCCGAGCAGCTCGCTTCCCGTGACTACTGGGACGTCGTCGACGGCGAGCGCTACCCCGGCCACTGGATGAAACCCGAACCTGGCGACGGCTCGGCCGACCGGGTGCCGGCCGCTGGCGAGCACACCGCCGAGGTCCTGGCCCGCCCGCGCCAGCCCGCAGTGTCGGTGCCGACAGGGCTGCCGGTGCCCGACCGCCCGCTCGAAGGGCTCAAGGTGCTCGATTTCATGTGGGCAGTGGCGGGGCCGACCGTGTCGCGCTTGCTGGCCGATGCGGGCGCAACCGTGATCCGGGTCGAGTCGTCGGTCAAGCTCGATGCCGTCCGCACCTTCCTGCCGTTCATCGACAACGACCCCGGACCCGAGAACGGCGCCACGTTCAACAACATGAACGCCGGCAAGCTCGGCATCACGCTGAATCCGGCCACCGACGCAGGCCGCGAGGTCGCGCACGATCTCGTGCGCTGGGCCGACGTGGTGTGCGAGTCGTACACGCCGCGCATCATGCGCTCGTGGGGCCTCGACTACGACAGCGTGCGCAAGATCAACCCCGCGGTGGTGATGCTGTCGAGCTGCCTCTACGGCCAGTCCGGCCCGCTCGCCAACTTCGGCGGGTACGGCAACCTGTCGGGCGCCATGGTCGGCTTCTACAACATCACCGGCTGGCCCGACCGTGCCCCGGTCGGCCCCTACGGCGCCATCACCGACTACACCTCGCCTCACCCGGCCACAGCCAGCCTGCTCGCCGCCATCGACCACCGGCGGCGCACCGGCGAGGGCCGCTACCTCGACTTCTCCCAGGCAGAGGCGTCGGTGCACTTCATCGCCCCGGTGGTGCTGGAGTACCTGCGCGACGGCACCGTCGTGGGCGGGCGGGGCAACCAGAGCGAGCACCACTGCCCCCACGGCGTATTCCCGGCTGCCGGCGACGACCGCTGGGTGGCCGTCGTAGCCCAGGACGACAGCACATGGACTGAGCTGGCTGGGCTGATCGGGCGCCCCGACCTTGCAGCACTGTCGCTCGCCGACCGCCTCGCCCGCCGGGAAGAACTCGAAGCCGCAGTGTCGGCATGGACCGGCCAGCTTGACGAGGCCGACGTCGAGGCGCAGTGCCAAGCGGCAGGCGTCGCCGCGCACCGGGTGCAGAACAGCCCTGAGCTGGCGGTCGACCCGCAGCTCGCGCACCGGAGCCACTGGGTCGAAGTCCCCCACGCCACACACGGCACCACGATCGTCGAGGCGCCTCGATTCACCATGTCACGCAGCCGTGTGTGGCCCGAACGCGCTGCACCCGCACTCGGCGAACACCTCTACGACGTGCTCACCGAGCACTTGGGCTACGACGCCGACAGAGTCGCCGAGCTGGCCGCAGTGGAAGCCTTCGACTAGCACGCCGGGCGCTGACGGGCCTGCCGCCCGTGGCTAACGTGCCCGCATGGCAGCTATCGACCACATCGTGTACGCAGCGCCCAATCTTGCGGCCGGGACCGCAGCCGTCGAGGCGCTGGTCGGCATGTCGGCCGCGCCGGGCGGGCCGCATCCAGGCATGGGCACCCGCAACACGCTCATGTCGCTCGGCGACGACGTCTATCTGGAGATCATCGCGCCCGACCCCGAACAGCCCGATCCGCCGAGCGGGCGCCCGTTCGACATCGACGCCATGAGCGAGGGCCGGCTGATCACGTTTGCCGTACACGCATCCGAAGGCGAGACCATCGAGGATGTGACCGCCGCCATGGCCGCTTGCGGCGAGGATCCCGGCCCGATCTCGGCGATGAGCCGGGTGAAGCCCGACGGCGAGGAAATCCACTGGTCGCTGACCATGTCAGCCGGACCGGGATTGGTCCCGTTTGTCATCGAATGGGGGAACACCACCCATCCAGCCACGGTCACCCCGACTGGCTGCACGCTCGTCTCGCTCAGCGGCACGCATCCCGACCCCGACCACATCAGGGCGCTCCACAGCGCGATCGGCATCGATGTGGACGTAACGGAAGGCGACGCGGTCACTTTCGAGGCGACGCTCGACACCCCCAACGGACGCGTCACCCTGCGCTGAGGACCAAGAGGCGGTACCGCCGACAGGCTCACCGCGCCGGACGCTTGTTGCGCGCCTGGGGATCGCTCTGCCACTAGCGGGACCGGTCGACTTCGACGGTCACGATGTCGATCCCGCTGTACTTGCGGTGCCGCACCGTGGATGCGAAGTGCCGCAGCAGGTGCAGCGAGATCGTCCGCTCCTCGGGCACCTCGGCTCGCTCGCTGAGGCAGGCAAGCTGCTCTTCGAGGTTTTGCTCCTCCAGCGCCGCCAGGAACTGCAGTTCGATCGAATTGGGGGCAGACCGGGCGATCACGACGAGCCGGGCCTGTGACCCGTCGCTGCGATCCTCGAGCAGGCTCGCCAGGGCTTCCTCGCCGACCAGGCGCAGACGATTGCGCGACGCCTCGCTCCACCCGGCACCGGCGGCGAGCGAATCCAAGAACTCGCTGATCGGCCCCAGCGAGTCGATGTGCAGCTCGACTTCGAGCCGCTGGCGTCGCCGGCCGCTCACC
The DNA here is from genome assembly GCA_022820505.1 of Acidimicrobiia bacterium. Lineage (GTDB taxonomy): Bacteria > Actinomycetota > Acidimicrobiia > Acidimicrobiales > Poriferisodalaceae > Poriferisodalis. The sequence goes on along the minus strand of JAJEFK010000007.1, from coordinate 64,889 downwards.
TCCACGAAGGCAGTGAGGGCGATGGCCGCGATCGTGCCCGCCATCATGCCGTTGCCCAGCAGCGCTCCCCACGCTCCGCCGATCAGATCGGTCACCACGCTGCTGCCCTGCAGTCCGAAGCCGATCCCCAGCGAGATTCCCACAATCAGGGCCCTGTGGCGTGCCAGGCCTTCCCTGGCTACCGCCCGCATTCCCTCCACGAAGACCATGCCCATGATGACCAGCAAGTATCCGGCCGTGACCGCATCGGGAATCGAGGCCAGCACGGCCGTCGCTTTCGGCGCGAATGCGACGGCGACCAGCATGGCGCCGACGCTGTAGCCCACCCGGCGCGATGCGACTCCGGTGAGCGTCGTCATGGTCGCCGACGTCGGGCCGTACACCACGGTGGGCAGCGCACCGAAGAAGCCTCCGATCAGGCTCGCCGCGCCGTTGGTGTTCATGGCGCCTTGAACCAGCCGGAAGTCAGTCACCGGCGGGTTCCGCCACGAGACCTGCTGAATGATGACTCCGCTGCTCATCGCGAGCAGCCCCGCGGCCATCGACACCACCACGAACATCGGCAGCAGCGACCAGAACTCTGAGCTGGCGGTCAGTCCAACACCGGGCAGCTGCGGTTCGGGCAGCGCAATCCACGGAGCGGCCGACACGCTCGTCGAGTCGAACTGGCCGAACAGCGCTGCCACGGCACACGCCACCACGATGCCGATGAGCGGCGACCACAAGCGCACTCGGCCCTTCGCGCGCAAGCCCAGCATCGCAGCCACGGCAACGGTGAGCCCTGCCACCGCCGGGACGGTGCTCGACGCCGCGCCGCCCGAGGGCCCAGCCAGCCGGCCGACCGCTACGCCGGCGACGGTGATCGCTATCAGCATCAGCACGATGCCGCCGACCGACGGTGTGATGATCTGCCGAGCCCTGGGCAGCCATCTCGCCAGGATGAACTGGACGCACGACGACACAACGACGAGCGTGGCCAACGTGCGTGCGTCGGACTTCTCAGCGGCAAGCAGCGTTACGGCCAGGTACGAGGGCGCTGTGCCGACCATCAGGATGTGCCCGCAGCCGATCGGCCCGCCGCGCATCGACTGCGCTGCCGTTGCCACACCGTTGACCGCGAGCGCGGCAAAGATCATCCACGACCTGCCGTCATCGTCGAGTCCGGCGGCATTGGCGAACACCGAAATCGTCAGCGCGGTGGTGGTGATGGACAGCAAGAGTCCCTGCAGCCCCATGCCCAGCGTCAGGCCGACGGGGATCCGATCATTCGGCTCATAGACGACGGAGGCGTCGTCGGCGGTCACTGCGTCGATGGCGCCGGCGCCGCGCCGCCCGGCGGGTGCCGCGTCGCCTAGAGGCCCTCCACCATGAATGCCACCGACTCGACTGATGCCCGACGCTCCAATCGGAGCTTGATCACATCGTCCTGCCCGAATGCCGCCTTGAGGTCCTCCAAGGTCTCGAACTCCGAGACGGTGATGCTCGCCGGGGGCGCACCGGGCCCCAGAGACAGGGTCGGAGTGCCGCGGATCAGGTACTTGCCGCCGCGGGCTTCAATGAGCTCGGCGATGCGCAGCGAGAGACTGTCTGCCTGCTCACGATCATGCACCTCGCTGTCCACCACGATCATGTAGGCAGCCATTCGCTTCCCCCCGGTTTGCTGCGACTCCTGGAAACTTGCAAGATCCGCATCTGGTCCGCTTGGCGACGCCGGCCAGCGTCGAGCGGTGCCCTCTCAATGTACTGAACGCTGCATGACTGAGTGCCTGTTGCGCATCAGCCTTGGAGGCTCCAGTCGACTGGCTGGCGGCCGGCGGCTGCGAGGGCGGCGTTGGCCCGGCTGAAGGGCTTGCTGCCGAAGAACCCGTTGTGCGCGCTGAGCGGCGACGGGTGGGCCGACTCGATGACCACGTGGCGGGTCAGGTCGACGAGTGACTTCTTGCGTCGCGCAAACGCGCCCCACAGGATGAACACCACTCGCTCGGGCTTCGCGCTGACCGCGCGGATCACCTCGTCGGTGAACGTCTCCCAGCCGGCCGAACGATGCGAGGCGGCTTGGCGGGCACGCACGGTCAGGAACGCGTTCAGCAGCAGCACGCCCTGTCGTGCCCACCCCTCCAGGTTGCCGTGCGCAGGCGGCACGATACCGAGGTCGTCACGCAGCTCGGCGAAGATGTTCTGCAGCGACGGCGGCTGCGGGATGCCATGCGGCACCGAGAAGCACAGCCCGTGCGCCTGGCGGGGGCCGTGGTAGGGGTCTTGGCCGAGGATCAGCACCTTCACATCGGCGTAGGGCGTCAGGTGCAGCGCTGCGAAGACTTGGTCGTGGGGCGGGTACACCGCGCCCTGGGCACGCTCGTCGGCCACGAACTGCTGCAGGATCGGCCAGTACGGCTTGTCGAATTCCCCCCGGAGGATCGGGTTCCAGTCGGTGCGCGGCATGCCCCGCTAGGAGATCGTCTCGGCGGCGGCGGCCGACAGCTCGATGCCACGCCCGATGCGGGCCCGGTACAGGTCCAAATCGACATCGTCGGCAGGCTTCTGGCCGCGCATGTAGCGGGCGTACACGCCGTGGATGATGCAGGCCGACTTCCAGTGGTTGAAGCTGACGTAGTACGCCAGGTCTGACAGATCGGCACCTGTGCGCTCCTCGTAGCGCTCGATGAGGTCGGCACGGCCCACGAAGCCGTCCACCAGCGTCGGCGGGTCGGAGCCTTCCAGGATGTCGTCGCTGGGCTCGGTCCAGCTGTTGAGTGCATAGGCGAAGTCGGCGAGCGGATCGCCGAGGGTGGAGATCTCCCAGTCGAGCACCGCCTGCAGCTCGCCGGCAGGGTTGAACAGGCAGTTGTGCAGCCCGTAGTCGCCGTGCACCACCCGGGCGGGTCCCTGGGTGGGCTTGCGCTCCTGCAGGAAGTCGTGCAGTTCATGCACGACCGGCGTGTCGTACGAGGCCGACTCGGCCGATGCCGTCCATGAGCGGTACCACGTGCGGATCTGCCGCCCGACGTAGTCCTCCTTCTTGCCCAGCTCGCCCAGCCCGACGTCGTCGGGATCCACCGAGTGCAGCGCCGCCAGCACGTCCATGAACGACATGCCCACGTGTGCCCGACCCTGGGCACTCAGGTGCTCGCGGGCGTCGGCCGACTCGAACAGCGGCTTGCCCTCCACGTAGCTCATGACGTAGAAGTGCGCCCCGGTCACGTCGGGGCTCTCGCAATAGCCGTAGGCGATGGCGACCGGCACGTCGGTGGGCCCCAGGCCGCTGATGATCGTGAACTCGCGCCCCATGTCGTGCGCCTTGGGCAGCAGCTCGCCCATGGGCGGGCGGCGCACCACCGCGGTGGTGCCGTCGGCGGCGGTCAGCTTGTAGGTGAGGTTGCTGTGGCCGCCTTCGAGCTGCGTCCAGTCGAACGGCGGCTCGAGACCGTCGACGTTCTCGCTGATCCACGCTTCGACGGCGGGCACGTCGTACCCGACAACGCCCGAAGTCGCAGCGTCGCCGGCCGCATCGTCGGTCATCACGCCTCTCCTTCTCGCTCAGCCCGCACACACTACGGCAACCATCGGCGACGGCCCAGAGATGGGCCACAAGTAGCGTCGGCGCCATGGACGCGACCGAGCCCGATGGGTCCGCGGGGCTGACTTCGCCGCCGCCGCACATGACGCCCGATGAGTTCCGCGAGCACGGACGGGCAGTGATCGACTGGATTGCCGACTACTGGGAGCGCATCGAGTCGCTGCCGGTGGCCTCGACCGTGCAGCCGGGTGACATCCGGGCAATGCTGCCCGACGCAGCCCCGGAAGAGCCCGAGCCCTTCGAGCACCTGCTCGCCGATCTGGATCGGGTGGTGGTGCCGGGCGTCACGCACTGGCAGCACCCGGGTTGGTTCGCGTACTTCCCCGCCAACAACTCTCCCCCCTCGGTCCTGGCCGACGCTGTGTCGTCGGGACTCGGCTTGATCGGGCTGCTGTGGTCGGCCTCGCCCGCGCTGACCGAGATCGAGAGCCACGTACTCGATTGGCTGGTGGACCTGACGGGTCTGCCAAGTGGCTGGAAGACCACCTCCGCAGGCGGTGGCGTGTTGCAGGGCAGTGCATCGGACGCGACCCACGTCGCGCTGGTGGCGGCCCGCCACCGTGCCGCTGAGCGCAGCGGGCAGCCGGCGACGCAGATGGCCGCCTACACCTCCGCTCAGGCGCACAGTTCAGTGGAGAAAGGCGCCAACGTTGCCGGGTTCGGTCACGTTCGGCTCATCGAGGTCGACGAGCACCAGGCGATGCGGCCCCACGCCCTGGCTGTGGCCGTCGAGGCCGATCTGGCCGCCGGTCTGGTGCCTGCGTTCGTCGGTTCGACCGTCGGCACGACGGGCACAACCGCCGTCGACCCGGTGCGCGCCATTTCCGAGACCGCCGTCAAACACCGCCTGTGGCACCACGTCGATGCCGCCTACGCGGGCACGGCGATGATCTGCCCTGAATTCCGCCATCACAACGACGGAATGGAGCTGGTGGACAGCTACGTGTTCAACCCGCACAAGTGGATGATGGTGAACTTCGACTGCTCGGCCTTCTACGTCGCCGACAAGGCGGCGCTGACTGACGCCCTGTCGATCGACCCGCCCTACCTGCGCAATGCCCAGAGCGATGCGGGCAACGTGATCGACTACCGCAACTGGCAGGTGCCGCTCGGCCGGCGCTTCCGGGCACTCAAGCTGTGGTGGGTGCTGCGCAGCTACGGCGCGTCGGGCATCCGCCAGATGGTGCGCCACCACGTCGCGATGGCCCAGGAGTTCGCGCAGCGGCTCGGCGAGGACAGCCGGTTCGAGATCGTGGCCCCGCACCCGTTCTCGCTGGTGTGCTTTCGCTGCAGAGCTGCGGACGGCAGCGACGCAGCGGAGGAGGCTGCCGACCGTGCCACCGACGCCATCGCAGCAGCAGTGAACGATAGCGGCGTGGCCTACCTGACGCCGTCGAAGCTGGACGGGCGCAGCATCATCCGCGTGGCAGTGGGCCAGTCACGCACCGACCGCGCGCAGATGGACGTGCTGTGGAAGATGATCAGCGAGGCCGCTGTCTAGGCGAGGCCTGACTCAGCCGGCCCGGCTCAACCGGGATGGTCGAACGGTCCGAGTGCCGCCAGCAACCGGTCGTTCTGGGCCGGAGTGCCCAGGCTGATGCGCACGCCCTCGCCTTCGAACGGGCGGGTCACCAAGCCCTGCTTCTCCAGACGGACGAACAGGTCCATTGCCCCGTCGCCGACCGGCAGGTACACAAAATTGGCCTGGCTCGGCACCACCGGCCAGCCCAGATCGGCCATCGCAGCGCTGACCCGATCGCGCTCGGCCAGGATGCCGGAAACGCGATCTTCCAGCTCTGCGCCAGCTTGCGGCTCAAGCGACGCCAGCGCCGCAACCTGCGCGATCCCGCTGACGATGAACGGGAGCGCCACCTTGTCGAGCGCGCCGATGACGTCGGGGTGCCCGACGCCGTAGCCGACACGCAGGTTGGCCAAGCCGTACGCCTTGGAGAAGGTGCGCAGCACCAGGGCGTTGGGGTGATCCGGCAGCACCGTCTGAATCGGGTCGGCCACGGCGGGATCGGTGACGAATTCCCGGTAGGCCTCGTCGATCACCACGATCACATCGGGCGGCACCGCTGCCAGCAGGCGCTGCAGCTCCGCGGTGCTGCAGACCGTGCCGGTGGGGTTGTTCGGCGTGGAGAGCACCACGAGCTTGGTGCGGTCGGTTACCGCGGCGGCGACGCCGTCGAGGTCGAACGCGTGGTCGACCAGCGGCACCGTGACGGCTTGAGCGCCTGAGATGGCGCAGAACACCGGGTGCACCTCGAATGAACGCCAGGGGTACACCACCTCGTCGCCGGGATCGATGTAGGCGGCGAACAGCTGTTGCAGCACCCCCACCGAGCCCGAGCCCACCGTGACCTCGTCGAGCCCGACGCCGTGCCGGTCGGCCAGCGCCTCCCGCACCTCCATGCAGCGATGATCGGGATATCGATTCATGCCCAGGGCGGCCTCGGACACCGCCTTGGCCACCGACGGGAGCGGATCGTTGGCGTTCTCGTTGGATGCCAGCTTGATCGCCTCGGCCAGGTTGTGCTCGGCTTCGGCCTGCGCCGCGGAGCGGCCGGGCTTGTACTGCGGAAGGCTCTCCACCGCCGCTCTCGGTCGTCCGATCATGCGCTCGCCTTCCCGCTCCCGTGCTGCGCCAGCGTCAGCATTGCCCCGTGAGCCAGCCGCATCAGCATGCCGTCGTGTCGGCGGCAAGCTACCCGCTGGCTGCTGGTCGTGGTCCGCGGACCGCCGGCTACAGGCGACGACCGGCGCGGTCCCCCGGCGTGGCAGCGGTGCGGAAATCGTCGGCCACCTGCGCCATCGTGGCGAACGTCACGCCCGGCTGCGCCGCCATGTGGTCGATGAGCCGTTCGAGCATCAGCATCCGGCTCCCCCGCCCGATGCACTGCGGATGCATGGTGAGCACGAACACCCCGCTGCCGACCCGATCGTTCAGGTAGTCGAACTCGGCCGACCACACGTCATAGACGTGATCGGGCGTGCGCAGGCCTTGCACGGTGGGCCCGTCGTAGCTGAAGTACGGCCAGTCGTCGAGGATCCAGTCGAACGGCAGCTGCACCAGGTCGACCTCGTCGCCGAACCGGTGCGGGCCGTCGGTGGTGGGCACGTCGCCCAGCCGGCACCACGTGGGCGCGTAGTCGTTGCGGGCCATGGAGGAGTCATAGGAGAAGCCGTGCTCGATGAGCAGGCTGATCCAGCGGTCGCCGCAATTGCCGCCTGGCACCCGGTGCCCGACCGGCGGCCCGCCCGCGAGCCGTTCCAGGCAGTCCATCGAACGGGTCAGGATGGCCCGCTCGTCAGCTTCGTCCCGCTTCGATGACGGGGCTTCGTGGCAGTAGCCGTGGTAGCCCACCTCGTGCCCGTCGGAAGCCACCCGGGCGCACACGTCGCCGAAGGTGTCGATGGTGTGGCCGGGGATGAACCAGGTGGACGGGAGGCTGCGCTCGTCGAGCAGGTCGAGCAGGCGGTGCGCGCCGATGGTGGCGAACTCGCCGCGGGCGGTCAGGTTGGGCGATCGTGACCCTCGGGGGCCGGTCCAGATCGAGACCGCATCGAAGTCGAAGCTCAGACAGACGGTGACGCCGTTGTGCTGACCGTTGGACGGTTGCTCGGAGCTCATCCGCGGACCCTACCGAACCCCTGACGGCACCTGCCACGCCCTCTGCTTCCTGCTCTGGTTTGCTTCGCTCGCGGGCGGCCCGGGCTAGGAGCTCAGCCTCTCGCTCGGACGGTACGGTGACCCGGTGCCAGATTCGATCGACGCCGACGCAGCGGAGCAGCCGCCGCTGGCGGGGATGCGTGTGCTGGAGCTGGCCACCGGCATTGCCGGCCCGTATGCCGGACGGCTGCTGGCGGGTGCGGGAGCGACCGTGGTGAAGGTCGAACCGTCGGGCGGCGATCCTGCTCGGCACCAGCCCGTTGACGACGTCCCGCTGGCAGCAGGCGAGCTGAGCTCGCTGTATGTGCACCTGAATGCGGGGAAGCTGAACTGCGCCGCCGACAGCGTGGAGGAGTCCTGGCCCGACGTGGTGATCGCCAGCGACACGCTGGCCGGGCTCGTCGACGGGCCTTGGGATCCGCAGCGGCTGGCTGACCGTGCCGCAGCAGGCGAACACGTGCCCAAGCTGGTGACGGTCACGGCCTGGGGTGCTGACGCCGACGACGCCGGTGTCATCGCCGACGAGCTGCTGGTGCAGACCGCAACTGGCTTTCTGGGCTTCAACGGCGACGAAGGTGCCGAACCGCTGCGGCTGCCCGGCTGGCAGGCGCAGTACTGCGCCGGCGGTCTTGCCGCCTGGGCCGCGCACCTCATCCGCAGGCGGCCCGAGACGCACATGGACGTGTCGTGGCTGGGGGCACTGCTGACCGCCGTCGAGCTCTGCTACTGCGATTCGCTGCACTGCCAGCGGCGCCGGCCACTGGTGGGGCCGCACCCGCCCACGGCCTACCCGTCGGGCGCGATCCGCTGCGCCGACGGCTACGTGTGCCCGGGTTCGATCCGGCGCGACGACTGGGAGATGCAGTGCCTGCATCTCGGCATGCCCGAGTGGATCGACGATCCCGAGCTGAGCCACCGCCACCGCCGGGCCCGCCACATCGACAAGATTCGCGAAGTCATCGAGCCCTGGTATGCCGCCCGCACCAAGCGGGAGCTGTTCCAGTTCGCGCTCGAGACGCCCTGGGCCGTCGGCATGGTGATGACGCCGCTCGACGCGCTGGCAGACGAACATCTCGCCGATCGCGGCTTCCTCGGCGAAGTCGAGACACCAGCGGCAACCGCCTTGGCGCCCATCCAGCCCTTCGCCGCACCAGGCCTGCCCGTGCCGGGGCAACGAGTGAGCGATCAGGGCACTGACCCGTGCCCGGCGGCCGATGCCCCCACAGCGGCACTGCGACTGGCGCGCGAGCTGCGGGTGATCGAGATGACCATCGCCTGGGCCGGGCCGTACATCGGCAACCTGCTCACACCGCTCGGCATCGATGTCATCAAGATCGAGGCGCAGAACCCGTTCGACGGCTTCCGCACCCAGCGGCCCTACGACCACGGCATGACGCCCGGCCTCGAGCATCTCGTACACGACAATCGCTTCTACGAGGCGGGCGGGCATTTCAACGCCGTCAACAAGGGCAAGCGAGACTGCGTCGTCACGCTCGCCACGCCCGAGGGCCGCGCCGCCTTCATGGAGCTCGTGCGCAACTGCGACGCCCTGGTCGCCAACTTCTCGGCCCACGTGCTGCCCCAGCTCGGGCTCGACTTTGAGACGCTGGCCGAGGTCAACCCCCGCATCGTGCTGGTGCGCATGCCCGCGTTCGGCGTCGACGGCCCCTATGCGGGCGCCGTGGGCTTCGGCTCGATCATCGAGGCCATGGGCGGGATGGGCCACCGGCAGGGCTACGAGCACGAGGGCGCCCGCATCTCCAACATCTACTTCCCCGACCCCATCGCCGGCATCACCGCCGGTTTCGCCTTGCTGAGCGGCCTGCACCACACCGAGCGCACCGGCCAGGGCATTGAGATCGACGTCTCCCAGCAAGAGGGAACCTGGCAGCACAGCGGCGAAGCACTCGTACTCGCCTCAACAGCAGGCCGAGACATCGGCCGCATGGGAAACCGAGAACCCAGCGCCGCCTGGAGCGGCTTCTTAAAGGGCACCGACGGCTACCTAGCCGTCATCGCCGACAGCAACCCGCACGATCCCGCCCCGGGCCATAACGCGGTCGACGTGATCCTCGGCTTGCTCGAAGAGATTGAGACCAACCGCGGCGAGCCCGTTCGAACCCGGGCAGACCTGCAGGCCGTACTGCGGCTGGCCGGCGCTCGCGTCGAGTTCTGCTGGGACCCATGGACGGCCCCCAACTACCAGCGCGTCGCCGAACGCATCGAGATCGTCGATCACCCAGTAACCGGCCCAATGCGCCACATAGCGTCCCCCTTCACCCTCGACGGAACCCGCCCAACCCAAGCCGGCCCCTCCCCCCTCTTCGACCAACACACCGACGAGGTCTTCACCGAAGTAGCCGGCCTCAGCCCGGACCAGATCCAGAGCCTCCGCACCGGCGGCCACATAGGAGGCGAGCTGCCACCCCCCGCCGAGCTCGGCTTCATCTACGACTGAAAGGCACGACGGCAAGCAGGGGTGTGCGAGGGCAGGTGCGACCGCGCGCAGTTATGCGGCGCCCCTGCAACCCCGCGCCAGCGCAAAGGCGCCGCATCTGTTTGAAGCACGGGCGCGCCTGCCCTCGCACACCCCGGGGCGCGATCACACCCGCGGACTACGGTGCTCGGATGCAGATCGAACCGTTCCAGATCAACGTCCCGGACGAACAACTAGCAGACCTGCGGGACCGCCTGGCAAGAACCCGCTGGCCAGACGCCGAACCGGTCGACGACTGGTCCCAGGGCATCCCGCTGTCATACGTCCAGGAGGTCTGCGACTACTGGGCCAACACCTACGACTGGCGAGCCAGCGAAGCCGCGCTCAACCGGTTCGACCAGTACATGGCCGACGTCGACGGCATGAACGTGCACTTCATCCACGTCCGCTCCCCCGAGCCCGACGCGATGCCGATCGTCATCACCCACGGCTGGCCCGGCTCGGTGGTCGAGTTCCACAAGGTCATCGAGCCCCTGGCCGACCCGGTCGCGCACGGCGGCAACGCGGCCGATGCCTTCCACGTGATCTGCCCATCGCTGCCCGGGTACGGCTTCAGCGCCAAGCCGACCGAGCCCGGCTGGGGAATCGAGAAGATCGCCGACTGCTGGGCTGAGCTCATGACCGGCCTGGGTTACGACCGCTTCGGCGCGCAGGGCGGCGACTGGGGATCAGCCGTCACCAGCGCGCTCGGCAGCCGTCACCCCGACCGCTGCATCGGCATCCATTTGAACATGGTGATGCGCGGCAGCCGCCCCAAGGACCGCGAGCCCAACGATGAGGAGATCGCGGCCCTCACCAAGGCGAAGCACTACAACGATTGGGACTCCGGCTATTCGAAGCAGCAGTCCACTCGCCCCCAGACGCTGGGCTACGGGCTGACCGATTCGCCTGCCGGGCAGGCAGCGTGGATCCTGGAGAAGTTCTGGGCGTGGACCGACTGCGACGGGCATCCGGAGAACACGCTGGGCCGCGACGAGATGCTCGACAACGTCATGCTGTACTGGCTCAATGCCAACGCAGCCTCGTCGGGCCGCCTGTACTGGGAGAGCTTCCGGCAGCTCCCCCGCATGACAGTGGACGTTCCGACCGGCGTTGCCAAGTTCCCGGCCGAGATCATCCCCCCGGTGCGCTCATGGTCTGAGCCGATCTACTCCGATATCCGTCACTGGACCGACATGCCCGCAGGCGGCCATTTCGCCGCGTTCGAGCAGCCCGAGCTGTTCGTCGACGACGTGCGCGCCTTCTTCAGCCTGCTCCGATGAGCCGAGGCCCCCTCGGTCCGGCGCCGGCTTGCCCCAGATGACGACAGAGCCCGCCGAGCCCATGCTGCTCGGCAACACCATGGATCGGCCGCTGCTGGTCTCGAGCCTCATTTCCTATGCGGCCCGCAGCCATGCCAGCACCGATGTGGTGTCTGTGGACTCGGCGGGGGTCACCACGCGCAGCACTTGGCGGGAGGTAGCCGAGCGGGCCCGGCTGGTGTCCGGAGCGCTGGTCGCCGACGGCATCGGGCCCGGCGAACGCGTCGCGACCATTGCGTGCAACGACCACCGCCACCTCGAGGCCTACTACGGCATCACCGGCATCGGCGCCGTGCTGCACACCGTCAACCCCCGGCTGCATGACGACCAGCTCGCCTTCATCCTCAATGACGCCGCCGACAGCGTGGTGCTGGTCGACCAGTCGTTTGTCGAGATCGCTGCGCGCCTCGCCCCGCGCACGCCGACGGTCCGCCGCTGGGTGGTGCTCGGCCGGCTCGATGCGCCTGCGGGCCTTCCCGGCGAGATCGCGTACGAGGACTGGATCGCAGCCGCACCGGGCCCAGCGGCGTGGCCCGACTTCGACGAGCGTGCGGCCGCGACGCTCTGCTACACGTCGGGCACCACCGGCAACCCCAAGGGCGTGCTGCAGAGCCACCGGTCGATCGTGCTGCAGACCTGGGCCACCTGCACCGGCGACGGCCACGACGTCCATTCGGGCCACGCCGTGCTCGGCACCGTGCCGATGTTCCACGTCAATGGCTGGGCACTGCCGTTCGCCACCGCGATGAGCGGAGCAAAGCTCGTGCTGCCGGGCCCAGACCTGAGCCCCGAAGCCCTCGTGAGCCTCATCGAGGCCGAGGACATCACGTTCTCGGCGGGAGTTCCCACGATCTGGCTCGCCGTCGTGCAGTACCTGCAGGACACCGGGCGCACCGTGCCCTCGCTCCAGAAGGTCGCCGTCGGCGGCTCGGCCGCGCCGCGGGTGCTCATCGACACGCTCGAGGACGACTACGGCGTCACGGTCAGCCACGTCTGGGGCATGACCGAGATGACCCAGGGCACGTCAGGTCGGTTCACGCACCGGGTCGAGCGCAGCGATCGTGACGCCCAGCGCGACCGCCAGGCCAAAGCCGGCCGCGAGCTGTACGGCATCGAGCTGCGCGTGGTCGATGCCGACGGCAATGTCCTGCCCCATGACGGGCGCAGCGTCGGCGAGATACAGGCACGCGGTCCGTGGATGTGCGGCGCGTACTACCTCGGCGAGCTCGCCGACCCCGGCGCCTTCGCCGGCTCGCACCTGCCGCCTTCCGACGGCGGCTGGCTGCGCACGGGCGACGTGGGCGCTCTCGACGCCGAGGGCTACCTGACACTGACCGACCGGTCGAAGGACGTCATCAAGAGCGGCGGCGAGTGGATCAGCTCGATCGAGCTCGAGAACGCTGCGCTTGTTGCGCCCGGTGTGGCGGCCGCTGCGGTCATCGGCCTGCCGCACGAGCGCTGGGGCGAACGGCCGCTGCTCATCGTCGAACTCGCCGCGGGTGCCACCCTCGATGCCGGCGCCGTGCTCGATGCAATCAGGCCCCGGGTGGCGTCGTGGTGGCTTCCCGACGACATCGTCGTGGCAGACGAGATCCCGCTGACAGGCACAGGAAAGATCGACAAGAAACTCCTGCGCACCCGCTATGCCGACCACGCCTGGTCGGGGACCTGAACCGCCGACCTGCATCTGAAATCAGGCAGGTCGCCAGTAGCATGGTCCGCTGGACAGACGCGAGGTATTGACATGGCTGCCGGTCGCACAACGTTCGAGAAACTGCAGAGGGACCGGGCCAAGAAGGCGAAGGCCGAGGCCAAGCGCGCCAAGCGCATGGGCAAGATTCCCCAGAGCGGTCCGCTGGTCAACGAGACGCCTGAGCCCGAGGGCACGGGCGCTGTGCTCGACGGCAACCTCGACGAGGAGCTGTCTGCGGCAGATCTGATCCGCCTTGTCGAAGAGGTGCAAACCCAATTCGACAACGACGAGATCAGCTTCGACGAGTACGAGGAGCGCAAGATCGAGCTCCTCGCCCGCCTGCCCACCGACTGAGCGTCAGCCGGTACGGCGGTGGACCGACACCGCGTAGTCGCCGCCGTCGAACGGGGCGCCTTCCCACGTCGAGTAGCGGGCCTCGAGCTCCAGCCCGTTGCGCTCGGCGAGTGCGTCGTACACGTGCAGCGCCAGGTAGCCGTCGCTGAGCTGGAAGCCCGCCACGAGCGCACCCCCGGGTCGCAGGTGCGAGGCGATGTTGGCCATCACCGCGGCCTCGGTGCCGCGTTCGAGGAAGATCATCACGTTGCCCGCGGCCACCGCAGCGTCGAACAGCCGCCGCTCGCCGGTGTCGCTCGAAACGACGGTGCTGGCCAGGTCGCCTTGGATCCACGCAAGCTCGGGCGCCTTGTTGCGCGCGAGGTCGAGCATGGCGGGGTCCAAGTCGACGCCCACGACGTGGTGGCCACGCTGGGCCAGCTCGATGGCGACGCGGCCGGTGCCGCACCCTGCATCGAGCACGCTGCCGCCTCGCGGCAGCAGCGAATCGACCAAGTCGGCTTCGCCGTGAATCGATTCGCCACGCGCCGCCTTGCGGGCCCAGCGGTCGTCGTAGTCGGCGCCGCGGGGTATGTCGCCTCGTTCAGCCCAACGGCTCAGCGGTCCTCCCAGTTCGGGTCGCGCCGTTCGGCAAAGGCGGTCGCGCCCTCGATGGCATCCGACGACGCAAAGACATCCTCGAGTGCCGGCTGCTGGAATGCCCAGAAGTCGTCTTCGGACACGCCCAGAACATTGCGGATCAGCGCCTTGGAGGCGCGCACGCCCTTCGGCGCATTGCGGGCGATGCGCTCGCCGAGCTCGACGGCCACATTCACCGCCTCGCCCTTCGGGCACACCCGGTTCACCATGCCGTGCTGGTGCGCGACCTCGGCCGTGATCGGCTCGGCGGTCAGCGCCATCTCCATGGCCAGGCTGTAGGGAAGCTGGCGCGGCAGGCGCAGCAGCGCGCCGGCGCCTGCGAACAGCCCGACGCCCACCTCGGGAATGCCGAGCATGGTGCCTTCCGACGCCACGATCAGATCGCATGACAGCGCCACTTCCAGCCCTCCCGCCAGGGCGAAGCGCTCCACCGCGGCAATGAGCGGCTTGGCCGCACTGCGCTCGGCGATGCCTCCGAAGCCGCGGCCGGCCGGGTTCGGCATCGCATCGATCCCGCCGCCGCTGACGAATGCCTTGAGGTCCATGCCTGCGCTGAATCCCCGCCCTGCGCCGGTGATCACGCCGACACGCACATCGGGATTGGCATCGAGCTCGTCGAGCGCCTCGCCGAGCGCTTCTGAGAGCGCCATGTTGAAGGCGTTCATCGCATCCGGGCGGTTCAGCGTGAGGATCTGCACGTAGCCGCACTGTTCGACCAGGACCAGGGGTTCTTCGCTCACTGGGACTCCTTTGTGACGACGGGCGTAGTGTAGGAGTGACGCGGAATCTGGTCGCGGCGGCCGGGGCGGGGGGCGGCATGGCAGGCGACGGCAACAGCGATGCGGCGGCACCGGCGGAGGTCACCGATCTGCTGGCCCGCATCGAGATGGCCGAGCCAGCCGAGGTGCCCATGCTCGTGCAGCTCCTGGCCCGCACACCAGAGCTGCAGCAGGCCCAAGGCGCGAATGCCCTTCGAGCTGCCCGGGCGCTGAGCGTCCACGGCGGCCCTCAGATGTTCTCCATTGCCGGTGAGCTGGCTGCGCGCGCCCACCGCGACGGCGTGCCGGGCGCCGGCGCCGTCTTCGCCGAATGCGCCGACAAGATGAGCCTGCTGAGCGGCAGGCCCCAGCAATTCGGGACCGTGGTCACGACCCACCTGGGTGACTTGGTGCTGGCACCGGTCGACGGCAGCGTCGACGACGACTCCCGAGAGCGGATGGGGCTGCCCACCCTCGACCAACGGCGTACCGAGATCGACCGGCGCAACCGGGAGCTCGCCCGCGAACGTGCTGCCGACGGCGGCCTGCCGCCGGGACAGCGCATGTGCCGTGTGTGGCGCGACCCCTCTCCCGAGTTCCTGACTGCACAGCTCGCCGCCCACCCCGAAGGCTGCTGGGCCGACGGCGACGAGCTGACCTTCGCATGCCGCAGTGACGATGTCGGCCTGCTGCCCGGTCCCGTTATCGAATTGCCCATGTGGCGAGTCGGTGCCGAAGACGGCAATGGCAACAGCAACGCTGGCGCCGGCGACGGCGATCTGTGGGCGCTCAGCGTGCGCATCGAGCGTCTCAGCGAAGCCGTCATCGGCTACGGCTTCTGGCCGCTCGATGACGGCGGAGGTCTGCCGGGCGGCCAGCGAGGCCCGGTCCCGCACCGATTCCGGGGCCCGGATGCGCCTGCCGAGCTCCCGTCTCACCCCGACGACGAGCTGCGCGGCGTCACCCAGGCGCACACGCTCGACAGCACCTCGCTGCGCACCAAGCGCACGATCACCGTGTACCTGCCGCCCAACCACTCCCCCGCCGAGCGATTGCCGGTGCTGTATGCCACCGACGGCGGCATGATCGGCCCCTACATCCGGCGGCTCGACGCCGGCATCGCCAACGAGACGGTTCCCCGCTTCGTGCTGGTGGCAGCCCACTCCGCGCCGATGGGCGGCTACGGGAACGAGCGGGCCATGGAATACCTGCCGGGCTTCGACAACGATCGCTTCGACCGTCACCAGCGTTTCTTCGTGGAAGAGCTGTCGGCCTGGGCAGAGCAGTCATTTGGCGTCTCCGACGACCGCAGCCAGCGCGGCGTGTTCGGGGCGTCCGACGGCGGCGGCCACGCCTTGGCGGTCGGGCACATGCACCGCGACAAGTACGGGCACGCCATGGCGTATTCCACCGGCATGCCGCCGAACGAGCAGATGAACTGGAATGCGGCCGAGGCGCCGTTCGTGCACCTCTGCGCCGGCACGCTTGAGGGCGGCTTCCACCAGGCCACCGAGGCGTGGGCGGCCTGGCTGCACTTCGCCAAGTCGCCGCACGACTGGACCGAACGAGTCTGCGGCCACGACCTCATCCAGTGGATCGAAGAACTCCCCCGCGCTGTTACACGCGCCTGGGGCTGACGCCCCAGGCCGACACACGCGCTTGGGGCTGAACGGCTAGCTGCGGAGCAAGTAGCGCTTGACCTTGCCCGTGGCGGTGAGCGGCAGCTCCTCCACCACATCCACCCACCGCGGGTACTTGTACGCCGCAAGCCGCTCGCGCACATGCGCCTGCACCCGCTCAGCCAGCGTGTCGCGCTGCGCGCCCTCGGTGGGAACCACGAATGCATGCGGCTTGGTCAGCCCAGCATCGTCAGCGCCGCCGACCACAGCGGCCAGCACCACATCATCCAGCTCCAGAATGCAGCCTTCGACCTCGATCGGAGACACCCAGATACCTCCCACCTTCAGCATGTCGTCGGATCGCCCCATGTAGGTATAGGTGCCGTCGGGGTTGCGCATGTAGGTGTCGCCGGTGGCCAGGAAGCGCCCTTGCAGCGCCGCTCGGGTGCGCTCCGTGCGATTCCAGTAACCGGTCATCACCGAGCCGCCCGCCACATGCAGCGCGCCCGGATCGCCATCGGCCACCTCGTTGCCGTGCTCATCGCGCAGCGACACCTCATAGCCATCCAGCGGAGTGCCCGTCGTGCCGGGCACCGAAGCGCCCGGCCGGTTGGATATGGCGATGTGAGCCAGCTCGGTGGTGCCGATGCCGTCGAGAATTTCCACGCCGAATCGCTCGGCGAAGCGCCGGTGAATCTCCGGAGGCAGCGGCTCGCCGCCGGAGATGCCTTGCCGCACCGACGAGAACGTGTCTTCGGGAAGATCTGCGGCCAGCAGCTGCGCGTAGTTCGTGGGCACGCTGAAGAACAGCGTGGGCCGGTGGGTGCGAACGTGCTCGGCAACCGCCGCCGGCTCGGGCCGGTCGGCGTTCAGCACGGCAGTGGCGCCGCTGCCAGAAGCGAAGTAGCCGGAGTTGCCCAGCCCGTAGGCGAAGAACAGCTTGGGCACCGAATAGACGACATCGTCGGGCCCCATGTCCAACACGGCACGGGCGTAGCTGTCGGTGCAGACCGACATGTCGATATGGCGGTGCATGGCGCCCTTGGGCTGCCCGGTGGTGCCTGAGGTGTAGAGCCAGAACGCAATGTCGTCGTCGACGGCAGCGAAGGGCTCCGGAGCCGCATTGGGGTCGCCCAGCAGTCCCTCGTCGGAATCGTCGAGCGTCCAGCGCAGGAACGGCTGGCCGTCGGCTGCGGGCAACACCTCAGGGGCGAACGGGGGCGAATACACCAGTCCGACAGCGCGACTGTCGTTCAGCAGGAACTCGTAGTCGTGCCGGCGGACCATGGTGGAGACCGGCACCGGGACAGCGCCGATCCACATTGCGCCCCAGAACCACCACAGGAACGCGGGCGTGTCGGCCGCGCACATCATCACCCGCTGCTCGGGCTGCACGCCGCGCTCAGCGAGCCCTGCCGCAGCCGCCTTCGCACCCGCCACCATCTCGGCCCTGCTCGTGTGCTGCCCGCTTGCAGCATCGACGATCGCTGTGGCGTCAGGACTTGCCTCTGCCGGTTCGATGACGAATCGGTGCACGGCATTCGCGCTCACGCTGTCCTCCTCGTCTGATGAGTAATTCTCGGGACAGTTGGGTGTCGAAGCGAACACTAACGATGCACACTCATCGTGTGAGCACTGAGCAGACGCGGCCAGCAGACGCCGGGGTGTATCTCGACTTCTTCGGCGATCTCCGTCCGTGGAGGCATTGGGAACTGCACGTCGACGGCCCCATCGCCACGTTGCAGATGCATGTGCAGCCCGACGGCGGCATCTTCGACGGCGCCGAGCTGAAGCTGAACAGTTACGACATGGGCGTCGAGCTGGAGTTTGCCGACGCCGTCCGCCGCATCCGCTTCGAGCACCCCGAGGTGGGCTGCGTAGTGATCGGCAGCGGCTACGAGGGGGTGTTCTGCGCGGGAGCCAATATCCGGGCGCTGGCCGCTGCAACCCATGCCCACAAGGTGAACCTGTGCAAGTTCACCAACGAGACCCGTCTGGAACTCGAAGAGGCATCGGCCGGCAGCGGGCTGCGATTCCTCGCTGCGGTGGGAGGCGCATGCTCGGGAGGCGGGTACGAACTGGCGCTGGCGACCGATCACATCTTGCTGGTGGATGACCGGAACACCGCCGTATCGCTGCCCGAGGTGCCGCTGCTGGGTGTTTTGCCGGGAACGGGCGGGCTGACCCGGCTGACCGACAAGCGTCACGTGCGACGCGATCGGGCCGACGTGTTCGCCACCAGAGCCGAGGGCCTGCGGGGCGAGGTGGCGCTGGAGTGGGGCCTGGTGGATGAGCTGGCACCGCGTACGTCGTTCGACGAAGCCGTCAGCGTCAGAGCGGCTGCACTGGCCGAAGACAGCCGCGCCGCCCAAACCGGCGCCGACGGCGAGCCCGTAGAGCTGGCACCGCTGGGCATCTCGCCCACCCCGGACGGCAGCGTGATCGGCGAGTTCGTCGCTATGGCACCGGACCGCGATCGGGCCTGTGCCGAGGTGCTGATCAGCGCGAGCCCCGATCCCCGTTGGCCGCTGCGAGCGGCACGGGAGCTCGATGGGCTGCTGTGCCATCTGCGCTTCAACGAACCCGAGCTGGGCACGCTGGTGCTGCTGACCGAGGGCAGCCACGCAAGCGTCACCGTCCACGACCGGGCGCTGTGCGAGCCCGGCAACCATGCCGAGCGGGAAACCGCCCTGCTCTGGCGTCGCACCCTGTCGCGGCTTGATCTCACCGCTCGCACGCTCATCGCCGCGATCGAGCCCGGCTCGTGCTTCGCGGGCGTGCTCGCCGAGGTGGCACTGGCGGCCGACCGCACCTACATCTTGGAGGGCGAATTCGTCGACGAGCGGCCCGACGATGCCGTGGGCATGGCCGTGCGAGCACTGCGCGGACCCCCGAGCCCAGAGGCCGACCTGCCGGCGCTGTCCATGACCGAGATCAGCCTCGGATCGATGCCCATGGCCAACGGCCTCACCCGGCTGCAGTCTCGACTCTGGGGAGATGACGAAGCCATTGCCGCCGCCCGCGACACCGTCGGTTCCGCCCTCGATGCACAGGCTGCGGCCGAGGCCGGGCTGGCGACCGCGACTCCCGACGACCTCGATTGGGACGACGATCTGAGACTGGCGATCGAGGAGCGCGCCGCCTTCTCGCCCGACGCGCTGACCGCCATGGAGGCCAACCACCGCTTCTGCGGCCCCGAGACGATGGCCACCAAGATCTTCGGCCGGCTGTCGGCCTGGCAGAACTGGATCTTCATCCGCCCGAACGCCACTGGCCCGAACGGCGCGCTGACCCGCTACGGCACCGGCACTCGCCCGAACTACGCCACAGACCGTGTGTAAATTCGGCCTCCGCGGCGACGAGGGGAAGCGCCCGTGAGCAAAATCGATTACAGCGAGCGCATCCCCAACAACGTCGGACTCGCAGACGACCGCCGGCTGCAGCGGGCGCTGGAGGGCTGGCAGCCCAAGTTCGCCCGCTGGTGGGACGAGCTGGGTCCCGCCGGTTTCTCGGGAAACGACGTCTACCTGCGCACGGCCACCGACACCAGCGCCGAGGGTTGGGCCCATTTCGACTACGTCAAGATGCCCGACTACCGCTGGGGCATCTTCCTGTCGGCTCCCAAGCCCGACCGCCGCATTGGCTTCGGCGAATCTGCGGGCCAGCCGGTGTGGCAGGAGGTGCCGGGCGAGTTCCGCAGCGACCTGCGCCGCCTGATCGTGGTGCAGGGAGACACCGAGCCGGCGTCGGTGGAGCAGCAACGACATCTCGGCCACACAGCCCCGTCGCTGTACGACCTGCGCAACCTGTTCCAGATCAACGTCGAGGAGGGCCGCCACCTGTGGGCGATGGTGTACCTGCTTCACGCGCATTTCGGCCGCGACGGCCGTGAGGAGGCCGAGGCGCTGCTGGAGCGGCACTCGGGTGACCCCGACAATCCCCGCATCCTGAACGCTTTCAACGAGAAGACCTCCGACTGGCTCTCGTTCCTGGCGTTCACCTACTTCACCGACCGTGACGGCAAGTACCAGCTCGGTGCGCTGGCCGAATCGGCGTTCGATCCGCTCAGCCGCACCTGCGAGTTCATGCTGCGCGAGGAGGCGCACCACATGTTCGTGGGCGCGACCGGCATGGGACGCGTTGCCCAGCGCACCTGCGAGGTGATGGTCGAGCATGACACCGACGATGTCCGGCCCTTCGGCGTCGTCGACTTGCCGACGCTGCAGAAATACATCAACTTCCACTACGCGGTCTCGCTCGACCTGTTCGGAGCGGAAGCCTCAACGAACGGCGCCAACTTCTACACCGCCGGCCTCAAAGGAAGGTTCGACGAGTCGAGCTACCACGACGATCACGTGCTCACCTCCACCACGTTCGCCTGCACCGAGGTGGTCGACGGCGCATTGGCGACCGTGGACCGACCCTCGCTGCAGGTGGTGAACCTGCAGCTGCGCGATTCGTATTCCGACGACTGCGAGAAGGGGCTGCGGCGCTGGAACCGCCTGATCGCCGAGGCCGGGGTCGACTTCGAGCTCAAGCTGCCGCACCCGGGCTTCAACCGAGCCGTGGGCGTATTCGCCCCGCACGACATCACGCCCGACGGCAGGGTGGTCAGCAGGGCCGAATGGGAAGCATCGTGCGGCGACTGGCTTCCCACCGACGACGACCGCGACTACATCACCTCGCTCATGTCGCCCGTCTACGAGCCGGGGCGCATGGCCGGCTGGATCGCTCCCCCGGCGCGAGGCATCAACACCAGGCCGGTCGAATACGACTACGTGCGCCTGTAGTCGCCATGGGCTCTGCGGCAGGCGAAGTCAACGCAGGCAGCACTGTCGCCGTGGACGGCCGCCTGCAGGTTGACTCGGTCGGCATCGCCTACCGCCGGATCTCTCCCGGAGGCACCGACAGCCGACACATCAGCACCGGGAACAGCCCGGTAATCGTGATGCTGCACGAAGGCCTCGGCAGCATCACGCAGTGGCGGGACCTGCCCGAGCAGCTGGCGCGCCGGTGCGGGCTCGAGGTAGTCGCCTACGACCGCGGCGGCTACGGCCGTTCAGACCCGCTGCCCGAGGCCTACAGCGACGGCTTCATGGAACGCGAGGCCGCCGAGGTGCTGCCCGCCGTGCTCGACGAGCTCGGCATCCGCCGACCAATTCTCGTCGGTCACAGCGACGGAGCGTCCATCTCGCTGATCGCAGCGGGCTTGGCATCAGTGGTGCCGCTCGGCGTGGCTGTTATTGCGCCGCACTCGTTCATCGAGGACATCTGCATCGACGGCATACGCGCCATCGACGGCCAGCGCGAGCAGGTGATCTCGGGACTCGCCCGCCACCACGACCACCCCCGTCTCGCCTTCGAGCGCTGGCGAGACGTCTGGCTGACACCGCGATTTCGCCACTGGGACATCCGACCGCTGCTGGAACGCATCGACTGCCCGGTCCTGGTGCTGCAGGGCGACGGCGATCAGTACGGCACCGAAGCGCAGGTGTCGACGATCGTCCAGTCAGCGCCGAACGCGACCGGCCACCTGCTTGCCGACTGCGGCCACGTCGCCCATCGCGACCAGCCCGAGCGCATCGCCGGCTACTTGGCCGACTTCGTCTCCGGCTGCGCGGCCGCCGCTTCCTGACCCAGCAGGGTCGCCAAGGCGTCGGACGCGATCACGTCGGGCGCCTCAAACGGCCCGAAGTGCCCCAGTCCGTGGTAGGTGATGAGCCGCGAGTTTCCCAACGCCTCATGCGCGGGCACCCCGATGTCCTCGAAGGTCATCTCGAGTCCTTTGCCGATGACCACCGGTGTCTGGCCGCCCTCGAGACGAGCCGTCGTGGAGACCCACTCGCCGTCGTAGGTTGCCGCCTCGTCTGCGGCACGGCAGCGCAGCCGCACCGAGCCGTCAGGCAGATCCTCGAACCCGTGGGCGAGGTAGCTCGCCAGCGCATCGGCCCGCACACCGCTGAACGGCGGCCGCGATGCGAAGCGCTCGAAGGCCTCGCCGCGTGAGGCGAACTCCTCCCGACGCTTGGTGGTGAGCGCGATCAACGGGTTCTCGCCCGGACCGAATTGGTCTTCGATGCGCCACACCACCGGCTCGTAGCCATACATGCGCCGGACGGTGCCGGGCCGCTGCGCATCGGCCAGCAGCAGCGTCGCGGCGCCGATCGAATGCCCGACGCAGTCCAACTCGCCGTGAGCGATGCCCAGATGATCGACGATGCCCAGCAGATCATTCGCCAGCGTTGTCCACAGGAAGTCGCGTTCGGCGGGCGGCGGACTCCAGCCGTGGGCGCGGAGATCAGGTGCCCACACAGTGAAGTGCTCGGTCAGGCGGCTGGTGAGCGGACCGTAGGTTCGGCCGTTGAAGCCGGTGGCATGCACGAACAGCAACGGCGGCCCGTCGCCGCCCAGTCGATGCAGCGCGAGCTCGACGCCTTCGGCTACTTCGACCATCGCCGGCGCCGGCGTGACACCGTCAGGACCACTCATGTCTGGACAGCCCATGTGCTAGCCATGCGCGCATGAGTACTACACGGGGAGCCGAGGGCGCTGAGGCACCTCCCGATCTCGAGTTCTTCTGGGATCCGGTGTGCCCCTTTGCCTGGATTACGTCGCGCTGGGTCGAGAAGGTGGTTGCCCAGACGGGCTACTCGGTGGACTGGCGTTTCATCTCGCTGCGCATCCTGAACAAGCACCGCGACTACGCCACGGATTTTCCCGCCGGGTACGAGCAGGGCCACACCGCAGGGCTGCGGATGCTCCGCGTCGCAGCCAAGGTGCGAGCCGAGCTGGGCCGTGACGTGATGGGCCCGCTGTATGACGCGATGGGCCAGCATTACTGGGAGATGCCCAAGGGCTCGGGCCTGCGGGATCGCATCGGCACCGCAGAGCACACCGCTGAGGCGTTGGCTACTGCCGGCCTGCCGACGGACTTCGCTGCAACGGTCGACGACGAGTCGTGGGATGCCGAGATCGAAGCCGAAACGGAGCTTGCCCTGAGCCGCACCGGGCGAGACGTCGGCACGCCGATCATCACGTTCGAGCCGCCCGACGGCCTGTCGTTCTTCGGACCGGTGATCTCGCGGGTTCCCTCCGACGAACAGGCCGTGCCGCTGTGGAATGCCGTCATCGAGCTCGCGCGCTTCCCGGGCTTTGCAGAGCTGAAGCGTTCGTTGCGCGAAGCCCCGCAGCTGAATGTGCTGGGCACTATCACCGAAGCACCCGAGATGGAGGACTGGGAAGCAGGTTCCCGCAAGGCGCACAAGCCGAGCTGACGCCCGTCTGCAGACACCCTCAGGAATCGAAGCGGTATGCCTCGGCGGTGGGCTTGAGGGGCCGGGCAAGCCAAGTAGGACGGCGCAACCCGCCGGGACCGGGAGCCGGTCGGGTCATCGCCAGCCACTCCTCGTAGGCGGCCCGCGCACGCTCAGTATCGACCACGACATCGCCGTAGCGGTCGCCGGGTTCGGCCGGGCCGACTCGCACCCGCTGGTGCCAGCACTGCATGCCGGAGATCGGGTCAGGCTGCACCGAGAACGTGAGATTCTGGTGGACGCCGGTGTCGTTCCACCAAACCCGCTCAGAATCGGGGTCGTCGGAGGCGAACGGCGTCATCGAACCAGTGCGCCGGAGCTGCCACACGGTGCCGTCGCGCTGGATCTCTGCAGGACCGCCAGCCCAGGACCTCGGGCCACCAGCGCGGGCACTTGCTGGCGGTTCAGCCTCGGGCGCGGGGTCGAGGCGCCAACGGCCCATATGGTGCGAGGCCGCCACCACGCCGGGACGTATGCCCTCGGTGCGCCAGGCCGAGATGACGAAGTGGCCGATGCGGGTGCTGACCCGCACGAGGCCGCCCACCTCCATGCCCAGCGCCTCGGCGTCTGAAGGGTGGATCCACAGCGGATGGCGGTGGCTGATCTCCGCCAGCCACTTGGCGTTCGCCGACCTGGTGTGGATGAGCGTCGGGATGCGAAAAGTCGGCACCAGGATCCGCTCGTTGCCGGCCAGATCCAGATGCTGCCAATGAACGTGGCTGGGTATCCAGCCGGGGGTCGCATGCTCGGGCCAGCCCCAATCGGCCAATGTCGTCGAGTACAGCTCCAGCTTGCGCGACGGCGTCGGGAACCCGTGACGGGCCGCTCCTGCCACCTGCACCGCCACGGAGCCATCGCCGAGCGGCGGCAGCGATGAGGTGGCGCCGCGGACTGTGTCGCGCGACGGCCGGTGGACGTCGTCGTCGCCCAAGACGGTGCCGGCCAGCTGCGCGGGCTCAACGACTCGCTCGTGGTGACCGTAGGGATCGCCGCGCACTGCGTATGCGCCCCGGTCACGCATGAACTCGAGCGGCGTCTGCCCTGCTGCCGCGGCGTCGTCGGCGAGGCCGGGCACTTCGTCGGTGAAGATCGCCTCGTAGTACTCGTCGATGCTGATGGGCTCGCCAGGGCGGGACGGGCTCTCGAACCACTGGCGGACGCCGAGCGAGCCATCGGGGTCGATCCGCCACGACAGGTCGATCCAGAACTCGTTCTCCTCCCAGACCTCGCCTGGGTTGAATTCGTGGGTCCGGCTCTCGGGGCCGAGCTCGGCTCCCCGCAGCTCGGCATACCGGCGCATTACCGGCTGGCGGAAGCCCAGCCACTGGCCTGCGTGCGTCTCGAATGACGCCAGGTCATGGCGCTCCGAGCCCACGCCCATCGGCAGCACATAGTCGGCAAACCACGCTGTCTCCGACCACGTCGGTGTGAGCGCAACATGGCAGCCCACCCGCTCGGGATCGCTCAGCGTCTCCAGCCAGCTGAAGCCATCGGGGTTCGTCCACACCGGGTTGTAGACGCGGGTGAAGTAGGTATCGAGCTTGCCCCTGCCCTCGCGCAGGAAGTGCGGCAGCAGGATCGACATCTCGTGGTGGCTGAGCGGGTACTCGCGCGGCCACGACAGCTCGTTCCAGTGCTCCACCGGCGGCGGCCGCAGCGGCGGTGCCGGCTTCATCTTGTGCCAGCCCGCTCCGGTGGTGCCCCCCACCGTGCCGACCGATCCGGTGAGCACGTTGAGCAGGAACAGGCACCGTGCGGTCTGCCAGCCGCCGAGGTTGCCCGCACCGGCGGCGCGCCAGTTGTGAGAGGCGAAGCGGCCCAGCGCCCCGCCGATCGCGTGCGCGATCTCTCGCAGATCGCTGGCATCCACCCCGCACAGCTCTGCTGCCCGCTCAGGCGTGTACTCCGCGTAGGCGTCGCGCAGCGCCACCTCGACCGACTCGAACGTCGGCGGCAGATCGGGCCGGGTCTCGGCCAGGTAGGTCTGCCAGTTCGTCCAGCGGTGCACGAAAGCTCGGTCCCACGTACCTGCCTCGAGCAACAGGTGGGCCAGGCTCAGCAGCAGGACCGGTTCGGTACCGGGCCACGCCGGCAGCCAGTGGTCGGCCTTGGCCCCCGTGTTCGACAGCCGCGGATCGACGCAGATCACCGTCGCTCCCCGCTGCTGGGCCTCGATGATGCGCTGGGCGTGCGGGTTGAAGTAGTGCCCCGCCTCGAGGTGGCTCGAGATCAGGAAGATGACCTCGGCGTTGGCGAAGTCCGACGACGGCCGGTCGTGGCCCATCCATGTCGCGTAGCCGACACGGGCGCTGGAGGAGCAGACATTGGTGTGGCTGTTGTGCCCGTCGATGCCCCACGCCGTGAGCACACGCTCGGTGTAGCCGTCTTCGCCGGGCCGGCCGACGTGGTACATGACCTCGTCGCGGCGGCCCTCGACGATGGCCGCCCGGATGCGTGCTGCGATCTCGGTCAGCGCTTCGTCCCAGCTGACGCGTTCCCATCCGCCGCTGCCGCGCTCACCCGTCCGGCGCAGCGGGTAGAGGATGCGTTCGGTGTCGTGAACCTGGTTGATCGTGGCGGGGCCCTTGGCGCAGTTGCGGCCGCGCGATGCGGGGTGTTCGGGGTTGCCCTCGAAGCGAACGACCTCGTCGGTGTCGCGGTCGATATAGGCCACGAGACCGCAGGCCGCCTCGCAGTTGAAGCAGGTGGTGGGCACCAGGGTGTAGTTGCGCTCGACACGCTCCGGCCACGCCGCGGCATCAAGCTCAGACCAGTCATGCCATTGGTCGTGCGGAGCCGCCGAACCGAGCTGCACTTCTGGCCTTGGCGGGGAGTCCTGTTCGCTCGTGCCGTGCTCGCTCATGACAGGGGCACCGCCTGGGCCGCACGCAGATAAGCCCGGTCGTGCCGGTACAGCCATGCCAAGACCGCGGCAGCAACGACGGGAGCCCAGGCGAAAGCTGCGGGGTTCGCTCGGAGGGCCACAAAGGCCCCCCACACCGCGCCGCCCCCCAGCAGGGCTTCACCCACCAGCCGGCCGATGAGCAACAGCGCGGGCCGGTCGGCCCACAGCACCCGGCCGCGGCATTGGCGCAGCAGCAACGCCGTGTACGCAGCGGTCAGCAACGAGAACACGGCCGTCGGGCCGATCAGCACCACGAACCAGGTCGAACCGCCCCACAAGCCCGCGATGCCCCACAGCATCACCAGCGTCGCGTCGATCATGATCACCCACGCCCCCGCGGTGATCCAGCTGCGGAGCCGGCCCTTGGCGAACAGGTACCAGAAGCGCTCGGGCCGCTTCAGATCGGCGATGAGCAGCACGCCCGTCACTGCCAGCGCCACCAGGGCGATCACCGCCGGTCCCGTGGCGACGGCGGCACGGTCGTCCCAGCCCAGCAGCGCCGCTGCAGCGGCCCACAGCATCACCCCGGCCGCCACCCCTTTGGTGACCATGTAGCCGGCCACCTTGGCCCCCCACGGCTCGTCATGGGACACGGTGTAGGCCGTGCGTGCCGCCGGGGCTGTCGGCGCTGCCGGCCAGGAGGCGCTGCCGGTCCAGTCGGCCCAGATCAGCCCGTCGTCAGCCACCGGGCGCGCCAGCGGATCCAATGCCTCGGGCACGGTGCCCGCATAGTGCACCTTCGGCAGGGTGCGGCGCTCGGGCGCCCGCACCGGCAGGTCCTCGGAGCGGATGCGATCTGCGACCGGATCCGCCGGGTCGTCGTGATCGACCACGGTGATGGCCCGGGTCGGGCAGACCGACACGCACGAGGGCTCGAGCCCGACTTCCAGCTTGTGCTGGCAGAAATTGCACTTGTGCGCCGTGCCGGTTGCAGGCGAGATGTACAGCGCGTCGTACGGGCACGCGTTCATGCAGCCCTTGCAGCCGATGCAGCGCGAATCGTCGAAATCCACCACGCCGTTGGACGCCCGGAACAGCGCACCAGTCGGGCAGATCGAGATGCACGGCGCGTCGTCGCAGTGGTTGCAGCGCATCACTGCGAAATGCCGCTGCGTCTCGGGGAACTCGCCGGTCTCGACGTAGTTGACCCACGTCCGGTTGACGCCGAGCGGTACGTCGTGCTCGCTCTTGCAGGCCACCGTGCACGCGTGGCAGCCGATGCACGCGCCGCTGTCCAGCAGGAACCCCAAGCGCGTCACGGCCAACAGGATCGCACAGGTTTGGCCGCTTCCTGTTCTTTCGCGACCGCAAGCGGTTTCCGATCCCTCCAGCCGGACGCGAGCGGATTACCGACCGGCGCTCGCGGCGCGCCTAACGTGGCAGCCGACAAACCAGGGGGGACTCATGAGCGACCACGCAGCCAACGGCGCTGCTGAGGGCGACGAGATCATCCGACTCAGCGAGGTCTACAAGATCTTCGGGCCGCAACCGAGAGGCCGCGCCTTCGAGCTGGCCCGTTCCGGCGTGCCCAAGAACGACGTGCAACGGCTCTCGGGCCACGTCGTCGGCCTCACCGACGTGAACTTCTCCGTCAACCGGGGCGAGATCTTCGTGGTGATGGGCCTGTCAGGTTCCGGCAAGTCGACCGCCATCCGCATGGTCAACAAGCTGCACGACGTCACCCACGGCGAGGTGCTGGTGGACGGCGTCGACGTGCAGAAACTCGACGGCACCGACCTGCAGGAGTTCCGCCGGGAGAAGATGGGCATGGTCTTCCAGCACTTCGCCCTGTTCCCCCACCGCAAGGTGCTCGACAACGTCGGTTACGGGCTCAAGGTGCAAAAGGTCGACCGCTCCGAGCGGAACGAGGCGGCGATGCGAGCGCTGTCGCTCGTGGGACTCGCCTCGTTCGCCGATCACCGGCCCGCCCAGCTCTCCGGCGGCATGCAACAGCGTGTGGGCCTGGCGCGAGCGCTGGCCTCCGACCCCGACATCTTGCTCATGGACGAGGCATTCAGCGCCCTCGACCCCCTCATCCGCCGTCAGATGCAGGACGAGATGATGGAGATCCAAGCCGAGGTCCACAAGACGATCCTGTTCATCACCCACGACCTCAACGAGGCACTGCGCATCGGCGACCGTGTCTGCATCATGAAGGACGGCGCCGTCGTCCAGATCGGCACGCCCGAGGAGATCCTCACGGAGCCTGCCACCGGCTACGTGGCCGAGTTCGTTCAAGACGTCGACCAGGGACGGGTTATCAAGGCGCACGAGGTCATGAGCGAGCCCCGGCCGATCCCTGCGGACATGTCGCTCGGCGATGCGCTCACCCTCTGCCAGGACATCGCCGGCCGATTCTGCTGCGATGCGTCGGGCAGACCGGTCTCGCTGCTGACGGCTGCCGACGGCTTGCGGGCTCGCAGCATGGGCAGCAACGACCTCAAGAAGGCGCTGAGAACCGATTTCGACAAGTGCAGCCCTGACGCCACCCTCAACGAGCTGTACGCGGCCGCGGGGCGCGGCCTGTCCATCGCAGTCGTCGACGACGACGGCAAGCTCATCGGCAACGTCGATCCCCGCTTGATCATGGAGGAGATGGGTCGGGTCGAGGGGCTCATAGAAGGCTTCGAGCGGGAGGTGTTCATGTGAGCGCCGCCGCGCTCCTCGCTCAGGCCAACGGCGAGGAAGCAGACGATTCCGGCCATTTCTTCGACGAATTCGTGGACACGATCACGGCGCCCGAAGCGGGAGACCGCATCGTCGACTGGGTAACCACCGGCATCGAGTGGGCGTTCCTGCTGGCGATCTTCATCGTGCCGGCGCTCCTGCTGTTCGGGGGCGCGATCGGCCGGCGCTACGGACTGGCGGCCGGCGGCCTCGTCGGCATCGTCGTCATGTGGTGGTACCGCGTCAGGCCGGAGGAAACGGTGGCCTCGGGCAGCCGCCTCTTTTCCACACCCGACGGTGTCATCGAATGCCGGGATGCCGTTGTCGACGCCGAGGACGGGCTCGTTGAATGCTCATCGGGGGTCGTCGCCCAAGTCCGCCAGAACACCGTGCTCGACAACTGGCAGATACCGGTGGGCGATTGGGTCGAACAGGTCGTCTTCTGGGTGGACAACAACATGAAGGCCACCCTGGAGATCATCGAATGGCCGTTCCGAAGCCTGCTGCGAGTGATCGTCGACGAATGGCTCTTGCAGATGTCGTGGCTGACGGTGTGCATCGCCGTCTTCCTGCTCGGCTGGTTGTTCCGCAACTTCCAGGTGGGGTTCTTGGCATTTGTCGGGCTGCTCATCTGCGGATTGCTGGGCGAGGCCTACTGGCGTGAGACGGCGCTGACGATCGGCTTCATCGGCGTCGCCGTGATCCTGTGCGTCTCGATCGGGATACCGATCGGCGTCTTGTGCGGCCGCGTCGACGGTGCGTGGAAAGTGGTGCGGCCGGTGCTCGACGCCATGCAGGTCGTCCATTCGTTCGTCTACATGCTGCCGTTCATCTTCTTCTTCGGCGTCGGAGTCGTCTCGGCGACGATGGTGACCATGACCTTCGCGTTGCCACCCCTGATCCGGCTGACGAATCTCGGGATCCGGCAGGTGCCCGAAGATGTCGTGGAGGCGTCACGTGCATACGGCGCGCCGGAGTGGCGTGTCTTGACCGACGTGCAGCTGCCCTTGGCTCGGCCGGCGATCATGACCGGTCTCAACCAGACCCTGCTGCTGGCCATATCGATGCTGGGCATCGCTGCGATCATGGGCGCGGGCGGCCTCGGCCGACTGCTCTTCCAGGCCATTTCCAATCTGGACATCGCGCAGGCGGGTTCCGGCGGCTTGGCGTTCTTCTTGGTGGCAGTCGTGCTCGACCGGCTGAGCCAGCCCGAAGCCGGGGATTCGGGCAACCTCATCACCCGGATCGCGCAAGCGTGGCGGAACCGCCGCACGCCAGAGAATCTGCTCGCGGAGCGCGAGGAGGCCGACGCGTCGGGATCGATTCCTGATGCCGCACCCGATGCACCAGATGAGGCATTCGTGACGGCGGGCAGTCGCGAGCGGAGCGCTGTCATCGTGACCGCGGTCGGCGCGGTCGTTGCCCTCGTCGCCCTGCTGCTGCCGTGGAACTCCGATGCGGGTCTGGTATCGGCCTACGCGCGCAGCACGGATGTCGATCTCCGCACAGAGCAGTGCGCTGGCAGCTGGGTTGAGGCACGGTCTCTCGACCCGCTGGCGGCCGACGGGACAGAGTTGATCTGTGACACCGGCGCCACGACCTTCGTATCGAACAGCTTCAACGGTGTCTCGGCATCTGGCGGTTCGTGGTTCGGCATCTTTCTCGCCATCCTCAGCGCAGCGGCGTTGTTCGCCGCTCTCAACACGCTGCTGCGGCCTGGTCAGGGCTCGCGCTGGCTGTCAGCTCACGGTGCCGTCGTCTTTTCGCTGGCATCACTGATTCCCGCCGTCGCGTACTTATTCGCCCGACCGCCTGACAACGTCGCGGAGCTGGGCATCTACAGCACTGGCGCAGGTGTGTATGTCGCTGTTATCGGAACGCTCATCGCTGCGGTCGGTGCGCTCGCGTGGGTGTGGTCGGCACCGATGACCGCTCGCAGGCCATTGTCGGCAAATGTGGGCTGGGGTCGCCTGCTCGGCGGGTCATTTGCCATCCTGCTGCTGGTGATGGGCGGCTACGCCGGCTGGAGTTTCGACACCCGCGCCGAGTCGGTCATCGACGACGAACTGCAAGCCGAGCTTGATCAGATAGCGGCCGAGGGCGCAGCGGCGTCGGAGGCAGCGCGAGCCGCAGCGATCGCATCGGACGAAGCCGAGGCTGCCGGAGACCTGGACTTGGCACAAGAGATGCGGAGCGAGGAACGCAAACAACTTGCACTGGAGGGTGTGAGGGCTGCCGACATTGCGGCGAAGATCGAACAAGCCCAACGACAGGGTGACATCATCCACGACGGTTTCGAGTCTGAAGGCGCCGGCTTGGGCATCTGGACGCTGATCGCGGGCATTGCGGCTCTGGTGCTGAGCGTCCCGGCGATCGGACTGCTCGGCATCGACGAGACGCTCCGCTACCGATGGAGCACCGTGGTTGCCGGACTCGGTCTCGGCATCGCGGTAGTCCCCCTCGCGTGGATCGTCACGATTGTGCGTGTCGCCGACACCAACTTTGTCTCGGGTGTCGGAGCGATGTTCGTGCTCACTGCCGGGGTGACGGTATTCGCCACAGCCCGGGGAACGCTCTCAGAATTCGAGCGAAACAAGATCTACGGAGATATTCCCGTCAACTCGGGCTAGCAATCGCGCCCTGCCGCCCGAAGCACTCCGAACATGTATGCGCGGTCTAGGGTGTTAGGCGCGTACATGACCCGACTACGCTGCTGCGCAAGGAGCCCTCGTCGAGCCGGGCGAACGGCGCCGCACATGCGTGGTCGCAACACGGTGCGCCGCGTGACGCAATCTGTCGCAGATCAGGGAGGATCTCCGCAATGAAATCGAAACGATGGACCAAGCTGCTGTTGCTACTAGCAGCCTTCGCACTATTCGCTGCTGCGTGCGGCGACGATGGCGACGACGACGCCACCGAGACCGCCGAAACTGAGGCGCCCGCCGCCACGACCGAAGCCATGGTCGAGGAAGAGCCGATGGAAGAGGAGATGTCGATGACGCCTGGCGAGGGTGTCACCGTCACCATGGGCCAGGCCAATTGGAGCACCGGCTACTTCCAAGCTCAGCTCTATCGCCAGCTACTGGAGGAGCTCGGTTACGAAGTGAGCGACCCGGCCGAACTCGAGCTCGGGCCCAACAATGCCTACATCGCCATGGCCGAAGGCCAGATGGACTTCTGGGCCAACAGCTGGTATCCGGGGCACTTGGCGTGGCTGGCAGGCGAGCTGCCTGACGGATCACTCGTCGGCGATCACCTGACGGTGGTCGGCGAGGAAATGATCGCCGGCGGCCTGCAGGGCTTCCTGGTGACCAAGTCGTTCGCAGACGAGTACGGCGTGTACACCATGGATGCGCTGAACAGCAACGCCGACGCGTTAGCCGCATTCGACGCCACCGACCCGGTGCCGGGCAACGGCGTCGCCGACATCTTCGGCTGCCCCGAGTCGTGGACCTGCGACAACATCATCACCAACCAGATCCTGTTCTCGGGCTGGGACAACATCAACCAGACCATCGCCGGCTATGACGCCATGTTCGCTCAAGCCGTCGACTCGGCCAATGAGGGCGTCCCGATGGTGGCCTACACATGGACGCCGTCGGCGTACATCACGCAGCTGCGCCCGGGCGACAACGTGTACTGGATGGGTGTCGACGAGATCCTCGACGACTCCAACCCGTCTGGCACTGAGGGCGGCGAGGAGCACTCGCAGCGTGGCGAGGACGGCACCGGCGGCTACGCAGCCATCGGTCCGGACCAGTGCCCGTCTGCGGCCGACAATGCTGACGGGCTGTGCCCGATCGGCTGGATTGCGGCTGACATCCTCGTTACCGCCAACAACGACTTCCTCGCTGCCAACCCGGCGGCGGCGGCACTGCTCGAAGCGGTGAAGCTGTCGGTGATCGAGGTGTCGCTGGCCAATGTGGAGCAGGGCGAGGGCGCTGCTCCGGGAGATCTGGCTACTGACTGGATCGCCAACAACCGGGCCACGGTCGACGCCTGGCTCGACGCAGCACGCGCCGCTGCGTAGGCAACTGAACGCAGCCGCAGCCCGGGAGGGCTGACGGCTCAGGCGCACAACGGAGGGCGCCGGACTGCGGTCCGGCGCCCTTCGCGCGTCGGGGCGCTGCTCAGTCCTCGAGTTCGGGCAGGGCCGGCGGGGCGTTCGACGCCGTCACACGGGCCAACCCTCCGTCCACCACCAGCGTCTCGCCGGTGACGTAGCGGGATGCATCCGATGCAAAGAACAGCACGACATCGGCGATGTCGTCGCCGAAGCCCCAGCGCTTGAGCGCGATCTGGCCAGCGAGATCGTCGATGAGGCCGGGCACGTTGTTGCGTGCTTCCTCCCAGATGGCGGTCGCGATCAGACCGGGCGCTATCGAGTTCACCCGGATGCCGTCGGGGCCCCAATCCGCTGCGAGTGCTCGGGTCATCGCGTCGACGGCACCCTTGGTGCCGGCATAGGCGACGCGGCCGAGCGGTCCGTGCACGCCGGCGACCGAGCTGATGTTGATCACCGAGCCCCCGCCGCGAGCGATCATCGATGGCGCCAAGCCGATGCTCAACATGACCAGCGACCTCACGTTGATCGAGAAGACCAGGTCAAGGTCGGCCTCGCTGAGTTGAGCAGGTGTGCGTCGCATCGGAATGCCCGCGTTGTTGACCAGCACGTCGACGCTGTCGACCTCGTTGAGAATGCGCCGTGCCAGGTCGGTGCCCGCGCCGGCGGGAGCAAGATCGGCCGTCAGGACCACCGGGTCGTGCTGCAGTTCGGCTGCGACGCGTTCCAGATCTGCCGTGGTACGACCGGTCAGCACCACCCGGGCACCCGCGCCGTCCAGCGCCCGCGCGCTGGCTTCGCCGATGCCCCGGCTTGCCCCGGTGACCACCGCCACCTTGCCGTCCAGCCGCGCACTAGCCGGCCCGGGTGCGTACGAATCACTGCTGTTCGCCATAGGCGGCAACGTAGCGTTCACCGCCTCCGCCGACAGATCTCGACGCGGCCCGACGGCAGCTCCGTTTGCTGGGGCCTCGAGCCGCGCTCTCCGGATCAGCCGCGGTGCGAACCTTCGTCGAGCTTGTAGCCCTCGGCGGCGACCTGCTCGATGCCCTTATCGACCGGGCTGCTTCGATGGGCAGGACCCGTTCCTGTCCCCCGAGCGACGTGAGAGGATTCTTTGATCGTCCGGGCAGCCTTCTCAAAGGGATGCGGATGGCGCGGTGAGTTCTTGCGAGACATGCCCGATAGGAACGAGCTGATTTCAGACCGGAAACGACTGATTCGAGATTGCTTTCGACGGCCCACGTCATTCCCTTTCCGGCCTCACAGCCTCCGCTGCCGAGCCTACAACGCCGGTTTCGCTGCCTCCCCGCGGGCCCAGCTCAGGGGGTGTGTGCGGCAAGGAACGCGGCGAATTGGTCCATCGCCTCGGTCCGCCCGCTGCCGTCCATCCAATCTTCGATCAGCGTGGAGTTGGGAGCGGCGTCATGGACGATTCGTGACGATGACTCCGGGTGATACAGGTCGTTGCCGAGCAGCACCAGCAGCGGCGTCTGGACGGTCGCAACAAAATCTCGGTCGACGTTGAACAGGAAGTTGTCGCCGTCGTACATGTTCGAGCGGAACTGATCCCAGGCAGCGTCATCGGCCTCGGGATGGTCGTCGCGAATCGCCTGCGCCCAGTCATCGAACATGTCGTAGAAGGCGTGACGGTTCTCGTCGAGCCCGATGGTCTGGAACAGCGTGGCGCTCGCAACCCGCTCGGGCGCTGCCTGGATCAGCCCCATGATGTAAGGGCCGCCGATGCACATGCCCGCCAGGTGGAACTGCTCGCAGCCGAGGTGGTCCATGAGCGCAAGCTGGTCGGCCGTGTAGGTGGCCCAGCCGTCGTCGGCGGAGACCGGCGCCCTGGAGCGGCCTGCATTGCGCTGATCCATCGCAATCACCCGGTACCGGTCGGACAGCTGGGTGATCGGGTTCCAGGGGGTCTGCTCCCAGAACGACGCCGCCGAGCGCATGCCGCCCGGAGCGATCAGCAGCAGGGGGAAGCCCGAGCCGTGGTCGTCGTAGTGGATGTCCACTGAGCCACGTGTGAAGTTCGCCATGGCGAGAGTCTGCACTATCGTGCGGCGGCGATGATGCGCCTGACCACCTCAGACGGTGAACACGCAGTGCTCCATGATCTCGGCGGGCACGGAACGCCCCTGCTGCTGACGCACGGCAACGGCCTCAATGCCGGCATGTGGGCCACCGTGGTGCCGCACCTGCAGGACACGTTCCGGTGCTGGGGACTGGACTTCCGGGGGCACGGCGCCTCGCGTCCACAGCACGACGACATGTCGGTGGAACGGGCGCGCTTCGTGGAAGAGGTGCTGACCGCAGTGAACGCCCTGGGCGGCGAGCCCCTTCTGGCCGCCGGCCACTCGCTGGGGGCAGCCAGCCTGCTGCTCGCCGAGCTGCAGCATCCGGGCAGCTACCGGGGCTTGTACCTGTACGAGCCAGTGCTCGTGCCCGACGGCTTTCCCATGCCCGATTCCGATCACGAGCTCGTGGTGGCGTCGCGGCGTCGACGGATCCGCTTCGCCACGATCGACGAGGCGTACGACCGCTTCGTCTCCAAGCCGCCGTTTTCTGGCTGCGAGCCCGAGGCAGTGCGGGCCTATGTCGAGATCGGCACCTACCCGTCAGGCGACGACGCCGTGCGGCTCTCGTGCTCGGGCGACACCGAGGCACGCATCTACGAGTCCGGCCAGTCGGTCGACTACAGCGCCTTCAACGCGGTGATGTGCCCCACGGTTGTCGCCCGCGGCGACTCCCCCGCCATGTGGAACACCATCCCGCCCCAGGTCGCGCAGCCCATCGCCGAGGCGCTCGGCAACGGCCGGCTCGAGGCCTTCGCCGAGTTGAGCCATTTCGGCCCCATGGAGAACGGCGAGCGGGTGGCAAAGTCCATCCGCGCCCACCTAGAGCCCCTCGCGGCTTAGGCAGCTGCGGGGAGCGAATCGGGGTCGAGGCTGTAGAGCTCGAGGACGTTGCTCCAGACCATCTGTTCCTTCTCGTCGTCAGGAACGCCCGACAGAATCTCGTCGAGGATGGGCCGCGAGTTCGGCCAGATCGAATCGTGGTGCGGGTAGTCATTGCCCCACAGCAGGTTGCTGACGCCGATCGAGTGCCGCGTCGCTACCCCCTCCACGTCGTCCTCGAAGGTGACCCAGACGTTCCGGTCGAAGTACTCCGACGGCTTCATGGTGAGCTCGTCGGACACCTCCCACGGCGTGCGGTACGCCGCGTGATCGAGCCGCTGCTTGAAGTGGCCGACCCAGCCGGTCTCGTACTCGGCGCAGACGAAGCGCAGATCGGGGAAGCGTTCCACGACGCCGCCGCAGATGAGATCGATGATCGTATTGGCGATGGTGGTGTGGGCCAGCGTGTAGCCCTTCAGATGGCCGCCGGGCGTGCCCCAGTGCTCGGGCATGCCGCCCTCGAGGCTGGACCCGGTGAAGATGTGCATGGTGAGCGGTACGCCGAATTCCTGGGCGCGGGCCCAGAACGGGTCGAAGTCGGGGTGGCAGTACGGCTTGACAGGGTCGACGTGGGCGGGGATGGCGAAGCCGCGCACGCCGAGCTGCGCCGAGCGGTCGATCTCGGCGATGGCCCGCTCCACGTCGGGCAGCGGCAGGCAGCCGACGCCGATGAGCCGGTTGCGATCCACCGAGCAGTAGTCGAGCACCCAGTCGTTGTGATTGCGGAAAGCGGCGTCGCGCACCTCGTCGTCGGGAATAGCGAACGTGAACATCGACAGGCTCGGGTACATGACCTCGCCGACGATGCCGTCCTGGGCCTGCTCGTCGAGCCGGGCGGTTGGATCCATCACGCCGGGGTTGAAGCCGTCGTATCCCTGCTCGATGCGAGCGTGGGTGGCCGGGTCGGACAGGCTGGCGCCGGCGATGCCCAGCCGGCCGACCGGCACCGGGCGGATGCCGCCGGGGAGCACGAGCCAGGTGCCCGGCTTGTCGTTGTAGTCCTTGCTGATGAACGGTGCCCGATCGCCGAACCTGTCCGTCAGTCCCGCATAGATCTCGGCTGCCTCGACCACGTGCGAGTCACACGAGTAGTACCGCATGGTTCTCCCCTGCTTCTGCTTGAGCGTCCGCATGCCCGGTGGCCCCCGGTGCAGACTGACCGCGCGGCCAACAGTACCAGCGGCCTCACGTGCACTCCCAAGAGGCTGAGCCGATAGGCGAAGCCGTGGCCCGAGCGGCCCGTGAGCGACAGCGAACAAGAGCGGGAAACAACAGGTGCAACAGCGAGAAGGTTCACCTATTGGCGAAGCCTCTCAGGCACGACGCCACTGCACAGGTGCTCTCGCGTTCGCTGTGCCCGTCTGCGCCTCTTGTGAAACAGTGTCGCCATGCGTGCATTGGAAGTGCAGTCCCTCACAGGCCCGGCCGGCGTCGCTGTCGTGGACGCTCCCGAACCGGTGGCCGATGCAGACGGCGCATCGGTGATCGTCGACATCGTCTGCGGCGGCGTGTCGTTCCCCGACCTGCTCCAGAGCCAAGGTCTCTACCAGTACCGCCCCGACCCGCCCTTCCGACCGGGGATCGAGGCCGCAGGCGTCGTGCGCTCGGCAGCCGCCGATTCGGGCTACTCACCCGGCGACCGCGTGTGCGTGTGGTCGAACGGCTGCCTGAGCGAAGTGGTGGCGGCCAGACCCCGCGACCTGTTCACGCTGCCCGAGGAACTCTCATTCGAAGAAGGTGCCGCGCTGGTCATGAACTACCAGACGGCGGTGTTCTGCATGATCGACCGGGCGGGCCTGCGCGAGGGCGAGTCGGTGCTGGTGCTGGGCGCATCGGGCGGCGTGGGCACTTCGGGCATCCAGGTGGCAAAGGGGGTCGGCGCCGGTCCGGTCATCGGCCTGGTCTCCACCGAGGCCAAGGGCGAGATCGCCCGGGCAGCCGGGGCCGATCACATCGTGCTCATCAGCGAAACCTGGAAGGACGAGGTGCGCGAGCTCACCAGCGGCCGAGGCGTCGACATGACCTACGACCCGGTGGGCGGGGATCGATTCCTGGATGGGATCCGGGCGCTGGCACGCTTCGGGCGGCTCGTGGTGGTGGGGTTCGCGGCGGGCGAGATCCCGACCGTGAAGGTGAACCGGCTGCTGTTGCGCAACGTGAGCCTGGTCGGTGCCGCCTGGGGCGAAGCCGTGGCTGCCGACCCGACGATCCCCGCCCGCATCCACGAACGCCTGCTCGGCATGATCGAATCGGGCGCCGTGAAGCCGCCCATCGGGCAGGTGCTGCCGTTCGAGCAGAGCGCCGAGGCCTACCGGCTGCTCGACGAACGCGAAGCCGTCGGCAAGGTGCTCGTGCGGATGCGCCCCGACCCCGCTTAGCCAGCAGGGAAGTCGCGGGCGAGCAGGGCCATCGACACCGCCACACAGGCCGCGTCCTCACCGACGTTGTGGCCTCCGGCGCCCTCGCTGCGGGCTACGGCTTGTTCGGTGTTCTCCACCGTGACCAGGCCGAAGCCGACCGGAATGCCCGTCTCCAGCTGAACGGCCATCACGCCTTGCGCGGCGCCCTCGCTGACCAGCTCGTAGTGGGTTGTCTCCCCACGGATCACGGCCCCGATCACGACGATCGCATCGACCTGCCCGCTGCGAGCGAGCACCTGTGCCGCGAAAGGGATCTCGAAGCACCCGGGCACCGTCACCTCGGTTGTCTCAGCGACGCCGAGCTCATCGAGGCCTCGCCGGGCACCGGCTGCCAACCGGTCCACGATCTCTGGGTTCCAGGTCGCCCGCACGATGCCGATGCGCAGCCCCGCACCGGCCCCCGCAGGCGGCCTGCCGCCACGCTGGTCGCCACTCGCCACGCCTGCACGGTAGCCCCGCAGCCTTCCGCGACGACGCGCCTACGCTGGGCCGATGGCAGGCGCACGCGCCCGGCTGGCGGCCGACATCGGCGGCACGTTCACCGACATCGCGCTGGAGGTCGACGACGTCAGCGGCGGCGCGCCGGTCCTGCACACCGCCAAGGTGCTGACGACGCCTGACGCGCCGGCCGACGCAGTGCTCGACGGCGTCGAGCGTGTGCTGCGCACCGCAGGCGTCGCGCCCGCGGAGGTGGGCGTGTTCATCCACGGCACCACCCTCGCCACGAATGCCCTCATCGAGCGCCGGGGCGCACGCACGGCACTGCTGACCACGCAGGGCATCCGCGACTCGGTCGAGATGGCCCACGAGAACCGGTTCGAGCAGTACGACCTGTACATGCGCCGGCCCGAGCCGCTGGTGCCGCGCAACCGCCGTATCGGCATACCCGAGCGGCTCGCCGCCGACGGCACAGTGCTGCTCCCGCTGGATGAGCACGCGGTGCAGGCCGCGGCGGAATCGTTGGCGGCCGACGCCGTGACCAGCGTCGCTGTCGGCTACCTGCACTCCTACCTCGATGCCCGCCACGAGGAGCGCACGGCCGAGATACTGGCCGAGTGCTGGCCCGAGGCCGCCGTCACCATCTCCAGCGAGGTCTGCCCCGAGATCCGGGAATACGAGCGCTTTTCCACTGCGTGCGCCAACGCCTACATCGCACCGCTGGTGAGGCAGTACCTGACCGATCTCGATGCACGGCTCGCAGCGCTGGGATTGGGCTGCGAGGTGTTCCTCATGACCTCCGGCGGCGGGCTGGGAACGCTCGCTGAGGCGCTGCGCTTCCCGGTGCGACTGATCGAGAGCGGACCCGCCGGCGGCGCGCTGCTCGCCTCGGGGATCGCCCGCGGCCTCGACTGCGAACGAGCCCTCAGCTTCGACATGGGCGGCACCACGGCGAAACTGTGCATCGTCGAGGGCGGTCATCCCCGCACCAGCCGGGAATTCGAGGTCGGCCGCGAGTACCGCTTCCTGGCAGGCAGCGGGCTCCCGCTGCGCCTGCCGGTGATCGAGATGGTCGAGATCGGCGCCGGCGGCGGATCCATCGCCAGCCTCGACGCGCTCGGGCGCATCACCGTGGGTCCGGCCAGTGCAGGCTCCGAGCCGGGTCCTGCGGCCTACGGGCGCGGCGGAACAGAGCCGACGGTGACCGATGCCGATGCGGTGCTGGGCCGGCTGGCGCCGGAACGGTTTGCGGGCGGCACGCTGACGTTCGACGTCGACGCCGCTGCCAAGGCCGTCGGGACCGCGCTGGCGGAGCCGTCGGGTCTGCAGACGACGATCTCTGCCATCGGCATCTCCGAGGTTGTCGACGAGAACATGGCCAATGCCGGTCGCGTTCACGCAGCGGATCAAGGCTGCGATATCAGCCGTGGGACGCTCATCGCCTTCGGCGGAGCGGCGCCGCTGCACGCAGCGCGGGTGGCCGCCAAGCTGGGCATCGACGACATCGTGGTGCCTGCGGGCGCAGGCGTGGGTTCGGCCATCGGCTTTCTGGCCGCGCCGGTAGCGCACGAGTCGGTGCGCACCCGCCATGCCCGCGTCAGCGAGCTGACAGCAGCCAACCTGGCAGGGCTGCTCCGGGAGATGGCCGACGAGTCGAATGCGATCGTGCACGCTGCTGCGCCCGGCGCCGAGACGGCCACACACGTGCGGGCCCTGATGCGCTACCGCGGTCAAGGCCATGAGATCACCGTCGACGTCGACGCTGCTGCGCTGCTCGCCGACAGCATCGACCGCCCGAGCGACGCCGAGGTTCGCAACCAGCTGCGAACCGCGTTCACGAAGGCCTACCAGCAGCTCTACACGCGCCACATCGGCAACCTCGAGATCGAGATCCTGAGCTGGTTGCTGGAAGTGCGTACCCCGCAGGCCCCCGCCATTTCGCTGCATCCGACCGTCGCCGACGAGCCGGTTGCCTCCGACGAGACTGCACTTGTCGTCGACACCGCAACCGGCCGGGCCATCCCCCATGCGGTCTTCGAGCGAGGTTCCCTCACCGAAGGCGCGTGGCTGGCTGGACCTGCCCTGATCACCGAGGACCAGACCACGACCTTGGTCCCCGATGGAGCGGTGGCAACCGTGACGGGGGGCGGACACCTGCGACTCACCGGCCTCGCAGCGCCGCAGCACACGCGTCGACCGGCCGATGCCACGGCAGACCTCGACGCGGTGCGGCTGGGCGTGCAGTGGAACCGCCTCATCTCCGTGACCGAGGAACAGGCACGGGCGCTCGTCCGTGCTGCCTTCAGCACCTCGACCCGGGAGGCCGGCGACCTGTCGGCGGGCATCTTCGACCCCCAGGGGCGGATGCTGGCCCAATCGGTCACGGGCACACCGGGCCATGTGAATTCCATGGCCTACTCGGTGCTGCACTTCCTGGATCGCTACCCGGCGTCTGAGATGCGCCCCGGCGACATCTTCCTCACCAACGACCCATGGAAGGGCACCGGCCACCTGTTCGACATCGTGGTGGTCACGCCGGCGTTCCTGCGCGGCGAGCTGGTGGCGCTGTTCGCCTGCACGAGCCACGTGGTGGACATCGGCGGCGCTGGCTTCACCACCGACTCGAAGGAGGTGTACCACGAGGGCCTGTACCTGCCGATCCTGAAGTTCGCCACCGACGGCGTGTTCGACCCGAACGTGGTAGCGATCATCGAGGCCAACGTCCGCGACCCGGTGCAGGTCATCGGCGACATCCACTCGCTGGCTGCCTGCAACGAGACCGGGGCTGCGCGCCTTATCTCGATGATGGACGAGTACGCCATGACCGATTTGGACGAGCTGGCGGAGCACATCATCACGTCATCGCACCAGGCCATGCTCGATGCGATCGGCGAGCTGCCGAGCGGCTCGTGGAACTCCACGATGCGTGTCGACGGCATGGAGCAGCCCATCGACATCGTGTGCTCGCTGACCGCCGGGCCCGACGGAATCGACGTGGACTTCGACGGCACCGGGCCTCAGTCGAGCTGGGGCATCAACGTGCCGATGGCCTACACCGACGCCTACACGTCATTCGGTGTGCGCTGCATTGTCGGCCCCGACATCCCCAACAACACGGGCTCGCTCGACGCCGTGCGAGTGCGAGCGCCCGAGGGCTGCATTCTCAATGCGCCCCACCCCGCAGCGGTGAATGTGCGTCACGTCATGGGCCAATTGCTCCCTGATGCCGTGTTCGGCTGCCTGAGCCAGGTGGTGCCCGAGCGGGTGCCGGCGGAGGGCACGTCGTCGTTGTGGAATCTGCTCGGCACGGGCATGTGGGAGCCCGATACCGGCGTCGGCACGACGAATCGCTCCCGCACAGCGGTTGGGCAATCGGGCGATGAATCCGACCGGCGCAATC
Source organism: Acidimicrobiia bacterium (assembly GCA_022820505.1). Taxonomy (GTDB): domain Bacteria; phylum Actinomycetota; class Acidimicrobiia; order Acidimicrobiales; family Poriferisodalaceae; genus Poriferisodalis. Next base: position 22,609 of record JAJEFK010000007.1, on the reverse strand, counting down.
TGGAGCGGTACATCCTGATGAGCTTCCATTCGGGCGGTGCCGGCGCCCGCCCGCAGGCGGACGGACTGTCGGCAACGGCCTTCCCGAGCGGGGTGCGCAACATGCCGGTGGAGGTGAACGAGATCGGCTCGCCGCTCGTGTTCTGGCGCAAGGAGTTCCGGCGCGATTCCGGCGGGCAGGGCAAGTACCGGGGCGGGCTCGGCCAGGTCATCGAGCTGGAGAATCGCCAGGGGCGCGATTTCTCCATCAGCGCGACCTACGAGCGAACCGTGTACCCGGCGCGCGGCCGGCACGGCGGCGGACCCGGCGCGCTGGGCCGCCTGTCGCTCGACGACGGCACGGAGGTGCGCTCCAAAGGCCGTTCGGTGATTTCCGGCGACCGCCGCCTGATCGTGGAGTTCCCGGGTGGCGGCGGTTACGGCGATCCCGCCGAGCGGAGTCCCGAGGCCGAGGCGCGCGACCTGCAGCTCGAATTCATTTCGGCAGGTGACGCGCCGGCGCGATAATCCTGCGTTGGAGCTGGCCGTCAGCTCCTGAGTCTGCCGACGAACCTTTTGGGACGCATCTCGATGAACGCATCAGCAGAGACCACCGCCATCGCCGAGGCTGCGAGCAGCGACCCGGCGCTCCACCGCAGCACCGCCGAGCTGGAAGCGGCGCTGCCGCACATTCGCGAGGCGCCCAGCAGCACCGGCACGATCGAGCTCATCGTCCGCCGCCCTGGCGAAGATGCCCGTGAAGTGCTCGACGTGGCCGAGATCAACGATGCCGAGGGCGTCGCGGGCGACACGTGGAACCAGCGAGGCTCACCGTCGTCAGCCGATGGCGGACCGCACCCGGACGCCCAGATCACTGTCATGAGCGCTCGTGCGGCCGCGGCGGTCATCGGGCCAATCGAACGCTGGCCGCTCGCCGGCGACCAGATCTACGCAGACCTCGACATCAGCCATGAGACGCTGCCCGCCGGCGCCCAACTGAGGCTCGGTGATGCGATCCTGGAGGTCACGGCCAAACCGCACCGAGGCTGCGCCAAGTTCGCCGCCCGATTCGGCCGTGACGCTCTGCGTTTCGTGAACACCGGCGAGGGCCGCGACCTGCGCATGCGGGGCGTCAACTGCCGGGTCGTCCAGCCCGGAACCGTCCGCTCCGGCGACACCATCACGCGCCTCTGAGCTTGCAGCCGCGCTGGCCAGGCCGCGCTGCGGCCTCAGGTCAGTGGGGCGGTAGCGGGGACCTGTGAGGGGCGGCTGAAGACCTCGTCGAGCAGGGGGCGGAAGTCTTCGGCTGCCAGGTTGGGGTACTTCGGGTCGAAGCAGTTCTGGTCGTAGCTCTCGCAGAAGTCCAGGCAGGCGCCGTAGTGAGGCGAGCTCTGATACTGCTCGCGGGCGTCTCGGTCGCCACCGAGGTGGTGGAAGTAGTAGTAGCCCTGAAACAGGCCGTGATGGGCGATCACCCAGTGCGTGCGCTCGTCGACGTAGGGCTGCAGGACGGCGGCACCGGCGGCGCTGTGATTTTCGGGCGCGAACGCATCGCCGATGTCATGCAGCAGGGCCGCCACCACCAGGTCGGCCGATTCGCCGTTTCGCAATGCCCGGGTTGCCGATTGCAGGGAATGGTCGTAGCGGTCGATCGGGTACCCCAACGTGGGCCCCCGCAGGCATTGCAGGATGTTCAGCAGGTTGTCGACCAGTCCCGTGCGGACGTGCGCGTAGTGCTGGCTGTCCAAGAACGCGTAGTCGTCAGCGGTGCCGTGTTCCATTGCCGTCCAGGACACGATGCGGTCGGTGTCCTGACTGCTCATGGCAACCCGATCCGTCAGCCCTTCACCGGCGTGCGCCAGCCGAAGGGGTCGGTCGCAGCACCGATCTGGATGTCGACGAGCGCCTGGCGCAGCCGCATCGTGTTGCGGCCCGGCTGACCGTCGCCCACAGTGAGCGTCTTGCCCTCGTACAGGATCGTGCCGACCGGCGCCAGCACTGCTGCCGTTCCCGACAGGAACGCCTCCCCTCGCTCAGCCCAGTCGACCAGCTCCTCGGGGTCGATCGAGCGCTCCTCGACCTCGTAGCCCAAGGACGCGGCGAGCTCGATCACCGACGACCGGGTGACACCGTGCAGGAAGGACTCGTCGAGATGACGGGTCACCACCCGCTCGTCGTCGGCCAGGAAGAAGTTGGACGCCCCGGTCTCGGTGATGTCGCCGCCGGTGGCGAACAGCATCTGGTCGATGGCCTCGTTGCCGGCCATGGCATCCAGCGTGGGCGCCAGCGCCATGGCGTAGTTCCCGCCGCACTTCACCATGCCGAACTGCGGGACGGTGCGGGGAATGTCGGTCTCCACCAGCAAGGTCAGCGGCCGGACGCCGCCCTTGAAATAATCGCCCACCGGGCAGTTGACGACATACAGCAGCGCGCTGCGCGTCGGGCGGGCCGCGGCACCGATGTCGGGCTCCGTGCCGATGAGCGTCGGGCGAATGTAGAGCGAGCCGGGCGGGTCGGGCACCTCGCCCGCGTTCGCCTCCACTGCGTCCACGCACATCTGATGCAGGACATCACCGTCGATGGCGGGCAGCCGCAGCCGTTGTGCGCTGGACACCATGCGTTCCACATGCCGGTCCAGCCGGAAGATCGCCAGCGAGCCGTCCACCTGGCGGTGTGCCTTCAGCCCTTCGAAGATGGCGCTGCCGTAGTGCAGTACGTGCGCCGCCGGGCTGATGGTGAAATCGCCGAACGGCTCAGCTCCCCCGCCGTAGACGTACGGGCCGTCGTCGGCGCGGGCGGTGGTCATCCAGTCACAGAAGATGGTCCCGAAGGGGACCGTAAACGGGTCGGGCTTGTCAGTCACCGGCGCTCCATGGGGATGGCTTGGACGTTGCAGTCGTCCAAGACATTCGCAGCGTATCGCCGGGCCCTGTCCGCATCGGGGAGAATTTGCCGCCGAGTCGCCTGGCTGTAGGCACCGGCCCGGTCCGGCAGGGCCGTCGTTGCGTACGCTGCGGCCCATGACAACCCAGGACCAGAGCCAGATCACCGAGTCGGTCCGACTCGAGCGCCGCGACGACGTGGCGTTGCTCATCGTGAACAACCCGCCCGTCAACGCGCTGAGCTACCACGTGCGCCAGGGCCTCATCGACGGCATGGCGACCGCCGAGGCCAGCGACGCAACGGCCATCGTGCTCATCTGCGACGGGCGGACCTTCATTGCCGGTGCTGACATCACCGAGTTCTCCCAGCCGCCCAAGCCTCCCGCCCTCGTGCCCGGTCAGGAGGCCATGGAGAACTGCAGCAAGCCCGTGGTGGCTGCGATCCACGGCACCGCACTCGGCGGCGGGCTGGAGGTCGCGCTGTGCGCGCACTTCCGAGTCGCCATCAGCACTGCCCAGTTCGGCCTGCCCGAGGTGAAGCTGGGCCTGCTGCCCGGGGGCGGCGGCACGCAGCGTCTGCCGCGCATCACCGGCCCGCAGCGGGCGCTCGAGATCATGGTCAGCGGCGATCCCATCGGCGCATCTGAAGCCCTGGAATGCGGCTTGATCAACGAGATCGTGGGCGACACGCTGGCCGAACTCGAAGCCGGGGCGGTGGCATTCGCCCGCCGAGCGGTGGCTGAAGGCATGCCCCGCCCGCGCATCCGCGACCGCAACGATCGACTCGAAGGCTTCGGCGCCGAGCAGTTCGCCGCCTTCCGGGCCTCGATCGCCCGCCAGACGCGCGGCTTCGAAGCTCCTGACTGCATCGTGCGCTGCGTGGAAGCAGCCGTCGAGACCGGCGCCAGCGGCGACTTCGAGGCTGGGCTCGCCGCCGAGCAGCGCATCTTCGGCGAGCTGATGGGCAGCTCGCAGGCCAACGCGCAGCAGTACTACTTCTTTGCTGAGCGAGCTGCGCAGAAGGTGCCCGACGTGCCCCGCGACACGCCGCCCGTGGACATTGCGCGGGTCGGCATCCTGGGCGCCGGCACGATGGGCGGCGGCATCGCCATGAACTTCGCCAACATCGGCATCCCGGTCACCCTCGTGGAGCGTGACGAGGCCAGCCTCGAGCGAGGCCTCGGCGTGGTGCGACGCAACTACGAGCGCACCGCGGCGCGGGGCGGCATCTCGTCAGACGACGTGCAGACCCGCATGGACCTGCTGCAGGGCTCCACCGACATGGGCGACTTCGCCGACTGCGACCTGATGATCGAGGCCGTGTTCGAGAACATGGCGCTCAAGAAGGACGTGTTCGCCCAGCTCGACGCCATCTGCAAGCCGGGTGCGGTGCTCGCCACCAACACCTCCGCGCTGGATGTGAACGAGATCGCCTCGGCCACGTCACGGCCTGAGGCCGTCATCGGCATGCACTTCTTCTCCCCCGCCAACGTCATGCGGATGCTTGAAGTGGTGCGCGGCGATGCCACCTCGCACACGGCCATCACCACCGCCATGTCGATCGGCAAGCGCATCGGCAAGACACCGGTGCTGTGCGGAGTCTGCTACGGCTTCATCGGCAACCGGATGCTGTTCATGCGGGGCATCGAGGCCGAGAAGATGCTGCTGGAGGGCGCCACGCCGGCCCAGATCGACAAGGTCGTGTACGGCTTCGGCTTCCCCATGGGGCCGTTTGCCATGAGCGATCTGGCCGGTCTCGACGTGGGCTGGAACGAGGACACGTCGTCGAGCTCAACGGTGCGCGAGGTGCTGTGCGAGTCGGGCCGCCGGGGCCAGAAGAACGGCCGCGGCTACTACATCTACGACCCCGACACCCGGGCCTCGACGCCCGACCCGGAGGTCGAGCAGATGATCCGCGACTTCGCCGCTGAGCGGGGAGCGGTGCTGCGGGATGTCACCGATCACGAGATCCTCGAACGCTGCCTGTACCCGATGGTCAACGAGGGCGCCAAGATCCTCGACGAGGGCATCGCGCTGCGGGGCAGCGACGTCGACGTCACCTGGATCAACGGCTACGGCTGGCCGATCTACACCGGCGGGCCGATGTACTGGGCTGACGAGATCGGGCTCGGCGAGGTGCTGGGTCGCATCCGCCATTACGACGAGACGCTGGGCGGCGATCACTGGACACCGAGCCCGCTGCTGGAGCGGCTGGCGACCGAGGGCGGCTCGCTGGCCCGCCACGAGAGCTGACGGCAAAGACCGGCAACCAGAATTGACGGCGGGCTGACCGAGGGAGACACCAGTGCTGACGTTCGAGCCCATCCATCCTGACTTCGGCGCCAAGGTCAGCGGCATCGACCTGTCGAAGCCGCTCGACGGCGCGGCCGTTGCCGCGCTGCACGACGCCGTCGACACCTACTCACTGCTGCATTTCGAGGGCCAGCAGATGTCCGACGAAGCGCAGCTGGCGCTTACCCGCAGCCTCGGCGAACCCGAGCCGAATCATGTGGTGTTCGGCAAGACGGGCAGGGTCGAGTACTTCGGCACGATCGGCAACGTCATCGATGCCGATACGAAGCGGGACGAGTCACACCCGCTGACCCACAACCAGAAGGGCAACAACCTCTGGCACTCGGATTCGTCGTTCCGGCTCGTGCCGTCGTACGTGTCGATCCTGTGCGCCTACGAGGTGCCCGGCGAGGGCGGCGAGACGCTGTACGCCAGCCAGCGCGCGGCGTACGCCCGGCTCAGCCCCGAGCGTCAGGCCGAGATCGACGACCTTGTAGTGCTGCACGACTACGTGTTCAGCCGGACCAAGGTCGCCCCGGTCGATCCGAACCACGCCGCATCACTCCCGCCGATCCCCCAGCGGCTGGTGCGCACCAACCCCGGCAACGGCCTGAGGAACTACTACGCCGGCTCGCACGCCCGGTCGATCGTCGGCTGGCACGGCATCGACAGCCGCCGGCTCATCGACGAGCTGAACGAGGCCGCCACCCGTCCCGAAGACGAGTACGCGCATCGCTGGAGCCCGGGCGACACCGTCATCTACGACAACCGATGCCTGCTGCACCGCGGCGCCGGCTACGACGCCGACCGCTGGCGCCGCTACATGCGCCAGACCCGCGTGCAAGGCACCGGCCCCACCCTCGACGAGTGAGAGGCTGAGCCGAACGGCGAAGCCGTGGCCCGAGCGGCCCGTGAGCGCAGCGAACAAGAGCGGGAAGCAACAGGCGACGCGACGGCCAGTTTCGCCACTCCGCGTACGTTCTCGGGCCGCAGCGCTGAGGACGCAGCCGGCTCAGCCGGCGGCGGCGATCGTTGCTTCGGGAACGCCGGCGGCTCGGGCGCCGCCGCAGATGCTCTCCCATGTCTCGGCAGGCAGCGTGATGCCGTTGGCCATGCGATGCTGGCGCCGCTCGTGCTCCACATCGCCGGGCAGCTTCACGGGCTCGGAGGGATCGATGGCGTCGGCGTCGTAGAACCAGTCGAGATAGTCCGCGGCGATGCCGTTGTACCCGTCGTCGGTCTCGCCGACAGCGGCGTCCACTTGGGCCGGGTCGACGTAGACCGAGAGCATGCCGTTGGCGAAGCGAACCCGGCGCGGCCCTGCAGTGCCGGTACCGGTGAGCGCACCGGCCAGCAGCTCGCACATCACCGAGATGCCCGAGCCCTTGTGCTCCCCCATCGCCCGCAGTGCGCCCGGCCCGTCCATGGAGTTCGGGCGCTGACCCTCCTCGAACGTGTACAGCACCCGCGGATCGCCGGTGATCTCTCCGTCGCCGGATACGAGGGCGTTGCTGGGGACGGCTGGGCCGCCATGCAGCGCCACCATGGCCTTGCCCTCGGCCACCACCGACGTGGCGAAGTCGTGGATGACGGGGCGGCGACCGGCCACGGGCGCGCCATAGGCGCACGGGTTGGTGCCCATCCGGCGGGCCTTGGCGCCGAACGGGGCCACCAGCCGGCTGTTGGCGACGTTGACGAAGTGCACCGAGACCAGGCCTTCGGCTGCGGCCATCTCGGCGTACTCGCCGATGCGGCCGAGGTGGCCCGCGTTGCGCAGCCCCGCCACCGCAACGCCCAGTTCCTTGCACCGTTCGATGCCCAGCTCGACCGCGGCAGGACCGACGGTCTGGCCCATGCCGTACTGGCCGTCCACCAGCAGCAGCGCGCCCGAGTCGATGAGCACCTTGAGCTCCTGGTCGGCGAGCTGAATGCCATTCGCCAGCAGATCCACATACAGCGCCGAGCGGATCACGCCGTGGCTGTCATGGCCCGCCAGGTTGGCCCCGACGAGGCTGCGGCCGATACGCGCCGCTTCGGCATCGGAGCACGCCGTATGCCGGAAGATCTCAGCGATGAACTCCGCAAGGCGTTCATGGTCGATCACCACGTCGCGGTTCGCGGCGTCATTGTTTGTGCTGGATTCGCTCATCGCCGCAGCGTACGCGGCTCCCCCGGTTCGTTTCCGCACCTGAGCACAGTGACTCGGCCGGCCGGCCTCGCCCCCGCATCGTCGGGACACTCCACATAGGCTCGCTCGGCGTGAATGCGCCTGATCGATCGGCGGCGGCAGGCTCCACGGAGCACTACGACGTGGTGGTGGTGGGCGCGGGCAATGCGGCGATGTGCGCGGCGCTTGCGGCCCACGAGGGCGGTGCCAGGGTGCTGGTGCTGGAACGGGCGCCCGAGGCCGAGGCCGGCGGCAACAGCCGATTCACTGCCGGCGCGATCCGCTTCGCCTACGACGGCGTCGACGACCTGCGGGCGCTGATGCCCGATCTCACCGACGCCGAAGTAGAGATGACCGACTTCGGCACCTACACCGAAGAGCAGTTCTACGCTGATCTGGGTCGCATCACCGACTACCGGTGCGATCCCGAGCTGGCCGACACGCTCGTCACCCGCAGCAAGGACACGCTGATGTGGATGGCGAGCCATGGTGTGCGGTTCGCGCCGATCTGGGGACGCCAGGCCTTCAAGGTGGACGGGCGCTTCACGTTCTGGGGCGGCCTCACGGTGGAGTCGGTGGGCGGCGGCGAGGGACTCGTGGAGTCGCTGCGGGCGGCGCTCGATCGGAACCGGATCGACCTGTGGCACGAAGCCGCCGGGCGCTCGCTGCTGACCGACGACAGCGGTGCGGTGCGGGGCGTTCGCGTGCGGCGCAGCGGCCGTGTGATCGACGTCGAATGCAGCGCAGTCGTGCTTGCCGCCGGCGGGTTCCAGGCCAACGCCGAATGGCGCACCCGCTACCTCGGTCCCGGATGGGACCTGGCCAAGGTGCGCGGCACCCGCTTCAACACCGGCGACGGAATCGCCATGGCGCTCGACATCGGCGCGATGCCGTACGGCAACTGGAGCGGCGCTCACGCCGTGGCGTGGGACTACAACGCCCCGGAGTTCGGCGATCTCGCCGTCGGCGACGGCTTCCAGAAACACAGCTACCCGTTCGCGATCGTGCTGAACCAGGACGGCCGGCGATTCGTGGACGAGGGCGCCGACTTCCGCAACTACACCTACGCCCGCTACGGGCGCGAGATCCTCGCCCAACCGGGGCACTCGGCCTGGCAGGTCTTTGACGCCAGCACCGAGCACCTGCAGCGCGACGAGTACCGCATCCGCCAGGTCACCAAAGTGACCGCCGACAGCATCGAAGAGCTCTGCGCGCGCATGGAGGACGTGCACACCGAGGGAGCGCTGGCAACGATCAGCGAGTTCAACGCAGCGGTCGACCGCAGCGTCCCGTTCGACCCCAACGTGCTCGACGGCCGCCGCACCAGGGGCCTCGGCCCCGACAAGACTAACTGGGCGATGCCGATCGAGACGCCGCCGTTCTCAGCGTTCCGTGTGACCTGCGGCCTGACCTTCACGTTCGGCGGGCTGCGCATCGACGAAACCGGCTGCGTGATCGACACCGACCTGCGGCCGATCACGGGCTTGTATGCCGCAGGCGAGCTGGTGGGCGGCCTGTTCTACGGCAACTATCCCGGCGGTTCGGGCCTCTCCGCGGGTGCGGTGTTCGGCCAGCTGGCGGGCAGCTCCGCCGCCGCGCACGCCACCGGCTGAACTGTCTCTGCTCAACGGGCGGCGACTCCCCGGCGGGCGGTAGCGTCCAATCGCTATGTCCTCCTCGCCCAACAACACCGGCTCGAAGATCGTCTATACCCACACCGACGAAGCACCAGCGCTGGCCACCTACTCGCTGCTGCCGATCATCACCGCGTTCACCGACGCTGCAGGGGTCGACGTCGAGACACGTGACATCTCGCTGGCAGGGCGGATCATCGCAGCCTTCGGCGACATGCTCGAGCCGCATCAGCGAATCGGCGACGCGCTGAGCGAACTCGGCGAGTGGACCCAGGACCGCGGCGCCAACATCATCAAGCTGCCGAACATCTCCGCCTCGGTCCCCCAGCTCAAGGACGCGGTCGCCGAGCTGCAAGCGAAGGGCTATGCAGTCCCCGACTATCCCGACGATCCCTCGGACGCCTCCGAGCGCGAGATCCGCGAGCGCTTCGACCGTGTGAAGGGATCGGCGGTGAACCCGGTGCTGCGCGAGGGCAACTCCGACCGCCGCGCACCGCGCGCGGTGAAGGAATACGCGCGCCAGTACCCCCACTCGATGGGCGCCTGGTCACCGCAGAGCCAGAGCCACGTGTCGACGATGTCCGGCGGCGACTTCCGCTCGAATGAGCAGTCGGTCACCGCGGGCGGTGCAGGCTCGTTGAGCATCGAGCATGTCGACAATGACGGGAACGTTCGCCTGATGCGCAAAGTCCCCGTCGGTGCCGGCGACATCGTCGACTCCACGTTCATGTCGGTTTCCGCGCTGCGCGAGTTCCTGGATGACCAGATCGCCGACGCCCGCTCGGGTGGCGTGCTGTTCTCGCTGCACCTCAAGGCCACCATGATGAAGGTCGCCGATCCGATTGTTTTCGGCCACGCAGTGCGGGCGTTCTTCGCACCGGTGTTCGACCGGCATGCCGAAGCACTCGCGGCCGCCGGTGCCGACCCCAATGACGGCTGGGCCAACGTGCTGGCCGCCGTCGAATCGCTGCCGGCAGCACAGCGCGAGGCCATCGAGGCCGACATCGCCGCCACGCTCGCCGAGCGCCCCGGCCTGGCCATGGTCGACTCCGACCGAGGCATCACCAACCTGCACGTGCCGAGCGATGTCATCGTGGACGCGTCCATGCCGGCCATGATCCGCTCGTCGGGCCAGATGTGGAACGCCGAGGGCAACCAGCACGACACCAAGGCCGTCATCCCCGACTCCAGCTATGCCGGCATCTACCAAGCAGTGATCGACGACTGCCGGGCCTACGGCGCCTACGACCCGACGACCATGGGCTCGGTGCCCAACGTGGGCCTCATGGCCCAGAAGGCCGAGGAATACGGCAGCCACGACAAGACCTACGAGGTGGACGCCGCGGGGACCATGCGCGTCGTCACCGAATCGGGCGAGGTGCTGATGAGCCACGGGGTTGCTGAGGGCGACATCTGGCGCATGTGCACCACGAACGACGCAGCCATCGCCAACTGGGTCGACCTGGCCATCGAGCGCGGTCAGCTCACCGGGGCTGCGGTCGTGTTCTGGCTCGATGCCGACCGGCCCCATGATGCGCAGCTCATCGCCAAGGTCGATGCACGACTGGCGGAACGGCAGGCTGATGACGCCTCGATCAGCGAGCTTGACATCAGGACCTTGGCCCCGGCCGATGCGTGCCGCTTCTCGCTGGAACGCATCCGGCGCGGGGAAGACACCATCTCGGTCACGGGCAACGTGTTGCGCGACTACAACACCGACCTGTTCCCGATTCTCGAGCTGGGCACGTCGGCCAAGATGCTCTCGGTCGTGCCGCTCATGGCCGGCGGCGGGCTCTTCGAGACCGGCGCCGGCGGCTCAGCGCCCAAGCATGTGCAGCAGATGGTGGCCGAGAACCACCTGCGCTGGGACAGCCTGGGCGAGTTCCTGGCCCTGGCGGTGTCGCTCGAGCACCTGGCCCGTGTGGCCGGCAACCGCGTCGCGCAGCTGCTGGCCGACACGCTCGACGCTGCGATCGGCACGTGGCTCGCCGAGGGCCGCGCTCCCAGCCGCCGCGTGAACGAGCCGGACAATCGCGCCAGCCACTTCCATCTCGCGAAGCACTGGGCCGACGAGATGGCCCGCCAGGGCACAGACGCCGACCTCGCCGAACGATTCGCCCCGCTGGCGGCGGCATTGGCCGCCAACGAGGGCCAGATCATCACCGAGCTCGTGGAGTGCCAGGGCGTGCCGGTTGACCTCGGCGGCTACTACCTGCCCGACCCCGCACTCGCCGAAGCCGCGATGCGCCCAAGCGCCACCTTCAACGACATCCTCGACGGCTTCCGTAACGATTAGGTGTCGAGTTCGGCCAGGCCGCCGGGGCCGAGCCGGCCGGTGTCGCGATAAGCCGCAAGCTTGTCTCTGCTGTCGGCGATGTCCAGGTTCGCCATGGTGAGCTGCCCGATGCGGTCTCCTGGGCCGAATGCTGCGTCTTCGACTCGTTCCATCGACAGACGATCGGATGCGTAGGTGAGCGCTGGGCCGGTGGTGTCGAGCACTGAGTAGTCGTCGCCACGGCGCAGCCGCAGCGTGACTTCGCCCGAAACCGACGAGCCCAGCCAGCGCAGCAGCGAGTCGCGCAGCATCAGCGCCTGGGGGTCGAACCAGCGGCCCTCGTACAGCAGCCGGCCCAGACGGCGGCCCATCGTGCGGTAGTTGTCGAGCGTGGCCTCGTTGTGGATCGCTGACAGCAGCCGCTCGTACGCGATGTGCAGCAACGCCATTCCCGGCGCTTCGTAGATGCCACGTGATTTGGCCTCGATGACGCGGTTCTCGATCTGGTCGCTCATGCCGAGGCCATGGCGCCCGCCGACGGCGTTGGCTTCCAGCACCAGCGCAACGTGATCGCTGCCCTCTGCGTCTGATGCCGAGAACTCCCGCCCGCCGATGGCGACCGGCCAGCCAGCCTCGAAGCGGATCGTGACGTCCTCGGTGTCGATGTCCACCGCCGGATCCCAGTGGGCGACGCCCATGATCGGCTCAACGATCTCCATCGACGTGCCCAAGTCCTCCAGTTGCTTGGCTTCGTGCGTGGCGCCCCAGATGTTGGCGTCGGTGGAATAGGCCTTCTCGGTGGGGTCCCGGTACGGCAGCCCACGCGACACCAGGAACTCGCTCATGCCGGCACGCCCGCCCAGCTCGTCCACGAACGCTGCGTCCAGCCAAGGCTTGTAGATGCGCAGCCCGGCGTTGACCAGCAGGCCGTAGCGGTAGAAGCGCTCGATGTCGTTGCCTTTGTACGTCGAGCCATCGCCCCAGATGTCCACGCCGTCTTCGGCCATGGCCGCCACCAGCATCGTGCCGGTCACCGCTCGGCCCAGCGGCGTGGTGTTGAAGTACGTGCGGCCGGCTGTCGAGATGTGGAACGCGCCGCACTGCAGCGCCATCAAGCCCTCTCGCACCAGTTCGGCTCGGCAGTCCACCAAGCGTGCTGCCGCAGCGCCGTACTGGAGCGCCCGCTGCGGCACACCCGACAAATCGGGCTCGTCGTACTGGCCCAGATCAGCCGTGTAGGCGCACACGAGCGCGCCGCGCTCGTTCATCCACGCCACCGCTGCAGAGGTGTCGAGCCCGCCGGAGAACGCGATGCCCACCCGCTCCCCCGCGGGAAGCTCGGCCAGCACACGCGAACCGCCAGCAGGCACAGGACCAGTCGACATAGGCCACAACGGTACGGCTTCGAGCTCCCGGATCGGCTCAGCATTTTGGCCAACCCCACGCTGCCGTTCACTGCGTTCTGATCGCGCTGCGCGTACGCTCCGCCACGAAGAGGTGACTCATGAGCGACGGCGAGGCGACAGGCACGATGAACGGCACTGCCACCGGCCAATCCATTGCCGAGCTGCTGAGCGAGATGGTGCGCATCCCCAGCGTCAACCCGATGCACCACGGGCCGCGCTCGGGCACCGTTGCTGAGGCCGATATGGCCAACTGGGTGGCCGAACGAGCAGCGGCGCTGGGCGCCGAGGTTGAGCTCCACGAGATCGAGTCCGGGCGTCCCAACGTGTATGCCCGCTTCACCGGCCGCACCGAGCGCATGCTGGCCATCGACGTGCACCTCGACACCGTTGGCGTCGAGCACATGGAGGGCGATCCCTTCGAGGGCCGGATCAGCGAAGGTCGGGTCTGGGGGCGAGGATCGGTCGACACCAAAGCGACGATGGCCGTCGTGCTCGCCGTGCTGGCCGAGATGGCTGCCGCCGGTCAGCAGCCGATGTGCACGGTCGAGTTGGTCGGCACGATCTCCGAGGAAGGCGGCGGCTTGGCCGGCGCAGGGGCATACCGCGACCGCCTGCTGGAGCGCGGCGAGCGCCGCGAGCAGATCGTGGTCGCCGAGCCGACGATGTGCGTTCCGGTGTACGGCCACAAGGGCGGGCTCGGCCTCGAGGTCGAGGTCGAGGGGCGTGCAGCACATTCCTCCAAACCCCACCTGGGCATCAATGCGCTGTCCGCCGGCGCCCGCATCATCGGCGCCATCGACGCCGAACAGGAGCGCTTGGCGAGCCAGCGCGAGGTCGGCGTGCTCGGAGCCGGCACGGTGTCGGTCAACGAAATGGGCGGCGGACGGGCCCGCAACATCATTCCCGACCATTGCGAGCTGTACATCGGCCGGCGCATCGCCGACGGCGAGGACTATCAAGAAGAACTCGCCCGTCTCACCGACTTGGTGCGCGCCGCGGCGCTGCCCGCGCGGGTGAAGGTCGAGCTGGCGAATGGTATGGGCGAGAACGCTTTCTTCCAGGCACCTGGAAGCGATCTGGTCACCGCTATGGCGGACATGTCAGGCCACAGCCCCGCCGTGGCCGACTTCGGCACGAATGCGCTGCGCTACGGCGAAGTGGCCGATCAGATCGTGGTGTTCGGCCCGGGTTCCATCGATCAGGCTCACCAAGCGATCGAATGGGTCGAGATCGCCGAGCTCGAACGAGCCGCCGACGTCTACCGGCAGCTGCTCGCCCGGTGAGGCGAAGCCGTGGTCCCAGCGGCCGAGCCGGCCAGCCCGATCAAGCGGGGCGGGCGGAGATGAAAACCGGGATCTCGCGATCTGTCTTGGCCTGATACTCCGCGTAGGGCGGGAAAGCGTCCACGCACCGTTCCCACCACGCCTCACGCTCGGCTCCGCTGACGAGGCGCACCGTGGTCTCGAACGGCTCAGGCCCGTCCTGGATCAACACCGTCGAATCGGCCATCAGGTTGTGGTACCAGCCCGGATGCGCCGGGGCGCCGCCCTTGGAGCCGACAATCGCGTACTCGCCCTCATGCTCGACGCGCATCAGCGGCACCTTGCGCACGAGACCGGTGCGGTGCCCGACGGTGGTCATGACGATGATCGGAAGCCCGGTATCGCGCAGCGTGTTGGCCTCGCTGCCGTTCGACGCCTCGTAGGCATCGGCCTGCTCCTTCACCCAGCCCCAGGTGCTGGGCCCGTATTCGCCATCGAACTTCTCGCTGTGTGCCATGCCGAGCAATCTAGGAGGCTGAGCCTCTCCGCAGCACGCCGAAATGCGTTCGCCTGACAGGTGCGCTGCACGCCTACGATCCACAGCGTGCAGATCATGTCCGCGCTGTTCATCGAGCACTTCGACATGCGCCAGGCCGCGGGCGGCGCGGCCCGCATCGATCTGGGCGGTGTTCACTTCTCGATGGCGGCTCCCGGCCCGTTCCCGGTGACGATCACGCCGCACATGCTCGTGCTCGTGCGCTGCCCCGCCTCGCACACCGGACTGGCGGCGCTGGAAGTGAGGTTCATGCGCGGCGATGAGCAGGTGGCGCGCAACGTGCAGCCGCTCAGCGTCGAGCCCGGGAAGTTCGGCTACAACCTGGTGCAGGCCGAGCTCACCTTCGACGAGCCGTCGACGATCGAGGCCCACTGCCGCGTCGACCAGGGCGAGGTGCTGATCATTCCGCTCAGCATGAACCCGCCCGCCGACGAGCCCGCGCCGCCGGCTGCAGAGCCGGCTGCCGGCGGCTGGACCGGCACGCCCGCACAGCAGGACAGCTAGGCGGGCCGGGCACGCATGCCATTCACCGTTGGTCTGTCCCAGCACGCCGATCCCGGCATCGCGACCGGCGAGATCGTGGGGCGGGTGCTCGAGACGCTGGGAGTGCAGCCCGATGTCGCCGTGCTGTTCACCTCGGGCGAGCACATGGGCAACACCGACGAGATCGCAGCGGCCGTGGTCGAGCTGCTCAACCCCGGTGCGTTTGTCGGCACCACGGCGGTCTCGGTGGCGGCGGGCGAGCGTGAGATCGAAGAAGAAACCGCCGCTGTGCTGTGGGTGGCAAGCCTGGGCGGCGGCAACGCGCCGAGGGCGCGCGCTGTCCGGCTGGGCGGGGTGCCCGATCCGGCTGCCGACGACGAGGCGCTCGCGGCCGCGCTCGACGAAGTGCACGCCGCCGGCGATCTCTCGATGATTGTGCTGGCCGACCCGTACTCCTACCCCGTCGATGCCGCCCTCGGGCACTGGGCCGAGCGCTGGCCCGACGTGAGCGTGCTGGGCGGGCTGTCGTCTGGAGCACCCATGCCGGGCGGCAACCGCATCGTCGTGGACGGCAGCGTGCACCGCGACGGCGCTGCGGCCCTGATCGTGGGCGGCAGTGCGAACGTGACGCATTTGGTCTCGCAGGGATGCCGACCCATCGGCCAGCCCTACATCATCACCGAGGCGGAGGGCAACGTGGTGAAGTCGCTCGGGGGCATGCCGCCGTTCGAGCGGCTGCAGCAGGTGTTCTCCAAGCTCGACCCTGCCGACCAGCGCCTGGTGCAGCGAGGGCTGCATGTGGGCCGGGTGACCGACGAGCGCAAGATCGACTTCGAGCGCGGCGATTTCCTGATCCGCGGTGTGCTCGGCGCCGACCGTGACAGCGGTGCCATTGCCATCGGCGACGAGGCGCCGATCGGCGCGACGGTGCAGTTCCATGTGCGTGACGCCGAAACTGCCGACGAAGACCTGCGCGCCGCGCTCGCGCACTCGCCGCAGACCGAAGGCGCCCTGCTGTTCACCTGCAACGGCCGGGGCACCCACCTGTTCGACGCCCCCCATCACGACGCATCGGCGCTGGTGGACCAGACGTCGGCTGAGGTGGCCGGCATGTTCTGCGCCGGCGAGATCGGCCCGGTCGGAGCGCGCTCATACGTGCACGGCTTCACCGCTTCGATGGCGCTGTTCTCCGATGCCGATGGGCAATGATGAGCCGAGCGTCATGAACACCACTCTCGAAGCACGCCAGATCAACACCATCCGGGCACTGGCGATGGATGCCGTGATGCGTGCCCGCAGCGGCCACACTGGCACGGCGATGGCACTCGCGCCCCTTGCGCATGTGCTGTTCACCCGCATCCTGCGCTACGACGCCGCAGCGCCAGATTGGCCCGATCGCGACCGGTTCATCCTGTCGGCCGGCCACGCCTCGATGCTCGTTTACGCCATGGCGCACCTGGTGGGCTACGGCGTCACGCTCGATGACATCCGAAACTTCCGCCAGCTTGGATCGATCACGCCCGGCCACCCCGAGTACGGCCTCACGCCCGGCGTGGAGGTCACCACCGGCCCCTTGGGACAGGGCCTTGCCAATGCCGTCGGCATGGCGATGGCCGAGCGCGGCCTGCGTTCGCGCCTGGGCGCCGACCTGGTGGACCATCACACGTTCGTGATCGTCAGCGACGGCGATCTGATGGAGGGCATCAGCCACGAGGCGGCGTCGCTTGCCGGCCACCAGCAGCTCGGCCGCCTGGTTGCCGTCTACGACGACAACCGCATCACGATCGACGGCAGCACCGACTTGGCGCTCAGCGACGACGCCGCTCGCCGCTTCGAGGCGTACGGCTGGCACGTCGCGGACCTCGGCGAGGCCGCTGAGGACACCGACGCTCTGGAGCGGGCGTTGCGCGAGGCCACGCTGGTCAGCGATCGCCCCTCCATGATCATCATCCGCAGCCACATCGGCTACCCGATGCCCACGGCGGTCGACACGTCGGCGGCGCATGGCGCGATCACCGACGCCGACGAGATCGCTGCGGCCAAGCATGCGATGGACATGGACGCGGAAGCGACGTTCGTGGTCGACGACGACGTGGCGCAGGCCTACCGGTCAGCCGGTGCCCATGGGGCCGCCGAGCGCCTCGAATGGGAGGCCCGTCTCGCGGCCAGCGGCCACGATCGCGGCTGGCTCGACGCGCTGTGGTCGGCGAGTGCAGTGAACGGTGACCTGTCCGATCTTCCGACCTTCGAGGCCGGCACCCAGATGGCCACCCGGGTTGCCGCCAATCGCGTGCTCGATGCGTCGCTCGACCCCGTGCCCGCCCTCATCAGCGGCGGCGCCGACCTGACGGGCAACACTGGCACCAACGTGACCGCCGAAGTGCTGTCGGCCGCCAATCCGAGCGGGCGCAAGCTCTACTTCGGCGTCCGCGAGCACGCCATGGGGGCGGTCGCCAACGGCATGGCATTGCACGGCGGCGTGCTGCCGGTAGTCGGCACCTTCCTGGTCTTCAGCGACTACATGCGCCCCGCAGTGCGGCTGGCAGCCCTGAGCAGCGCCAAGACCGTGTTCGTGTGGACGCATGACTCCATCGGCGTCGGCGAGGACGGGCCCACCCACCAGCCGGTCGAGCACGTCGCCTCCCTGCGGGCCATCCCGGGCCTGTGCGTGATCCGGCCCGCGGATGCCAACGAGACGTCCCAGGCGTGGCAGATCGCGGTCGAGCGAGACGGCCCCACCGCGCTGGTGCTGACACGCCAGAACGTTCCCGTTCTCGACGGCACCGACCGCCCGTCGCAGGTCGCCCTGGGCGCCTACGTGCTGATCGACACGCCGACGCCGGCGGTCATCCTGGCGGGCACCGGCAGCGAGGTGCAGTGCTGCACAGACGCCGCCGCATTGCTCGCCGCGGACGGCATCGCCAGCTCGGTGGTGTCGATGCCGAGCTGGGATCTCTTCGAGGCCCAAGAGGCCGAGTACCGAGCCGCCGTGTTCCCTCCGGGTGTCCCGGTGCTTGGCGTGGAGGCGGGCTCGGCGATGGGCTGGGACCGCTACGCCGACGCCACCGTCACCATGAACCGGTTCGGCGCGAGCGCGCCGGGCGGCGACCTCATGGACCACTTCGGATTCACCGCACCGGCCATCGCCGACGCAGCCCGCGCACTGCTGTAGATGCGTGCTCGCGGCACCACCGCCACGCGATGGCCGGCAGGCCAAAGCTGCATCGCCGACGCAGCCCGCGCACTGCTGTAGAACCTGAGCAGGAACGCGCACAGGAAGATCTCCATGACCGACCGCGGCAACGGCAGCACGACCATCGGGCGCTTGGAAGGGCTGTATTCCGAGTGCGGGCAGAGTCCGTGGCTCGACAATCTTCGCCGGGGCTGGATCACCGGCGGCGAGCTGGACGACTGGGTCGAACAAGGCATCCGCGGCCTCACGTCGAACCCCTCGATCTTCCAGAAAGCCATCGAGTCGTCGCCCGACTACGACGAGCAGTTCGGCGACCTCGTGTGCGGCGGCACTTCGGTTGACGACGCCTACTGGCAGCTGGTCACCAGCGACATCCGGGGTGCCCTGAGGGCGCTCGAACGAGTGCACACGGCGTCGGGCGGCACCGATGGGTTCGTGTCGGTCGAGGTGGACCCGTCGCTCGCGCACGATGAGGCGACCACTGCTCAGGCTGCCCGGGAGCTGCACGAGGCCATCGCACGGCCGAACCTGATGGTGAAGATCCCCGGCACCCTCGAGGGACTCGGCGCCATCCGCCAGATGATCGCCGAGGGCCGCAGCATCAACGTGACGCTGATCTTCTCGGTGGCTCGCTACGAGCAGGTGGCCGAGGCCTATCTGAGCGGGCTCGAGGATCGGGTTGCCGCCGGCGTCGCCGATCTGTCGGGTGTGGCCAGCGTGGCGTCGTTCTTCGTGAGCCGTACCGACACCGAGGTCGACCGCCGGCTCGACTCGGTGGGCACGCCCAGCGCTCTGGGCCTGCGGGGGCGCACCGCCGTGGCACAGGCCCAAGCCGCCTACGGTCGCTTCGGCGAGATCTTCAGCGGGCCCCGCTGGGAACGCCTCGCTGCGCTCGGGGCCCAGGTGCAGCGGCCGCTGTGGGCGTCGACCAGCACCAAGAACCCGGCCTATCCCGACACGCTGTACGTCGACGAGCTCATCGGCCCGCACACCGTCAACACCATGCCCGACGACACCCTGGCGGCCTTCTGCGATCACGGCAAACTGCGTCGCACCGTTGATGCCGACCAGACCGCTGCCAACTACGTGCTCGATGCCGTCCAGGAGCACGGCATCGATCTCGACGGCGTCGCCGACACGCTCGAGGCGCAGGGCGTCGCCGCCTTCACGAAGAGCTTCGACGAGCTGCTGGTGTCGCTGCAGACCAAGGCGGACGCGCTCGCCTGACGGCTCGCCGGGTTGATTCACTCGCCCGAATCCCACTCGCCGGGCGAGTCGGTTGCAAACCGAAACTGACTGCCGTAGTGTGCGCGGCCGTGAAGACCGCCACGACGGATCAGCCGAGCTGTTCCATCCAGGCAACCCTCGACATCGTGGGCGACCGCTGGATGCTGCTCATCCTGCGTGACCTGTTCCGCGGCGTGCGCCGCTTCAGCGCCATGCAGCACGACCTCGGCATCGCTCGCAACATGCTGGCCGACCGGCTCGGCCGTCTGGTCGACGCCGGCGTGGTGGCCAAGGAGCCCTACCAGCACCGACCGGTCCGGTACGACTATGTGTTGACAGCAAAGGGCCTCGACCTGTCGAACAGCCTGCTCGCGCTGATGGCCTGGGGCGACCGCTGGTGCCACGACGGCGATGCGCCCACGGTGCTGGTGCACGCCGACTGCGGGGCAGCGCTGGAGATCGCGACGCGGTGCCCCGCCTGCGATGAGCCCGTCAGCCCCACTCGCATTCGCAGCCGGTCCAGCGGCAGCGAAGAACTCGTCGCAGCCGCGACCGCCGCATCCTTTCAACAGCAGCCCACGAACGGAGGGGCCCTGTGACCATCATCGAACCGTCGCACAGCGTGGACGACCCGGCGGCAAACGGAGCATCGCCCAACGGCACCGCCGTGGCCCCGCAACCCTCGGCCGCATCGCTGGCACTCGCAACGCTGCCGCTCGCTGAGCTGGCTGAGCGGGCAGCGGCCGTGCGCGACAACGCGTTCGGCACCCGGGTGACCTACAGCCCGAAGGTGTTCATCCCGCTGACCATGCTCTGCCGCGACAAGTGCGGCTACTGCACGTTCGCTCAGCCCCCGGCGCGGCTCGACACGCCGTACCTGACGCCCGAGCAGGTGCTGGAGATCGCCGCCAGCGGCGCCCGTGCGGGCTGCCACGAGGCGCTGTTCACCCTCGGCGAGCGCCCCGAGCTGCGCTACCCCGCAGCGGCGGACTGGCTTGCCGAGCACGGCTGGGATTCCACCGTCCACTACCTGGTCGAGATGTGCCGCCTTGTACGCGACGAGACCGGGCTGCTCCCCCATGCCAACCCGGGCGCCATGACCGCGAGCGAACTGGCGGCGCTGCGCGAGGTGTCGCCCAGCCAGGGGATGATGCTGGAGTCGCTGAACCCGCACCTCGACTGCCACCGGGGATCGCCCGACAAGGAACCGGCTCGGCGGCTCGCCACGCTCGAAGCAGCCGGCGAGCTGGCCATCCCCTACACCACCGGGATCCTCGTGGGCATCGGCGAGTCGCTCGCCGACCGGCTGGCGGCGCTGGAGGCCATCGCTGCGAGCCATGCTCGCTGGGGCCACATCCAGGAAGTGATCGTGCAGAACTTCCTGCCCAAGGCGGGCACGTCCATGCACAACATGCCCGCTTGCCCGCCCGACGAGTACGCGCAGGCCATAGCACTGGCACGGCTGATCCTGCCCGCCGACATCCACCTGCAGGCCCCGCCGAACCTCACGGAGGACTTTGGCGGGCTGCTCGAGTGCGGCATCGACGACTGGGGCGGCGTCTCGCCGATCACCGCCGACCACGTCAACCCCGAGCGTCCGTGGCCGGCGCTCGATCGCCTGCGGGAGGTCACCGAGGCACGCGAGTTCACGCTCGCTCCCCGGCTCACGATCTACCCGGAGTTCGCACTGCAGCCCGAGCGCTGGCTGGCCGAGACCAACCGGTTCCCGGTGATGGACCGCTCCGATGCCGAGGGTCTCGGCCGTGACGATCCCGGCGGCCAGATGCCCGAGCGCACCATGGAGAATCTCAACGCCGGCTCCGGCGCAGACGTGCTGGTCGCGGACGAGAACTCCACCCAGTGGTACTCCGGCGGCGCCGGTCACATGCCCACGAACATCATGGACGGCCCCTCCCATGCACGCGGGGCTGTGCGCGAGGTGCTCGACGGGGTGATGGCCGGCCAGCAAGTCGGGCACGACGAGATTGTCACCCTGTTCTCCGCGCGCGGACCCGAGGTGGTCGCCATCGGCGAGGTGGCCGACGAGCTGCGTCGCGCAGCAGTGGGCGACATCGTGACCTGGGTGCACAACCGCAACATCAACTACACGAACGTCTGCACGTTCAAGTGCAAGTTCTGCGGCTTCTCCAAGGGGCCCCTGTCGCTGAACCTGCGCGGCACGCCCTACATGCTCACGCTGGCCGACATCCAGGAGCGGGTGATCGAGGCCGCCGAGCTGGGCGCCACCGAGGTGACCCTGCAGGGCGGCATCCACCCCAGCTTCGACGGCGACTACTACATCGACGTCTGCCGGGCCATCCACGATGTAGTGCCCGACATGCACCTGCACGGGTTCACGGCCCTCGAGGTCATCGAGGGGGCCAAGCGTCTCGGCGAGTCGCTCGTGGACTACCTCATGCGGCTGAAGGAAGCCGGGCTGAAGTCGCTGCCGGGCACCGCTGCGGAGATCCTCGACGATTCGGTGCGGGCGGTGCTGTGCCCCGACAAGATCAACACTGCCGAGTGGCTCGAATGCCATGAGGCGGCGCACGCCGTGGGCCTGCACTCCAACATCACGATCATGTTCGGCTCGATCGAGCATCCGGAGAACTGGGCCAACCACATCGTTGCCACCCGCGAGCTGCAAAAGCGCACGGGCGGGTTCACCGAGTGGGTCCCGCTGCCGTTCGTGCACATGGCCAGCCCCATCTACCTGCGCAAGGGCGCCCGTCGGGGTCCGACCTTCCGGGAGACCCTGCTGATGCACGCCGTGCCGCGGATCGCCTACCACGGACTCATCGACAACATCCAGGTGTCGTGGGTGAAGATCGGGCCGCCGGGAGCCCAGCAGATCCTGCGGGCAGGTGCCAACGACATGGGCGGCACGCTCATGGACGAGAACATCTCCCGCGCTGCGGGCGCGCAGCACGGCCAGGGGCTCACCGAGCAGGACTTCCGGGATATCGCGGAGCCGTTGGGGCGTCGCACCCGCCAGCGCCTCACCGGCTACCAGAATGCCGACGGCGCACCCGAGGTGCGCAGCCGCATCCTGCGCCCCACCGACAACGCCACCGACCGCAAGCTCATCCCGCTCGAATCCCTCGGCAGTCGCGTCTAAGAGGCCGCGCGGATAGGTGGCCGTCCACGGGTCGTCTGGTTCCCCGGTGTATTGGTGGGGTCGTCGATGACCTGACGACCGTGGAGGCCGGTTTCATCATGCGTGCTTTGTCCAGGAGAGTGGTGGATGTCATGTG
>JAJEFK010000058.1 GCA_022820505.1 Acidimicrobiia bacterium | reverse complement strand
CCCGTCGGCTACGCCTACGGAGGTTCGAATCCTCCCCGGCCCACCAGCACCCGTCAGCGGCCGGCGGAGTAGCCGCCGTCGATGGGGTAGAGGCTGCCGGTGATGTAGCTGGCCTCGTCGGATGCCAGGAATGCCACCAGCGCGGCGACTTCGTGGGGCTCGCCGTAGCGCTGAGCCGGCAGGCGCTCGGCCATCGTCTTGCGGACGTCGTCAGCGTTCTCGCCGCCGATGAATGTCTCGAGTGAGCGCATCATGCGCGTCTCGATCGGCGCCGGGCAGACGGCGTTCACGCGCACGCCCGATGTCGCCAGCTCGAGCGCGGCGGACTTGGTGAGCCCGGCCACGGCGTGCTTGCTGGCCGAGTAGGGCGAGATACCCCGCGATCCGAACAGGCCGGCAACCGACGCCGTGTTCACGATGGCACCGCCGCCTCCGGCGATCATGGCCGGTACGGCGTACTTGATGCCCAGCCAGACGCCGCGCACGTTCACCGCGATGACCCGGTCGAAGTCCTCTTCCGGATAGTCCACCATCGGGTGGTAGGTGCCCTCGATGCCGGCGTTGT
Source organism: Acidimicrobiia bacterium (assembly GCA_022820505.1). Classification (GTDB taxonomy): domain Bacteria; phylum Actinomycetota; class Acidimicrobiia; order Acidimicrobiales; family Poriferisodalaceae; genus Poriferisodalis. Next base: position 3,244 of record JAJEFK010000058.1, on the reverse strand, counting down.
TGAACAGCACATCGACACGGCCGAAGTTGTCCATGGTTGCCTGCACATAGCCGGCGACCTCGTCCGACTTCGTGACATCAGCGCCGACGGCCAGCGCCGTGCCGCCTGCCGATTCGGCCGCCGCCACCGCTGCGCCCAAATCAGTCGTGGCCAGATCCACCGCCACCACTGTCGCCCCCTCGGACGCGAACCGCTCGCACGCAGCCAACCCGATCCCGCCGGCCGCACCGGTCACAATCGCCACCCGCCCCGTAAACCTGCTCATCAGCCCTCCCGCAATTCCGGCCGACGACCCAAGAGCCAGCCAGCCGCACCAGCCGCCGACCGTACTGCTGTGCCGGAGCCGGTGCGGCGCTAGTCGTCGGCGTGGCGGGTGAGGATCATGCGGGTGGGGGAGTAGACCATCACGAGGTTGCCGTGCTGGTTGAACACCTCGTTGCGGGTGGTCACGATGCCGCGGTCGCCGCGTGAGGTGAGACGGGCGGCGGTGACCTCGGCCACCACTTGGAGCGTGTCGCCGACGAATGTCGGGTCCTTCACCTCGACCGTGGCACCGAGGTAGGCGACGCCGGTGCCCGCAATGGCCCCACCGCTGATGACCAGCCCCTCGGCCAGCGACATCACCAGGCTGCCCGGCACCAACCGCCCGCTGTAGCCGGCACGCTCGGCTGCCGTGGCATCCAGGAAGAGGCCCTCGCCGAAGCCGAACTGCGTCGCGTACACCACCAAGTCGGTCTCGGTGATGGTCCGCCGGTTGGTGCTCCATCGCTTGCCGACCGGCTGCTCGTCGAAGGTCCAGCCCCGGTGTGGCTGGGGCGGCAGCCCCGGGATGACTCCCGAATCGCCGCTGTCGTTGCCGTGATCGTCGCTCATATCCCCGCCCTGTCTGCTGATCTCGTTCGCCTCGCACGCAGGCCGCTCGAGTCCGAGGCTCAGCCTGTAGCCCCGAGTCTGGCAGTGCGACCTCTGGCAATGCAGTGCTTCCATCGTGTTGACTTGCATTGTCCAGGTGACGTTGGGGCAGAGGGGACGACGATGAGCGACACGGTTCTGGACCGGCCGGCACACGACCTCGTGGACGACGACACGATCGAGCGGTTCCGCACTGATGGCGTGGTGGCGCTGCGCAATGTGGTCGACGACGAGTGCGTGGAGCGGCTGCGCGGCGGCGTCGCCGACGAGATGGCCAACCCGAGCCCCACGGCACACAACTACGAATCCACCGGTTTCTTCGGCTCGCTGGATCTGTGGCGCTTCCACCCGCTCTTCGAAGAGTTCGTTACGCAGTCCCGGCTCGGCGAGCTGGCGGCCGCCATGTTCGGCTCGCCGGTGGTGCGCATGTACTACGACCAGCTGTTCGTCAAGGAACCCGGTTCCAGCCAACCGGTGCCGTGGCACAACGACCAGCCCTACTGGCCCATCTCGGGCCGCCAGGTCATGTCGTTCTGGATCGCGCTCGACACCGTCGACGCCACCAACGGCAGGGTGGAGTACGTCCGCTGGTCGCACGCCTGGGACCGCTGGTTCCAGCCACGCACCTTCGCCCCGACGAACGCCCACGACTACGAACGCAACCCCGACTACGAGCTCATGCCCGACATCGAAGCCGACCGCGACAGCTACGACATCATCTCGTTCGATCTCGAACCCGGCGATGCGGTCGCCTTCTGGGCGATGATCGTGCACGGCTCGCGGGGCAACGCGAACGAGGGCCGGGCGCGGCGCGGCTACGCAGCCCGCTACATCGGCACCGACGTCCGCTACGACCCCCGCATCGGCACCGCCCAGGCGCTGCACGTGGACGGACTGGCGGCTGGCGCCACCATGGAGCTCGACCGCTACCCGGTGGTCTGGCCACGTTCGGCCTGATCCGGCGGCCGGCTCGACAGGCGAGGCTGCGGCCCGACTGACCCGCGCCGGAGCCGTCAACCCAGCGACGCAACCGTTGAACAGGGTGGGCCGACGCCGGGGGCGGCTGGCTCGTCGCGTCGGTGTTGAGCCGGCTTCAGCCGCCGACCGGAATGCGCAGCAGCCAGCCTGGGGCGATCCGGTCGCCGTGGACGAACGTCTGGCCGTTCGCCTGGCGCTGGCCCCGGTTGGCCAACACGATGCGGTTGTACAGGCTGCCGTCGCCGTAGATGCGCTGCGCGATGCCGCTCAGCATGTCGCCGCTCATGACGCAGTAGGTGACGTAGGCCATCTTGGCGGCCGATGCCGACGACGGCGCAGCGATCGGCAGCGGCACGCGCAGCACCCAGCCGGCGCGGATCATGTCCGCGCTGGTGAACGTGTAGCCGTCGCTCATGCGGCGTCCGCGGTTGGCGGCGAAGATGCGTCGGTACGCCTCGTCGTCGCGGTAGAAGGTGAGCGCGATGCCGCTGAGCGTGTCGCCGGGCCGCACGGTGTACAGCACGAAGTAGCCGTCGTCTGTCCGAGTGACGGCACCGAGCGATTCCGGATCGACGACATGACCGCCGTCGGCTGTTTCCGCGCCGTCGGTATCTGTGCTGGGCGTGTCGTCGCTGGGGTCCTGTCCGTCGTCGCCGGACCCGTCGTCGTCGGATTCGGCTGGTGCGGCATCGGGATCGCCCAGCGAGACCACTTCGGCGGTCCCCTGCGGGCGAATCGTCACCACCGAGCCTCCGGCGAACGAGCGGTCGCCGATGGTGATGGTCAGCGTGACGGTGGTGTCGGTGGTGCTGGTGTCGAGCGAGGTCACCCGGATCACCGCGTCGGTGTCGCGGCGCGGAAGGTCGAACACCACCCGTCGCGGGTTGTCGCCGAGCGAGAACCAGCCGTCGCCCACATCGGCGTCGACGGCGTAGTCAGCGCCCAGCACGGCTGTGCTGTCGACCTCGATGAACACCCGCACGATGTTCGACACCGAACGTTCCAATTCGACGGTCATCTCGCTGGATTCGCCCAGAGCGATGCTGTCTTGGCTCGCGTCGCCCAAGGTCAGATCGACTACCGGCCGGACGGTCTGCCCCGACGACCGACCGCCATTGGAGCTGCCGGACGAAGAGGTGTCTGTCGAAGGCGTGGACGGCTCTACCTGCTGCGGGTTGTCCTGCTGGTCGTCGTCCACGACCGGTGCTGGCTCGTCGTTGTCGGTGATGGCGATGGTGGTTTTCTTGGGGGTGCCGAGCGAGTAGCCGGCGCCGGCGGTGAGGGTGATGGTGATCGATTCGCCGTCGTCGTCGTCGCTGTCGTCGAGGATGGTGATGGTGATGGCGCCGCTGGA
>JAJEFK010000018.1 GCA_022820505.1 Acidimicrobiia bacterium | reverse complement strand
AGCCACCCGAGCGCGTCCATCGTGTTGGGGTTGATCACCGTGTCTTCCTCTCTGGATGAGTCGTTACTTCCAGAGGTAGACGCGGTGATCACGCGCCCAAGGGATGCCCCCCTCCATACACCACTACCAGGGACTCAACTGAGACGGACAGCGCCACCAAACGTCGACACCGCGAACTGCTCCCGCTCGAGAGAGTTCAGCGCAGACCTGACCGCTGCAGGCACCCTATTGACGTTGAATCGTGCCTTGCCGACCCATCCATCGAGTTGACGCAAGAGATCGGCCTCAGGTCTCACCCGATCGCGGACCCTGAATCGCCCGACGGGCACGGCCAGGACGCTCTGGCCATGACGAACGCTGATGACGTAGCGAACGAATTCGTCGATCGAGCGATCAACGCCCAGAGTCGCAGTGGCCCGAACGAAGTCGAGCCCCGTCTGGGCCTGACTACGACCCCATTGGGATCGCCCCTCCGACATGACGTGTCGGATCTCGCGAAACGAAAGCTCGTCGCGCCAGATAGGGACCCACAGCTCACCTCTTGTGTCTTCGCCTGTCGATACCGAGCCATACGCCGCCGCCGTCGCTGCGACCGTGAACGGCATGCTGGCTGTGCGAGCAGCCACCTGGTTCTCCGCGCCGAGCCGGCGAGAGGCGGCGCTGGCAAAGACCATGGCACCCTCCATGCCAAGCACGAAACTCAGCGGGTTGGCAAGCTCATTGCCGGCACCAGTCGACGAGCTATTCGGACCGCCCACACCCCCGGGATCAAACTGACCGGTGCTGTCTCTTACGAGTCGAACATCGGCATCGCGGAACAGAGCATGGCGAAGAAGTGCCCGTCTGTATTCCTGCTTGCTGCTACCTCGCGCCGAAGCACCTTCTTGCTCATCCAAGAGTCCGGAGACATCCAGATACTTGAGGAAGGCAAATGACGCATCAAGACTCCCCATCACACCGCCTGCGCCGCCCAGAATCAGCGGATATGCGGCGGCATCGTCAAGGAGAACCACCGTTGCATCGAGCCAGGCGAGCGCATCGTCGGGGAACTTCGCCCGGCACAGTTCGACGAATTGGGCTTTTCGGTTGCTGGGAACCTTGCCTTCCTTGAGCAACTGGTGGCTACGGGCCACTTCCCAGGTGTCACGCGCGGCCGTGATGGCCCTGCGATACGGCTCAAGCCGATCCGAGTTGCTGCGCTCGACCTTTCGCACGATCTTCTCAGAAGGTCGCTCTTGGCCGTCTTGGAACCCCCCGCGGCCATTCCACGGAGCGATGAGCGGAGTGGGTCGGTAATCCTCCGAAAAGAACTCCACAAGCTTCGCTTCGTTCAGTTCCGAGCCAGCGATGACCAAGTGATCACCATCCCATCGAGCCGATACTTCGGGATCGAGCTGCTCCGCAACCAAGCGGACGACTCCGAGACCCGCGAGGTAGGACAGCAGCGGCTCGGCTCTGCACCCGTGTAGATGGACCGTGTTCATGGGGCCTGGCCAACGTTGCGGCTTGCCCGCCAATCCGCGCAGCGAACGACCATCTCAAGGAATGCCAGCCGAAACGGGCCGAGGTCGGAGCGGTCTCGCAAGGCGAGCGCGCGTCGCTCGTACCGATCGCGCCCTGTCGGAATCGTGAGTTGAGTCGCCGGAATCGTCCCGTCGCCGTGATCTACCTCCGGTAGTTCGGACCCGGGTGCGATGCCGAGCGTGGTGACGGCCTGATCATCGGTGCCGAGTTCTGAGGGCGGCCGGCGGATCGACAGACGGATGCGCCCGTGGTGCGACGCGACGAGGTAGATCACTAGATCGGTTTCCCGGTGGTCACCCAATGCGGACGCACCCTCACTCATCAGGGCCAGGGCCGACGCAAGCTCGTGCCGGAAGAATGGTGGATCGAAGTGCAATGGCGTGCGGTTGCCCGTCTTGGCAAATGGACCGCCTGATTGGAGATCATCTCGCTCGTCATCGCGTGCAGTTGCCAGTGCCGCCTGTTGCCACACCTCCGATGCCTTTCCGATGTCGTGTAGCCGTCCGGCGACGATTGCGGCGTGGTGCATTTCGGCGGTCAGACCGACAGCTCCGAACGCCTCGAGCAGCGTGGTGCACTCACGCTCGACATCGATGAGATGTTCGGTCAGCGGATACCAAGCGTCAGCGAGTGACGCTGGTTCGTCAGCCACTGCGACGTCTTCGTCGGGTAACGACCCAGCGCCAACCGATGGCGAGCCGGGTGGAGTGACGACGGCCACCGGCTCCTTACTCCTTGGATTCCAGCCAATTTCTGAGTCATATCCACCCTCGCTCGCATAGAGCACCACTTCGACCCCGTCGCGCAGGTCGCCAGCCTTGCATTCCGCCCAGGGCTGGTCGCGGTCGCGAGCCAAGTGATCGAGGAACCATGCCGAATTGCCTCTCCCCGAATTGCCCTTCCGCAACCATTGCACGAGCTCGGCTATCGGCACGCCGCAGAGTTCATCCCTACGCGGTGATGCCCCCGAAGGCTGCTTGTCGGCGACTTCGCGCCATGCCACTTGGACCGTGCGATCGCCTCGGTCACGAATGAACCGGGCGACATCGACATCGTTGCCGCTCAGATCTGGAGTGGTGTCGAACAAATCGATCAGATCCTTGCGTCGAATCACGGGCGTGATCCGGTCGACTGTGCGTACGTCAGCGTTCTGCAATCTCGTGGTCGATACTCGTTCCCCTTCAAGCAAGCGAAGCGCTGAGGCCGACGCATGCACGTCGTCTTCCTCATAAGGCAGAGACTTGGGCGGCATCGCCCACAACAGCTGAGCGTCGTCTCGTGCGCCGTCTCGGTTGCAGCGCCCGGCGCGCTGCACGATCGATGGCCACGGCGCAGATTCGGTGAACAGGACCGCTGATGAGAGGTCGATGCCAGCTTCCAGAACCTGCGTACTGACAACGATCTTTCCCGCCGGACCCGGTGGGGACAGAGCAGCCGCCGTGTGCGCCTCACGGTCGGCGGGCCGGTAACGAGAATGCAGGAGCACCACGTCGGCGTCTGGGCCGAGCTCCTTTAGCGCACTCCAGGCAGCTGTCGCTCGGTCAACTGTGTTGAACACTGCCAACGTGAGGGTGCCTGGTTCGTGGCGGTCAACCAGCTGTTCTGCGAGAGTTCGCTCCGGCCATTTCAGCGGCAGGTCGATCTCTGAGACGGTCCGGAGCGCATCCAAACGACGACTGAGGGCACCACGTCGATCTTGATCGTCGAGTTCGATCGTGGACCCGATGTCAGGCCGATCTACCGTGCTCAGGAGCCGCTCATCCACAGTGGCAGACATCCACGTGCTCGACGTCGGCAGAGCCGTGCCGAAGGAGTCACGGAACGACTGGAGCTGGCGGGTGTTGGGCGTGGCGACATCCATCAGCTGGATCTCGTCGAACACCCAGTGCGCTCCGTTGTTGAACCCCCCGAATGCCATAGGCCAATGCCACCGGCGATCGGCGTACCCGCGATTGAGAGCTCGGGACAGCAGCATGTCGATGGTCCCAACGAACACAGCGTCACGATCGGGAATGAGCCGCCAGTCGTCGTCGCTCCAGCCAGCCCCACCTTGAACCTTGTGAAGGGCGATGTCGCCATCCATGCCAAGGCGCTTGAGCCACGATTCGAATCGATCGGCGGTCTGCTCTACGAGGGTTCGCATCGGCAGCGCAACGACAAGCCAGTGGGGCGTAGTAGTGCGGACTTGGATGTCCGGATGCACGCGTCGGCGATAGAGCCATCCCAAGCCGACGGCTTCCGTCTTGCCGCAACCTGTCGGGACTCGCAACAACTCGGGAAGTCCGTCGTCAGCAACACGTCGCTGAAATCCATACGGCCTGAACCCTGTCGCTTGCAGGTACAGCTCCTCTACCGTCAGATCGGACCGCACCGCGAGAGTCGATCCATACCGAGGCGAGGAACTGGGCACCCGCGCAGGCCGATTTGTATCTGAGGCGGCGTCGTGGACCATTGATCACAGTTTGGTCGGGGGCTGTGACACGAACGGTGACCACCGCGTGATGACCTGCATCCAGTGGATCGCGTTGAGTGAGATTGCTCAGAGGTGCTCAGCATCTTGCAGGTCACCGATCACCTGATGCCGCAGTCGGGCAGTCTCGTGCCCACACGCCCGAACAGCGCATCGGCGTATTGCCGAATCGGCCTTATGCGGCATGCCGCGGTGCTCGGCCGTCGGCAGCGGCAGCACCACCACCGCGATTCAGTTCCAGCGGCGAGCGTGAGATACCTCAAAAACCATTCGAGTGTGCCGAACCGATGACAGTACGTTTCGGGGGCGCATCGCGAGACGAGCGGCGGGAGGGCACGTGACTACCATTCAGACTGTGCAGGAGCAGTCCGCTACAGCAGGCGCGACCAGCGAGGCAGAGAACGCGCGCGGCGCGGCTGAGTCCCGGGGGCCGGCAGGCGAGCACGACGATGGCACCAACAGCACACAACCGCCGCCGATTTCAAGCTCGCGCGCCCGTCAGCGCCGGGCTTTCTTCGGCCCGACGGCGGCTGTCACGATTATCGCCGCGCTGATCGCGTCCATGACGCTCGCTGCCGTCACGGCGTTCAACACGCTCCGCTCCGACATCATCTCCGTGCGGACCGAACTGCGAGACGAGATCAGGTCGGTGGAAACCGGTCTGCGAGACGAGATTGCAGCGGTGCGGACCGAGCTGCGAGACGAGATCGGGTCGCTGCGGACCGAACTGCATGACTTCCGAACCGAGGTCGGTGCGGTGCTGCTCGATCATGCCGAACGTCTCGCGCGCATCGAAGCCCTGCTCTTGAACGGCACCATCGACTCGAGCCAGCAGTCCTGAGCACTGGCCCCGACCCTGCTCCGTGGGATGGACATCCCGCGGAGGACAGCGTCTTCGGAGCTGCGCTCGATCCTGTTGCAGACCGTCGGCGTGCTGGGGCGCCTGGGCGATGTGCTCAGCGGGCTGGGAGGCGCAGATGAGGCGTTTGTGCTCGGGTCGTGGGCCGCTCGCTTCGGGGGTGAGCGGGGGCCCTTTCCGAACGACGTCGATGTCGTCGCCGTCGGTGACGTGCCGCTGCGGTCGGTTCGCGAAAAATGCCGTGAGGTCGAGCAGCACCTGCGAGTAGACATCAATCCTGTCGTGATCGACACAGGTGCTTGGAGTGCTCCAGAAGCGGAGCCGTTCGTTGATCACATCCGGGAGCAGCCGCTGGTGCCGATCTCACTCGACACAGACGCCGATGGCTGACTGGCTGGCGGAGGCGATTGCAACCGGGGACATGGAGCGAGTGCCGGCGAACATGGGAGCGGCCGGTGAGCGCATCAACGACGCCAGGCGACACGTCCACTCGGCCCGCAGCATCGCCGAGAGCGACACGACGCTTGCCATAGCAGCCTGCCACGACGCCATCCGCAAAGCTCCGACCGCCGACCCCAAGGTCATGACTGTGACACCATCTTCGTACGGTTGTTCTCATGGAAAAGAGCGGCGACCGGGCTGGTGGCGGCGCCTCGCTGCTGGTGGTGGCCGACTACGACGCAGTGAACCACCAACTCACCAACGCTCGCCTGTCTGACGGCACCCCGATCTCCATCGGTGAGATCGACCGCATCGCCGCCGTCGGGTCTGCTGTTAGCTGAAGGGGTCGCAGTCGATCTCGGAGGCGACGAGCCGTTCTGTCCAGTTGCTCACGGGCCCGATGTCGCTGGTCGTGGCCCAGCGATCCGGGCCGTGCCAGCCGACCGCATAGGGCGTGTGAGGGTTGGCGACCCAGCTCGGGACGCGGTCCGCCGAAGATGTGAAGTCCTCGAGAAAGTCCTTGACCCGCCGGCACTCGTCGGCCACGGCCCCCCAAGCCACGATCTCGTCGTACAGCTCGTCCACCATCTCGTTGGACGCCTCGGCCAGCACTGCGGACCAACCGTCGGCCTCCTCGATGCGTCTCGCGGTGCGCTGCGCGTTCTTCTTGGCATTGGCCAACGGCTCGTCCACCAGCGCTAACAGGTCCGCGGCTGCGGCATCGTCGAGATCGTGGACGGCGATGACCTGTCGGACGCCTTGGCGGGCCTTGGTGATCTGGTTCACCGCTTTGTCGGCCGACGCGGCGGCGCGGTCCAGCGCCGTGTCGCCCGAAGCGTTCGCCGGCGCGGCGACGGCGACGAGCGCGGCGGCTGCCAGCACCCCTGCGATGCCGAGCAGAACCCGGCGACTCGAACGGCTCAGCATGACGTTTCCCCCAGTGCGGGCTCAGACGAAACCGCTAGTGGTACCACCGGCCCCGACGCCTGACAAGACCCGCTCAGCATGCCGTCGCCGCAGCCCTCGACGAGACCGACCGCCCCTGAGCCGGGCCGTGCCGCTGTCACGGCCGATCGTGCCGCCCGGCACCCCGCGCCGACAACGGGCCATCCCGGTCGCCTTCGCCACCGGACAATGCCACGCCGCAGCCGCGGCCTGCGCCGACAGCGGCACCATCTACTGGACCGACAGCCCGGCCCAGATCGCCGACGCATTGATGGCCCACGAATACGCCCACATCTGGCAGCACGACCGAACCGCCGACATCGGCCTGCACAGCCTGCCCGCCTGGGTGGTGGAAGGCTTCGCCGAATACATCGGCCACCGCTACAGCCCCGTCGTGGCCCCCGCAGCGAACGGGACCTGTGCGGCGCGCCGCTGGGCGAGGACAACGAACTCGCCCGCATGGGACCCGGCCAATACAGCACCAGCGTCTACCGGGCCGGCGAGCTCGCCTTCACCCACCTCGTCAACGACTACGGCTGGGCGGCGGTCATCGACTACTGGAACACCCCCGGCACCCACCAACAACGATTCCGGGCCGCATACGGCACCAGCCCCGACGAATGGGAAGCCCGATTCCACAAAGACGCCTGCCGCCGCGGCCTCTACCTCGAATTCGACAACATCAACCAGCTTGGCAACAGTCGCAGCGGCCTGCCGCGGTATGTGCTCAGTTTCGTGAACATTGACAATCCGGGCTGGAACAATGCCCTGTACCACATCGACGCGATCCGGCTCGCACCCGACATCGTGTTCGACGAATTCCTGCGGCAAATCGATGGGCAAGAGGGTCTGAGCCCCTCCGACACAGCACCGCCCTACGGCTTCGGCTGGACGTTCATTGACCATCCGGTTGGGCACACCATCGCAAAGAACTGCGGCGCCGAAGGCGCCCGCGCCGCCGACCGCTTCGGAAACTTCGACGTAGTGCTGAGCGCAGAGGCGAAGATCTTCGGCGAATGGCACACCGCCTACATCGTGCTCGGCAACTGGCGCAACGAAGGGAAGTTGCCCTGGAAAGCCGAGTCCACCGACCTCAGCGTCTGCCTCGGGAAGTAGCTCCGCTGCCGACTGGCCGTGTTGTGCCGGTGTCGTGGGTATCCGTGCCGGGTTGTGCGGTCGGGGGTGATGCCGGGCGTACCTGCCCGTGGCGGCTCTGCGTTCATGTCGGCGTTTGGGCTCTAGCCCGGTCTATCGTCGTGACGCTTCGCCCCGAGTACGCATCGATTCTCGCTGGTGCTGTAGAGGAGGCTCCATGGGCACCGAAGACCAACCGCAGCCTGCATCCGCTCCGCTTCGAGCGGACGCATCCTCGGAAAGCAACGAAATCCAAGACCTGCTCCGTCATGTGCATGCCGAACTGTGGGAGCTCCGTCGCCGGCGCTCGCCAGCGGTGCCGCTCTGGTTCGCCGCCGCCGCGGTGTGGCTGCTGCTGCTGCTTCAGGTTCTGGTTCCCTTGGTGTACATATTCGCGGACTAGGGATGACTGTGGAGGTGAGGGGAATTGAACCCCTGGCCTCTTCGATGCGACCGAAGCGCTCTACCAACTGAGCTACACCCCCGAAACGGGCGGCTGCCGAATATATCTGCGGCGTTGTGCCTACCCGTTCGCCTGACGGCGAATCATCTTGACCGTCGAAACAGAGTCAGCGTCTCGCAGCGGCAGGTAGTGGACCTCGGCCGTCGGCGCGGCGCGGTGCCGGCGCACGACGAGCGCGGCAAATCCGGCCGTCGCCGCAAGCAGCAGGACACTGGCGGCCAGTGCCCACAGCGATCCCGTGGTGGCGGCACCGGCAAGCGTCACCGCGGTGCACAGCGCCAGCAGCGTGCCGATGTCACGCCGACGGGTTGCGGCCTGGGCCGGCGTGGCCGGCATCGATGTGGACGGGCTGGTCCATCGTCGCTGCGGTGCGCCGAAGCGTCTCTGCGCGTATTCGCGGGAGATCTGCGTCGCGGCTGGCGCAGATCGGCCGAGCGAGTCGAGCTGCTGGCGGAACCGGTCGACCGACGACGCCCTTCGGCGGGGCCGGAACAGGCGTGCGACATCGGGCGCTAAGGCGACCAGCCAAGCGACGGCCAGCAAGACCAAGACCAGTTGTGTCACGCATCACCTGCCTCGCTGGCGGGCCTGCCCGTCTAGGTTGCCACGTCGCGGCGGTACGTGCCCGACTTGCCGCCCGTTTTCTCCCACAGGGCCAGATCGCCGATGACCATGGAACGATCGGCCGACTTGCACATGTCGTAGATCGTGAGCGCGGCGACCGAGCATGCCGTCATCGCCTCCATCTCGACGCCGGTTCGGTCCACCGTCTCAACTTGGGCCTCGATCTCGATCCACGTATCGGCGATCTCGAAGTTCACGTATACCGCGCCCACGAGCAGCGGGTGGCAGAGCGGGATGAGATCCGGCGTGCGCTTGGCGGCTTGGATGCCGGCCACCCGAGCGACCGCGATGACGTCCCCCTTTGCGATCGCTCCGCGGGCTACCAGCGACGCTGTCTCTGCTGCCATGTGCACACGGCAGCGAGCGATCGCCCGGCGATGGGATGCCTCCTTGGGCGTCACATCGACCATGCGTGCCCGGCCGAGCGGGTCCAAGTGGGTGAAGGGTGACTCGGTCATGTCCTAGCCGCCTCTGTGCTTGATGGATCGGCGGCTCCCTAGCCGCCCCGGTGCCCGATGGATCGGCGGCTCGCTAGCCGCCGATCTGACTCATCGTCCGTTTGGGTTTGATGAAGTTGACCTGGCCGATCGAGTGACCGGCCCACTTTGTGCCGACTGCATCGCGGATGGCAGTGGCCAGCAGATCGTCGAGTTCGGCACCCGTTGCACCTCCACGCAGGATCGAGCGCATGTCGAATTCGTCGAGCGCGAACAGGCACGTGCGGAACTGGCCCTCGGCGGTGAGCCGCACCCGGTCGCAGTTCCCGCAGAACGGCTTGGTGACGCTGGCGATGACCCCGACCTGACCGCCGCCATCGAGATACCGGTAGCGCTCGGCGGGTTCGTTGGCACGCACAACAGGCTCGGTCGGAAACTCAGCCGAGATTGCCGCCAGGATCTCGTCGGCAGGCACGACGACATCTGCATTCCACACATCGCCGGCTTCGAGCGGCATGAACTCGATGAAGCGGACCTCGACGCCCCGCTCGCGGCCATACCGGGCGAAGTCCACCACTTCGTCGTCGTTGATGCCGCGCATCATGACCGTGTTGATCTTCACCGGGTCGAGTCCGGCATCGACGGCCGCGTCGATGCCGTCGAGCACCCGGTCCAGCTCATCTCGGCGGGTCAGCTCCAGGAACCGGTCGCGCTGCAGCGAATCGAGGCTGATGTTGATGCGCGACAGGCCAGCCGACGCCAGCGGCTTGGCATGCAGGCGCAACGTGGCGCCGTTGGTGGTCAGTGCAACGTCGACGCCCAGCTCGGCGAGGCGTTCGACCAACCGCGCCAGATGCGCGCGCACCAAGGGCTCACCGCCCGTCAGACGGATGCTCTCGAAGCCGAATCGCTCCACGCACACCTTGGCGAATCGCTCGATCTCCTCGAAGCTCAGGATCTCCGATCGCGGCAGCCACGTCATGCCTTCGGCCGGCATGCAGTACTGGCAGCGGAAGTTGCACCGGTCGGTGACGGAGATGCGCAGGTCACCCACGATCCGGCCGAACGGATCGATGAGATCGGTTGCCCGGGCCGGAGCAACGACACCTGCTGCGCCATTCATTGGCCTGAGCGTACCCAGCGGCGCGCGGGCTGATCCTTCGACTGCTCTGGGCGTGGGCGGCGGGGACCGTTCAATCGAGCAGCAGCACGTCAACCGGGCCGCCGGCGCGCACCCCATCGCCGTCGGGCACGACCGCCAGGGCATTGGCCTTCGCCATCGCCCACAGCATGTGCGAGCCCTGCCCGCCGGCGGAGCGCACTTCGACACCGCCGTCTGTGGGTGTCGCGAGCACCCGCATGAAGTGGGTCTTGCCGTCCGCGCGTCGAGGCAGATCTTCCGCAGCCGTGGCCTCAACCGTCGGCCGGACGGGATCGGGATGACCCATCATCGAGCGCAGGCCCGGCCGGGCGAAGAGCTCGAACGACACCATGGACGAGACGGGATTTCCCGGCAGGCCGAAGACCGGCACATCGCCCACGGTGCCGAACGCGAGCGGTTTCGCGGGCTTGATGGCCACCTGCATCCAGCGCATGTCGCCGATGCGGTCGAGCACGGCTTTCACATAGTCGAAGTCGCCCATGCTGACGCCGCCGGAGGTGACGATCGCATCGCATGTCTGGACACCTGTGGTGATCGCAGTCTCGATCTCGTCGGGGTCGTCGGGAGACAGTCCCAGGTCGACCGGGACCACATCGGCCCGGTGCGCCAATGCCAGCAGGGTTCGACGATTCGAATCGCGGATCTGACCGGGCCGCAGCGGGCTGCCGTCGTCGACGAGCTCATCGCCTGTCGACAGCACGCCAACCCGCGGCCGCGGGAAAACCTCCACCTCGGTCAAACCGAGACTGCACAGCACGCCGAGATGTCCCGCTGTGAGCTCCGTGCCGACGCCGAACACATGGGTCCCGGCATGCAGGTCGTCGCCGACCGGCCGCACATGGTTGCCCGGCGGAACGCTCACCTCGACACGCACGATCTCCGTCGCGCCGTCTCCAGAGGCGGGCCCGCCGGTCACGATGCTGGTCCGTTCCACCATGACCACCGCATCAGCACCAGGGGGGATCGTTGCGCCGGTCATGATGCGGCTGGCCTCGCCCGGCCCCACCGTCACCTGCGGCGCATGTCCCGCGGCAATCGTCTCGACGACCCGCAGATCGCACGGTGCGTCAACCACGTCGGCAGACCGGACAGCGAATCCGTCCATAGCCGTGTTGGCGAATTGCGGGATGGCTTCAGACGAGATGATCTCGCTGGCTGTCACCAAGCCCAGTGCGTCGGCAACCGGCACCGATAACGGCGCGCGAGCGGGGCATCGGTCAAGCACGAATTCGCGCACGGTTTCCAGGGGCAACATCGGACGCAATGTAGTGGGCACAGCGATCTCGAAGCGGGTGTACCTCAGTCGGCGATCTCGATGCCTCGTCCGGACAGAATCCGAGCGATCTCGGGCCGGCGCGCCTCGAGTTCCGCAGGATCTTTGACGGGTTGGAAGCGGCCGTCGGGGCCATCGCGCTCGACGAGCAGCATCGTCGTGTCCACGAATGCCGACAACTCGCCGATCAGCCGCTCGAACTGCACCACCTCGGCGCCGTCGACCTGTTTGTGCACCTCGAACCATGTGAGCGGCCAGCCGGCCGCGAACACCTCGACGTTGACAACGAGAGAGTTCGTGTTCACCGCGCCAGGCGCCAGCGGGTCGACGCCAGGCGGCAGGCGAAACGACTCGACGATCTGCAGCCGGCCGTCGACGCGCCACGGAGAGCCTCCCGAAGCGTCGCCCCCGACGACTTCGCAGGTGAGCGGTCTCGTGGCGGCAAGGTGCGCTCCGATCACCGCAGGATCCAGTGTTGCCGCAGCGTTGTCGACGTTGGTGACGAAGAGGCAGCGTCCGCCGCTATCGGCGAACCGGCTCAGCAGGCCGCTCCGCTGCATTGCCCATGGCGCGTCGCCATGCCCTGGGGCGTGCAGCGAGACGGCACCGTCGGCGTCGCGGAACACGTCGCCGCTGGGTGTGAGGCGCATCGAGACGCCCTGGGGGGCGATGCCGATGGGAACCTCGGGTGTCGCCGCCGCTGCCGCCCAATCGCGCAGCACGCCGTCGGACTGGAAGCTGGTCATTAGCCACAGGGGAATGACGCAACCCACCTCACCGGCGATGCGACGCAGGTCGGCCAGCTTGGCGGCTGCGAACGTCAGGCCCGGGAGTGCCTCGGCCAGCGCCTTCACGCCACCCCCGAAACGAGTGGCCATGCCTCCGGCCAAGAGCAGCACACCCACCTGCCCGCCGGCGATCGCGTCACGACCGGCACGGGCGAGCTGCTGGCGCTCGGCGGAGCCCGGCGGCGGGAGCGGCACCAAGTCGTCGTGTCGCGGGAGCTCGATGCTCCCGCGCGCCCAGTTGGCGTCTGTGCTGCGCGGTGCTGAAAGCCGTCCGGTAGTCAGCCGGCGGCGCAGGCCGTCGAATGTCTCGGGATCGAAGCCGTATGCCACGAGCGTCTGG
Source organism: Acidimicrobiia bacterium (assembly GCA_022820505.1). Classification (GTDB taxonomy): domain Bacteria; phylum Actinomycetota; class Acidimicrobiia; order Acidimicrobiales; family Poriferisodalaceae; genus Poriferisodalis. Next base: position 19,221 of record JAJEFK010000018.1, on the reverse strand, counting down.
GCCGCCGCGATGTCGATGCCGTACCGGTCTGCCAAGTCCGAGGCGAGCACGGTGCCAGAACCTAGAGGCTGGGTAGACGAACGACTGCGGTCGGGAATTCGAGGTTGTCCCCCGCGGCCCAGGGCTACACTGCTCGGCGGCTCGGGCACTGCAGGTGACCAGAGCGACTGGCCCCAAGGGACACCGGGCGGGACTTCATGCCGACCTACGAGTATCGCTGTACCGACTGCGGCCAGACCTTCGAGCGTTACCAGAGCTTCTCCGACGATCCCATCAGCGTGTGCCCTCTGCCGGCAGAGGGCACAGCGCTCAATGGATCGGCACCGGAGTGCGGCGGTGAGGTGCGGAAGGTGTTCTCCAACGTCGGGATCAGCTTCAAGGGCAGCGGCTTCTACCGGAACGACAGCAGGTCCGAGGGCCGAAGCACGTCGAAGGCTTCCGGCAACGACTCGTCGGACTCATCGAGTTCACGCACAACCAGCGATTCGACAAGCAAGGAATCGGCCTCTTCGGACAGCAGCTCGTCAAACGGCACGTCGAGCTCCGCCGTGGGGGCCGCCTCGGCGTCAGGCTGACGCCTCCAGCATCGAGACAAGCCCGCAGCGGCCCAGCCGCTGCGATGGCTTCGCGACGGAGGCTCTCATGGCGTCTATCTCACAGCTCAGCGACCTCTGGCGACGGCGCCCCAACGTGGTGCACTGGGCCGCGGTCGGTGTGGTCGCGCTCGTAGCGCTCCTGCTGGTAGCCGGGACAGCCGGCCGAGCGCGTTCGGCGGCAGCCGCCTGGGGAACCTCGGTGCGAGTGCTGGCCGCGCAAACCTCGCTGGCAGTGGGAAGCTCACCGACCGAGCAGGTCGATCTCGTCGAGGTGCCGGCGCATCTCGTGCCCGCCGGCGCGCTCAGCAGTGCCTTCGGCCTCGGTGAGCTGTCTCGGGCAGTCCCACAGGGTGCCTTGCTGACCGAGCTCGATTTCCACCCCGCATCAGGGGTGAGCCCAGGACGCCGGGGCATCGGCATCAGCGTCGTGCCTCATGCCCCCGATGTGAAGCCCGGCACCCCCGTCGAGCTGATGCTGTTCGCCGATATCGATCCGTTCGATCCCTCCGCCGGCGATGCCGATGCCGCTCGCGTGCCCGCCTTCGTACTCGCCGCGTCCCGGGATCGATGGCTTGTCGAGATTGAGCCGATCCACCTCGACGCGGTGGCACGGGCCAGCGCCACGGGCGTCGTGGTGCCCGTAGTGCTCAGCGCAGGCCGCTGATCGCCACCACGGCCACGGCGGCTGCGAGTGCCAAGCGGTAGCCGGCGAACAGCGCGAACGGCGATCGCCGCGAATGGCGGCCGGTCCGGTCCAGCAACCACACCATGGCAGCAACTCCCGCCCATGACGACACCGCCGCGGCCAGGCCCCCCACGATGAACAGCCACAGCTCTGCAGAGGTGGGTGCGGCATCTCCGAGTGTTGCGAAGCGATACACGCCCGCCCCCCCGATGAGCGGCAGGCTCATGAGAAAGGCCAGCCGCGCCGCCGCGGCCCGGTCGAAGCCGAGCCACCGACCTGCCGTGATGGTCACTCCCGATCGGCTGACGCCGGGAAGCAGCGCTGTGGCTTGAGCGAGGCCCATGCCGAGGGCGTCCCGCGCCCGGTAGGAATCCTGAGTTCGCTGCGCGCCCCGATCGTGCGCCGCGACGTCAGACCGCCACAGCAGCCAGCCGAAGCCGGCCAGCAGCGCTGCGATCAGCAACGGCTGCTCGGCGAGGTCGAGCAGGCGGTCTTCCAAGGCGACGCCCACGGCGGCTGCAGGGAGCGCAGACAGCGCCAAGCTCACGGCAATCAGGGTGTCGCGCTCTGCACGTCCACGGATGCCGCGCCAGAGCGCCGCGGCATAGCGGGTGATGTCGGCACGCAGGTACAGCGCCGCTCCAACGAGCGTGCCGACGTGCACGGCGACATCGAAGGCGTTTTCCAGCTCATTGTCACCGTCGAAGAGATCCCAACCAGCCAGCCAGGGCACCACTTCGAGATGGGCACTCGACGAGACAGGGAAGAACTCCGTCAGTCCCTGCAACAGGCCAAGCAGGATCGCGACGGCAGGGTCCGGCACTGCTAGCCCTAGTCGTCACTCCCCACCGAAGGAACGATGCGCGGCCTCCAGCGACGGGGTGGGTCGTAGTGATGGCCGACGGCCCAGCCCTGGCGCATCGATGCCAGAAAGCCGGCGGGATCGTCGTCGCTGAAGTCGGGCATCTCCAGGTATGCGCCCCCGAGCGCCTCGGCGACGTGAGCATCGCTGCCTGCACCCGGCGCCAGGCCGTGCTCGCTGGCATAGCGGGATGCCCGCGAGTTAAGGCTGGACAGGCTCGTCTTCGAGTTGATCACCTCGATGCCATCGACCAGGCCCTCGCCGACCAGTTCGTCGAGCACATCGTGACGCAGGTTGTTGCGAAGCGGGTCGAACGGGTGCGGGATGTAGACGAGCCCGCCTTGGGACTTCACCGCCTGTGCGGCCGCGACCGGTGCCAAGCCCTGCGGCACGCGTTCGGTCAGGAACAACCCGATGATCTCCCCGGCGTGAGTCTTCATCTCCTCGCCGACCACGACGCGGGCATCCAGCTCACCCTGCAGCTGCTGGGCACCTCGCACCGCGTTGTGGTCGGTGATGCACACCACGTCGATGCCGCATTCGGACAGGCACTGCGCAAATTCTTCCGGTGTTGTCGTCGAGTCGCCCGACCACATGGTGTGGGTGTGGAAGTCGACGCGCACCCAGCCCGCCGGGCAGCTGTCGGCCAGATGCGGATGCCGTTCGACGGCTGCTGGTGCGGGCGGGCGCGGCATCGCTCACACCCCCGAGAGCGCTATGTCGGCAACAACCAGCGGCGGCATTGACATCCCCCCAGCAAGTGGCTCGGCGGTCGCGCCGATGCCGCAGATCCCGAGCAGCATCCGTTGCAGGGTGGAGGCGATCGTCGCCTCACGGAACGGTTCAGCGAGCTGACCGCCCGCGATCCGGTGTCCCCAAGCTCCCACCGAGAAGTCTCCGCTGGTGGGGTTGACGCCGCTGTGCAGGCCGCTGACGCCGCGCACCAGCACGCCGTCTCCGACCGAAGCGTGCAGGTCGCCAGCTGCGATGTCGCCGGTGGCGACAACGGGTGCGTGGGTGCCGACGCCAGGAATGGACCGCGTGCCGCGCACTGCCGAGCCCGTGGACGCCGTGTCTGATCGACGTGCTGTGTACGCGTTGTGCAGGAATCCACTCAGCACACCGGCTGAGATCAGCGCGTTGCGGCGTGCTGCAAGCCCCTCGCCGTCGAAGTTCGCGGCCCCGAGCGTCGTCGGGTCGGTGGGGTCGTCGACGAGATGCAGTCGCTCGTCGGCAATCTGCTCGCCGACACGATCAGCGAACGGCGAGCGGCCCTTGAGCACGCTGTCAGCGGCGAGCACGCTCGCGACTACACCGATGAACGCCGCAGCGACCGGGGGGGCCAGCACGACGGTGACACGTTCGCTCGGCGGCTTCGTCGCGCCGAGCTGACCGGTGGCCTGCGATGTCGACTCTGTGACCACACGGTCGATGTCAAGCTCATCGGGCCGCCATGCGGCGTCGCCGGCGTAGCCGATCTGCGTCTCGTCGCCGTCGGTGGCCAGCGGTTGAGCACCGACCGAGCAGCTCCCGTGCTCGGACTGCACGCAGATGCCGGTGCTCGACGCGAGCGCCGACTGCGACCACCCGTCGCTCCAGGCCGCGACGCGCACGCCCGCGATGCGGGGATCCGCTGCCAGGCAACGGCGTTCGAGGTCGATGGCCGCGGCGATCTTGTCGGCGTCGGACACGCTGAGCACTGCCGGGTCGCTGAGGTCCAAGCCAGGAGGGGCCACATCGTCGGGCTCCGCAAGCCCCTGGTGGGGGTCAGGCTCGCCGAACATCACATTGCGCCGGGCGGCTGCAAGCGTGTCGGCTATGACGTCGGTGTCCAGCGAGCCGGCCGATGCGAAGCCCTGCCGACCGTCGGTGATGACGCGCACGCCGATTGCCGCGCTGTGGCCCGAGCGCAGCGACTCGACATCCCCGTTGTACGCGCGCACCGTGGTCGAGCGCCCCGTCGACACGCAGACCTCGATCTGCTCGGTCCCTTGGGCCTGCTCGCACAGCTGGCGCGCGAGCTGGGACAACTCGTCAGTGTCGAACTGGCGCCGTCCGTTCACGCGCGATCACACTCCGCCGCTCACGGGCAGCCGCACCCCGCCGCTCACGCGGCGGTCCCCCCGACCGTCAGCGCTCGCACGCGCAGCGTGGGCTGGCCGTCGCCGACAGGCACGCCTTGGCCGTCCTTGCCGCACGTGCCAGGACTCCCCATGGCGAAGTCATTCCCGAGGGCGTCGATGTCGAGCAGTACTTGGGGGCCGTTGCCGATGAGGTTGCCCTCTCGCAGCGGTTCGGTGATCACGCCGTCCTCAATGAGGTACGACTCGGTCATGCCGAATACGAAGTCGCCGGTGGCGGTGTTGACCTGACCGCCGCCGAGATGCGCCACATACACGCCCCACGGCGTGTCAGCGATGATGTCGGCCGGGTCGTTGTCACCATTGGTGACGAACGTGTTGGTCATGCGGACCATCGGCAGGTGCGTGTAGCTCTGGCGCCGACCATTGCCCGACGGCACCCGGCCTTCATCGCGGCTGCGCAGCCAATCCCACATGTAGTCGGTGAGGATGCCGTCGCTGATCAGCTCGTTGCGCTGGGTGGGGTGGCCTTCGTCGTCAATGGCCAGCGCGCCCCACTCGGGTCCCATCGTGCCGTCATCGACCAGCGTCACGCCGCTGGCCGCCACCTGCGAGCCAACCCGGCCGGCGAACACCGACGCTCCCTTGCGCACCAGATCGGCTTCGAGCCCATGCCCGCATGCCTCATGGAACAGGACCCCGCCCCCGCCGCGGGCGATCACCACGGGCACCTCGCCGCTCGGCGCGGGACGGGCCGCGAGCTTGGTGACGGCGCGCTGCGCGGCACGCTCGGCGAGTTCAGCAGGATCGTGGTCGTCGAACAGCTCCCAGCCCACCGTGTAGCCGACGGTCTCGCGGCCAGTCTGCAAGCCGCCGTCGCCACTCGCGACGCATCCCACCGAGAACAACGTCCGCACCTGGTCATCGGCCGCGCAGACGCCATGGGTGTTGGCCACCAGGATCCGGCGGCGGCTCTCGCCATAGCGGGCAGTCACCTGGGTGACGGCCTCGTGAGTGGAGCGGGCGGCATCATCAGCTGCGCGCAACAGCGCCACCTTGCGTTCGGCGCCGATGGAGGCCGGCAGCACAGCAACCCGTGGTTCAGCGAGAGCGTTCCCCCCGAGCGACTGCATGTCGACAGTCCCCCCGTGGGACTGCCGGGTCGCCACCGCAGCAGCCGTACGAGCGGCATCTGCCAGCCCATGGGCGCTCAAGTCAGATGTGTGCGCATAGCCCGTGACCTCACCGGCAGTGACCCGGATGCCCACACCGCGGTCACGGCCCGAGTTCATCTCCTCAACCCGACCCTCGTCAAAGACCACGCTGGTCGATTCCCGGTCCTCGGCGAACAGCTCTGCCCACTCGCCGCCCGCGTCCAGCGCTGCACGCAAGGTCGCATCGACGACATCGAGATCTACGAGCGGCTCCGCTGTTATCTCTGCGGCGGCCGTGATGTCGGATGTGCGTGTCATAAAGCTGCCAAGCGTCTCAGAATTCGGTGCGGGCACGAGATGAGGCCGCGGCACGGCCGTATGTGGGCCGCACCGTCGTCACACTATTGTGCGGAGCCACGTGAAACGCTTCGGAACCGATGTGCGTCGCCGTGCCCCCGAGAGCGACGTGCTGGGCGAGCGCTGCCGAGTGCAGCCCTGGCGTGACTCCCGCTCGGCGGGCTGACGGCGATGCGCGGCGCCACAGCACCTGTCCCGCCATCGCAGCGGCGGGTGCGCATCCCGCACGGCCTCGTTACGGCGTTGCGCGTTGGCGCGAGCGCAGGTCTCTTGGCACTGCTCATCATCATCAGCCGCGATGAACTGTCGGCGCTCGACGTCGGATCCAAGAGCGCTGCAGCAGCGTGGCTGACTGGTGCCGCCCTCGTCATCGCGGCAGCGTTCGTCATGGCCGCAGTGCGCTGGTGGCAGGTGGCCGACACGCTCGACGTCCGCGTGTCGGGGCGCTCGACGCTGTCCATCTATCTCGCCGCGTTGTTCGTCGGGAACTTCCTGCCCACCACCATCGGCGGCGACGTGCTGCGCGTCAACCGGCTGGCTCGCATCTGCGGCAGCCAGGCCAACGCCTTTGCCACGGTCATCATCGAACGCCTGACGGGCTGGGTCGTATTGCCGCTGCTGACGCTGGCGGCGCTGATGTCGCAGCCGAGCCTGCTGAAACACTCCGGAGGCCAGATCGCCGGCGGGCTCGCGCTGGGGACGCTGGTCGTGCTCGCGTTGATCGTCTGGGTGGCAGAACATCCCCGCGGACTCGGCCGACTTGCGGGCGGTACCCGCATCCGGGAAGCGCTCGGCGCAGTGCACACAGGCCTGAGCGTGTTCCGGCGACATCCGGGGGCCGCGGGCCGACTGCTCACGGTCGGATTGGCATATCAATTCCTGCTCGTGGTGGCGACGGCTTTGGCGGGGTCCGCGATCGGTGTGAATCCAGGTCTTCGAGCCTGGTTGGCCTTCGCGCCGATGGTGCTGATCGTTCAGAATCTGAGTGCCATCGGCGGCCTCGGAGTGCGTGAGGGGGCGCTCGTGCTGTTCCTCGACGCCCATGGGGTCAACGAGGGCGAAGCCGTGCTGCTGGGCCTTCTGGTGTATGCGCTGACGCTGCTGGTGAGCCTGACCGGGGCCCCAGCGCTGGCGCTCGGCGGGCGTCGCAGGGGTGGCAAGGTGCCTGCGGAAGTGCCGCTCGGGCGCTGAGTACCCTTGGGCGACGAATGCACCTCGCCAAGCTCACCAGTCCGGCTGACCTGCGAGCGCTCAGCCCGTCTCAGCTCGATGAGCTCTGTGCTGAGATCAGGGACTTCGTGGTGCAGGCTGTCTCGCAGACCGGCGGGCATCTCGGCTCGAACCTCGGCGCGGTCGAGCTCAGCGTGGCGTTGCACCGGGTGTTCGAATCGCCACGCGACGTCATCATCTGGGACACCGGCCACCAGGCCTACGTGCACAAGCTCATCACCGGTCGGCGGGACGGTTTCGAGCAACTCCGCCAGCGGCACGGCCTGTCGGGGTACCCCAGCACATCCGAGTCGCCCCATGATGTCGTCGAGAACAGCCACGCTTCCACATCACTGAGCTGGGCATCTGGGCTCGCCGCCGGATTCCAGCTCACCGGTCACGAGCACCGGCGTGTTGTGGCCGTGATCGGTGACGGTTCCATGACCGGCGGCATGGCTTTCGAAGCGCTGAACAACCTCGGCCATTACGCCCAGCGGGCATTGATCGTTCTCAATGACAACGGCCGCTCCTACGCCCCAACGGTCAGCCGGCTTTCCACGGTGATGTCGCGACTGCGCCAGTCGCCCCATTACGTGCAGGGCCGCCGCGCGGTGGACCACCTGCTCGAGCGAGTGCCGCTGGGCGACGGCGTACGCCGGAGCCTCGACAGCGCCGCGGCCGCGATGCGCGAGATGTGGGAACCGCCGGCGTTCTTCGAGACGCTCGGCGTGCGCTACGTCGGCCCGGTCGACGGGCACGACATCTCGGCCATGGAATCGGCATTCCGTGACGCTGCCGCCTACGCCGACGGTCCCATTGTCGTTCATGTCGTGACCCAGAAGGGTCGCGGTTATGCCCCCGCCGAGCACGACACCGAGAAGCACCTGCACGACATCGGCCTCTTCGACCCCGCCACGGGCAGCGCCCCAGCGCTCAGCACCGACAAGCCCTTACTGGCTCCGACAGTGCCCGATGAACCGGCACGCCAAGCTCAGCAGACCGTGCCGACTGAACCGAATGAACCGGCTCGGCAAGGCGAGCCGGTCTTGCGCGACTACACGGCCGTCTTCACCGAGACACTCATCGCAGCAGCACGACACGACCGTGACATCGTCGCGATTACGGCCGCCATGCCCGGCTCCACCGGGTTGCTGCCCTTCCAGCGGGAATTCCCCGATCGTTTCTATGACGTGGGCATCGCCGAGCAGCATGCGCTCACATCGGCTGCCGGCATGGCACGGGCCGGCCTCCGACCAGTCGTGGCGGTGTACTCGACGTTCCTGGCCCGGGCCTTCGATCAGGCGCTCTACGACATCGGCCTGCACCGTCTGCCGGTCATCCTCTGCGTGGACCGCGCCGGCATCACCGGGCCTGACGGCGCATCGCACCACGGCCTGTACGACATTGCCATGTTCACGTGCATCCCCGGCATGACCGTGTTCGCACCATCGGGGCCCGACGAACTGCCGGCAGCGTTCGCCCAAGCCCTCGAGATCACCGACGGCCCCGTGGCAATCCGCTGGCCCCGCGGCAAGGGCCCGGTGGCCGGAATGGCCCAGCAACCGGATGTCTCGACGAACGACATGCGCGCACAGGCCCGCAAACACCGTTCAGGCCCAGACGCCTGCATCCTGGCTGCCGGCCAGACATTCAACGCAGCAATCGAAGCCGCCGAATTGCTGAGTGCCGAAGGCGTAGAAGTCTCACTGTGGGACCCGAGAGTCCTGAAACCGCTCGACCGCGCCATGCTGCTCGACGCCGCCGCGCACCCGCTCGTGGTGACTGTGGAGGACGGTGTGCGCGTCGGTGGCTTCGGCAGCCTCGTCAACGATGCGCTCCAACAACTCGACGCCCCGGCCGTCCCACGCATCACCCAACTAGGCACCCCCGACGCCTACCTCCCCCACGGAACGGCCGCCGAACTGCACGCCGAACTCGGTCTCGACGCAGTCGGCATCGCTGCCTCGGTCCGCAAAACCCTCGCCCGCATCACGCCCTAGCGACGCGAAACGGCCCGGAGCCGATGCCCCGGGCCGCTACGCGTTGAATTGTGCAGCGAGGGCTAGCCCAGCTCGGAACCAACGACCGAGACGAAGCTCACCGCCGCCCCGGGCTGCCCGCCCAGGTTGTGCGTGAGCCCCAGCGTCTTGCCCTGCTCGGTCACCGAGGGGATCTGCCGCTCAGGCGGGGCCTGACCGCGCAGCTGCAGCCAGCACTCGAAGAGCATCCGCAGGCCGGATGCACCGATCGGGTGGCCGAAGCTCTTCAGACCGCCGTCGGGGTTGACCGGAAGGTCGCCGTCGAGGTCGAACGTGCCGGCCATGGCTTCCTTCCAGCCCAGGCCACGCTCGGCAAAGCCAAGATCCTCCATCAGGACCAGCTCGGTGGGCGTGAAGCAGTCGTGCACCTCGGCCATCGCGATCTGCGAGCGCGGGTCGGTGATGCCGGCCTGCTTGTAGGCCTCGGTCGCGGACGCCACAACCTCACGGAAGGTCGTGTAGTCGTAGGTGCTGTCCAGCGCCCCGGTCGCAGGACCGGACGCAAAGCTGAGGGCTTTGATGTACAGCGGGTTGTCGCAGTACTTGTGGGCGTCCTCAGCCCGTACCAGGACTGCAGCGGCCGAGCCGTCGCTGACGCCCGAGCAGTCGAAGATGCCCAGCGGACCAGCGATCAGCGGCGAGCCGGCGATGGTCTCCTTGGCGACTTCCTTGCGGAACTGCGCTCGGGGATTCAGCGAACCGTTGCGGTGGTTCTTCCATGCAATACGGGTGAGGACTTCCTTCATGGTGTCCTCGTCGAGCCCGTACTTGTGGGCGTACGCCGGTGCCAGCAGGCTGAACGTGGCCGGTGCAGTGATGGTGGAATCTGTGCCGTCGCTGGGTGGGCGTGCACCGGTCAGACCCGAGTAGCCGGAGTCCTTCAGCTTCTCCACGCCGATCGCCATCACCATGTCGTAGGCGCCCGAAGCAACTGCGTAGGCAGCGTTGCGGAACGCCTCAGAACCGGTGGCGCACATGTTCTCGAGCCGGGTCACCGGCTTGTAGTCGAGCTGCAGCGGTTTCGACAGCGTCAGGCCGGAGACGCCCGATCCCATCGTGCCGAGCCAGAAGGCGTCGATGTCGTCCTGGGTGACGCCAGCAGATGCGTACGCATCGTGTGCCGCGTCGGTGAGCATGTCATCGACGCTGCGATCCCAGTGCTCGCCGAACTGGGTGCAACCCATTCCGACGATCGCGACCTTGTCGCGAATGCCATGTGAACTCATGTGTGCCTGCCTTGTGGTGGGTTGGGTATTGACATTATGGCCGCTGACCCGTGTCCGTTGCTGCGTCACCCCGCAGCCGGGCGAGCCTTCCAGAAGTAGTTGTGGATTCCCTCCGCGCTGTACAGCCGGCGGAATGTCATCTCGACGCGGTCGCCGATGCGCACCTCATCGGGGTCGACATCGGTCATCTCGGCCTGGAAACGCCCGCCGCCGTCGTAGTCGATCACCACGGCAACCATGGGCGGCGACAGCGAGAACGCCAACCGGTCCACCGTGAAGGTGGCAATCGTGGCGGGCACATCGGCCATGCGGACGCGCTCCATGTCGTCGACAGCGCCGCCTTCCATCGACACGCGCATCGGCGGCAGATGAATGGCGCCCGAGCTGCGGTCGCGTGAGCCGACGAACGCGTACTTCCAGTCTTCGGAGCGGAACGCCGGCGGCGCACCGGGACGCTCGGGGTCCGGCCGGCGCGGCGGTTCACGGTCGAGGAAGCCGCGCCACGTCAGGAACTTGTTGTAGTCGAGCGCGTCGTTGCCCCGATCGATCTGGGCGCGCACCGGCGCGTATGGCGCGTGGTCGGCGATGGCGTCAGTAGTCCGCAGCACATCTGCCGTGGCGCCGTCGGCGAGATGGACCAGCAGGATCGTCTCTCCCGGCGCCGCGTCGTCGAGCACGGCTGCCAGCACGATCGCCGCATGCGCCGTGCCGGTGTTGCCGATCTCGCCGGTCAGGTCGGGGACCAGCTTGTCGCCTGCCACGCGCGACAGGCCGCGCACCGCACGTGCGTGCAGGCCGACGATGGCGATCTTGTCGATGCCGTCGAGACCGACTCCGGCATCGGCCATTGCCCGCTCGATGGCGTCGTTCGCGAGCGGCAAGTACACCTGCTCGCCGAACCGCTCCTCCCAGATGCGCGAGTACGCATCGCCCGGCTGGCGGTAGCGGTCGGTGAACTCAGCGGTGGCAACCGCCCCGCCGAGCCACTCGCACAGCACCGGAGACACAGCGTCGTCGCCGAAGACGAAGGCGGCTGCGCCGTCGCCGCCGCCTGCCTCGTCGCCACTGGTCGGGCGACCGGTGCGCAGATCTGAAGCCACCGCCAGGTTGGTGCCCCGGTTGGCCGCAGCGAGTGCCCAAATGGCCTCCGACGAACGCGGCGCTCCTCCGGCATCGACCGCCCAGGACGATTGGGGCAGATCCAGCGCAGCGTGGATGGCAGAAGCGTTCGTCTTGTCCATGTAAGCGGGATTAGCCGTCGAGAACAGCACAGAGTCGGGCACGATGTCGCTTCCGCGCAGCGCATTGCGCGCGGCCTCGACACCCATCGTGGTGGTGTCCTCGTCGTAACTGGCCACGGCTCGGTGACCGCGGCCGCCGCCGGAGCCCATCGCCGCAGTGATCTTGGAGCGGTCCAGCCGCCAATACGGCACGTACGCCCCGTACGCAATGATCCCTCGTCCCATTGTCGGTTCTCCCGTCGCTGCGGTTGCAATCGTCGCCGCCGTCGGCCCTGAAGCGGTCCGGTCGGCTGTCCCCGGCGCACACCGGCCAGCGCAGGAGCCTACGGCGTGGAGCGTCCGTGTCGCCTAGCCCGCGGGCACGACGCGGTAGGCCTCGGCGAGCCGACCGCTGGGAAGGCTGCCCGCGGCCGCGGTATCAGCAGCCCATTCGCGCAGACGGCCTTCGAGATCGTCCATCTCCGCGGTCTGGCTGCGATGTGCACGAAGCGCTTCGACCTTGCGGCCAAAGTTGTCGGTGATGTCGATCCAGCGGTTGGGCTCGGTGCCGATCAGCCAGATCTCGCTGACGTTGTGGGGCTGGTGACCCTCGTCCAGGAGTTCCGGGAATGCCCGCGGATTGCGGGAGTCGGGGTACACAGCGGCCATCGCAGCAGTAGCAGTGGCCAGGTGGTCCGGGTGGGAGATGTAGATGTGGTCCCAGTTGGGGATCGTGGTCTGGCACAGCACGGCATCGGGACGGACGATCCGGATCACGCGCGCGATGTCACGCCGCAATCCCAAGTCGGCCACGACCATGCCATCGGGATGGCCGAGCCAGTGCAACTCGCTCACACCCACCTTCGCTGCCGCAGCAGTCTGCTCGGCCTGCCGCATTGCGGCCAGCTCGTCGGGCGTATGGGACATGTCGTCATCCCCTGCTTCCCCGCTCGTTGCCAGGCAGTACGCCACGTGGCATCCGGCTGACGTCAGCGCGGCAACGGTTCCCGCCATGCCGAAGTCGATGTCGTCGGGATGGGCCACGATGATCAGCGCCCGTGCAGGCGCTTCGATCTCTCCCTGATCGGTGAGGATCACGCCCACTGCCACAACCTCCGTCGCTCGGGCGACGGCGTCGCCGTTCGGCTCAGCCGCTACGTGAAGTAAGGGTTCTCGCCCGAGGCGTGGTCGGTGAGGTCGACGACCCGCTCGACTTCAGGGATCAGCTCGCGCAGTGTGCGTTCGATGCCCGCGGTGACCGTGGCGTTCGCCATGCCGCAGCCTTGGCAGCCGCCGCCCAGCTTGACGACGACAGTGTCGCCTTCCACCGACACCAGCTCGGCGAACCCGCCGTGCGCGGCAATCGAGGGGTTGATCCGCTTGGTGAGCACCTCGCGGACGTTGTCCTCCACCGTGCCGTCGAGGTCGAGCTGGGCGTTGGGACCGAGATCGGGGCGGTTCGGGTTGCGCAGCACGAGGCCCGGCTGGTTCGGGTTGGACGGCAGGTCCAACGAGGCGCCGTCGAGCTTGGGCACGTCGCGATCGGGAATCAGCACCGTCAGGCCGCCCCCGACTGCGAATGGCACATCGGCAGCGTCGGCCTCGGCCAGCAGCTCGAAGGCGAGGTCGTAGGCGTAGTCGACGCCTTGGGCGCCGGTCACCTCGATGCGAAGCGCCAGCTGATCGCCGTCGACTTCGCTGTTGCGCAGTTCGACCACCTTCTCGAGTGCAGCCGGCGTGACGTCAAAGGTCTCGCGCCGCGTCTCCATCATCGATTCGCGCACTGCGTCAGCGGGAGCCATCGGGTCGCTCAAGGCCATGTCGGCAGCCTACTGACGACGCCCTGCGGGTCCGTGGGCGGCTGCGAAAGGCGTTGCCCCACAGCCTGGCGGTAGTGTCCCGCGCGCTCGCTGCGCCTCTCAGACCGAGGGCGCCCCGCAACAAAGGGGATCTTCATGGCCTTCCGCGCATTGATGCTGCACGAACAGGACCGAGCCGTCTCGGCCGAGCTGGCCGACATCGAGGACAGCCAGCTGCCGGACGGCGATGTCACCGTGGCCGTGGAGTACAGCACGCTCAACTACAAGGACGGGATGATCCTGGGCGGGATCGGGCGTCTTGTCCGCGCATACCCGCACGTGGGAGGCATCGACTTCGCAGGCGTCGTGGAGTCATCCGACGACAGCCGCTTCGCTCCCGGCGATCGGGTCGTGCTGACCGGCTGGCGAGTCGGCGAGACCCACTGGGGCGGCTACGCGGAGCGCGCACGCGTGAGCGGCGACTGGCTGGTGCGACTGCCCGACGGGCTGTCGACGTTCGACGCGATGACGATCGGCACGGCCGGGTTCACCTCGATGCTGGCCGCGCAAGCGCTGGAGCGGCACGGCATCGGCTCGGGCCCGGTGCTCGTGACCGGTGCCGTCGGTGGGGTCGGCAGCGTTGCGGTGCACCTGCTGTCGGCGGCCGGCCATGAGGTTGCGGCCTCCACTGGCAGGCCGCAGACCGCCGACTACCTGCGCAACCTCGGCGCTTCGGAGATCATCGACCGGACGGAGTTGTCGGAGCCGCCGGAGCGGCCGCTCGGCAGTGAACGATTCGGCGGCTGCGTGGACGCAGTCGGGGGGACCACGCTGGCGAACGTGCTGACCCAGGTGTCATACGGGTCAAGCGTGGCAGCGTGCGGCCTCGCCGGCGGCAATGAGCTCGACACCACCGTCATCCCCTTCCTGCTGCGCGGCGTCAACCTGCTCGGCATCGATTCGGTGATGTGCCCCTACGAGCCGCGCGCTGCCGCATGGCAACGACTCGACGAGTTGGTGGATCGGGATCTGCTGGCATCGATTGCGACAACGGTGGGTCTCGGCGACCTGGCCGCGCTGGGGCCGAAGATCCTCGCGGGCGAGGTGCAAGGGCGCACTGTCGTCGATGTGCGCGCCTAGCGGCGCGTCTGTGGATGTGCGCGCCTGACGGCGCGTCTGTTGAAGTCCGCGCCTGACTACAACACCGAGGTGATCGCGGCGAAGCCGGTCAGCAGCATCGCGGCAACGACAAGGACTGCGGTCCACCACAGCCCCGGCTGGCGCTGGCGCAGCGGGCGCAGGTTGCCCATCGCGTCATAACGGTGACGTGGCATGCGCTGGGCCTAGCCCTTCAGCCTCCACTCGATGGCGCCGATCTCGTTCTGCACCTCGACCTCGATGTCCTGTGTGGCCCCTGTATCGGAACGCTCGAGCGTGCACAGGAACGTATGGCCGACCGAAACCACCAGGTACTGGTCGTCGCCGCAATTTGCCTGGACACCGAATCCCAATGCGGCTGCCGCTTCGGCACCAAGCGCCGTCTCGGTGGCATTGGTCTGCATCACTGCCTGGCGAGGTCGGATCTCGCGGCGGCCCTGCTCGTCGATGATCGTCACCTGCGCCTCGTAGAACGCTCCCTCAACGAGTCCGTCGCACAGGAACGTCGAACCTGGCCTGATGGGTGCGTCCTCGGGGCAGTCGATGTCCGCTATCGCCGCGGGAGCCACCACGCTCTGCAGGTAGTCCTGCACCTCGCGCTCCACCTGCGACTGGTCTGTACCGCCGCCGCAGGCCGCGAGCACCGTCGCGATCAGCAACGCCGAAACAGCGATCCAGCCCCATCGGACAATGCGATGCACACCTCGCCACCGCCCCCGCGCACGGGCTGTCTCCGGCGCGAGCGGTCTGGTCAAGTCGCGGGCCTCCGGGTAGGAATGACGGGACAATAGGGCCTGTTTACTAATTGTGCTAGCCTAGGTCATGGCTAGAGAATTGCTCACTGATGAGCAGTGGGAGCGAATAGCCCCGCTGCTTCCGTCTCATTCCGGCAAGCGGGGCAGACCCTACAAGGCCGACCATCGGGTGACGGTGGAGGCGATCTTGTGGATAGCCCGCACGGGTGCGCCGTGGCGTGATCTGCCGGCCGAGTTCGGCAAGTGGATCACCGTGTATCAGCGGTTCCGCCGCTGGGCGCAACGCGGCGTGTTCCAACGCGTTCTCGATGAGATCGAGCCTGAGCTTGATCTTGCGGTGACGATGGTTGACGGCACCTTCGTGAAGGTGCATCAGCACGCCACCGGCGCGAGAAAAGCGGCAGCCCGCCCGACGAGTCCCGACAGCATCAGGCCATCGGGAGAACGGCGGGCGGGCTGACCTCGAAGCTAATCGTGCTCACTGACATTGCAGGCCGAGTGGCACGACTGACGTTCACACCGGGGAACACCGCCGAGATACAGGCGCTTGGCTCGCTTCTTGACGACACCCCCCTTGATGCCAGCCGCCTCATAGCTGACAAGGCGTACGCTAGCGGCGACCTGTTCAGCCGTCTAGCCGAAGACGGCATCGAGCCGGTGATACCGGTCACGAAGAACTGGCTGAACCCGCCGCCGCTGGACATCGACGCCTACAAGGCACGCCATCTCGTCGAGAACGCATTCGCGGACCTGAAACGGTTCCGGGGCGTAGCGACGCGCTACTGCAAGCTCATCACCACGTTCACCGCGTTGACCTCATTGGTCGTGTGGTACGTGAACACCAGCCCGACACGACGCGGCCCGTCCCCGCACCTGCCCACCAGCACCAGCGGCGGACAGAAAACCGAGCAGGCAGCGTCGCCACAGCAAAGCAAACTCTGGAGCCGAAGAC
This sequence comes from Acidimicrobiia bacterium, assembly GCA_022820505.1. GTDB lineage: Bacteria > Actinomycetota > Acidimicrobiia > Acidimicrobiales > Poriferisodalaceae > Poriferisodalis. The sequence goes on along the minus strand of JAJEFK010000018.1, from coordinate 3,128 downwards.
GCGACTAGCCGCTGTTGTGCAATGGACTGAGCCAATCCCATAACGTCGGGCCTAATTCGTCGGCATAGTTCCATGCGCGGGTGAGCGTCAACAAAGCGACTGCAAGCACGATCATCAGTACGACGCGCCACGCCGCCATGCGTGCAAGGGCAATATTCAGATAAGACACAGCGTGTCTCCATTTCGCAGGTTGGAATGTGGCGAACTACAAGTTTGTGAGTTCGGCAGGCGAGCCTATTGGCAACAGACCACCGAGCGCATCAGCGTGTGAATGCTAGCGCCCCCCGGCCTGCGAAACCGGGGGGCGCACAATCTCGGGCTAGAGCCGAAATTGCCATTCCGAAACCTAGTTTAGCGCTCTGACCAGCGGTTTTGACCACCGTCTCCCACGAACATCACGGATAGGCGCTTCAGCAAGGGCCGTAGTGGGGCGGCAGCCCAAACCGCTGACCATGCTCAGAGCAGCGGTCCGAGCCATGCAATTTGCACAGTCTGCACAGACGGTCTAGGTTGCCGGCCGCTCAACCAACCGCGGCCTTCCACAAGGCCGTGCCAACCGATCCGACGGGAGCCGAGATCATGGTTCCCTCCTTTCGGTTGGCGCGGTTGGTTGAGCAATCACACCTTGTCTCCCGACTGGAGGGAACCACCATGAAACGGAAACTGACAGCGCTCGCGTGCTGTCTGCTGATGGCGTTCGGCGTCTTGGCCGTCACAGCGTCACCGGCAGCAGCGGACCACGAGCAATCGTGCTACTACACGTACGAAGCACGCCAAGTGCAGATCGGCACGCGCACCGAGACACGCGTTGATCCGATCATTCCCGGCCCTGGCGTCACGGTCGTTGAGTACGAAGTTCCGGTCTACACGACGGTCTACGGGCAGGTCCGCACCTGCACGACCATTCAGCACCCGATCTGGACGCAGGACGAGTGCTTCAACACCATCGTCTGGCAATCCGGCGGTGGCCCGTACAGCACCTACGCACACGTATGGGCAGCTGCCATCGGCTGCTGACCGCTAACTGCCGAAGCCGACCCCGATGCCGGGAGTCGCGTTCTGACTGTGCGGCGGCGCCGCCATGCGAGCTGCGACCTCGATCTCACGAGGAACCCGCTTCGGCTTGCGCTCAGTGTCCCCGTCGCCATTCTGGGCGGCGGGGGCGCTTCGCGCTCCGAACAGCTTTCGCATGATCCGCATACGTTTTCTCCGAACACTCTGACGTAGCCTTGAAACTACATCCTACTGAATGCGGCGTCAAATTGTAAACAAAAATGTTGCAGCCGCAACCACAGCAGCGGCGACCACGCTTGTGCCGATGCCGATGAGCCAAGGGCGTATGCGGCTCGGTTCTACGGGTCCGCCTCGGTTGATCCGAGCAACAACCTCTTCTGCGATGCCGACATCGCGGAACAAGCGCACACTCTGATCTATCAGCAGCGGCGGGCCGTGCTCCTGCCAAGCCCAACGTCCACTCTTGAGCAACGCGCTCGCGTACTCAGGCAAAGACAGTTTCGGATCAACCTCCGCTCTGCGTTGGGGTGCCCAGTTCAACGGCGCAATGTCTGGTGGCGACTTCCACAATGCGTCCATCAATGCGCGTGAACGCGCTTGGCACCGCTTGGAGAAATGAAAGCGTTTGCCCCTGCACCATCCGGGCAGCTTGCAGCACCAGAAGTGCCGCTGGACGCGTTGGCGAGGCTGACGGACCACCACCCACGTATCACCCACATTCTCCATCAACAGCGCCTCCCACCTCCGACGCTGCCAAGGCCACAGCGGGTGACTCTGGCCATGCACGTATCGCCCCATGAATCGCACCTTGGTCAACTATTGTAAACAGGCCCTAGCCCAACGCCACGTCGCGACCCGTACTTCTCACAGCCACCGAAATTGCAGGTCATCCGTGCCGTCTGGACGGCCTCTCGCTGCACGCGAATTCGAATGCCGATCAGATGAACGGCTGCTCGGTGTACCGCCCGAACACGTCTGCCAAGGCGTTAGTCACTTCGCCCACTGTGGCCCGCGTCCGCACGGTGTCAATGAGGTGCGGCATGAGGTTCGCGTCGGTTTCCGCTGCCCGGCGAAGCGACATCAACGCCTCATCAACGGCCGCCTGACTACGGTCGGCCCGCACCTGGGCCAGCCGCTTGATCTGGCGTTGCTCGTCGTCGTTGGTGATCTTCAGCAGGTCGATCTCGTCGTCTTCGCTGCCCTCGGTGAAGGCACTGGCGCCCACCACGACCCGGCGGCCTGCGTTCACCTTCTTCTCGAACTCATACGCCGCGTCAGCGATCCCGGACTGGTACCAGCCCTCGTCGATCAGGCGGAATGCGCCCTCGAGCATCGAGCCATCCCCGGCCGCATCGATGTGAGCGAACATCTCCTCTGCTTCGGCTTCGAGCTGGTCGGTCAGCTCCTCGATGAACCAGCTCCCCCCGAGCGGATCGATGACGTTCGCCGCACCGGTCTCGTGGGCGATGATCTGCTGCGTCCGCAGGGCGATCCGGGCGGCCTTGTCCGTCGGCAGCGCCAGCGCCTCGTCCATCGAGTTGGTGTGCAGGCTCTGGGTGCCTCCCAACACTCCGGCGAGCGCTTCGATGGCAGTGCGAGCGATGTTGATCTCCGGCTGCTGCGCGGTGAGCGAGACCCCGGCCGTCTGCGTATGAAAGCGCAGCATCATCGACCGCTCGCTCTGCGCGCCGTACCGATCGCGCATCCACCGAGCCCAGATGCGCCGAGCTGCCCGGTACTTGGCGATCTCTTCGAAGAAGTCGATGTGGGCGTTGAAGAAGAAGCTCAGGCGGGGCGCGAACTCGTCGGTGGACAGCCCCCGCTGGGCCGCGGCCTCGACATACGCGAATCCGTTGGCCAGGGTGAATGCGAGCTCCTGCGCCGCCGTCGAACCCGCTTCGCGAATGTGGTAGCCGCTGATCGACACCGAGTTCCACCGCGGCATCTCCTCGGTGGCGAACTCGATGGTGTCAGCAACGAGGCGCATCGACGGCCGCGGCGGGTACACCCACTCCTTCTGAGCTTGATACTCCTTGAGAATGTCGTTCTGCAGCGTGCCGCCGAGCTTGCTGCGATGCGCACCGTGCTCTTCGGCGTTGGCGACGAACATCGCC
>JAJEFK010000001.1 GCA_022820505.1 Acidimicrobiia bacterium | reverse complement strand
AGCCACCCGAGCGCGTCCATCGTGTTGGGGTTGATCACCGTGTCTTCCTCTCTGGATGAGTCGTTACTTCCAGAGGTAGACGCGGTGATCACGCGCCCAAGGGATGCCCCCCTCCATACACCACTACCAGGGACTCAACTGCTGCCCCACGCTGTCCCCGCAGGAACAGGATCAACGTACCGAGTACCGCACCGGTCTGGATTGCGCAGCAAGAGGTACCGCCGAGTGGCCCCAGCTAGTGACATGGCATCGATCAATGCGCCAACTGCAAAGACCTCCAGCTGTTCGAAAACTGTGCAATGCAACTCAACACGCCGGAAGGAACCAGGCGATCCGCTGTAGCCACATGGGCCTCAATCCACAGCGGGTCGGTGTTGCTCAGTTCCTCTTCGCCACGGTGGCCTGCACCTTCAGCCCTTTGAACAACGAAGTCACACCCTCGATTCGAGTTGGCCAGTGAAGCGCTGTGTCAGATCGCTCCGGTGAGGGCGTCTGCGAGATCCCGATGGCTGAACTCGAAGCCGTCCTCATTGAGGGCGTCGGGCATCACCCGCGTCGAGTTGAGCAGCAGCGCCTGGCCCATCTCGCCGAGCGCTGCACGGATCGCGAACCGGGGCGCCAGCAGGAACGATGGGCGTTCTAACGTTGCGCTCAGCGCACGCTGAAAGTCACGCTGGCGGACCGGGTTGGGGGCCGTCAGGTTGAATGCCCCGCTGGCGTCGCTGTCGATGAGATGACGGATAGCCCGCACCTCGTCTTCCAGGCTGATCCAGCTCCACCATTGGCGGCCGGATCCGAGCGGACCACCGGCTCCGAGCCGCGTGATCTTCGCCATCCGCTCAATGGCCTCGGCCCCGGACCCCACGACGAGACCGGTGCGGATGCGCACCAGCCGCACGCCGGCGTCGGGAATCGGCACCGCGGCGCGCTCCCAGCGCATGCACACCTCGGCCAGGAAACCGTCGCCTGGCAGCGACCGCTCGGTCAGCTCCTCGTCGCCCCGGTTGCCGTAGAAGCCGATCGCTGAACCGCAGACGAACACCGATGGCTTGGCATCGAGCTCGCGGATGACTCCGGCAAGCAGCCGGGTGGAGTCGACGCGGCTGGACATGATCGCCGCCTTGCGCGCAGCGGTCCACCGCCCGCCGATGCTCTCCCCCGCCAAGTGGACGATGGCATCGAGACCCTCGAGCGCAGATACGTCGATAGTCCCAGCAGTTACGTCCCACGCGACCGTCGACTGGCCAGCCCCGTCGGCGGCGCTCGCAGCATCAACCGAGCTGAACCGTCGCGAGATGCCGACCACCTCGTGACCATCTGCGCGCAAACTCGCGGCGAGTGCGCCGCCGATCAACCCTCGAATGCCCGTGATCGCGACCCGCATGGACTCATCATGCCTCGTCCTCAGACTTCTTCGGCTTCGCGTCGAACCGAGACTCCAGCCGCCACCGTGACTGTCTTCTATTCCAAGGGAGGTGCGCGTCGTGGCTTGCCGTTGGGCGGTGTGTCGATGGGCCAGCGGCGTTGATGGTGGTCGAGGTGGCAGGGCTCGCAGAGCATGGCGAGGTTCGGGATCTCGGTGAGTCCATCGTTGTCGTAGTGCTGGAGGTGGTGGGCGTGGCAGCGCTCTGAGTGGGTGGCGCAGGTGATACAGCCGCCGTCGCGGATGGCCAGTGCGACGCGCTGTGCATCGCTGGCGCTGCGGGCACGTCCCAAGGCCAGCTCGGACCAATCGCTCTTGAATACTGCTGGAAGCACCTTGGCGTCGGCTGCGAGCTCGGCAAGTTGCCGCGCCGACAGCGGGGTGCCGTCGTCAAGCCGAGGATTGTCGAGTCGGCCGGAGACGGTGTCGTAATCGGCGACGATCACCAAGCTCGCCTGGGAATCTTGGCGACCCAGGATCAACTCGCACACAGCATCCGCATTGCGATTCGGAAAGCTGATCTCATCGGCGTCATCTCTCTGGCGAATCGCCCGCTCAGCAGCAGCGATCTGCAGGCTGATCTGACGGCCGGTGATGAAGTCGAGATCGGCCCGCAAATGCCACATGCCGTCGTCACCGAGCAACATCGAACAGCGCCGCTCCTGGCGCTGCAGCGCAAGCTCAGCATCGACCGGGGTTCGATCGTCGGCAGCGGCCTCGGCTTCGAGATCGGCGTACACCTGCAAGCTCTCGTAGGCCAATGTGTGTCGGGCAACCACATCTGACGGATAAGCCCGGCAGAGTTCGAGAAAATCGTCCTCGCTGCGACGGTGCTTCTTCGGGGACTCGCGTGCAATCACCTTCGCGTGAGACATCTGGATGTCGCCTGCGGACAGCGCATCAAGGGTGTCGGTGAAGTTGTGCTCGACAAGGGCTTCGGCCAGCCGCGCCTCGCTACGGGCCTGCGGGGCATTCATCCGCGTGTACTCACGCAGCTGCCACGCCGCCGACTGCGCGCCGTCTCGGGACACCAACTCGCTGAGTACCGCCACATAGCGGCCTTCCAGCCGGGCACGCTCCGCCACCAGATCCACCAGCTCGTCGACCAGCTCGCTGTGCTTCAACGCACTCAGCGAAACGAGATCAGCCCCGCCGACACCCGCTTCCCCACCCGACGCTGCATCACCGGCGCCGACCACCGAAGCGGACAGCACGCCAACATCGGCATCAGGGCGGACCATCAGAGCGTCCAATGACACACCGAAAGCATACACACGTATGCACACAAAAGCAAACGATCGCGCGATGTTGTTCGACTTACCACTGGCCGCATCTTCGCGCTAGTTCGCTAGACACTTGATGGAACTCGTGACATTGGACGCGTGATGCTTCGGCTTGCTGGCAACGACTCCCAAGGGATCAATCGGAGGTCTGCTTGTCCAACACTTTGGGTGAGACTGAACCGTCTGCAGCATTCGCCTCGTAACACCCGACTGATGGTTACAGATCGTTTGGCAGAGTCCTTCTCGTGCGCGTGAACCGTCAGCTCAATATTGGAATATGAGCAGCCGCATCCGCCCGAGGAACTCACGCGCACGGTCCGTCATATCTCTACACGTCATGAGCAAAGATCCAGCAACGCTTCGAGTCCTCCTTTGGTTCATCCATGTGAGAACTCCGAATCTCGGACGATCGGCAGCCGACGTATCAATTGAACATCAGCGCGCCCAATCAAGCCAATCCGGGAAAGAACTCCTCTACCTGCTGCGAGAGAAGGGAAGCGCGTGGAGCGGGCTTCCCTTGCAACTCAGTCACTCGCTCTGCCAGCTGTTGCAGGACGATGCTCGACAGCTCCGGCGCCTGCCACGTTCCCGCAAGAGACCCGAGTATATCGGCGTGAACTCCCGACAGCCGAATGGGGAATATCTGCTTTGGCTCTTTGGCTATCCAGACAGCGCCCATTTCGTAGCCACAGAAGCGGCTCTCTAAGAAATCTTCGCTCAGTAGGAAGACGACCAAGGCCGAGTCAACGAGCGCGTTTCGCAAGGCATCACTCCAGCCTGCACCAGCTGGCAGCCCAAAGTTCGGGGCTGAGGTGCAGAGAATCGTCTCTTCAGGAAGACTGCAACTGGTTCGGACGTATCGGGCAACTTGGAGTGCAAGACTCGAATCTGTCGTGGAATGTGAAATGAATACGTTGCAGGTCATCTCTTGAGTTTCGCCAACGGCATGTGTTGGCCGTGGTTCAGTGTCCCCGTCAGTCAGAGCGACGAGGTCATCTCTAGAAATATTGGGTTCGGCTGCCGCTCGGGCAATCACACGGTGCTCCAGAAAGATGCCATCTTGTGCCAACTCAAGATCCGCCCAGTTCAAGGTGTCCATCAGACTCCTGTAGTCAGAATCATCTAGATTGTCGAAGTCCACTCCAGCGAGCAGCATTGTTAGTAGTTCCCTAACGAAACAGACGGCCTGCTCTCGAGTCGCATTTTGAAATGCGTCAACAACGCGATTCTGTTTGCTGCTCCCTTGAATATCTGAATCTTCTTGATAGCCACATATGCCTAGGGCGATGGATAGATCGGCGTGAGAAGGCCCGGACCCACCCGAAAAGTGCCTAGCTAGATACGCCCCGACTCTTCTCTGTTCAACGGTGCTCATCGCCTAAACGTTCTCGATAGCTAAATTGCGGAAGTCTCTACACCATTTGTCTGGGCTCATAGTGCGTTCCGATCGATGCGACTGGTGGTTTACTCGACTACCGGAGGAAATTGTCAGCGGCCGACGAAATTGCCGGGGCGGCGTTCGCTGACGGCCTTCATGCCTTCGCGGGCGTCTTCGGTGCCCGACAGTCGCAACTGCTCTGCTGCCTCGCGCTGGGTGACCTCGCGAACCTTGTCGCCGAGACCGAGCCGCAGCGTGGCCTTGATGGCCCGCACCGCCAACGGCGCATTGGTGGCGATCTCACGCGCCACCTCGATGGCACGATCGCGGACCTGATCGGCAGGCACGCACTCGTCAGCGAGCCCAAGCTCCACCGCCTCATCACCCTTGTACCGCTTGGCGCCGAGCAGCACCTTCGCGGCGCGCTCCGGTCCCAGCAGCAGCGGCATCGTCACGCTCATGCCGAAGCCCTGGTGAATGCCGAGCGACGCGAAGTTGGCACAGAACCGGGCCTCGGGGCAGGTGATGCGGATGTCGGGCACCATCGCCAGGCCCAGGCCGCCGCCGATGGCAGGGCCGTGAATCGCCCCGACGATGGGCAGCGTCACGTCGAAGAGCCGGCCCGACCCCTGGTACAGCTGCAGCGTGGCGCTGCCGCCGACCTTCTCTTCGGCACCACCGCCGACGCCTTCGCCGCCCAGATCGGCGCCGGCACAGAACGAGCGACCCTCGGCAGCCAGCACCGCGCAGCCGATGCTCATGTCCTCTTCCAGCTCCACCATGGCGTCGGCGATGTCGTGCACCTGGCGGTAGCTCAGGAAGTTGTGCGGCGGGCGATCCATGATCACCAGCCCGACGCGCCCGTCCCGCTCGACCCTCAGTCCGTCTGCCATTGCCCCGTCTCCGATCACCCGGTCTGTTCGCCCGGTTTCTGCTCGTTCGGCGGCTCACGCTAGTGGTCGCCGAACTAGCGTGACCGTTCGAACACGGCAGCCGCAAACTCCGGGAACTCCACGGCCGCCGTGCACACGAGGCTGCGCCGAATGGCGACGCCGTGGCCCGAGCGGCCCGTGAGCCCAATCACATAGGCATGGGGAACAAGAGCGGGAAAGAGAGGCAGCCGTGACTCAAACCGACACCGCCGACGCAAGCACCGAAACCGCAGCGCACGTGCGCACGGCATCCATCGACTGGGACGAGCTGCTGGCGCGGCTGCAGGCTGTGCTGCGCATCCGCACGACGCCGATCGGCATGAAGCTCTTCGAGACGGTCGAGGCGATGAACGAAGTGCCGCGGGTGCGCCGCCCCAAGGCCATCCACACCACCGACCAGATCGTGGGGATGGCGTGCCGGCTGAATTGGACCGTCGGCATCACCATGGACGACCTGGTCGGCGCCCAGTGCGGTGCCGTCATCGGGCTGCATCCACAGGACGACAAGTGGCTGTCGGGCGACCGCATGGCCGGGGTCTGGTACGAGACTCTCGAAGACGCCTCTGCACACCAGCACGCCATGGACTTCGTGCCATACGGCACCTATGAGGCCATGGTGGTGTCGCCGCTGTCGTCGAAGCGGCTGGACCCGCCCGATGTCTGCATGATCTACGCCACCCCGGCGCAGATGATCATCTTCATCAACGGACTGCAGTGGCGGGAGTACAAGAAGCTGGAATGGGGCTGCGTGGGCGAATCGGCCTGCGCCGACTCGTGGGGCCGGGCGCTGCGCACCGGCGAGCCCAGCGTGTCGCTGCCCTGCTTCGCCGAGCGGCGCTACGGCGGCGTGATGGAAGACGAGCTGCTGATCGCGCTGACGCCCGAGGACCTTGTTGTTGCTGTTGAAGGCATGGAGGCGCTGGCGCGCAACGGCCTGCGCTACCCGATCCCGCCCTACGGCATCCAGACCGACGCCCGCGCCGGCCTCGGCGCCAGCTACGACTGAGCACACCGGCCGACCAACCTGATAAGGCGCAGATCGAGCGCAGAACAAGCAACGCAGACCAAACACAGACAGGGGACAACGTGGCACTGCAACCGACCAAGGAAGGCTTCGACCTCGGCATCGTCACCAGCAACGGCGACGAGATGCTCGCGTTCTACCGCGACGTGCTCGGGCTGGAGTTCGAGGCGACGCTCAACATGGAGCAGGTGGGCATCGCCCAGATGCACCGCCTGTGGGCAGACAAGAGCCTGCTCAAGCTCGTGGTGCCTGTCGCCGACGTTCAGGCCGGCGCTACTGGCGGCATCACCGGCGCCACCGGGCTGCGCTACTTCACCTTCAACGTCGGCAACTTCGAGGAAGTCATGACGGCCTGCGAGGACGCCGGGGCCAACATCATCTGGCGACGGCTCGAAGCGCGGCCCGGCGTGGTGGTCGGCATGGTGGAGGATCCCGACGGCAATTGGGTGGAGTTCATCGACAACCCTGCCTGATCATCGGCAGCTGCACACCGATGGCGGACCGACGCGCCTTGGGGCGCGCCAGTGCGTCTTAGGATCGCTGGCAGAACGGCATGGGGAGCGTTGAGCATTGCCTAAGCCTCAGCGCAAGACGATCAACCAACTGCTGGACGAAGCGCGCTCGGGGTTGGAGCGTGTCGCTCCTGCCGAGCTGGCTGCGCTGATGGGATCCAGGAGCGGCGACGGAGGACCGCAGCTGCGTGTCATCGACATTCGGCCGCGAGATGATCGGGAGAGAACCGGAGTCATCGAGGGTTCTGAGCACATCGGGCAGTTGGTGTTGGAGTGGCGCCTCGACCCGGACTCGGGAGCCTCGGAAGGAACTGCGGCGGATCTCGACGACCATCTGGTCATCGTCTGCAACCAGGGGTACAGCTCGAGCCTTGCTGCGGCCCAGCTGCAGGGGTTGGGCTTCGAACGGGCCACCGATCTGGACGGCGGCATCGAAGGCTGGATCGGGCACGGCTTGCCCGTGGTGCGGCCGCCGGATGCTGGCGGCGCGCATAGCGCCTAGCCGCGCGGCGCCCCGCCAGGCACCAAGGCCGTCGTAGCGATCTCAGCCGGTGGGCGGTGCAGGCCGCTCGCGCAGCCGCGTGATCACGTCCGCCATGAAGTCGTCGTCCTGCGCGCCCGGAATCACCAGGCGACCGTCGAACAGCCAACTCGGCGTAGCGCTGATCCCCCACTCGTTCGCTCGGGTCATCGACGCCCGCAGCGCCGGCAGCAGCTCGTCGTTGGCGACGACTCGTCGCAGCACGTCTGGGTCGATGGCCACGTCTGCCGCCAGGCTGACCAGCACTTCAGGATCGGCGACGTCGAGCTCGTCTTCCCAGTAGGCGGCGTAAAGCCGGTCGTGATAACGCTCGGCGGCGTCGGGGTCGGCGTGCTCGACCGCCAGCGCAGCCTGGTGCGCCTTGGCGCTGTTGCGCAGGCGCTTGGGCACCACGAATGTGATGCCTTCGGCCTCGGCCATCTCGGCGATTCGCTCGAAGCTCATACGCACCTCGACGCCCTCGGGCGGCACCTCGGGATGGATCTCGTATGCCAGCCAGGTGATGTCGAGGTTGTGCCGTTCAGCCAGGCGGACCGCCCGGGCCCGTGCCAGATGGCACCACGGTCACAGGTAGTCCGACCACACCAGAACGGACATCGCCTCAGCAGTCGTCATCGCCCTGACCTCCGTGGTCCATCCTCGCACACCGGCCCCGGCGCCTCGGCGGGGGCCGCAGGCAGCCGGGTAGGTTGCCGCGCATGGACTTCACCATCCCCGGCGACATCGCCCAGCTGCTCGACGACCTGGACACGTTCATCGACGACGTCATCAAGCCCATCGAGAACGAAGACGACAACATCCGCTTCTTCGACCACCGCCGGGAGGATTCGCGCACCGACTGGGAGCGCGAGGGCTTGCCCAATGCCGAATGGGAGGCACTGCTGGTCCGCATGCGCAAGGAGGCCGACAAGGCGGGCTTCCTGCGCTGGCACCTGCCCGAGCGCTTCGGCGGCAGCAACGGCACCAACCTGGGCATGGCCATCATTCGCGAGCACCTCGCCCGCCGCGGCCTAGGCCTGCACAACGACCTGCAGAACGAGAACTCGATCATCGGCAACTTCCCGACCGTGCTGATGATGGAGCGCTACGGCTCACCGGCCCAGCAGGAGTATTGGATCCCCAAAATGCTGGAGGGCCAGGCCCGCATCGGCTTCGGCCTCACCGAGCCGCTCCACGGCTCCGACGCCACCTGGATGGAGACCACCGCCGTACGCGACGGCGATGAGTGGGTGATCAACGGCGAGAAGTACTGGAACACCGGGCTCCACCACGCCACCCACGACTACATCTTCGCCCGCACCTCGGGGAACCCCGGCGAGGGGCACGGCATCACCTGCTTCATCGTGCCCGTCGACACGCCCGGCTTCGCAGTCGAGAAGTTCATGTGGACTTTCAACATGCCCACCGACCACGCCCATGTGCGGCTGACCGACGTGCGGGTGAGCAACGACGACATCCTCGGCACCGAGGGCCGGGGCCTGCAGACGGCGCAGCTCTTCGTGCACGAGAACCGCATCCGCCAGGCCGCGTCATCGGTCGGCGCCGGCCTGCACTGCATCGATGTGGCGGTCGACTATGTGAAGAACCGCACCACGTTCGGCAAGCCCCTGGCGCAGAATCAGGCCATCCAGTTCCCGCTGGCGGAGCTGTACACCGAGGCCGAGATGGTGCGGGCGCTCATCTGGAAGACCGCCTGGGAGATGGACGAGGGCGTCGACCACATGGAGATCACCGACAAGGTGGCCATGTGCAACTACCGGGGCAACCGGTTCTGCTGCGACGCCGCCGACCGGGCGATGCAAAGCTGCGGCGGCAACGGCTACGGCCGCCACATGCCCTTCGAGCACATCTACCGGCACCACCGCCGGTACCGGATCACCGAGGGCTCAGAGGAGATCCAGATCCGCAAGGTCGCCGGCAAGCTGTTCGGCTTCGCCCAGAGGGCGAAGAGTTAACGCAGCGCCGGCAGGGCGAAGGGTTAGCACAGCGCTGGCAGGGCGAAGGGCTAACGCCGCTCAGTCGTCGAGGCGGGCGGTGGCTTGGCCGGTGAGGACTGGCCGGTCGTCCTGGTTGGTGGTGGTGATGGTGAGATCGACCAGCTTCTGGCCGTCCTCGTCACGGATGTCGGCAACCTCGGCCTTGGCCGTGAGCGTGTCACCGGGCCACACCTGGCTGGTGAACCGCACGCCGTAGTAGGTGAGGCGGCCGTCGCCGACGAAGTTGGTGACCATGCGGCCGGTCATGCCCATGGTGAGCATGCCGTGGGCGAACACCGTCGGGTAGCCGGCCACCTCGGTGACGAACTTCTCGTCGGTGTGGACCGGGTTGTAGTCGCCCGACGCGCCGGCGTACTGGACGATCTGGGTGCGGGTGAGGTCGTCGACGATCTGCTCGGAGTAGCTGTCGCCGACGTTGAGCTGCGATGCGCTAAGCGCCATGTCTGTGTGCCTTCCTGGGTAGTGGGTGCTGCGTTCGTGGCCTTGGCGAACCGCTAGTTGTCAATGACCTTCTCGGTGACGACGCCGACGCCCTTGGCCGTGATGACCAGCTCGTCGTCCTCGTCGCGGTACTCGGTGACGGCCTCGGAGAACTTGAGGATGCCCGCCCGCTTGGACTGCTTCTCCCAGCGCTCGCCGTCGTAGGTGACCGTGTGCAGCACGTCGCCGGGCTTCAGGTGCCGGTGATAGGTGAAGTGCTGCTCGGCGTGCAGCCCGCCTGCCGCGGCGCCGGACTGCTTGTCGTCCTCACGCTCGTCGGCGACGTCGTCGCCGTCGGCTTCGGACAGGTCGCGCACCAGGGTGCCCGAGGCGGTGCGTCCGCTGCCGAACCACTTCTTGTCGGGCTTGGGGCGCAGGAAGTAGTCGGGGTCGAATTGTGCACTCGACTGCGCAAAGGTCGGCGGCGCAATGATCGAACCGACCTCGGTGCCAGCGGCGTACTCCGGGTCGCTGTAGATCGGGTTCGTGTCGCCGATCGACCTCGCGAACATCAGGATGTGCGAGGCCTCGACGGGAAATCGCTCGACTGCCATGTCCGGCTCCTTCTGCGGCAGGTCGTGTCACATTGCCGCCGGCACATGATGGCAGCCGCGCGCGGAGCGCGCACGACCAGCACAGCAACAATCGCGCACAGCACAGGCTCGGCTCGGTCAGTCGATAACTGCGAGGGCAACGAGCGGCGGCATTCGAGACGCCCGCCAAGCGGGATAGGCAGCCGCCAGCACGCCTGCCGCGATCGCCCCGAGACCGATGATGGCGAGGGACAGCCACGGGATGGCTGCCGCACCGAGCTCATTCCCTGCCAGGACTTCGATGGTGGCCCAGCCGCCTGCGACAGCCAGCGTGAGGCCCATAAGGGTGCCCAATGCGGCGACGAGGCCGGCTTCGAAGCGGATGATCCGGCGAACCCCTCGCGCGGTGGTGCCAATGGCTCGCATCGTGCCAATCTCCCGCACCTGTTGGCGCATGGCCAATGTCGTGGTGTTAGCGACACCAACAAGGGAGAGGACAACGGTGAGTCCGAGCATGGCCCAGATCAAGTTGCGGAACTGGTCGATCTCCGTGCTGGTTCCGGCCACATAGGACGCCTTGGTCTCGAACAGTGCACCGGGCGAGGCTGCTACTGCGGCTTGGACCTCAGCGGCGACAGCGGTGTCTGCGGCACTTACGAAGATGGCAGAGTCAGCCAGTCCGCTCTCGTAGGCCTTGAGCGTCTCGAGCGACACAAGATACGACGGCGCATCGAAGCTGCCGAGGCTGTTGGTGAACGTGGCCGCGACCGGAAACTCGCCGGTCCGGTCGGCGAACTGGATGGTGAGGACGTCGCCGACGGAGGCATTCGGGACTGCTGAGGTGAGCACCGCCACACCGCCGCCGGCCAGTTCGTCAAGAGATCCGGCGTTCACACCGAGATCGAAGACTCGTGTCAAGGCATCGGGTTCGATGCCGCCGACGCCCTCGCCGATGCCGTCTATGGCCGCCCCGGCAACGCGCAGCGAGGCAACGGCGTCGACCCCGTCGAGGGCGGCCAGCGAGACCGCCAACGCCGGGTCGATGGTCGCGCTTTCCGGGGTGAGGGAGGCGACGATGTAGTCGGCCCGGAGGCTGGCATCGAGGTTCCCCGTGAGCGACGTCGTGAACGAGTTGGCGAGCACCGTGAAGAAGGCGACCAGGGCTACACCGAGCGTCAGGGCCAGAGTGGTCGAGGCAGCCCGCCGACGGTTGCGAGCCAGATTGGAAGCGGCGATGGAACCTGTGGCCCCGCCTCCACGAGCGAGGAGGAGGCGGCTGACGGCAGCGGTTGCTCCCACCAGCACCGGCCCGGCCAGGACGAACCCAGGCACGACGAGGGCGGCGCCGACCAGGAGCAGGCTGTTGGATGCGATGACGGCCCATGTCATGGCCACAGCGCCCAGGATCAGCAGCGCGAAGCCTGACAGGTTCCGGCACCGAGACGTGGTGGGCGATTCAGCCGCTGCTTCGCGCAAAGCCTCGACAGGCGCTGCGCTGGCGCACTGACGGGCCGGGACACACGCCGACACGGCAGTCACGGCAATGCCGATGGCGGCCGCGACGGCAAGACGCAGCGGCTCGATCACCGTCGGTCCCGTGAGAAAACCGGCTCCCAGCAGGTCCATGAGCGACCGGAGGAGACCGGCGCCGAGTACTCCTGCGACCAGTCCGACAGCAGTAGCTGCCACTCCCACCAGAATCGCCTCCACCATCACCGACCACATGACTTGGCCGCGCTGTGCGCCCATGGCCCGTGTCAATGCCAGTTCTCGACGACGCTGGGCGAGGGCAATCGAGAACGTGTTGTAGATGATCGTCGTGGCGACGACGGCGGCGATGCCGGCGAAGGCCAGCAGAAACAGCGCGAGGAACGCGAACGGTGAGGTGACACCGGCCTGGAGGCGGGCGACGTAACCCGCGCCGTCAATCGCTTCGCTGCCGGGAACGGCCGCCTCGAGATCGTTCGCGAGCGCTGCCCCGTCGATGCCCGGATCGGTGCGAATCACGATCTGGGACAGCCGGTCGGATTGGAGCAGCTCGACGGCTGCTTCGGAGGTGAAGTGAACGGTTTGCTGCAGCGGCGCGCTCGCAGCCGGTCCGTAGTTGGTCGTGCCCGTCAGCATCAGACGGTGAACACCGGTCGCGGTGAGGATCTCGACCTTGTCACCGATGTGAAGCCCAGCTTGGGAAGCCAAGGCTTCGTCGATGACGACATCGCCGTCGGCGGCGGGAGCGGCGCCGGAGACGAGCGTGAAGGGGTTCAGCGCCGCGTCCGCGGTCCAGCTTCGACCGACGTCGGGATGAGTCCCCGTGCCGACCGCTCGGCCATCGACCACAACCTTGGCGAAGCCCTCCGTGACACCGGCAGCGTTGGCCACACCGGGGACGGCAGAGACTGCCGCAATCGTCTGTGGCGGCAACGTCTCCCGCAAGACGGTCTCACCGTCAGGGCCATCGTCATTGGTGCCGAGCAGCCGGCCTACGACTACTGCGTCGATGGTCGCATTGGCTGCGGCGGTGTCCTCGACCGCGGTGCCGGCCACAGACGAGCCCAGGACCAGGGTGGCCGTGATGAACGCGACGGACAGCGCGACAGCAACCGCGCTGAGGGCGAAGCGTCGGTAGTTGGCCTTTGCGTTGGCTGCGGCCAGTCTGATGGCGCCAGTCATCGTCCCAATTCCTGGATCACGTCATGCACGTCGGCTGCCGTCGGCTGGTGGATCTCATGGTGGACCTGCCCATCAACGATGAACACGACACGGTCGGCCCAAGCAGCGGCCGCAGAGTCGTGGGTCACCATCACCGTCGTCTGGCCCCTGCTGTCGACTGCGTGGCGCAGGAACCCCAGAATCTCGGTTCCGGTGGCGGTGTCCAGATTGCCGGTCGGCTCGTCGCAGAAGACGATCTCGGGCTGGGCGATCAGGGCGCGGGCAACTGCGACCCGTTGCTGCTGCCCGCCCGACAGCTCTGCCGGTCGATGATGGAGGCGGCCGGCGAGAGCCAGCACCTCGACGACTTCCCGGAATGCATCCGGGTTCGGACGCACTCCTGCGATCGTGTGGGGCAAGAGGATGTTCTCCTGCGCGGTGAGGGCCGGCAGCAGGTTGAAGGACTGGAAAACGAAGCCGATCTGCGTGCGTCGCAGGGCGGTCAGATCCCGGTCGGACTGAACGGTCAGTTCCGTGCCGCCGATGTAGACGTGGCCCGAAGTGAGACGGTCGAGGCCGGCCATGCAGTGCATGAGCGTCGACTTTCCCGAGCCTGACGGTCCCATGATGGCGGTGAAGCGCCCAGCGGCGAATTGGAGGTTCACGTGGTCGAGGGCAACAATGCTCCCCGCAGCCGTCTCATACAGCTTGGTGCCATCGATGATCCGAGCCGCGGGAGGGCCGTGGCTGTCCTGCATCGACGGTGATGCAACATGAGCCGATGTCGGAGCGGCAGCGCGATTGATCATGCGAGTCGGGCTTCCTTGGTGAGCTTGAGGTCGGGGTCGTTCCCGGACAGTTGTCGACTGTGGCGGCCGTGAGCACCCTCGGCATCGCCCGCCAGGAGTCGGCCCGTACTCCCCTGGGAGTATTCGACCGAGGTCCCAATGCTCCGAGGAGCAGATGCGCTCGATCCGGATCAGTACGAGGATGGAGCTCGCAACTGGGTGTCCGCATCGGATGCCGAGCCGAACGACAGGAGCCATGCCGGCGATGATCGAACGTGTACTTGCCCGGCCGACTGCAGTTGACGTGTTGCTGACAGCGGTCGCCCTCGCCTACGGGGTCGCAGTGGTGATGATCAGCAGCGACGAGTCCGCCTTGATCGGCTCGTCGGTGTTCTGGTCGCTCGGCGTCGTCGTCTTGGGCTCTTCGACGCTCCTCGCTCGGAGACTCCACGCCGTGTTCGTCGCCGCCGTCGTCGTGGTGACCCGGATTCTGTTCGCCGTCGCCGGCTCGAACGAAGTCGGGCCGATGGACGTTGCGGTGCTGATAGCGCTCTACACCGCAGCGCCGAGAACGATTCCGGGTGTCCGGCTAGGGCTGATCTCTGTTCTGCTGACGGTGACCGCAGCAGCGGGAGTAGCACTCAGCGCCGATGACGCCTTCGTCCAGGAGTTCGTCGGCGAGATCGCGTTTCTCGCGCTCCCCGTGGCGGTCGGGTACGGGCTGCACCAACGCCGAGAACGGATCACCCAACTGATCGACATTGAAGCGACCGCTCGGGTGCAAGCCGAGCGGCTCCGCATCGCTCACGACCTCCACGACGTAGTCGCCCACAGACTGTCCACCATCACCGTTCAGTCCGGTGTCGCCAGCCATCTCCTCGAACGGAATCCAGCCATGATCAAAGATGCGCTCGACAGCATCACTGCCGCTGGCAAGGAAGCCCTCGAAGAACTGCGGGGCATGGTCGGAGTTCTGCGTTCCACCGACGAACCAACCGTCGCCCCGCTGCAGCCGGCACCCGCCGATCCCGACGACATCTCAACCCTCGTCGAACGGGCCCGCCTCGCCGGTCTCCTGGTCACGACCACCCAGCACGGGAGCTTTCCCTCCTCCGTGAACGATGGGGTAGTCATCGCCGCCCACCGCATCATTGGCGAAGCCCTCGCCAACGCAGCACGCCACGCAGGAAAGGTGCCGGTTGCCGTGACCGTCAACCATGGCACCGACGGAGTGACGATCAGAGTCGACAACGACCGGCCGGCCGACGACATTTCCCCAACGCCCTCGACCGGAATCGGGATTGCTGGCATGACCGAGCGGGCTGCTGCCGTCGGCGGCACCTTGGTGGCGGCGCCCACGCCCCAAGGCGGATTCACTGTCCGGGCCGAGCTCCCCTACACCCGGTACAGCCAATGATCAGAGTCCTCCTCGCGGACGACCAAGAACTCGTCCGCCGAGGATTCTTCGCGCTGATCAGCGCCGAACCCGATATCGAGGTCGTGGGCGAGGCCGCCGATGGCGGCACGACGGTCGATGTGGCCTTCGCCACCCGTCCCGACGTCATTCTCATGGACATCCGCATGCCCGGCATGGATGGCATCGCCGCCACTGAGCGGATCACGACGGATGACCGCCTGAAGGAGACCAGAGTCCTCATTCTCACCACCTTCGACCTCGACCAGTACGTCTACGGTGCCCTCCGGGCCGGCGCCTCAGGCTTTCTTCTGAAAGACACTGCCCCCGTCCAACTCCTGCACGGCATTCGCACCGTCGCCGTCGGCGATGCCCTGATCGCTCCCTCCATCACTCGTCGGCTCATCAGCGAGTTCGCCGCCCGCCCGAACCTCGACAGCGGGGGCGAGCGCCTGTCGGGCCTCACCGAGCGGGAACGCGATGTCCTCGCCGAGGTGGGACGAGGGAGCAGCAACCAGGAAATCGCCGCCGAGCTCTACATCAGCCCGCTGACCGCCAAGACGCACGTCAGCCGCATCATGACCAAGCTCCGCGCCCGCGACCGGGCGCAACTCGTCGTCATTGCCTACGAGACCGGGCTGGTCACCGCAGGAGACTGACCCCCGACGGCTCAGTCAGCCGCTAATCACGCAAGCGGCCGTCAGGCCAGGGCAGCGGCGAGTGCCGTCCGGACGGCGGCGGGGTCCTCGTTCATCATCATGTGGCCGGCGCCGGCCAGGTGGATCACGTCGCAGTCGGCGAAGTCGGCGATCAGCGGTGCTGCGGCCCGCGGCGGGGTCATCTTGTCCTCGCTGCCCACGATGACCGTCACCGGGCACTGGACCCGGGCGGCCACGTCACCGGCCTCGTAGGCCGCGCAGGCGGACAGGTCGGCGTGGATCACACCGTTGTCGGCTCGTTCCAGCAGGGCCACGCTGCCGCCGAGCATCCACAGCCCGGGCGTCGGATTGGTGGCAACATGCGCCCGGTTGCCGTGTCCCCATGCGGTCATGAGCTCCGGTGCCAGCAGCTCGTTCTTCTCGGCGGCGTCAAGCAGGGCCGGATGGACGGGCATTCCGGCGGCAGTGCCCATCAGCACCAGCCGGGCAATGCGATCGTGATCGACCGCTGCCGCTTCGGTGCACACCAACGACCCCATCGAATGGCCGACGAGACGCACCTGGGCGCAATCCAGCCGCTCCCCCACGGCGGTGATGGCGTCGCCCAGCCAGCCCGCCATCTCGGCCACCGATCCGAGGGGATCGCCGTCGCTGTTGCCGTGACCCGGCAGGTCGATGGCGAGCGGGGTGTAGCCGTGGTGCGCGAGCCAGCGTGTCTGCAGCTGCCACACCGTGCGGTTCATGCCCGCGCCATGCACGAGCAGCACCACCGGCGCCTCGGCCGCCGACGCCGCATCGGGCACCACTCCCCCTGCGGCCACACCGACAGCACGGCCCCGCACCACCAGTTCAAACATCAACCTGCTCCTGCCGGTCATGCCCTGGCCCGAATCGCCGGGCCAAGGTGACGCTACATCGCCTCGATGCCACATTGCCCCGATTCTCGCCCTCGCCCGAGAGGGCGTATCCGGACGCGCTAGGAATCGTCCGCTGCCGAAAGCACTCAAGTGGCTATGTTCGACGCCACGTGGTGTCAGGCAGTGGCACCGACAACTGATGGGCAGCGAGTGTGCGCGTCTTGCAGGACTTCGAGCCGACCCCAGAGCAGCGGCAGATCGTTGCCGACAACCGTGCCGGCTTCAGGATCATCCGGGGTGCGGCGGGCAGCGGTAAGACATCGACAGCGCTACTCCAGCTCAGGTTGCAAGTCGCTGCGCGTCTCCGACGACGTCAGCGCGAGGGTGCCAGCGAGCCCGTTCGCGCACTGGTGCTGACGTTCAATCGCACCCTCAGGGGCTACGTCGAAGAACTCGCCCGCAAGGCCGACACCGGCGACGACTCCCTAGTGCTGGACATCTTCACCTTCGGAAGTTGGTCGCGGAGCCTCGCAGGCGTGACCTCTGTGCTCGACCGCGACCAGACAGCGGCCATGCTGCGGCCCCACCTCGACGGCATCGGCGTTCGCGGGCAGCACGCATTCCTCATGGACGAGATCGAATATCTGCTCGGCAGATATCCACCCGACCGCCTGGACGACTATGTGGAAGCAAGGCGCGCTGGCCGCGGCAGAGCGCCCCGGGTCGACCAAGCTCGTCGAAGAGCGCTGCTTGAAGGTCCGGTTGCTGCGTATACGGCGGCCAAGCAGAGCCGCGGTCTGCTCGATTGGAACGATCTTGCGCTTCGCGTCGCATCCTCACCGCCAAGGCATCGCTACGACATCGTCATCGCCGACGAAACGCAGGACTTCTCGAACAATCAGATGCGGGCAGTACTGCATCACCTCAGCGACGATCACAGCACTACCTTCATCCTTGACACGACTCAGCGCATCTATCCGCGCTGCCTCGATTGGCCAGAAATCGGCATCGATGCCCGCGGGCAATCCCATACGTTGACGCGCAACTATCGCAATACAGCAGCCATTGCGCGCTTCGCGCTGCCACTGGTGTCAGGCTTGGCCGCTGAAGATGACGGTGTGCTGCCGGATTTCTCCGCCTGCGCTCACGAAGGCAGCGTTCCCGCTGTGGTAGTGGGCAAGTACGGCGCCCAGATCAAGTACATGTTGGACCGGCTAGAGCGCGAGTCCGCGTTGGACACCGAGACGGCTGCGGTGCTCAAAGTCCGTGGCGGTGGGTGGTTCGACGAGGTTCGAGGAGCGCTGGAATCGCGCGGCATTCCCTACTGCGAGTTGACGAGGCAATCAGAGTGGCCTCGCGGCGATGAGAACGTCGCGCTCTGCACCATGCATTCGGCCAAAGGTCTTGAATTCGACCATGTCTTGATGCCGGGCCTCAGCCAGCGGGTGACACCCCACGGGCCGGAGGAAGGTGACAGCGACCTTCAGCAGTTGCAGCGGATGCTGGCCATGGCCATCGGCCGAGCCCGCAAGACGGTCATGCTCGGCTACAAGCCGGGCGAAGAATCGACCCTGGTCAATCTGCTCGACCCCAACACCTACGAACGGGTGGATCTGTGAGCGGCGACGAATGGGCGCCCGAGGCACTTCCGCAGTCGCCCTTGGAGGTGCGGATGGAGCCGCGCTGCCCCGCTGTCGTCGCGGCGGCTCGGGATCGAGGCATCACCGATGTCGTGCACTTCACGCGCTACTCGGGACTCGTCGGCATCTTGGGGACCGGTGACGTGAAGGGTCGCAGCTACCTCGCGGATGAGGAATTGGTCGAGTTCGTGTACCAGGCCAATGCCGAGGACCGCAGCCGCGATACGCCATGGCACGACTATGTCAATCTCTCCGTGACTGCCATCAACATGAGCCTGTTCGAGATCGCCTCGCAGACGTGGCATCCGAGCTCCGAATGGGTAATCCTCTGCTTCGGACCGGAAATCTTGGGCGACCCAGGCGTGGTGTTCACCACTTCAAACAACGCATATCCCACGACCCATCGAGCCTCAGGCATCGACGGCTTCAATCAGATGTTCGCTGCTTCGGTTCCGTGGGGGTATTACGACAGCACGCACACGCGTCTAGCCCGGGCGGCCACCGAGACGACCGATCCACTGGCCGAGGTGCTCTACCCACATTCGCTTGGCGTCGACAATCTCCACACCGTCGTCGTTCCCAGCGATGATCTCGGTGACCGCGTTCATGCGGCGCTCAGCCTCAGCCCGCTGAGCCCTAACATCAGGTGCGATCCCGGAGCCTTCCGATGAGTTCTACTGAACCCGCACCGTCGTTGCCACTCGGGGATGAGGCCTCCGCGGCTCTGACTGAAGCCCAAGGCCCGAACGAGAGACTCGACGCCACCGACGATCTGCGCGCGCGCCGCACCCGCAGATCAGTGCTGTGGGCGGCCTACGGCGATGCACTGGGCTTCATCAGCGAGATGGCCGACGAGCGCTTGCTGCGACGCCGAACTCGTGGTGAAAACCTGGATCGGCTCATCCCGTGGATGCGACGCGTCGGCGGCAGAAGCGGTGTTGAAGTTGAACTCCCGGCCGGATGCTGGTCGGACGATACGCAGCTGCGACTCGCCGTAGGACGGTCGCTCAGCGGCTACGGATTCGACACGGAAATGTTTGCCAACGTGGAATTGCCCGTGTGGCCGTCATACGCGCTCGGCGGCGGACGCGCATCCAAGGCGGCATCCAAGAACCTCGCCAACCCCCGCGTGCCTTGGTATGCCAACACCTTCGAAGGATGGACTGAAGCCGGCGGCAACGGTGCCGCCATGCGCATCCAGCCGCACGTATGGGCCTCCGCTCGGCTCAGCGAGCGCGACTACTTGGTACCGGTCATCGAGGACAGTGTTTGTACGCATGGCCACCCCCGAGCGCTCGTAGGCGCATGCTTTTCCGCTGACCTGCTGGCTCACAGCCTTATCGCCGGCGAGCCACCGGATCTCGACACTGCCGAAGACTTCGCCGAGAAGCTCGAAGGCTCGTCGAGGACGATCGAAGAACATGATCTGCTCGGTTCGTTCTGGATCAGTCAATGGGAAAGTGCCACTGCGCAATCGCTCCGCGACTGCTGGGATTCGACCGTCTGCGAGCTGGTGGAGGCGGTCCGCATGGCACGCTCGGCCATGGAGCGTGCGGACACGCCTGGCGACGCGTACGAGGCGACGTGCCGCGTTCTCGGTCTTCGGGAGAAGCATCACGTCGGCAGCGGGGTCCTCACCACCGTCGCGGCGGCTGCTCTCGCGGCGATCGCCGAAGATGCGTACAGCGGGTGCATCGTTGCCGCCAACGCACTTGGTACCGACACCGACACCATCGCGTCTATGGCGGGCGCATTGCTCGGAGCATGCGACAGTGCCGAGGATCCGCCAGAGCTACCGCTCGATGCCGCCCTCTTGACTGCTGAGGCCGATCGGCTCCACGCGCTCGCGGCAGGTGAATGGCGACCTGGCCACACCTACCCCGATCTCCTCCGATGGGCAGCGCCGTCTACACAGGCGGATGCACTTGTCCGCGACCAGAGCGGACTTGCAGTTGACGGCCTCGGCTCCGTCGGCGCCGTTGACGATGACATCTACTGGTCGCCGAAGCGCGACTTTGCGTGGCGGTGGGTCAAGACGTGTTTCAACCAAACACTGCTCATCAAGTCGCGCCCGACTCCCCCGGAGCAAGCGGTCTCCAACCGCATCCCGGATCGCGGGAGATCAGCCGACAGACCTGATGGCACCGGAGAAGATCAGGCGCTGCTCAATCTCGACGGGGCTTCAAGCGAAGCAGACAAGCAAGCCGTCGAGTCTGAACGGCCGAACAAGCCTGAGCGGGTTCAACGCGAACTGTCCGGCAGCGACGATGGACCGTCGTCGCTTGGCTCGACTGACGACACAGCAGCGACTGAGCGCTCCACTAACGCCCAGTCTGCGTTGTCTCATCACACCGACGACTTTCGAGGGGACCGAGCCGGTCGACGGCCGCCCCCGGCAGAACAGGATTCGACGCGCATGACGCCTGAACAGCTGAAGAAGTACGCGGAGCACGCGCGGCGAAAGGTCAACGACGACCGAGCCTTGGTAGACATGCTCCGCCAAGTGGCACGAGTCGGCAACCAAGCCGACTTGGCCTACGTAGCTACGAATCTCTACGACGACCTTCGACGCTAATCCGTCTCGCCTCCAGACACGGCGTATCTGCCGGCACATCGAACGTCGTGCGAGTGTGCGTTGATCGGTTCAGCCCTTCTGCGAGGCGCGCAGGGCGCGGGACAGGTCCGAGATGATGTCGCCCGGGTGCTCGAGGCCCACCGACAGCCGCACCAGGTCCTCGCCGACGCCGGCTGCGACCAGATCCTCGGCGCTCATCTGCTGGTGGGTGGTGCTGGCGGGATGGATCACGAGCGTCTTGGCGTCACCCACGTTGGCGAGATGCGACGCCAGCCGCACTGCCTCGATGAACCGCCGTCCGGCCTCGCGGCCGCCTTCGACGCCGAAGCTCAGGATCGCGCCGGCACCCCGCGGCAGCAGCCGCTTGGCCAGCTCGTGGTCAGGGTGCGACGGCACCGAGGGGTGGCTCACCCAGCTCACCGCGTCGTGCGAGGTGAGGAACTCGATCACCGCTTCGGTGTTGGCGACATGACGGTCCATGCGCAGCGGGAGGGTCTCGACGCCTTGCAGCAGGTGGAACGCCACCGCCGGGCTCATGGCGGCGCCGAAGTCGCGCAAGCCCTCCGCTCGGGCCCGCATCGACAGCGCCTGGGGCCCGTACTCATCGGTGAAGGCGATGCCGTGGTAGCCCGCATACGGTTCGCTGAGCGTCGGGAACTTGCCCGATGCGGCCCAGTCGAAGCGCCCGCCGTCCACCACGACGCCGCCGATGGCCACGCCGTGACCGCCGAGGAACTTGGTGGCGCTGTGCATCACGATGTCTGCACCCAGCTCGATGGGTCGCATCAGGTGCGGCGTGGTGAATGTGGCGTCGAGCATCAGCGGCAGGTCGGCCTCGTGTGCCACCGCAGCGACGGCCGGCACGTCGAGCACCTCGATGTTGGGATTGCCGAGCGTCTCGGCGAACAGCACCTTGGTGTTGGGCTGGATGGCGCTGCGCCACGCGTCGAGGTCGCGGGGGTCGACGAACGTCGTGGTGATGCCGAAGCGGGGCAGCGTGAGGCTCAGGATGTTGTGCGTGCCGCCATAGATGTTGCGGCTGGCCACGATGTGGTCGCCCGCTGAGGCGATCGTGGCGCACGCCAGGTGGAACGCCGCCATGCCGCTCGCTGTGCAGACCGCGCCGACGCCGCCCTCGAGCGCGGCGATCCGCTCCTCGAGCACGGCAACGGTGGGATTGGAGATGCGGCTGTAGATGTGGCCGGGAATCTCGAGGTTGAACAGGCTGGCCGCCTGCTCGGTGTCGGTGAAGCTGAACGACGTGGTCTGGTAGATCGGCACGGCCCGCGCCCCGGTGGTCGGGTCGGGCCGCTGTCCGGCGTGCAGCGCCAGTGTGTCGAAGTGCAGGAAATCCGGCTCGACCATGGGTGCCTCCGGGGTCGCTTGCCTGCATTCAAGCACTGCTTTGCTATTGCGCGGCTCGAATCGCTTCCCAGACGCGCTGGGGTGTGAGGGGGATGTCGATGTGGGTCACGCCAAGGTGGGCAAGCGCGTCGATGACGGCGTTCTGCACGGCGGGTGGGGCGGCGATGGCCCCGTTCTCACCGATGCCGCGGGTACCGAGCTCGTTGCGCTCGGTCGGCGTGCCGAGCCGGGCAGTGTCGATGGAGGGCACATCGGCTGCGGCAGGGATCAGATAGTCGACGAGCGTGGTGGTGCGGGGGGTGCCGTCGGCGTCCCACTGCCCTGCCTCCATCAGCGCTTGGGAGATGCCGGCAACCGCGCCGCCGTGCTGCTGGCCCTCGACAGACACCTCCGACAGCATCCTCCCGCAGTCGTCCACTGCGGCGAACGCCAGCAGCTCGACACGACCCGTCTCCGCGTCGACCTCCACGACCGCGGCGTGGGTGCCGTAGGGATGGGTCACCTCGGCGCGGCGCTCGGTGACGGTGGCGCTGATTCCCTCCGGTGCGGCTGCGGCAATGTCGGTCCAGCTCGTCAGCCGGGACGGCACGCCGGCCACGTGCGCACCGTCGGGGGTGAGGCTGATGTCGTCGGGGTTGGCCTCAAGCAGTTCTCCCGCCACTTCGCAGATGCGGGTACGCAGCTCGGTCGCGGCTTCGGCGATCTGGCTGCCCAGCACCGTCGCGGTGCGCGAACCGCCGGTCACCCCGCCGTACGACGATGTCACCGAATCGGCGTCGTTCACACGTACGGCGCCTTCGGCGATCCCGACCCGGGCGCTGGTGATCTGGGCCCACAGGCTGTGATGACCCTGGCCGTGGCCGTGGCTGCCGCAGGTCACCAGCACGCTCCCATCCGATCCCAACTCCAGCGAGGCGTAGTCGGGGTCGTCGCCGCTGCCTGCGCTCTGGCTGTAGCAGCCATAGCCGACGCCTATCAGCGCCGAGCGGCTGCCGGCTGACCGGCGCTCGGCTGCCAGCGCCTGCCAGCGCCCGACGTCGATGAGCTCCTGGGCTGTGTCGAGCGCACGGTGCGGGTCGCCGCTGTCGAGGACGATGCCGGTGCCGGTGTCGAAGGGCAGCTCCTCGGCACGCAGCAGGTTCCGGCGGCGGACATCGGCGGGATCGAGGCCGAGCTTGCGGGCGCCGGCGTCGATGGCCCGTTCGAGCGCGGCGTTCACCTCGGGCTGGCCGGCGCCGCGGTAGGCACCAGTGGGCGGGGCATTCGTGACGGCGGAGCCGATGCGGTAGCGCAGCCGCGGCACCCGGTACAGGCCGGTGCTCTGGCGGTAGCTGGCCGCCGTCAGCATCGGCGCCATGTGCGGGTAGGCGCCCGCGTCGCACCACATCACCACGTCGATCCCGACGATGCGGCCGTCGCCATCGAAACCCATCCGGATGCGGTGCCGCTGCCCGCGCCCGTAGGGCATCGAGACGAACTGCTCTTGGCGGCTCTGCACCCAGCGCACCGGGCGTTCGATCAGGTGGGCGGCCCGGGCCGCCACGAAGAACTCCGGCATGGGATCGCCGCGACCGCCGAACCCGCCGCCGACCTGCGGTTCGCGCACTCGCACCGCCGTGACCGGGATGCCCAGCAAGCGCCGGTACAGGTACGGGGCGCTGTGCACGCCCTGGCCGGTGCTCCAGATGTCGATCTTGCAGTCGGGCGATGCGCCCTGTGCGGCCGGGGTGCCCCGGATGAGCTCGAAGGGCGTCACGACAATGGCGCACGGCTCGATCGGCAGCGATGTGATCCTGTCGTTCTCGCAGACCAGCTCCACGACGCAATGAGCGCCATCGCAGGGGTCCTCACCGGGTGCGGCCGGTGGCGCAGCAGCCTCGTCGAGCTCGGTGGGCGTCGACAGGAACCCGCCGGCATCCGGGGGATCCAGCGGCCGCACCACGTTCGTTGCCGCGCCGGGGAACAGCAGCACGTCGTCGGCTGCGGCCTGCTCGGCGTCGATGACTGCCGGCAGCTCGTCTATCTCGACAGCGACCAGCTCCGCGGCGTCGAGCGCGTGCACCAGCGAGTCGGCCAGCACGACCGCGATCGGCTCGCCGACGAAGCGCACCCGCTCGGTGGCCAGCAGCGGCCGGGCCATCTGGCCGCCGAGCGTGGTGGCCCGGTAGTACTCCAGCGGCTCCAATCCCAGCCCCGCCGCTTCGAAGACGGCGACGACGCCCGGCGCCTGCTCGGCCTCGCGCAGATCGACGCTGCGCAGGTCGCCGTGGGCCACCGTCGAGCGCACGAACGCGGCGTGCAGACAGCCGTGGGGCAGCGGCAGATCGGCGGTGAAGGCTGCGGTGCCGCGCAGCATCGGCAGGTCCTCGGAGGCAAGTCGCGCCATCGCCATGGGCTCACCGTAGTGACGCTGATTCCGATCTTCGAGCCGAGCCGGGTGTCTCAGTCGGCCGCCACAGGCTGCGTGCCGGCAGCGCCAGGCGTAGCGAGCTCGGCGGTGATCTCTGCTCGGTGCTCATCGAGGTAGGGGGCTCGGCGCATCGCCACGTCGATGCCGCCGACCAGGGAGCCGAGCTGGATCATCGGGCCCCACTCGGTCTCGGGCAGATCGACCACGTGGCGGTTGTCGACGGCGACGGCGGCCCTCACGAAGCCGCGCCGTTCGACTGGCAGGTCGCTGGTGCCCTCGGGCGTCGTCTGGTGCCAGACCCACTCGGGGCCGTCGGCATCGGGAACTTCGAGGTAGGTGCGTTCGGGCCCGGCGCCCCGGTAGTCCATGCCCCCCATCTCCGCGCGCGGCCGCCCCTCGTACAGCACGAACTCGGCCGCTTGCGCGGCAGTGACGGTCTGGGTGAGCGACGTGCGCACCGTCCGCCCCTCGCCGTCGGCCAGGCGCCGGTAGAGCGAGCACAGCACCCCGAACGAGGCGATCATCGGCGTGGCGGCGTCGTGCACCGGCACGGTCAGGAACACCGGCTCGGCGTCGCCGCCCTGCGCCGCCATGATCCCGCCGAGGGCTTGCAGGAGCGGATCGAACGCCGGCACTTCGGCCATGGAGTCGTCACGGCCGTAGCCGGGGCTCTTCACCAGCACCGCATCGGGACGTATGCGCCGCAGGTCCTGATCCGCCACGCCAAGGCGTGCCGCGACGCCGGGGCGGAAGTTCTCCACGATGACATCGGATTCGGCCACAAGCTGCGCCATGACTGCGTGGTCGGCAGCATCCTTGAGGTTCAGGCAGATCGAACGCTTCGACTGGTTCCAGCCATTGAAATAGGGACCGAGCACGCGGAATGGATCGCCGCCGGGCTGCTCGATCTTGATGACCTCGGCGCCGAGCATCGCCAGGTGGCGGGTGATGACCGGTCCGGCGATGAAGGAGCTGAGGTCGACCGCTTTGACGCCCCGCAGCGGGGCGGTGCCCGGCACCCACGGCTCCGATTCCGCCAGGGCCGGCCATGCACCGGCTTCCATCTCGGCTTCGATTGCGGCGGTGTGCTCGCCGAGGCGCGGTGCCGGCTGCAACGCAACCTCGTCGCTGCCGTCAATCCACATCGGCTGGGGCGGGGTGCGCACTGTGCCGAGTTCAGGGTGCTCAACGGTCGTGTCGAGCCCGTTGGCCTGCGCGAGCGCCGAGCTCATGAACTCCTCGCGGGTCTGGGCCGGCTGGCAGGGCACATCGTGAGCGCCGAAGATCTCCAGCCACTCGTCGAGCGGGCGGGCCGCGAAGGCGTCTTCGAGGATCGGCGTGATCTCCGCCAGCGGCTCGAGGTCGAGCAGGCCCCACGGCGGGTCTGGGAACCGCTCGTCGCCCAGCAGGTCCTCGCGGCCGATGGCTCGCAGCATCGCCTCGTAAAAGGGATACGTCCCGCAGGCCACGAACATCCAGCGGTCGTCGGCGGCCCGGAACTGCCGGTACACGGGCAGTCTGCCGGCCGAGCCGAGCGGGCAGGAGCCGTCGCGGTCGAGGTCGGCCATCTCGGGTACCTCGAAGTCGCCGATCTGCATGGCGCCCGAGCCGGACACCTCCGAGACGGTGTAGGTCGGCGCCGACCCGTGCGCTCGCTTGGCGTAGAGGCCCGCCGCCGCAGCCATCGCCCCGAGCATCCCGGCGCCGTAGGAGGCCAGCGGCACCACCAGCTCGACGGGGCCTTCGGAGTAGCTGATCTGGTTCCACCCGATGCCGGTCACGGCGGCCACCTGCGACGGGGTGCCCACACGTGTTGCGTACGGTCCCACGTCGCCCCAGGTCGGGCACGAGATGATCACCGCGCTCGGGGCGTGTCTTCGCACGGCCGCAGCGGTCGGACCGTCAGGCACGAACACGACATCGGCGCCGGCGAGCAGTCCACCCAGCAGCGGCGTGGCTATCGACGACGACGCCGGCCGCAGGATGCCGGGCAGCGACGCCGGCGGTCCGTCGACATCGGCCGGGAGCGGGGCTCGTTCCCATTCGACGCCGTCGGGCACCGCCGAGCGCTTGTTGCGGCTGACCGCCTGAAAGCCCGGGTCGGATCGGTACGGGTCGCCGCCGGGCGGCTCCACCTTGACCACTTCCGCGCCCTGATCGGCCAGGAAGCGTGCCGCGTAGGGCCCGGCGATGCCGGTGGTCAGCTCCACGACCCGCACGTCGTCGAGGCACCGCACGGGCGCGCCACTCGCTGCAACAGCGTCGTCCCTGCTCACCGGGTGGACACTACGCGGGTGCAGTCGCAGTAGCCGAATCACGGCCGAAGTCACGACCGCGATGCCCGGCGTTCTTTGCGAAGACGGGGCACAGCTCTCCGGTCATGACAGCCCGAGCGTCGTACGATGGCCCTCGTGACGACTACAACCGACTCCGCCGCCGACCCCTTCACCGAGATCCCGATGCCGCAGGCGCCGACGTTCGACACGATCGAGGCCGAGCGTCAGCACCGCAAGGAGCGCTTGGCGTCGGTGTACCGGGCGTTCTCGCTGTTCGGCTTCGAGGAGGGCGTGGCCGGCCACGTCACCGCCCGCGACCCCGAATGGACCGACCATTTCTGGGTCAACCCGTTCGGCGTGGGCTTCGGTCAGATCAAGGTGTCCGACCTGCTGCTGGTGGATCACGACGGCAACATCGTGGAGGGGCGCTACCCGCTGAACCAGGCGGCCTTCGCCATTCACAGCGAGGTGCACAAGGCCCGACCCGACGTGATTGCTGCGGCGCACACCCATTCGCTGTACGGCAAGACGTGGTCGAGCCTGGGCCGCCTGCTCGACCCGCTCACCCAGGACGCCTGCGCCTTCTACGAAGACCACGCCCTGTTCGACGACTTCACCGGCGTGGTGCTCGACACGTCCGAAGGCAAGCGCATCGGCCAGGCGCTCGGCAGCTGCAAGGCGGTGATCCTGCAGAACCACGGGCTGCTCACCGTCGGCCAGACCGTGGACGAGGCCGCGTGGTGGTTCATCACCATGGAGCGCACCTGCCAGAGCCAGCTGCTGGCTGAGGCCGCCGGCACGCCGATCCCGATCCGCCACGAGTCGGCCAAGCTCACGGCGTCGCAGACAGGCAGCCCGCTGGCCGGCTGGTTCAGCTACCAGCCGATCTACGACAAGGTGCTCGAGCGCGACCCCAGCTTCCTCGACTGAGCGCCTGCGCCGGTCCGCTCGGGCCCGAAGCTCAGCCGCTTACCACTCGGCGGCGATGTACTGGGTTTCGCAGAATTCGTAGATGCCTTCGCTGGCGCCCTCGCGACCGAGGCCCGACTGCTTCATGCCACCGAAGGGCGCGGCGGGGTCCGACACAGCGCCACGGTTCAGGCCGATCATGCCGGCCTCGATGCGCTCGCTGACCGCCAGGCCCTTGGCCAGGTCCTGGGTGTAGACGTAGCCGATGAGGCCCATCTCGGTGTCGTTGGCGGCGGCGATCATGGCGTCGGTGTCGGTGAAGCTGGAGACGGGCGCGACGGGGCCGAAGATCTCCTCGCGGGTGATGGGCGCGCCGGGCTCCACCCCGCCGAGCACGGTCGGCTCGTAGAAGAAGCCCGGGCCGTCGATGGCCGCGCCCCCGGTGACAGCGGTGGCGCCCCCGTCGACCGCCGAGCGCACCAGCCGGTCGATGTTCTGCACCGAGGCGGCGTTGATCATCGGGCCGCAGGTGACATCGGGGTCGCTGCCGTTGCCGACCTTCATCGCGCCCATCTCCGTCGCCAGCCGTTCGACGAACTCGTCGTGAACCGGCGCCTCCACGAAGAAGCGGTTTGCTGCCGTGCAGGTCTCGGCCGAGTGGCGCATCTTGGCGACCATGGCGCCGGCTGTGGCGGCTTCGAGGTCGGCGTCGGCGAACACGACGAACGGCGCATTGCCGCCGAGCTCCATCACCACCTTCAGCACCCGGTCGGCGCAGCGCTTCAGCAGCACCCTGCCGACTTCGGTGGAGCCGGTGAACGACAGCATCCGCACCGCCCGGTGATCCACGACGGCGTCGAGCCAAGCGCCCGAGTTGGCCGTTGGCACCAGATTGACGACGCCGGCCGGCACGCCTGCTTCGGCCAGCAGCTCAGCGACCCGCAGCGAGGTGAGCGGGGCTTCCCTGGGCGGCTTGATGACGACCGCGTTGCCGGCGGCCAGCGCCGGTGCGAGCTTGCGGGTGATCATGGCGGCCGGGAAGTTCCACGGCGTGATCATGGCCACGACGCCCACCGGCGGGTGCCGGGTGATGATGCGGTTGGCGCCCGAGGGGGCCACGCTGATTGAGCCGTGGATGCGCACGGCTTCCTCGGCGTTCCAGCGGAAGAACTCAGCGGCGTAGGCCACCTCGCCGACGGCGTCGGCGCGGGGCTTGCCGTTCTCCAGCGTGATGAGATCGGCCAGCTCGTCGGTGTGCTCGATCAGGATCCGGTGGGAATCGCGCAGGATCTCCGAGCGGACGCGGGGCGCAGTGACTGCCCAGCCGGGCTGCGCTGCGGCAGCCGCGTCGCACGCGGCCACGGCATCGGCTGGCGTTCCCGCTGCGACGCCAGCGGCAACGTCGCCGGTCGCCGGGTCGAGCACGTCGATCAGCTCGCCGCCTGCGGCGCCTTGCCAGCGTCCTCCAATGAGCATCTGCGTTTGCATCGCGCCAGCATCGCAAATCGGCCAATCGCTGCGCGCCATCGCAACCGGGCCTCGACGCCGCGACCATTCACGCATCGGCAATACCGCGGGGT
This sequence comes from Acidimicrobiia bacterium, assembly GCA_022820505.1. Lineage (GTDB taxonomy): Bacteria > Actinomycetota > Acidimicrobiia > Acidimicrobiales > Poriferisodalaceae > Poriferisodalis. The sequence continues at coordinate 76,604 of JAJEFK010000001.1, read as the reverse complement.
TGCCGCTCAGCCGATGGGTCGCTCGCAGTGCCGCAACAGCCCGCGCTGCTGCGAGTCCGGCCGCTCAGTCGCCGTAGTGCAGCAGGCTCTTTTCGCCGGCACGCATCTCGGCGATCGCACGCTGCGCATCGTCGATCGCGTCCTCCAACTGGGCGATGACGGCGTCGCGGTCGGAGGTGAACTCCAGCTCGTCGATCAGTTGGGTCAGGCGATCCTTGCTCCGCCATGCCGCGAACTTCGCCCACTCGGTCCACAGCGTCTCCGGGTCGTCGATGCCGATCAGGTCGGACGTGCGGCTCTGCTCGTCGACCGAGGCGCCGGTGGCCACGTAGCCGTTCACCATCGAGATGCGCTCGCACATCTCGTCGAGCGGGCCGGCACGGTGCACCACCATGTCGCCGTGCAGCGCGATCGCATAGCCGGGGTCGGGAAACTCGGGAGCGACAGTCCGCTCGGCCGGCACCTGCTGACCGGCCTCGGCCAGCTCGGCGGCTTCGTGCTTGGTGCCCCCGAACCACTCGAAGCGCCCTCCGGCAACGTGCGCAGGGTCGGTCACCGCCAGCACGTAGTCGAGCGGCAGCGTGTCGTGATGCCACTTGTCGATGCCCACATCGATCTGGGACGGCTCGTAGTTAATGTGGCCGAGGTGCACCGGCATCGGGTGCGGGGCGATCTCGATGCCGTAGATCGCTTCGAGATGTGCCGTCACCTCGACGCTGAGGCAGAGGTCACGCAGCCAGCGTGAGCGGTAGCAGCCGCCACGCACGGTCCGCTCGATGCGCTCGCCCGCCGGTCGGGTGAAACAGCGCAAGCGCCGGGCGGTCTCCAGCATGATCGCCGAACCCTCATCGCTCAGCATCCGGAACGGCGAGGACAGCGCCACCGGCGTGGCCTTCGTGGCAATCTCGGCGGCGTCATAGCCGAGGTCGGCCAGCATCAGCACCTCAGTCGGCTCTTCGAGCTGCAGATGCCGCTCGGCGTCGAACGCCGGCTCGCCCTCCAGCCACTCGTACCCCCGCGGCTGGGCGGTCGGAAACGGAACTGCTTCACCCATCAACGCCTGCCCTGCGAGTTGATCTTGGCGGCAACCGCAGCCAAGTGATCGTCGTCTGCCCGACTGGCTGCGATCTCAGTGGTCACATAGCCGGGATAGGCCTCAAAGTACTGGTCACCACGAGCCGTCGTTCCCGACTCGGGGCTCGGCTGCACGCCAGCAGTCCGATGCAGCGGGATGACCTTGGCATGCAGGTGATCGATCATCATGCCCTCGAACACGACCGCGCAGCGGTCCACATCGTCATACGCAGCAGCGATCTTGACGGCAACCCGGCGCGCAGCCTCAAGCAGCTCCGCAGCAACATGGCCGTCCACTTGTGCGATGTCACTCGGAAGACACTGCTTCGTGATCACCACGCTGAACGCCTCGGTATTCGGAAAGATGTCCAAGAATCCGAGATGGCGTTCGTCCTCATAGACGAGATGGCACGGTTCGGCCCCTGAAGCGATCCGACAGAACACGCATCCAGCCACAAGCCGCATTCTGCCCCTCAAGGGCACTCAGCTGGAGCGCAGTGCGCGTTGACCGGGCGGCCGCGGTTCTTGTCTGCGCAGCAACGGATCCGGCTGGACCGTCGGTGGCTATGCGGTTGCTACGGATGCGTGCAATGAGTCCACCCGGTTGACAATCGCCCGGAGGTCCACACGCATCTCGTCGATGCGCCGGTCGATGCCGTCAATGCGCTTGTCCAGCCCCTCGAACCGGTGGTCCACCCCGTCGAACCGGTGGTCCACCCCATCGAATCGGGCATCCACGGACTCGAACCGGTGGTCGATTGCATCAAACCGGGCATCCACGGACTCGAACCGGTGGTCGACCGCATCGAAGCGGTAGTCGACTGCATCGAACCGGGCATCAACCCGGTCGTTCTGGTCATCGAACCGGATGTTGACGAGATCGACCACCCCGTCGATGCGGTCCGTGACTCCCCCGAAGCCCCACTTGATGACCGCCCACACACCACCGGCGAAGGCGATGGCGATCGGAACGAACACCGTCAGCGTCGGCAGCACGCTCGACCACTCCATGCGCTGACCATACGCGGAGCCGTGCTCGCCGCAAACTCATTTCCCATCCCGGCGAACGCACCAACACTGTCGCCAGTTCCGTCGCGGTAGCGTGCGCCTTCATGGCGAGCAGTGCGGGAGACGACGGGGGGACGCTGGCGGTCACGGGCGATCCGGAGGCCGATCAGCTCGTGCGGGACGACCCGTTTGCACTGCTGCTCGGGATGATGCTCGACCAGCAGATCCCGATGGAATGGGCCTTCAAGGGACCGATCCGGCTGGCCGAACGGCTGGGCGACCGCTTCTCGCCGGCTGCCATTGCCGAGATGGATCCTGATGATCTCGAAGCCGCCTTCAAGACCAAGCCCGCGCTGCATCGCTTCCCCGGGTCGATGGCGAAGCGCTGCGGAGAACTGGCCCGCCACATCGTCGAGCACTACGACGGCGATGCCGGCGCCGTCTGGGCCGACGTTCGCAGCGGCAAAGCGCTGTTCGATCGGCTGCGGGCGCTGCCCGGCTACGGCGACGAGAAGGCCAAGATCTTCGTGGCGATCCTGGCCAAGCGCTTCGGCGTGGCGCCCCGCGGCTGGAAGACCGTGGCCGGCCCGTTCGCCGACCGCCAGCCGCGTTCGGTGGCCGACATCGACGGCCCTGATGCGCTCGCCGAGGTCCGCATCTGGAAAAAGAACCAGAAGGCCGCCGGCAAGTCCAAGCAGGACTGAGTAGTTCTGACCGGCACGAGCCATCTCTGGGCTGCGTTACGAAAGTTGCCCATGTGTGTCGGGCAGTTGTCGCAATTTGCGTCCCCATGACGAGGCTGTTGCTCCTCTGACATAGGCGGAACGCCCTCGGGTGAACCGGCGTCGAGCCAGCAAGTCGCACGTCCCGCAGCACCGCTGCAGGGCTCAAGCGGCTGAAGGCAACAGACGCAAGGGGGACCGAGATGTTGCACATTCGCACACCACACCGAACCAGGCGAAACCGAGGATTCGCCTGGCGCACCGCTCTCGCGCTGCTGGCGCTGTGCTTCGTCGCAGCGGCCTGCACGTCGACTGACGCCGGCGACGGCAGCGCTGCAACGCCGGATGGCGAAGAGATCACGCCGGCGACCGCTGCAAGTTCGAGCGGCAGGGAGCGGCCGGCCACCGACGAGTACTCCGACGACATGGCCGACGACGAGGCTGATGAGGGCGCAACGGGGGCGCTCGGGGGCGGCGCGGCAGCAGAAGACATCGAGGCGGCCGTGTCCGGCGAGTCCGACTACATGGACGAAGAGGAGACGGTCGAAGAGGAGATGTCCGACGATTCCGCTTCGGGCCTGTCCTCGGGCGGCGGCGTCGCCCAGTCCGAATCAGTGCAGTCCGCAGCGCCAGAGCACGAGCCGTACGAGCCATCGGAACGGCGGCGCCCCACCGAGTCGGACAACTTTGTCGACTACGGCGTGAACCCATTCGTCGACACCGCCGATGACCCGTTCTCGACGTTCGCGCTCGACGTGGACACAGCGTCGTACACCGTCGCCCGCAACTTCCTCGACGGCGGCCAGCTGCCGCCGTTCGAAGCCGTGCGGGTGGAGGAGTTCGTCAACTACTTCGACGGCGGCTACCCCGACGAGATCGACGAGTTCACGATCAGCGTGGATGCGGCGCCGTCGCCGTTCGCAGACGACGGCGACCTGCTGCTGCGGGTGGGCGTTCAAGCACCGCACCTCGTGTCGGACGCTGTGCAGCCCGACAGCATCATCCTGGTGCTCGACAGCTCGGGCTCGATGAACCAGGAGACCGGCACCGGCAACGACCGCACCCGGCGCATCGAGCTGGTCTATGACGCCGTCGAACTGCTGCTCGAAGGCCTCGAACCCGAGACCCGGGTGGGTGTGGTGGCCTATGAGGACCACGCCCGCACCGTCGCCAGGCCGGCTGCGATCGGCCGCAACCACGACGACCTGATCCGGCGCATCCAGCGAGACGTGCGGCCCGGCGGCAGCACCAACGTCGCCGACGGCCTCGTGACCGGCTTCCGCATGGCCGAAAGCGAAGCCGGCCGGGGCCGCCACGTGCTGGTGCTGCTGTTCTCCGACGGCGTCGCCAACGTGGGCGCCACCGAGACCGACCGGATCCTGCGCCAGCTCGGCGAGCGCTCGGACATCGGGCTGTCCACCATCGGCGTCGGGCTGGGCCCGTTCAACGACGAGCTGATGGAACAGCTCGCCAACCGGGCCGACGGCTCCTACCACTACATCGACGATCACGACGAGGCGTGGCGGCTGCTCGGCGGCGACATCACCTCGTTCGTGTCGGTTGCCGCCCGTGACGCCAAGGTGCAGGTCATCTTCAACCCCGACACCGTGGCCGCCTACCGGCTGATCGGCTTCGAGAACCGCGACGTGGCCGACCGCGACTTCCGCAACGACGCGGTCGACGCCGGCGAGGTCGCCATCGGCCAGAGCGCCACGGCGCTGTACGAGCTGGCCCTGGTCGACCCCGGCAGCCGCAGCCGTCGCAGCAGCGAGACGCTGGCCAAGGTGACGCTGCGCTACCAGCGGCCCGCCAGCGAGCGGATCACCGAGACCTCGGCCACGATCAGGCCCCGCGACGCCCGCCGCAGCTTCGGCGACGCCGACCGGCACTTCCGGCTGGCCGCCGTGGCCGCGGAGTTCGCCGAGGTGCTGCGCGACAGCTGGTTCGTGGACGACTGGTCCATGGGCACGCTCAGCAGGGAAGCCGACGCCGTCGCCCGGCAGTTCCGGGGCGACGACGACGTGGCCGAGCTGGCCCGGTTGATCGACATCGCTCGGCGGTTGCAGTAGATCGGACCGGTCCGGGCTGTCCCGCCGCCCGGACCGGTCCGGGTGACGCCCCGGCAGCGCTCATCGGCTCAGGAGCGCTGGCCGGGGCGCCGCCGCGCCCGCGCTCGGGGTCAGCAGCGGTCAGCCGCCGAGACGCTCGGCGGCCAGTTCGCGCAGGTCGGTCTTGAGCACCTTGTTCGACGGGTTCAGCGGCAGCGCTTCGACATTCCAGAAGTGGCGGGGCACCTTGTAGTTGGCCATCTGCTCCCGGCACCAGGCCCGCAGCGCATCGGCCTCGGGCGCACCAGCCGGCGACGGCACCACGAATGCGGCGCCGACCTCTCCGAGCCGCTCGTCGGGCACGCCGATGACCGCCACCTGGCCGATCAGCGGATGCTCGGACATGACGTTCTCCACCTCGGCGGGGTACACGTTGAAGCCGCCGTTGATGTACATGTCCTTCTTGCGGTCGGTGATGTCGATGTAGCCGAGCTCGTTCATCACGCAGATGTCGCCGGTGTGCAGCCAGCCGTCGGCATCGATGGTCTTGGCGGTCTGCTCGGGATCGTCGAGGTAGCCGGTGGTGACGCAGTAGCCGCGCACCAGCAGCTCGCCCGGCTCGCCGGCCGGCACGTCATGACCGTCGTCATCCACCACTCGCAGATCGATGCCTGCCAGCGCCTTCCCGCTCGTGGAGGCCACCAGCTCCGGCGGGTCGCCGGCCGAGCAGATCGTGGCCAGACCGTGCGTCTCGGTCATGCCGAACGCGGTAATGACCGTCTCGAAGCCGAGCCGTTCGCGCATCGCCACCACCGTCTCCACGGGGATCGCCGCGGCACCGGTGATCGCCGAGCGCAGGCTGGACGTGTCGTACCGGTCGAGTCCCACGAAGTTGACCATCGACTGGAAGATCGCTGGCGGGCCCGGCAGCACAGTCACCCGTTCCGACTGGATCCGCTCGAGGACAGCCTCAACCTCGAATACGGGATGGGGCAGGATCGTGGCCCCCTTCACGATGCACGGCGTGATCGAGCCGCAGAATCCGAATGCGTGAAAGAACGGGTTGATCACCAGCATCCGATCGCCGGCGCGCATGCCCAGCTCGTCGGCGTACTGGCTGAAGCTGCGGATGATCGACGCCGGTCGGATCATGACCCCTTGGGCAACCCGGTCGTGCCCGAGGTGAACATCACCAGGCCGAGGTCGTCGCCCGTGGCAGCGGTAGCGCGCATCGCAGCTTCTGCGAAGCCGTCGGGAGTCGCTGTGGCCACGAACTCGTCGAACGAGGCGGTGCCCGGCGGTGTGTCGCCGCGCAGGATCACCGTGCGTTCGAGCGCATCGACGGTGTGACCGTCTGATGCGGCGGCCTCGAGGTCAGCCACGTAGTCGTACCCGAGGAACCCGACCACGGTGAACAGCAGCTTGACCCTCGCCCGCGACAGCACATACGCGGCCTCGCGGCCCCGGAACCGGGTGTTGACCGGCACGATGACACCGCCGGCGCGCAGCGTGCCCATGGCCGCGACCACCCACTCCCAGGCGTTGGGCGCCCACAACCCGACTGCATCGCCAGGCTGGAGACCATTCGCCACCAGCGCTGCCGCGCACGCGTCGGAGCGCTCCGCCAGTTCTGCGAAGGTCATCGACATGTCGCCGTCGCGGATTGCCTCGGCGTCGCCGAACAGTCGGGCCGCCCGGTCGATGAGAGCGGGATAGTTGTCGGGAACGGCAACCGGCGTCGCAGCAGACATGGCGGACAGTCTTGCGGGCGCAGCGCCGAGTCGTCATCTGGCTGCGCCCGCGGGCGAGACTGCCGCAGTGGAGACGTTGGCATGACGGCACAGGGCGGCTACGGCACAGCGATTGCGACGCAGGGAACGCGGCACGAGGGCGACGGCACGGTGAGTGCAGCGCGATGAGGGCAGCCGGATGATCGTCTGCTGCGGCGAGGCGCTGGTCGACGTGCTCGACGGAGACGAATCGCGCGCGGTGCCCGGCGGAGGGCCGATGAACGCTGCCATCGCCGCTGCTCGACTGGGGGCACCGAGCGCGTTCGTGGGACGGGTGTCGACTGACGAGGCCGGCCAGCTCATCTGGCGCCACCTGCAGCGCAGCGGCGTCGACCTGCGGGCGTGCGAGCGGGGTGCCGAGCCCACCGCGAAGGCGATCGTCAGCTTGGCACCGCACCCGTCGTTCCGTTTCGAAGGAGACGGCACTGCCGACACGGCCCTCGATGCAGCCGACCTCGCCGCCCTCGACGACCCGCCTCACATCCTGCACGGCGGCACGCTTGGCATGTTCCGCGGGCGCACCGCCGACGTGCTGGCTTCGCTTGCCGAGCGTCACGATGGCCTCGTCTCACTCGACCCCAATGTCCGACCCGCGATCGTCGAGGATCGCCACCGGTGGGATCGCTATCACAAGCGCTGGCTGAGTGTCTGCGACCTCTTCCGGGCCTCCGATGAGGACCTGGCGTGGATCTGGCCCGGGCGTGCCGCCGACGACTGCGCCGCCGAGCTGCTTGCCGGCCGGATCTCGACGGTGATCGTCACCCGCGGCCACCAAGGCGTCACCGTGTACACCGCCGAAGGCCAGCTCGATGTGGCTGCCCCGCCGGTCGACGTCGTGGACACGGTGGGGGCGGGCGATGCGTTCGTGGGCGCCGTGCTGGCTTCGTTGTCGGAGCGGCACGGCGCCGACCGCGCGGCGTGCGCCGCGCTCGACTTGCAGCAGTGGCGAGCCATCGCAGAGCGCGCGTCGATGGCTGCGGCAATCACCTGTACCCGTCCAGGCGCAGACCCACCCGATGCCCGCGACCTGGACATGGCATTCAAGGAAGACGAACGCGGCGCCTAGCGAGCAAAGTGCTGCGGGCTCAGGTGACCTGCGCCAGCGCCTCGCTGTGAATGAAGTGGAAATAGCCGTCGGGATCGTCGGCCCACGCCCTCCAGCCGGCGGCGATCTTCTCCATCTCGTCTGATGTGGCGTAGCCGTATTCGACGGCCTGACGAGCGAAGCTGGTGTGCAGGCACCTATCAGCCCACGAATAGCCCCAGTTGCGGCGCGTCTCGGGCGTGAAGAACTGCCATACCGACGCCGACATCTGCACATCGGGCAGTCCGGCAGCGCGGAACCACGCATACATGTGGCGGCCGGCATCGGGCTCGGCGTCGTTGTGGCGGCAGACCTGCCGGTACACCTCTCGCCAGCGGGTGATCTCGGTGCTCGAGGGGTAGCCCCGCATGGTCGAGTAGTCGGAGTCGCGCACGGCCACCCAGCCACCGGCGCGCACCACCCGGGCCATCTCGGAGATCGCCGCCACGGGGTCGGACAGGTGCTGGCAGACCTGATGCGCGTACGCCACGTCGAATGTGCCGTCGTCATAGGGCAGCTCGTACACCGACTCGTTGGCCAGCGTCACGTTGCCGACGCCGGCTTCGGCAACCGTGGCCGCGGCAGTGGCCAGGATCTCATCGGTGACTTCGATGCCGGTGACGTGACCTCGTTCCGCCCAGCGGGCGAGGCCGACGGTGATCGACGCCGGTCCGCAGCCGACATCGAGGATCCGGGCATCGGGCTCGATCACGTGCCGCGCAAACGCCGCACAGTCCTCAGCGGTACGCCGCGCGTGCTGCGCCACCACCGCAGGCTGATGGCCGTGGGTGTACACGTCGCCGCCGGTCACGGCGGCAGCGTAGAGCACAGTGCCGCCGGTCACGGCGGCAGCGCAGCCACCAAGGTTGAGCCGAATCACGAAGCGGCCCGTCGCTAGCCTCGCCGCCCATGGCCGGATCGATCCTGGGCAACGAAGTCCGACGCAGCGAAGACCCCGAGCTGCTTACCGCTGGGGGTCGCTACGTGTACGACCACTCGGCGGTCGGTATGTGTCACGCGGTGTTCGTCCGCTCCCCCGTGGCCCATGCTCGCATCGAGGGCATCGACACCGGCGAGGCACAACAGGCACCGGGCGTGATCGAGGTGCTCACCGCAGCGGAGCTCGGCGTGGCGCCGCACCATGGCTTCGTCGCTGTGGCCGACGAGTTCGCCCGTCCCCCGCTGGCGGTCGGCAAGGTGCGCTTCGTAGGCGAAGCGGTTGCCGTCGTGGTGGCCGAAACCCTGGTGCAAGCAGTCGATGCCGCCGAGCTGGTTGCCGTCGACTACGAGCCCCTGCCCGCAGCGCCCGATGCCGAGGCGGCGCTGGCCCCTGGCGCTCCGGCACTCTTCGACGAACGGCCCAACAACGTCGCCACCGAGATCACCGACCCGCCCGGCACCGATCCGCTCGACGGCGCCGCCCACGTTGTGCGGGGCCGCTACGTGAACCAGAAGATCGCGGCGGTGCCGCTCGAGCCGAACTCGTGCGCCGCTGTGCCCGGCGACGACGGTCGGATGACCGTGTACTGCGCCACTCAGATGCCGCACCTCACGAAGATGCAGCTCGCCGGCGCACTCGACTGGGACGCCGGGCGACTGCGCGTCATCGCCCCGCACGTCGGCGGCGGCTTCGGCGCCAAAGCCGGCCTGTATCACGAGCACACCGTGGTGGCGGCGCTGGCGGACCGGCTGAGCCGACCGGTCACCTGGACGCCGGGACGCAGCGAGGACATGACCACGCTGGCCCACAGCCGCGCGCAAGTGCAGTACGCCGAGCTCGGCGTGCGAGACGACGGCACGTTCACCGGGCTGCGGGTGCGCCTGGTGGGCGACACCGGCGCCTATCCCAACATCGGAACGATGCTGCCGGCGGGCACCAAGCGCATGTCCAACGGCACGTATGCCTTTCCGTCCATCCGGTTCGACGTGGCCACGGCGGTCACCAACACGACGCCCACCGGCGCGTACCGCGGCGCCGGGCGGCCCGAGGCGGCGGCCCTGCTCGAACGGCTGGTCGATCAGGCCGCCATCGAGACCGGCATCGACCCAATCGAGATCCGGCTGCGCAACTTCATCCCGCCCGATGCCTTCCCCTTCGACACGCTCACCGGCGTCACCTACGACAGCGGCGACTACGCCCTGCCCCTGCGGCGTGCCGTCGAGCTCGCCGGCTACGACGATCTGCGGGCCGAACAGCGCGCCCGGCGCGAGCGCGGCGACGTGCGCCAGCTCGGCATCGGCATCGCCAGCTTCGTGGAGATCACTGCCGGCGGTCTGACCAGCGAGTTCGCCGCGGTGCGCATCGAGCCCGACGGCGGTGCCACCATCCGCGTCGGCACCAGCGCACACGGGCAGGGTCATCACACGACGTTCGCCCAGATCGTGTCGGCCCGCACCGGCATCGATGTGGAGCGCATCGGCTTCATCCAGTCCGACACCGACCTCGTGCCCCGCGGCGGCGGCACCGGCGGCTCCCGCTCGGTTCAGGTGGGCGGCTCGGCGGTTGCCAACGCCACCGACGTGCTCATTGATCGGGCCCAACAGCTCGCGGCGCACCTGCTCGAGGCCAGCGTCGACGACATCGTGCTCGACGCTGCGGCGGGCACGTTCAGCGTGGCCGGCGTGCCGGCCCGAGCCGTCGACTGGGCACAGTTGGCCACGGCGGTCGGCGATGCCCCGGACGGGCTGCTCGGCGATCCGACCGAAGCCGAGAGCAACGCAGCCGAACGAGGCGAGCCCATCGACCCGGGCCTCGCAGCGCAGCTCGACTTCGACCAGGGCGAGGCCAGCTTCCCCTTCGGCGCGCACATTGCGGTCGTGGAAGTCGACACCGACACGGGCGAAGTCCAGTACCTGCGCCACATCGCGGTCGACGATGCGGGCAGGGTGATCAACCCGCTGCTGCTGGCCGGCCAGCAGCACGGCGGCATCGCCCAGGGTGCTGCGCAGACGCTGTATGAAGAAGTGGTCTTCGACGACGACGGCAACCCGCAGACCGGCACGCTGATGACCTACCTGTTCCCGTCGGCCGCCGAGTTCCCCAGCTTCGAGGTGCACAGCACCCAGACGCCCTCGCCGCTCAACCCGCTGGGAGCGAAGGGCATCGGCGAGGCCAGCACCATCGGGTCGACGCCGGCGCTGCAGAATGCCGTCATCGATGCCGTGGCGCATCTCGGCATCCGGCATATCGACATGCCGATGAGCCCCCAGCGCGTGTGGGAGGCAATCGAGGCGGCCAGAGCCGGCAGCCCGATGGATTCGTGGCAGGAGCCGCCCGGGATCTTTGCCGCCATGGCGGCCGGTCAGGACGTCGACCCAGAAGGGCTCGCGGCCGCCGAAGGCATTTGAGTGGGCCGGTCAGCCGGGCGGGCTGTGAGACAATTTGCGATGCCTGACGTCTTCATCACCTGTGCAGTGACCGGTGCGGGCGACACTGTCGGCAAGTCCGACAAGGTGCCCTACACGCCCGCCGACATCGCCCAGAACGTGATCGACGCCGCCGATGCAGGCGCGGCGATCTGCCACGTGCACGTGCGCGACCCGATCACCGGCGACGCAGGCCGCGACGTCGACTGCTACCGCGAGGTGACCGAGCGAGTGCGGGCCTCGAGCACCGATGTCGTGCTGAACCTCACAGCCGGCATGGGCGGCGACTTCGTGATCGGTTCCGTGGAGCAACCGCTACCGCCCGATCCGCTGCGATCCGACATGGCAGGCGCCACCGAGCGCCTCGCCCACGTCCGCGAGCTGCTGCCGGAGATCTGCACGCTCGACTGCGGCACGATGAACTTCGGCGAGGGCAACTACGTGGCCACCAACACGCACGACACGCTCATGGAGATGGCCCGCCAGATCACCGCACTCGGCGTGCGCCCGGAGATCGAGGCCTTCGACACCGGCCAGCTCTGGGAGGCCAGGGCGCTGGTGGAGGCCGGGGTGATCGAAGCGCCGGTCATGGTGCAGCTGTGCATGGGCATCCGCTGGGGCGCCCCGCCGGACCTGAACACGTTCATGGCGATGGTCAACAACGTGCCCGACGACTGGACGTTCTCGGCGTTCGCGCTGGGGCGCGACCAGCTGCCGTACGTGGCGCTCGCTGCAGTCGCCGGCGGCAACGCCCGCGTCGGGCTCGAAGACAACCTGTACCTCGAACGAGGCCGGCTGGCGACCAACGCCGACTTGACTGCACGGGCGAAGCAGATTCTGGAAGCCATGAACTACCGGGTCATCGGCCCCGAAGAGGTCCGCGACAAGCTCGAGTTGAAGCGGCGCTGAGGGACGTGCCGTCGCGCCCGGCGGGCTTGGCGGGGTTATTCCTCGATCAGCACTGCGTATTCGGGGCAGTTCGCCGCAGCAAGGCGAGCCTTGTCTTCCATGCCTGCGGGCACCTCGCCATCGCCGGCCGCGGTGGCGTAGCCATAGTCGTCCACGTCGAACAGCTCGGGCGCCAGTGAATAGCAGCGGTTGTGACCTTGGCACTTGTCGGCATCCACACTGATCCGCACGTGCATTCCTTCCTGCAGGCCGCTGGGGCCGAGTATCGGCGGGGCGCGGCGGTGCCCCTGTGGGCCAGAAGCTAGCGCGCCTGTGCGTCGCGCCCGGCGTGCGAACTGCCGTGCAATTCCGGCAGCGAGCCCGTCTGCGCCGTAGCCTTGCGATGTCTGCGCCCGTACACGCCAAGGGGATGCCATGTCCGATGCCAACGCCCGACTTGCAGCACTCCGAGCCAAGCGCTCTGGCGAAAGCGCCACCGCTGCCCAGTCCAACGGCGCCGAAGAGGACCCCACCAAGGTCTGGCACAAGACCGCCTGCGTGCTCTGCTCCAACAACTGCGGCATCGAGGTACGGCTCGACGGCCGCAAGATCACCCGTGTGCGGGGCGACAAGGAACACCCCGCCTCGAAGGGCTACACCTGCGAGAAGGCGCTGCGGATCGACTACTACCAGAACGGGCGCGACCGCCTCACCACCCCGCTGCGCCGCAACGACGACGGCACCTTCGAAGAGGTCTCGTGGGACGTTGCCATCGCCGAAGTCGCCGAACGCCTGACCGGCATCCGCGACTCGGTCGGCGGCGACAAGATCCTGTACTACGGCGGCGGCGGGCAGGGCAACCACTTCCCCGGCGCGTATGCCCGCGGCGTGCTGCAGACGCTCGGCGTCAAGTACCGGTCGAATGCGCTCGCCCAGGAGAAGACCGGCATGTTCTGGGCGCAGGGCAAGATGTTCGGCAGGCAGAACCTCGGCGCCATGGGCGATTTCGAGCACACCGACTGTGCGGTGTTCATCGGCAAGAACCCCTGGCAGAGCCATGGTTTCCCCGAGTCCCGCAACGAGCTCAACAAGATCCGCAACGACGACGAGCGCAAGCTCGTGGTGATGGACCCGCGGGTGTCCGAGACCGCAGCGATGGCCGACCATCACCTGCGGGTGCGCCCCGGCACCGATGCGTGGGCGTTGGCGGCGCTGCTGGCGATCATGGTCGAGGAGGGACTGACCGATGAGCAGTTCCTCGCGGAGCAGTGCACCGGCTGGGATGAGCTGCACGACCTGATCTCGAGCGCCGACATCGCCGACTGTGCTCGCAAGTGCGGCATCGACGAGGCTGAGCTGCGTGCCGCCGCACGCACGATGGGCACGGCGAAGTCGCTGTCCACCGAGGAGGACCTCGGCATCGAGATGGCGCCCCATTCCACGCTGAACAGCTGGCTGCAACGGCTGCTGTACCTGGTGACCGGCAACTTCGCCAAGCCGGGGGGCATGAACCTGCCGCTGCGCCTTGCTCCGATCTGCGGCCACTCTGGTGAGGGCGAGACCGACCCCGTCACCGGCAACGCCATGCTGTCGGGCCTCGTCGCCTGCGCCGCGATTCCCGACTGCATCGACACCGATCACCCGAACCGTTTCCGGGGGATGATCGTGGAATCGGCGAACCCGCTGCACACGCTGCCGGATTCGAAGCGGTTCCGTGAGGCCTTCGCCAAGCTGGAGTGCCTGGTGGTGATCGACGTGGCGATGACCGAGACGGCTCGGGCGGCCGACTACGTGCTGCCGGCCTGCTCGCAGTACGAGAAGCCCGAGGCCACGTTCTTCGCCGGCGAGATGCCTGCGAACTACTTCCAGGTGCGCCACCCGATCCTCGAGCCGCTGGGCGAGTCGCTGCCCGAGGCCGAGATCCACAGCCGGCTGGTGGCTGCGATGGGCGGACGCCCCGCGGGCACCGATGGGCTGGCCGATGCGGCCCAGCAGGGCCGTGAGGCGTTCATCGAGGCGCTGGGACAGGCGTCAACCACTGACCCAGAAGTGGGAGCCAAGCTGCCGGTCGTCCTGTACGACTCGCTGGGGCCGACGCTGGGCAACATGGCGCCCGCGGCGATCATGTTCGGCTCTGCGATGCAAGCTTCGATGCGCTATCCCGACGAGGTGCGGGCTGCGGGCGTCGAGGGCGAGGGGCTGGAGCTGGCCAGCAACCTGTTCGACAAGCTCGTCGACTCACCGTCGGGAATGATCTACAGCGTCAGCGAGTACTCCCAGACGTGGGACCGGATCGCGCACCCCGACGGCAAGATCCACCTGTTCATCGAGGAACTCGAGGACGAGTTCCGGTCACTGGCCGACGAGGAACCCGCCATCGGGCAGGATCGCTTCCCGTTCGTGCTCTCGGCGGGCGAGCGCCGGTCGTCCAACGCCAACGACGTGATCCGTGATCCCGAGTGGCGCAAGAAGGACAAGGCCGGCTCACTGCGGATCAATCCTGACGACGCCACCACGCTCGGCGTCGTGGACGGGGACCGGGTGCGGATCGTTTCCAAGCGCGGCGAGGCCGAAGCACCGGCGGAGGTCACCGACACAGTCATGGCCGGCCATGTGACACTCCCCCACGGATTCGGCACCGAGTATCCCGACGAAGACGGCGAACACAAGATCCACGGCGTGGCGGTGAACGAGCTCACCGACATCGAAGACCGCGACTGGCTCTCGCTCACCCCGCACCACAAGCACGTCCGGGTGGCCCTAGAACCCGTCGCCGGCTGAGCCAGCCAGCTGCAGCTCAGCTGTCGGGCTAATCCGAGGAGACAACCTCGGCAGTCGCTGCGGGGATCGCAGCGGCGTGCTCGCGGACTCGGGCGGGGCGGTGGGCTCGTACGTAGTCGGGTTCTTGGGAGAGCGCCAAGTCGAGCAGTTCTAGGCGGTCGGGAGTCTGCAGCCACGGCACTGGCACGTACAGCGGCAGGTCGAAGCGGCGCAGTTCGCCGAGGCCGCTGTAGATGGCGTGCTGGTACGCCGCCCGTTCGGGCCAGTCCATGTCGTGCGGACCGAAGCCGACACCGCAGTCCAGCAGGAGCCGCTGTTTCACGCCCGCCTCTCGCAGGCGTTCAATCCGCGAGGCGAACCACTCGACCATGACCGTCACCGGGTCACCGCGCACATCGCGGACGCTGCGGAAGTCACGCCCCAGCATGAACGGCAGCACCACGGTGACCTCGCACTCGGCGGCGAGTTCGACCATCTCGGGCGACTGCAATGCGTCGCCCGCATTCAGCACCGTCGCGCCGGCGTCGAGGGCTCGGCGCGCCACCTCGGGTTTGCGAGTGTCGATCGCGACCTCTGCGCCCAGCGACAGCAGCCCGCGCAGCGGCCCTTCGACCCGCCGCCACTCGTCGGCAGCGCTGACCTCGTCGCTGCCGGGTGTGGAGCCTTCGCCGCCGAGGTCGAAGTGGTCGGCGCCTTCGGCCAACAGTTCGGCTCCGCGCGCAGCGGCTTCCGCGCAGCCTTGGACCACCGAGAAGTCGGCCTTCGAGTCTGGCGAGGCGTTGACCACGCCGAAGATCTCCACGGCCGCAACCTAGTCAGGGCACCGCGATCTCGACCGAGCCTGAGCCTTAGGCCAGGTCCGTGTGCAGTAAGGCCTCGTCTGAGGGCCGGATGTTGATGACGTGACCAACTTGGGGCGGCAGTGGCAGATGCTGATGTGCCGCCCAGATATCGCAGAGCCGTCGGTAGGGCTCGTCAGCCATGAGCCCCACACGACGGGTCGGCCCGTCGATGTGCAGCGACATGACCTCGCATGTCGCCACGAGGTAGCCATCGCGGGTCTGGGTCATCGTCTGGAAGGCGTGCACTCGCTTGCGGTCGAAGCCCAGCAGCTGCACCGAGATCACATACGGCTCATCGGGCCCGATCTCTCGCACGTAGGTGATGTGGTTCTCCGCGGAGAATGTCGTGATGTCACGTACCTCACGATGGGCGGTGCCCATGCCGATGAAATCCATCCACGGCGCGATGGCGTCGTCGAAGGCGACGAGGTAGTAGCCGGCGTTGAGGTGGCCGTTGTAGTCGATCCACCCTTCCTGCACAGTGCCAGCCAGCACCGGGACAGGAGCTCGGGACACAGCGTCGGTCGGCTGCGGTTCCAGCGGCTCAGCGCTCATGGCTGTCCCTGCTCATTGCTGTCGGCTCTCATGACTGTCCGTTCGAAGAGACAGCCTCATCGGCTACAGGCCAGAACACCTCGGGTGGCGCATCTTGCAGGGCGGCGGAGCGCGGCTGTGACATTGCCGCCACGAGGCCATCGTCAAGCGGCCGCACCCTCGGGACGGCCGGGATCGCAGTGGGAGCCGGTGAGGGCGCGGTCGCACCGGCTGCCACCGGCAGTCGCTGCACGGTTCTGGCCGCAGCGCTGGCCGCGACACCGGCCGCAGCCGGGGCGGGCGCTGTGCCCGGCAGCCGCACCGGTGGAAGCGGCCGGGGCGCCCCAGCGGCCGGGGCAGCAAGCGTTGGCGGCGGCCCGCCAGGCCCGATGTAGGTCGGCAGTGCCAGTGGATGGCGAGTCATCGGCAGGAGTACCAAGACACCCGCCAACGCAATGACACCAACCATCAAGATCGGCACTCCGACGCCGCCGCTCGCGTCGTGCGTGAAGCCCAGCAAGGGCGGGCCGATCAAGGCGCCCGTGCCAGAAAAGAAGAAGAAGATGCCGACCACCGCGCCGATGCTCGCCAAGCCGAACAGATGGGCGGTGACATCGCCCAGCAGCGCCACGAATCCGCCATAGGAAACGCCGAGCACCGAGGCGAACACCACCAGCAGCACGTACTTGGTGCCGGGCGCATCGACGCGTGTCGTGATGAACCAGATGGTGTACGCCACCGGCAGGCCGCTGAATGCGATCTTCAGCAGGCGAACCGAACCCAAGGGTCTCGCCAAGCTCGTCAGAGCGAGCCGGCCGACAATGCTCGAGAGCCCGACGGCGAACACCAGCCAACCCGCCGCCAACTCCTCCACACCGTCGTCGATGGAGAACGGGATGATGAGCCCGATCGTGCCGATGACGGCGATCGTGAAGAAGATGCCGGAGGTTCCCATCTGCCAGAACGCCGGCGTCCGCAGCACCAGCGAGAGGTGCCGGCGGGGGCTGCCCATCTGCACTCTTGGCGGCTGCCTGATGACTGCAAGCCCGAAGAGGAGGATCACCACTGCGATGACCGCGAGCCAACGCATGCCGAGGCGCCAGCCGTGCTCGGCGAGCAGCCGCTGAGCGAACGGGACGTAGATCATCGTGCCGAGACCCGAGCCGGTCGCCACGATGCCCTGAGCCATCGCTCGATGCTTGGCGAACCACAGGGCGACCAGCGCGAACAGCGGCGCGTTGAACAGACCGCCGCCGAATCCGAGCCCGACGCCGTACAGGACGTATCCGTGCCACAGCACTGACACGTAGGACGTGGCCACCAGCCCACCGACAAACAGGACACCGCCGACGATCAGCAGCGGCACGATGCCGAACCGGTCGTACAGGCGGCCCGACAACAGGGCGCTGCCGAAGTACAGGAACACGGTGATGCCGAACACGATCGAGATCGGGCCGAGGCCGGTGTCGAACTCTTCGGCCATGTCGTTGGCGAAGGCGGTGAAGCTGTAGATGGTGCCGAAGCCGGCCATGACGACGATCGCTGCGCCACAGGCGGTCACCCAGCCGCGCGCCGAGTCCAGATGGACCGGAGATTCCTCGGCTGCGTCCACGGTGGTCACCGGCGCGAGACTACGGCGCAGCCACCGATCAAGGCTCGTGAAGGGCTGTCAGCGTGAGCTGCTCAGCCCAGCAGAGACAGGTCGCGCACTGCGCCCCGGTCGGCGCTGGTGGCCATTGCCGCGTAGGCCCGCAGTGCGGTGCTGACCTGGCGTGGGCGCGGCTCGGCCGGCTGCCAGCCCGCCTCGTCCTGCTCGGCGCGACGCCGTTCCAGCTCGGCATCGTCAACTGCGAGATTGATGGTGCGATTCGGGATGTCGATCTCGATGATGTCGCCACTGCGCACGAGCCCGATGAGCCCGCCTGCGGCAGCTTCGGGCGAGACGTGGCCGATCGACAGGCCAGACGTGCCGCCCGAGAAGCGCCCGTCGGTGACCAGGGCACACGCCTTGCCGAGACCTTTGGACTTCAGGTACGACGTCGGGTACAGCATCTCCTGCATGCCAGGGCCGCCCCGCGGACCCTCATAGCGAACAAGCACCACATCGCCGGCGACGACCTCGCCCTCGAGGATGTGCTCCACCGCTTCGTCCTGGCTCTCGACCACATGGGCCGGGCCGGAGAACACCCAGATGGATTCGTCCACCCCGGCGGTCTTGACCACGCAGCCGTCGGGCGCGAGGTTGCCGTACAGGATCGCCAGTCCGCCGTCTGTGGAGTACGCGCAGTCGACCGAGCGGATGCAGCCCCGCTCGCGGTCGAGGTCCAGCGTGCGGTAGCGCTCGGACTGGCTGAACGCCACCTGCGTCGGGATGCCCGCCGGGCCGGCCCGGAAGAACTCGGCCAGCGACGCATCGTCGTTGGTGGCCACGTCCCAGCGCGAGATGGCGTCGAACATGGTCGGCGAGTGCACCGTCGGCACCTGGTTGGCGATAAGGCCTGCCCGGTTCAGCTCGGCCATGATCCCCATGACTCCGCCGGCGCGGTGCACGTCCTCGACGTGGAAGAACTCCGACGCGGGCGCCACCTTGCAGATGTTGGGCACCTTGCGGGACAGCCGGTCAATGTCGGCCATCGTGAAGTCGAGCTCGGCCTCCTGGGCCGCGGCCAGCAGGTGCAGGATCGTGTTGGTGGACCCTCCCATGGCAATGTCGAGCGTCATGGCGTTCTCGAACGCCTCGAAGCTGCCGATCGAGCGCGGCAGCACCGATGCGTCGTCTTCCTGGTAGTAGCGGCGGCACAGCTCGACCACCAGGCGACCGGCCTCGAGGAACAGCTCACGGCGGTCTGCGTGGGTAGCCACCACCGTCCCGTTGCCGGGCAGCGACAGGCCCAATGCCTCGGTGAGGCAGTTCATGGAGTTGGCCGTGAACATGCCCGAGCACGAACCGCACGTGGGGCAGCCCGACCGCTCCATCTCGGCGACGTCCTCGTCGCTGACCGAGTCGTCGGCGGCCACCACCATCACATTGATGAGGTCGACCTTCTGCGTGGCCAGCTTCGTCTTGCCGGCCTCCATCGGGCCGCCCGAGACGAACACCGTCGGAATGTTCAGCCGCATCGCGGCGTTGAGCATCCCCGGGGTGATCTTGTCGCAGTTGGAGATGCACACCAGCGCATCGGCGCAGTGCGCATTCACCATGTACTCGACCGCGTCAGCAATGAGATCTCGCGACGGCAGGCTGTAGAGCATCCCGTCGTGGCCCATGGCGATGCCGTCGTCGACGGCGATGGTGTTGAACTCTTTCGCCACACCGCCGGCGGCCTCGATCTCGCGGGCGACGAGCTGGCCGAGGTCTTTCAGGTGGACATGGCCGGGCACGAACTGGGTGAACGAATTGGAGATGGCGATGATCGGCTTGCCGAAGTCCTCGTCGGTCATGCCGGTGGCACGCCACAAGGCTCGAGCCCCGGCCTGATTTCGGCCCGCTGTGGAGGTGACAGATCGGTAGCTCGGCATACGTTCAGCCTACGCGGCACGCCTGGATTCCCATAGCCCTACAGCGCAGTAGCCTGCGGCACCCGATGGCCCCACAGGACGATGCTGCGGACGACGACGCGCCGAAGGACACGATCCTCATCCGGGTGACAGGTCCCGACGGCCCGGGCATCACCACCGACTTGCTGGCCCTGCTCTCGAATGCGGGCGCAGACGTGCAGGACATGGAGCAGGTCGTCGTGCGTCGCCAGCTCACGCTCGGGCTCGCGATCACGGTTCCCGCAGGTCGAGACTTGGTCAAGGAAGTGCTGCTGTTCGGCTACGAGCGGGGCTTGGAGATGAACTTCGAGGTCGTCGACGCCACGCCGACCCGGCATGCGGAGCGCCTCGTGGTCACCGCCCTGGCACCCGAGCTCAAGCCCGCCGACCTGTCGGTCGTGACCGGGGCCATCGCCAGCAGCGGCGGGAACATCGACCGCATTCACCGGCTCTCCCGCTTCCCGGTCTGGAGCTACGAGTTCCTGGTGGAGGGTGCGCAGGGCGACAAGCTCCGGACCGACCTGATCGAGGTGGCCGCAGATCGCCGCATCGACATCGCCGTGCAGCCGCACGGTCTGTCACGGCGCTCCACCCGCATGATCGTGATGGACGTGGACTCCACGCTCATCCGCGACGAGGTGATCGATCTGCTGGCCGCCGAGGCCGGGCACGAAGCTCGTTCGGCTGAGCTGACCGCTGCCGCCATGGCTGGTGAGATCGACTTCGAGACGTCGCTGCGCCAACGGGTGCGGCTGCTGACAGGCCAGCCTGCCTCGATCATCGACGCTGCGATCGTGCACATGAATCTCACGCGGGGCGCCCGCACTTTCGCGCGCACGCTGAAGCGGCTGGGCTACAGGGTGGCGATCATCTCCGGCGGCTTCACGCACTTCACCGATCACCTGGCGAAGCGGTTCAAGTTCGATCACGCCTACGCCAACGAGCTCGAGATCCGCGACGGCCGGCTGACCGGCGAACTGGTCGGCGAGGTGATCGATGCCGAGGCCAAGGCGCGGCTGCTGCGCCAGCTTGCGTACATCGAGGGCGTGCCGCTGGAGCAGATCGTGGCGGTGGGCGACGGTGCCAACGATCTCCCCATGCTGACAGCGGCGGGACTCGGCATCGCATTCAACGCCAAGCCGGTGGTGGCCGATGCAGCAGACACCACCGTGAACGTCCCCTACCTCGACGCGATCCTGTTCATGCTGGGAGTCACGCGCGAAGAAGTCGAAGCCGCCGACGCCTCGACAACGCCACTGGGCGCTGAGCGGCCGCTGTCCACACTGCTGCCCTGAAGCCCGATTGCTGGCTGAGCGCCTGGCTGTCTGGCTGACGGGCTGATTGCCTAGCCGCCTGTCCAGACTTGGGCGTCTCGCGCAGGTAACTTCGGCCTCATGGCCGAGGTGACGATCTACCACAACCCGCATTGAAACTCTTCCCGGAACGCCTTGGCGGTCGCCGAGGAAGCTGGAGTCGAGGCCGACGTCGTTCTGTACATGAAGACGCCGCCCGACCGGGAGACACTCGAACACTTGGTGTCGATACTCGAGGACCCCGTCGAAGACCTGGTGCGCAAGGACTCACAGTTCAAGAAGCTGAACCTGAACGCCGACGACTACGTCGACAACCCCGGCGCAGTGGTGGAGCTGCTGAGCCAGCGCAAGGCGCTCATGCAGCGTCCGGTGGTCGTACGCGGCAACCGCGCCATCGTCGGACGTCCGAAGGGTCGCATCGCCGAGCTTCTGGCCGACTGACTGACACGCACCGGTTGATGACTGACGCCAACGGCGGCGTACGCGAGCCCGACATCGATCCGGATACCGGCGGCATCCGCACCCCGCTGTTCGACCTGCATACAGAACTCGGCGGCCGGATGGTCAACTTCGGCGGCCACGCGCTGCCCATGCGCTACGGCGACGGCACCGTTGCCGAGCACCGCGCCACCCGCACGGCGGCGGGACTGTTCGACGTGAGCCACATGGGCATCATCGAGCTGCACCCGGCGGGCAACGATGAGGTAGGCGACGTGGCGGCCTGGCTGGAAGGCTGCGTGCCGGGTGCCGTTACCAGCCTCGTGCCGGGACGCATGCGCTACACGCTGTTCACGACTGCGGCGGGCGGTGTGCTCGACGACCTGATCGTGTCGTGTCATGCCGATCGGCTGCGCATCGTGGTGAATGCGGTGCGCACCGAGGCCGACCTGTCCATGCTGCGGGCAGTCAACGGCGGCGACGACGACGGCGACGTGCGCCTCGAGGTGCGAGCCGATCTGGCGCTCATCGCGCTGCAGGGTCCCGCAGCGGTCGACGTACTGGCTCGATGGGCACCGGCGGCCGCAGAGCTGGCGTTCATGACGACGGCCGCACTGCCGATCGAGGGCGTCGAGTGCGAGGTGTCGCGCTGCGGGTACACGGGCGAGGACGGATTCGAGATTGCCATTCCGGCAGGCGAGGCGGCCCATATCGCACGGCTGCTGCTGGACGCCGATGAGGTAGTTCCCGCCGGGCTCGGCGCCCGCGACACGCTGCGCCTCGAAGCGGGCCTGCCGCTGGTCGGCCACGAACTCACCGAGACGACGACCCCCGCCGAGGCCGGGTTGGGTTGGTCGATCCCAAAGCGCCGGCGCGCCGAGGCCAGCTATCCCGGTGCGGAGATCATCACGGCGCAGCTCGCCGGCGGGCCGCCGCGCCTGCGAGTGGGCGTCGCAGCCGAGGGCCGACGGCCGATCCGCGACGGCGCCGCGCTGAGCACTTCCGACGGCACCAGCGTCGGCATGGTGACGAGCGGCGGCTTCGGCCCGACGGTCGAAGCGCCGATCGCAATGGCCTACGTGGCAGCCGAGCACTCGGCCGACGGCACGGAGTTGCAGGCCGAGGGCCGCAAAGGAGCCGAGCCATGCCGGGTCGCCCCGCTGCCGTTCGTCGGGCACCGCTACTGGCGGCCGTCGTGATGGATAACCCGAGCGATGGCACTGACGATGATCGAGACCGCACGACGCCTTGTGCACGGAGGCATGACGCATGAGTGAACCCGCCGTAGACACGAACGCAGAAGGAGCATTTGCAGCACGTCACATCGGCCTCGGGCCCGACGACGTTGGCGTCATGCTCAAGCGACTCGGATTCGGCTCGCTCACCGAACTCGTCGATGCCGCCGTGCCTGCCGAGATCCGGATCGACGAGCCGATCGTGCTCGCAGGCATCGACCGGCCCCTCACCGAGACGGAAGCCACCGCGGCGATGCGCTGGCTGGCCAATGCCAACACGGCTGTGCACTCGTTGATCGGGCTGGGCTACTACGGCACGCTCACACCGGCCGTCATCCGGCGCGGCGTGCTGGAGGACCCGTCGTGGTACACGGCCTACACGCCGTATCAGCCCGAGATCTCCCAGGGGAGGCTCGAGGCGCTGCTCAACTACCAGACGGTGGTGTGCGACCTGGTCGGCATGGAGATCGCCAACTCGTCGCTGCTGTGCGAGGGCACCGCCGCTGCGGAGGCGATGGCCATGGCGCGGCGCATCACACGCAGCGGGCCGGACTGCTTCTTCGTGGACGCCGACTGCCATCCCCAAGTCATCGACGTGGTGCAAACCCGTGCCCAGCCGATCGGCATCGACATCGTGGTGGGCGACCCGGCAACCGATCTGGCGCCGGCCGAGGTGTATGGCGCGTTGCTGGCCTATCCCGGCAGCAGCGGCGCTGTCCGCAGCCTTCAGCCGGTGATCGAAGCTCTGCACGACGCGGGAGCGATCGCAGCTGTCACCGCCGACCTGCTGGCGTGCTGCGTGCTGCAGCCGCCCGGCGAGCAGGGCGCCGACATCGTGGTGGGCAGCTCGCAGCGCTTCGGTGTGCCGCTCGGATTCGGCGGTCCGCATGCGGCATTCCTGGCCACCAGCGAGAAGCACCGCCGCTCGATGCCGGGGCGGCTCGTGGGCGTCTCGGTGGATGCGGCCGGCAGGACCGCGTACCGGCTCGCGCTGCAGACCCGTGAGCAGCACATCCGGCGCGAGAAGGCCACCAGCAACATCTGCACTGCGCAGGTGCTGCTGGCGGTGGTGGCCTCGATGTATGCGGTGTGGCACGGCCCCGACGGCCTGGCCGAGATCGCCGGCCGGGTGCACCGGCTGACCGCGGCGCTCGCCGCCGGCCTGCGCAACCTGGGTCTGCGCGTGCGCAACGAGACGTTCTTCGACACGCTGACGGTGGACGTGCCCGGCGCCGCCGATGGGGTGCTGGCCGCGGCGCTCGCGGCTGGCTTCAACCTGCACCGCATCGACGCCGACACGGTCGGCGTCTCGCTGGACGAGACCTGCGACGAATCGACGGTCGCGCATCTGCTCGATGCGTTCGGGACCCTCGGGGACAGCGAGGCTCGTGACAGCGTGTCGGTCGGAGCGCTGGCAGCCTCGGCGCCGTCGGGCATCGCCGACGAACTGCGGCGCACCAGCGAGTACCTGACGCACCCCACGTTTCATGCACACCGCTCCGAGACCGAGATGATGCGCTACCTGCGCCGTCTGGCCTCGTACGACGTGGCGCTGGACCGGTCGATGATCCCGCTGGGCAGCTGCACGATGAAGCTCAATGCCGCAGCCGAGATGACACCGGTCACCTGGCCGCAGTTCGCCGACATCCACCCGTTCGCGCCCCCCGAGCAGTGGGAGGGCTACCGGCAGATCATCGCCGACCTCGAACGCTGGCTGGCGGCAGTCACCGGCTATGACGCGGTGTCGTTGCAGCCCAACGCCGGCTCCCAGGGCGAGCTGGCCGGGCTGCTCGCCATCCGCCGCTACCACGATGACCGGGGCGACACCCACCGCACCGTGTGCCTCATCCCCTCCTCCGCGCACGGCACCAACGCCGCGTCGGCCGTGATGGCCGGCATGCGGGTGGTGGTGGTGGGCTGCACCGAGGACGGCGACGTCGACCTCGACGACCTCGACGCCAAGATCGCCGAGCACGGCGATCAGCTCGCCGCGTTCATGGCCACCTACCCCTCGACGCATGGCGTTTATGAGGACGGGATCCGGCAGGTCTGTCTCAAGGTGCACGAAGCGGGCGGGCAGGTCTATGTGGACGGCGCCAACCTCAACGCCCTCGTCGGCCTCGCCGCACCGGGCACATTCGGCGCCGACGTCAGCCACCTCAACCTGCACAAGACGTTCTGCATTCCCCACGGCGGCGGCGGGCCGGGCATCGGGCCGGTGGCGTGCCGCCTGCACCTGGCCAAGTACCTGCCCAACCACCCGCTGGCACCCACTGCCGGCCCCGAGACCGGCCCGGGCGCGATCTCGTCAGCGCCGTGGGGCTCGGCGGGCATCCTGCCGATCCCGTGGATGTACATCGCCATGATGGGAGTGGACGGCCTCACCCAGGCCACCCAGACGGCAATCCTGTCGGCCAACTACCTGGCCTCGAGGCTCGGCGAGCACTATCCGATCCTGTACCAGGGCCGCTACGGGCTCGTCGCTCACGAGTGCATCGTGGACCTGCGGCCGTTCTCGGACTGGGCCAGCGTGGACGACGTGGCCAAGCGGCTCATCGACTTCGGATTCCACGCCCCGACCATGTCGTTCCCGGTCGCGGGGACGCTGATGATCGAGCCCACCGAGAGCGAATCGCTGGCGGAGATCGACCGGTTCTGCGATGCGATGGCGACGATCCGTTCCGAGATCGACAGGGTGGCGGGGGGCGAGTGGCCCGCAGACGACAACCCGCTCGCCAACGCACCCCACACGGCGATCGACGTGCTGGCCGACGAGTGGGAGCACCCCTACTCGCGCACCGAGGCCGCCTACCCGGCCGGCACCGGCGTGGCGACGCAGGTGGCAGACAAGTACTGGCCGCCGGTCAGCCGCATCGACGGTGCCTACGGCGACCGCAACCTCATGTGCGCCTGCCCAGACCCCCGCGCCTTCGAGACTGATTAGCTGAACGCGCCTAACGTCTGGGCATGGCGCGGGTCGATCCTTCAGTGCTGGAGATGCCGGCTGACGACACAGCCGGCACGATGCCGTACTTCTCCCACATCGATCTGTGGCTGCGCGCCGAGGTCGACGGGCTGAGCGACGAGCAGCTCGACCTCGACGACCAGTCTCCCGACCGGGAGCTGATGTGGTGGTCGATCCGGCGCCAGATCAGCCACATCGCCTGGGTGTCGCTGATCTTCGCGAAGCGGCGCTGCGGGATGCTGCTGTGGCCCGACGGCGACATCCCCGAGCCCATCGTGTGGTCCGAGCATCACCAGGGACCCAACAACAAGCACGATCTGCGGCTGGATCCTGAGCTGTTCTGGGACGTGCCCGACCTGCTCGACAAGCTGGACTTGGGCCTGAGCTGGATGCGCTACGTGGTCGCGTCCCATCCGATCGAGACCTTCCGCGAGATGGTGGAGTCACGTCACAGCACGCTCTTCTGGGACGACGCCATCACGGTGCTGCCCCGGGGTGCTTGGCATGATCCCGACGACGAGCGCATGATCGTGAACACGCTCGAGTGCGCGATCTGGATGCTGTTCTACGAGATGGCCTCGCACATCCGCTCCATCCAGCGGATCAAGGAGATCCAGGGGCTGGCTTCGGCGGTCGAGCTGACGCGCCTCGGCTATCTGCGTCTCCCCCACTACTGGGGCGAGACTGACGCCCCCGCGCCCAGCATCACGAAGCTGTAGCCCGCGCAGACCCCGAATCAGTCGACATGGCGAAACCGAAGATCATTCTCGACTGCGATCCGGGCCACGACGATGCGGTGGCGATCCTGCTGGCGGTCCGCCACTGCGAAGTGCTGGCGATCACGACGGTGTCGGGCAACGCCCCGCTGGAGATGACCACGGCGAACGCGCTGCTGATGTGCCAGCTCGCCGGACTGGACATTCCGGTGCATGCGGGTGCGGACCGGCCGCTGCTGGTGCCCGCGGCGCATGCGCCGCGTGCCCACGGGGCGACCGGGCTCGACGGGCCGCCACGGCCAGACGTGCACCTGGCGGCGGCGAGCGACGACGCTGTCGGCTGCATCATCGAGACGGTGCGCGCGCACGACGACGTGTGGCTCGTGCCCGTCGGGCCGCTCACCAACATTGCGCTGGCCGTCCGCCAGGCGCCGGACATCGTCGGGCGGGTGGCGGGCATCTCGCTCATGGGCGGGTCGGTCGGGCTGGGCAATGTCACGCCCACGGCCGAGTTCAACGTCTGGGCAGATCCCCATGCCGCCCAGATCGTGTTCGCCGCCGGTGTGCCGCTGGTTCGCATGGCCGGGCTCAACCTCACCCACCAGCTCTGCGTGGGGCCGGACGAATCTGCCGCCTTGCGAGCGCAGGGCGGCATGGTGCCCGAGTTCGTTGCGAGCCTGTTCGACTTCTACCTCGCCGGCTACCGCGAGCGCGCCGGGCTGGATGCCGCACCCATGCACGACCCCTGTGCGGTGCTCGCCGTGACCCACCCCGAGCTGTTCGCCTTCGGCGCCCGACACGTCGACGTGGAGACCGCCGGCGAACTTACGCGGGGCATGACGGTGGCCGACGAGCGGCCCGGCACCGACGCCACGCCCAACTGCGAGGTCGCCTACAGCATCGACGCCGAGCCGGCGCTCAAACTCATCGTCGGCGCCGTCTGCAGTTACGACTGAAACTGCTGGTCCCGACCCCGGAGGCCAACCGGGTCGCCACGTCGGTACCGTTGCCGCTGTGCCCACCGACAGCACTGCGAACAGCCCGGCGTTCCGGCTGAGCCAGTACAGCCACGGTGCGGGCTGAGCGTGCAAGCTCGGGCCTTCCGAGCTGGCGCAGGTTCTGCGCCACCTGACTCCCCCGTCGCACCCGGACCTGGTGGTCGGCACCGACACCAGCGACGATGCCGCCGTGTGGCGGCTCGACGGCGACCGGCTGCTGGTGAACTCGACCGACTTCTTCGCACCGATCGTGGACGATGCGCGCACGTGGGGGCGCATCGCGGCGGCGAATGCCGCCAGCGACATCTACGCGATGGGTGCCAGTCCGCTGTTCGCCCTCAACTTGGCGGCCTGGCCGCGCGATGTGCTCCCGCTGGACTTGCTGGGCGAGGTGCTCGCCGGCGGTGCGGATGCCGCGGCGGACGGCGGCTGGGTGGTGGCCGGCGGTCACACCATCGACGCGCCCGAGCCGCTCTATGGCATGTCGGTGACTGGCACCTGCCGGCCGGCCAGCGACGGCACGGGCCTGCTCACCAACGCCGGCGGCCAGGCGGGCCAGGCGCTCGTGATCACCAAGCCGCTCGGCACCGGCCTGCTCGCGACCGCGCTGAAGCGTTCGGGCCCCGAGGCCGTCGAGCCGGGCGGCGACCTGCATGCGGCCTACGAGGCCGGCGTGGCCGAGATGTGCCGGCTCAACGACACAGCCGCCGCCGCGGCCATCAGGGCAGGAGCCACAGCGGCCACCGACATCACCGGGTTCGGACTGCTGGGACACCTCGCAGAACTCGCCGCGGCCAGCGAAGCGAGTGCCGTGGTGGATGCCGGCGCAGTGCCGCTGCTGCCCGATGTGGTCGGGCTCGCCACCGGCGGCTTCGTGCCCGGGGGCACCGGCCGCAACCTGGATCACCTGGCCGAGCGCCTCGACGGCAGCGACGAGCTCACCCGCACCGTGCTCGGCGATCCCCAAACTTCGGGCGGCCTGCTGTTCAGCTGCGATCCCGCACGCGCCGGCGACGCTGTGCGCGAGCTGCGCGACAGCGGCCATGACGCCGCAGTGATCGGCGAACTCGCCGACGGCAGCAGCGGCACGGCGGGATCGATCACGATCGCGGGCGCCGTCACCGGAGACACCGCAACAGACGCAGGCTGAGGAAGTGTCCGCTAGCACGCAGCGGCGGGGGGTGTTTCCCGGCTCGTTCAACCCGCCCACGACGGCCCATCTCGCCATCAGCGAAGCCGTGATCGAACAGCACCGCCTCGATGTGCTCGTGTGGACCGTGAGCCGGGTGGCGCTCGCCAAGGAAGACGTGCAACGCCCGCGCCTCGCCGACCGGATCGCGGTGCTCACCGAGGTCGCTGCGCCGATCGACTGGCTCGAGATCGACGTCACCGACGCGCAGCTGCTGTCGGATATCGCTGCCGGATTCGATGTGATCGTCATGGGCGCAGACAAGTGGCAGCAGATCCACGACCCGGTCTTCTACGGCAACGATCCAGCGCACCGGGATGCGTCCATCGCTGCGCTGCCGACCGTCGCCATCGCCGCCCGCCCCCCGCACGATTGCCCCACTGAACTCGTGCTCGACCTGCCCGACTGGGTGGGCACCGTGTCGAGCACCCAGGCCCGCTCCACCGACCCGGCCCTGATGGCACCCGAAGCGGCTCGCTTCGACGCAGAGACCGGTGCCTGGACCGACCAAGCTCGCTACGAGGCCTGGTTGGCGCGCCAGCGGGAAGACTGAAGGGCACTATGGACGAGATTCTGGATGTCGACCTGCTGGCGTTCGAGCACGGCTCGGCGGCACAGCGCAAGGCGGTCACCGACGGCGTGATGTCGAGCCTCCGGACGGGCTTCGTCTATACGGCCCACGATCTCTCCGGCGGGTTGCTCGACGATGCGTACGACGTGCTGGGCCGGTTCTTCGCGCTGGGGGCCGACGCCAAGAAGCGCTACCTCGACGCGGAGTCGTTCGGCGCCCGCGGCTACACCGGCCGACTCACCGAGACCGCCGCCATCTCCGACCTTCCCGATTGGAAGGAGATGTTCAACTGGAGCGATCAACCGCCCGCCGGCCACCCGCTCACCGTGCAGTACGGCCGCTGGTACCGGCCGTCGATCTTCCCCGACGACGACATCGACGGCGCCGGCGCGACGCTCACTGAGTTCCATCGGCGGCTGGTGGAGCTGCAGCGACGCTTCCTGCGCGTGATCGCCGAGGGCATCGGCGCCCACGAGACCTACTTCGACCGGATGACCACCTACGGCACGCACCTGAGCCGGGCCATCCACTACCCGCCCATGTCACACGCCCCGGGCGGCGGCAGCGAGGGCCACGTCTGGGCCGACGAGCACGCCGACATCAACCTCATCACCGCCCTGCCCAGGGCCACCGACCGCGGGCTGCAGGTGCGCATCGACGATGAGTGGGTCGATGCCGCGCCGCCGGACGATCACGTCATCGTCAACTCGGGGATCATGCTGGAGCACGTCACCAACGGCCTGATCGGCGCCGGCTGGCACCGCGTCAAGGCCGACCCAGGCCAGCACACCAGCCGGCTCAGCGTGGTGCAGTTCTGCCACCCACGCCCGTCCACGATCCTCGCCCCCGCGCCGTCGACGGTCACGCCTGAGCGGCCGTGCCGCTACGAGGCGGTCTCGGCCGAGGACCGGCTCGAAGAGGTGATCTGGGAGATCAACCTCATCCCCGACGCCCGTCGCATCGACTGAACCCGACTGACCGCGGCTGGCTACAGCTCGAGCAGGGCGTTCTCGATGACCTCGGTCAGCGCGGGGTGGATATAGAACTGCTCGCGGGCCATCTGGTCGACCGTCTGGCCGAAGGTCATGCCCTGGATGAGCTGCTGGATCAGCGTGGACGCCTGGGGGCCGATGATGTGTGCGCCGAGCAGCTCGCGGGTCTCGGCGTGCGCGATGAGCTTGGCGAAGCTGGCGGTGTCCTCCATCGCCCAGCCGTACGCCGTGTGGCCGAAGGGCTTGTTGGCTACCGAGATCGGCAGACCCGCCGCCCGGGCATCGCGCTCGGTGAGGCCGACCGACGCGACCTGCGGGTGCGAGAACACCGCATGGGGAACCAGATCCTCCCGGACGGTGCGCATGGGGCCGTCGGCTTGCCCCTCGGCCACCAGCAGGTTGTGCCTCAGCGCCCGCACCTGCGCGTTGGCGAGATGCTTGAGCTGGGTCTCGCTCGACAGGTCGCCGAAGGCCCAGACGCCCGGCGCCGAGGTGCGGTAGTACTCATCGGTCAGCACGCGGCCGTCGTCGTCATCCACTCCTGCAAGGTCGAGGGCGAGCTGATCGCCGTTGGGCACCCGGCCTGTGGCCACCAGCAGCACATCGGCGCTCACCGACTCGGCACGCCCGCCACGGTCGAATTCGACCGTGTAGGAGTTGCCGTGGGCACTGGGCGTGCCGTCGGCGGCGTATGCGAAATCCCCCGCTCCACCACGTACTGCGGTCACCGTCGCGCCGAGGCGCAGGTCGAAGTGGCGCTGCGCCGCCGTCGTGAATGCCGCAGACACGTCGTCGTCCTCGGCCCGCAGCAGCCGCTCACCCCGGTTGACCACCGTGACGTTGGTTCCCAGCGCCGAGAACACGTAGCCCAGCTCGCAGGCGATGTATCCGCCGCCAAGCACGATCATCGACTCCGGCAACGAATCCAGCCGCATCACGGTGTCAGAGGTGTGGAACGGCACCGTGCCCAGGCCGCGGTACGGCGGCAGGAATGCCCGAGCGCCGGCCCCGAGCACCACATGCCGCCCGGACACCGATTCGGTGCTGCCGTCGCCCATGCGCACCGCCAGGCGCCGGTCGCTCACGAAACGGGCGTCACCCTCGAACACGGTGATGTTGGGGCATTCGGCGCCGAAGCGGTAGTCGCGTCCCCCGCTGGCGATGGGATCGATGCGGCCGAAGACGCGATCTCGAATGGCAGGCCAGTCGGCGCTGTCAAAGCTGGCGGCGATGCCGTAGTCGCCCGCCGTCGCGATGGTGTCGGCAACATCGGCTGCGTACACGAACATCTTGGAGGGAATGCAGCCCACGTTCAGACAGGTGCCACCGAACGTGTCGCGTTCGACGATCGCAATCGACCAGTCGTCGAACTCGGGACCGGGAATGGAATTGGCCGAGCCGGTGCCGACGATGACCAGGTCGAAATCGGCCATCACACCAGCGCCTGGTACACGAGCGCCTTCAGCTCGGGGCGGATCGGGTGGACGCTGGAGGGCAGCAGCTGCGTCAGGAAGACGAGGGTGATGTCCTCGACCGGATCCACCCAGAACGCCGTCGACGCAGCTCCTCCCCAGGCGAACTCGCCCTTGCTGGAAACCACCTTCGCCTTGGCGGGATCGAGCACCACCGAGAAACCCAGGCCGAAGCCGACACCGTCGAAGGCCGCCTCGGAGAACAATGCCCGGCCGCACTCGGTGAGGTCGGTGCCGCCCGGCAGGTGATTGCTGGCCATGAACTCGAGGGTGCGCCGGCCGATGGTGCGGACGCCGTCCAGTTGGCCGCCGTTCCGCAGCATCTGGGTGAACCGGTGGTAATCGCCCATCGTCGACACCAGTCCCCCGCCGCCGGAGAGGATCTTGGGCGGCCCCAGGTAGGCCGACGAGCGCGGGTCATCCATCAGCGTGCGCGCCAGGCCCGGGTCGTCGGGCCGGTATGCCGGGGGCGTCGGCCCCGTGTTGCCCGCTGCCTCGCGTGCCGCCAGCGTGGCTGTCGTGTAGTTGGCCGCAAAGCGCTCGATGTCGGCGGGTGGCACCTGAAAGCGCGTGTCGGTCATGCCGAGCGGCCCGGTCACGTGGTCGACGAGGTACTCGTCGAGCGACTGACCCGAGACGACCTCGACGACACGGCCCAGAACATCGGTGGAGTAGCTGTAGTTCCACTCGGTGCCCGGATCGAACAGCAGCGGCAGCGAGGCCAGCGCCTCGCAGGTCTCTTCGAGATTGCCGGGTGCACCCCAGTTGAAGCCGTTGGCCCGGTACAGCGCGTCGACCTCGTTGGCGAAGTGGAAGTCGTAGGTGAGGCCGGACGTGTGGGTGAGCAGGCTGTGGACGGTCACTTCGCTCGCCGGTTCTCGCGTCTGGTACTGCATCACGTTGCCGCCGGCGAAGACGCGTGCGTTCGCAAACTCCGGGATCCAACGCGAGACCGGATCCTTCAACTGGAAGCACCCTTGCTCGTACAGCTGCATCGCGGCGATCGACACGATCGGCTTGGTCATCGAGTAGATGCGATAGATGGTGTCTGCGGTGACCGGCAGCGACCGCTCGCAGTCTCGCTGGCCGTAGCGGTGTGTGTAGGCGGTCTGGCCGCCGCGCGTCAGCAGCACCGACACGCCCGGCAGGCGCCCGTCGTCGACATATCGATCCAGGTGAGCGGCAATGCGCTCCAGCCGACCGGCGTCGAAGCCCACCTCGGCCGGATCGACGGTTGGCTCGATGTCTGAGGTGATCGATCCCATCACAACCTCCGGTGTTCGCTACTCGCCGTCCTGCAGGCTACGGCTCAGGAATCGGCCGAAGGCTCTGTCAGCGGCGCTCGGAAAGGTTCAGGACGCAGCAGCTGACGGTGGCCGCGGCCGGGAGCTGTTCAGTGGTCGCGATGCCACGCTCGACGACCGCCGCGGCGAGATCGGGGTCGGACCAGCTTGCGACAGTCTGGAAGCCTCGCTCCTCGTAGACCTCGACGGGCTGACCGCCCATGAAGCCCATCACCGGCCTCAACGACGGCGACGCCTTCGCAACCACGGCCGCCGCGCCGGTGGCGGCCGCCCACTCCAGCATGCGGTCGAGCAGTCCGGCCCCGATGCCCCGACCGAAGTAGCGGCTGTCGCGGTCGTCGGTGTCGTCAAGCTGGCCGACGTGATAGCAGAAGACGCTGATCGTGCGGGGGGGAAGGGTCGGTGCCCGGCCGTCGAAGTCCATCCAGTACACCGGATCCCAGATGTTGTTGGGGCTTCGCTGTCCGGGGATGTACCTCCGGAACTGCAGCTGCCCGACGTGGCGGTCTCCCTCGAATGCCAGGATCGCAGCGGATCCAAGGCTGGCGATCCGCTCTGCCAGCTCGTCAGGTTCGCCCATGCACCCCACAGGAACCGAGCCGACGTCGGAGGCCACCATCGCTCGATAGGCGATGTGCTGCGGCGTTGACATCCCCGTGTCACCTGTCATCGGGCCGCAGGCTACGGCCCAGGCACCTTCCGGTCGCGTCGGCGCGGCGCTCCGGACTGTCCCGCTGGCGAATGCACGCCCGCTGCGGCGTGCGGGCCGGCGGCCGCCCCGAACAGATTGCCAGAGACAGATTCCTAGACTACACGGAAAATATGGAAATGAGTTGAAACTAAAGCTCTTGACGGTAGATAAGCAATCGCTACTAGAGTGCCGCAGACCGGCCGGACGCTTGGCCATGCGACCACGGCTTCCGGCATCAAGCGATGCAGCGAGAGGTGACGCGCCTGTGATGACCACGCATGAATTCTGTTTGTTTGTCGACGGCGCCGACCTAACCGTTGCTTCGACGGTCGAGCGGCTGGAAGGCGCCGGCTACTCCCGCCCGGCTGCGGCGGCCCACGACGGCGTCCAGGCGCTTGTGTTCTCGCGTCAATCGGAGCATCTCGTCGACGCGGTGGGCGCTGTCGTCACAGCGGCCGAGGGCATTCCCGGGCTCTGCGTGGCCAGGGAGGCACGGAGTGGAGCCGTGCCGGTGTTCGACCCGGCTTCACTGAGACTCACCACGGCCTGCACGGTGGCTGAGCCGACCTCTCCGGCTGGCGCCGCGCCGAACGGCAGCCGTTGCGCACACCTAGAGTCTTGCGGTGTGGATGTCGGCAGCAGGCGATATGGCTGACGAGCAACTGCTCTCGCGGCTGCTGATCGTCCGGCACGGCGAATCCGTCGCCATGGCCGAAGGAATCGTCGGCGGACCCCAGGGGTGTCGGGGCCTCACCGACCGGGGCCGCGCCCAAGCGGCGGCGCTGCGCGACCGGTTCGCAGCCGGCCGCGAACCCGAGGTGCACGTCGTCTACTCCTCGCCGCTGCCCAGGGCCCGCGAGACCACCGACATCGTGCTGCCAGCACTCGGCAGCGGGCCCGAGCGCGGGAATCTCGATGTCCATCTCCACGACGATCTCGAAGAAATGCGGCTCGGACCTGCCGATGGCATGACCTGGGAGGCGGCGCGCGAGCGCTTCGGGTTCATCCAGCCGATGGACCAGCCATACGCGCCCGTGGTGGACGGCGGCGAGAGCCGCGCAGGCTTCCGCCACCGGGTTGCACAGGCGCTCAACGACATCGCCGCAGCCCATGCGGGAAAGACGATCTTTGTGGGGTGCCACGGCGGCATCGCCTCTGCGGCCATGGCGATGGCCTTCGGCATCCCGCCCAGTCATCGGGGCGTCGGCGTGGTCACCTCGGTGACCGCCATCACCGAGCTGGAACTGCTCGATTTCAACGGGCGGCGCCTGTGGCAAGTACGACGGTTCAACGACGCCGCGCACCTCGCCGCCGTAGAAGCAGCCTGACACCCAGCGGCCGCGGCGCTCCGCACAGCCTCTAACTTGGCGCATAGTCAGCAGGCTGCGGGAATCTGGAGGACCAGATGCTGGTCGAGCGAATCGAAGCGAAGTGGATCGATGCCTTCTCGTCGGTCTTCGAGATGTGCGGCGTCGAACCGCCCCAGACGGCAGCGATCCTGTCCGAGAGCCAAAGCAGGGCCGTGAACGTGAACCTGGCCGAGTTGGCCCTGGATCGGCTCGGCACGCCGCCGGTCCACGTCGTGGTGCCCACGCCTCGCCAGTCGGCGCCGGTGCCGGTGAGGTCGACGGGCGCGTCCGACGCCATCGCCGGCTCGGCGGCAGTGCTCGCTGCGCTCGGCGCGGTGGATTTCGTGGTCGACTGCACGGTGGAAGGGCTCCTGCACGCCCCGGAACTCCCGAAGATCCTCGGCGAGGGCACCCGGATCCTGATGGTGTCCAATGAGCACCCCGAAGCCCTCGAGCGTCTCTCGCCAGAGCCAGACCTCGAGCCGAAAGTCAAGGTCGGCATCAAGAAGCTGATCGCTGCCTCGCAGATGCACGTCACCTCGGCAGCGGGCACCGATCTGGTCGTCGACGTCGACGGGGCGCCGTGCGGCGGCGGATGGGGCTACACCGCTCGGCCGGGCACGATCAGCCACTGGCCCGGCGGGCTCTGCCTGGCGTTTCCCAAAGCCGACACCGTGAACGGCACCATCGTGATGGATCGCGGCGACATGAACCTCACCTTCAAGCGATACATCGAGTCGCCGGTCACGCTGAGAATTCAAGACGACTACGTCGTCGACGTGGAGGGCGTCGGCACCGACGCGGCGCTGTTCCGCAGCTACACCGATGCGTGGGGCGACCGCGAGGCGTATGCGACCAGCCACGTGGGCTGGGGCATGAACCCGGGAGCGCGGTGGGACACCCTGTCGATGTACGACCGGAGCCAGACCAACGGCACCGAGCAGCGAGCGTTCGCCGGCAACTTTCTCTACTCGACGGGCGCCAACGAGCACGCCGGGCGCCACACGCTGGGGCACTTCGACCTGCCCATGCGCAACCACAGCGTGTTCCTCGACGGCGAAGCCGTGGTGATCGACGGCGCCCTGCAGGGCGACCTGGCCTGAAGCGATCTGCTCGCAACCGGCACCCATCGACATCTTGCAGGCACCGTGAGCGATCCCGGACCACTGTCCGCTGGGGCCGATCTTGCCGCGCGCGTCGAGCGGTGGGCCGACCGGCAGCCGTCTGCGACCGCCGTCGCGTTCGAAGGCGTCGAGCACACATACCGCGCATTCGCAGACCAGATCGCCGCGACGGCAGGCTGGCTGGCCGGTGCCGGCGTGGGCGAGGGCGACCGTGTGGCGTGGCTCGGCCCGAACCGGCCGGCGGCACTGCGGCTCATGCTCGGATGCTCCTGGCTGGGCGCCATCTACCTGCCGCTGAACTCGCGCCTGGCGCCGCCCGAGCACCGGTGGATCCTCGAACACGCACAGCCCAGCCTGCTGGCGGTCGATTCGACGTTCGAGCGACATGCCGCATCGATCGGTGCGGGGTGCGAGATCCGGGCGCTGCCTGACGAGCCCGAGTGCCCCAGTACCCCGAGTGCTCCCCCGCCGCGTCGGGGCACCCCCGCCCATCCGGTGCTGCTGGCCTACACCTCGGGCACCACGGGATATCCCAAGGGAGCTGTGCTGGACCAGGCGGCGATGGCCGCGAACGCCGTCAACTCGACCCACGCCCATGACCTCACGAGCCGCGACCGGGTGCTCACCACGATCCCGTTGTTCCACGTCGGCGGGCTGAACATCCAGACCCTCCCTGCTCTGCTGGGTGGGGCGGCCGCGCTCATCGAGCGGGCTTTCGACCCCGGGCAGTTCCTCGACGACGTCGAGCAGTGGCAGCCGACCTGGACCGTGCTGGTGCCTGCCGCCCTGACCGCCGTCGCCGCCCATCCGCGCTTCGCCACCGCCGACCTCGGATCGCTGCGCGGGATCATGACCGGATCGTCTCCCGTGCCGGCGGCTGCCACCGCACCCTTCTTCGACCGGGGTGTGCCGGTCGGGCAGATCTACGGATCCACGGAGACCGCCCCGATCGCGGTGCACCTGCGCTGCGACGAAGCAGCAATCCACCCGGGCTCGTGCGGCAAGCCCTCGACCATGTGCGAAGTGCGCATCGTGACCGATGGCGGCGCGGACGCGGCGCCGGGCGAGCGCGGCGAGCTGTGGGTGCGTGGGCCGAGCGTGCTGCTGGAGTACTGGCGTGACGCCGAGGCCACTGCCGAGGCGCTCAGCGACGGGTGGTTCCGCACCGGCGATGTCGGCCACGCCGACGACGAGGGCTGGATCTTCATCGACGACCGGCGCAAGGACATGATCATCTCTGGGGGCGAGAACATCTACCCCGCCGAGCTCGAGGAGATCCTCGCCCGCAGCGACCTCGTCGCAGAGTCAACCGTCGTGGGCGTGCCCGACGAGCGATGGGGCGAAGTGCCCGCCATCGTCGCAGTGCCCAGGGCTGAAACCGAGGCCGCTGAGCTCCTGCGCCTGTTCGACGGGCAGCTTGCGCGCTTCAAGCATCCCAAGGCGGTGTTCTGGACCGATCAGCTTCCCCGAACGGCGCTCGGCAAAGTACGCAAACACGAGGTAAGGGCAATGCTCGACGAGAACCATGGAGTCCGCCGTGCCGATTGACGTCGCATTCATCGGGCTCGGCGTGATGGGTTTCCCCATGGCGGGCCACCTCGCCGCAGCGGGCCACCGCGTGGCTGTCTTCAATCGGACCGCGAGCGTCGCGCAGCGTTGGTCAGGCGAACACGGGGGCCGGGTGGCCGCAACGCCCGCGGATGCCGCCCGCGGCGCAGCCATCGTGTTCATGTGCGTCGGCGCCGACGACGACGTGCGCGCCGTGGCCTACGGCGACGACGGCGCGCTCGCCGCGATGGACGAGGGCTCGATCCTCGTCGATCACACCACCGCTTCGGCCGACCTGGCGCGTGAGCTGGCCGCAGCCTGCGCCGAGCACGGGATCGGCTTCGTGGACGCACCGGTGTCCGGCGGCGAGGCGGGCGCGCAGAACGGCGTGCTCACCGTGATGTGCGGCGGCGCTGCCGAGCACTTCGAACGGGCGCGACCAGTCATCGGCTGCTACGCGCGGGCGGTCACGCTGATCGGCCCCGCCGGCTCGGGGCAGCTCACCAAGATGGTAAGTCATAAGCCCTAGTCAGCGCACTTTTCGGTGGCTGTTCCCCAGAGTTGTTCCCCAGAAATCAGCGTTTGGGCGTGGCGTGAGCGTTGCCGTGCGCTACGGGATCTTCTGATATCACGTAGTCGAGCGTGGAGCCGTCGGACAAGATTTTCCGCCATCCGCAGAAGCCGTCGTAGTCGGCTGTCTCGCGGCGTTCTGTTGTGCCGCCGTGTTGGTTCTTGTAGCGCTCCGCGGCATCTTCGTGCTCGGGAGCGAACACGATGGCGGTTCCGAATTCGTCGAGCGCTAGCCACGCGTCGTGTTGCCACAGAATTTCGTGCTGTGCATTGTCTGTCATGCTGCCCAAGCTAGCGCGCCGGTACCGCCCAAGCCTTTCGGCTGTGGGGAGGCTGTACCGGCTGAGCGCTTGGCACGCCTGACCATTTCCTGACTGGCGGGGAATCCACGACCACGAAGGCACAAGCGCTCTAGGCGCACTCTAGCTGACTGCGTGCTTGCTCAGCGTCGTTCTCAGCGTGCCTGAGCGCTCACGGGTAGCGTTGCGCCCGACCTATCAGCCGTGCGCCCTTCGTGGGCCGCGCCAACAGCACCCGGGGAAACCGGCTCATGGTTCCCTCCTGCGGTTGGCGACGGTTGATAGGTTAAATCAAACCGGACTCCCGATAGGAGGGAACCGCCATGAGGAAACTGTTAGCCGCCGCATTCGCGGCGTTGCTGCTAGTCGGCTTGACGGCTTCGAGCGCCGGAGCGCAGGATGCGCCGGATTGCTCGAAGGAAACCTACGCCGTCGTAGCGGCTGCGGGTGACGCGGCCATGGCGGAACTAATCGCTAGCTGGCAAGTGCTCGACACGAAATGCGTCGTGGAACCCGGCGACGCCAAAGCAGCCATTGACTCTCAGCAAGTCGTAGTTCTCGGCGGCACCAAAGCGGTACCCGACGAAGCTGTAGCCGGTCTGAACGTCATAGCTCGGCTGGCGGGCGCTGACCGCGTGGAAACAGCGCGTGCGGTGCTGGCATGGATCGACAACCGGCAGCAAGGCAATCTGGCGGCGGTTGCGCGAACCAAGCCGCTAGCTGTCGGCTCGGAGCATCCTTACGCCGCTGTCGAGCACGCCGCCGCTACGTTCACTGTCGGCAAAGACATTCAAGCCGGACTCTGGCGATTCAGCGAGAACAGCGGCAAGCATGGCGAATTCTGGCCTAGCCCGCTAGGTCACAATGCATTCGGTTATCACGGTGGTGACTGCCTTTCGCTCGGAGACGGTTCGGGTGCCTATTACAACGGCGAAATAACCGTGAACGAAACCGGCGACGATGCCAACCCGTTCGAGCGCGAATGGCGCAGACTGGGGCAAGGCGTAGACGCTATAGCCACAACGATGCCGTTCAAGACATACGCCTTCGAGCTTGTCGACGGCGACACCATCACGCTGCGGGCGCTGTCAAACAGAACTTGCGAAATAGAACGCCACAGCTTCTGACACTCTGACCATCACGACACAACACGCCAGCAAGGCAGACTCACGGGTTTGTCTTGCTGGCGTTTTGTCGCGTTTAGCTGACTGTCAGCAGATCGTCTGCTGTCATGGCGTTGCCGTCGTCTCGCCAGCGGATGACGGCGAGTCCGGCTGCGCCGTTGCCGCCGTCGTTCTGCTGGTAGGTGTTGCCGTTGCCGCCGCTGTCAGGAATCGTGAACGGCACCGAAGTAGCGGGTACTTCGGTGCTCGCCGGAATTGTCGTTTGTGACGGCTCTAGCGGCGTCTCAGGGATGCTGTCAGGCGCTGATAGCCATATGAGCGTTCCGATTCCGATAGCCAGAACGGCCAGCAGTGAATAAATGAGTGTCTTGATTGTTTTGTTCATTGTTTTGTTTTCCTTTACTCGGCGTATATTAGTGTTGCTTGGCTGCCGGAAGTCTCAACAGAATTGAGCGCCAATCCTCCATCGGCCAATGGTGCTAGCAGATATTCTCGCCCGGAAATGTTCTCTGATACGTAGTTGTCTGTGTTAGTCGCCGCGGTGCCGAGTCTGTCTGTCGGCAATGGCGACATTGACAGCAGCAACGCGGTCGGGCAAGACAGCAAGTGTCGCCATTGGTTCGGGTGGCCTTTGTTGTCTTGTATGTAGACATGCAAGGTGCGCTGTTCGCCCCATGTCATGCCGTCAGCCAGCACTAGCCTGCGCCAGCGGTTAGCCGCACCCGCGGCGGGTATCGTGGTTCTGGCGAATATCTCCGGGCGCATGATTCCGGCTACAGCGGTCTGTACCGCTGGCAGTGTCTGCAGTGTCTGCGCATCTGCCAGCACGGTTACTGTCGCGTCGGTAGCGTCAGAAGTCGTTATTATGATGCGCTCGCCTGACGTAATCGCCAACGACGGCACCGTGAAACTCAGCGTGCTGCTGTCCAGTGTCTTGCGCCCCAGTAGCTCACGGGTGCCTAAGTCCGCAGCTTCACGCCATACGGCTATTTCTGTCGGCTCGGCTGCGGCTGACAGCGTGACAGTTATTCCTATCTTGCGAACGTCTCGGCGTGCCACTATGCGGCCTGAGTCGTCTAGGTACCACCACATAGAACTATCGTCGCTGGTGGCCGTGCCGACGAATTCGCCGGTCTCGAATGTGCCCGTGAATGTCGGCTGCCTGCCTGCCACGTCGTTGCTGTTGGCAACGCTGAGCTTCTGACCCGCGACAGTGATAAGCCGGTAATTGTTGGACCTTGTGACGTTGCTTGTCGCCAGACAGATACGGTCGCCCAGATTGAAAGCCCTATTACGAATCGGAATGCTCACTGTGCGGCCGTCGTCGTCGTCGCCCCACCATGTCACGTCGAGCCACACTTTCAAGCCTTCTACGTTGAAGTCGGCCCATGAGTGATTATTGGTATGAGACAGCATGAGCGCCCAGCGGAAAGCTGGCGAAGTCGAGTCGTACAGGTCAACGTCGAAAGTCGAAGGCGCACCGGGCGTCGGGTTGCCGCCTGACCAAATGTCTTTTGCGCGCTTGTCCACCGTGAACGGGCGGCTGCCGCGACTCCAGCTATCGTTCAGCGTTGTGAGCGCAAACTGCAGTTCGCCCGGATCGGAAGTGAATTCGCCGTGAATGCCGAGCTTCAGCCGTCGGCATCCTGCAGACTGAAATAGCAGACCTTCTGCTGTCAGATATTCGCCCGGTCTGTCTTGCAGCCTCAAACCGGCCCTAGTGGCTTGCACAGCGTCAGTGAGCGCGTCGGGAATGCTCCAAGATACCGTTTTGTGTGTGATGTCGACGGTGCCTGCCATGTCGCCATCCTTGGCGATAAGATCAGAAGCCACGGCTTTGCCGAGAATCTGTGTGTTGGCGAAGCCGTCTGTTCCGCCGTGAGTACCCGCAGGCTGCAAAAGCAGTTCCACAGTCAACGCGTCAGGGTTGCCGGGGTCGTTGTCGCGGTCAGTGAACGTGAATTCCGCATCGTATTGGATGTCCAAATGAGCGTTCTTTGCTAGCACAATGTCTGTGCCGTGCCTGTTGTAGCCACGCGGAGCGTTGTTGTCCACAGTCCAGCCGTCGCCGCCGGTAGTAGGCGAAGCTGTGCCCGCCAACGGTGCATAACGCCGATCTGTCGGGTTGGCTAATGTATTGTCGTCGAAGCTGTATTCGATTCCTGTAGGGTCGCTGTAGTCAATGCTGCGCTTGTCTCTGACTGGCCGAGCTTGCACCGGGTAGGTGTCGTAGTCTTTCGGATCGGTAGGCGCGCCTTCCAAGTTGAAATCAAGGAATGTGGAAGCCAAAGCGGCGAAGACTGTCTGCGCTGACGCGGTGCCGCTCACGCGGTCCACAACTAGCGCTAATTGATCTCCGACATGAAACGTGATGCCGGTAAGGTCTATGTCATGCTCCAGTTCCTGCGGATCAGACTTAGCCGCCGCGCTGGGGATGTTTGGCGACCACGAAAGCAGTGTCGTGTCTGATCCGCCGCCGCCGTGCAATACCGTCAGCTTGACAGCAATTGTGTTGCCCGAAAGGTTGTCTGTCCAAGTCTGGCGCAGCTTCATGCTCAAGTTGGCGGGTATGCGCATCCATTCGAGCAGGTTGCCGTATTCGGCTTCCATGAATTGAGCCAACGGCGCAGGGATGCCGTCAATCTTCAGCAGGTCGCTGAAGTCGTGGCTGCCGTCTACCGGCGAATATGAAACCGAAGAAGTTATTGCCTGCCCGCGCCCTACAAGGCTCGGCCCGGTCCATACGCCTGCCGAACCCGGCGAAGCCAATACGGCTTTGCCGCCGTCTTCGAGAATGGTAGGCGACGGCGTGAAGCCTGCCGGTCTGACAAGCAGCCATTTGGTGTTATCGGCTGCGCTCGGCTCAGGATCAGACGGCTTGATATCGGTAAGCGCTGCTGCGAAGCCTCCGAGATAGTCCACAATGGAACCGGCGTGATAATAGGCGTTGCTGTCGTAAATGCCTTGCCAGTTCTCAATGAGGCTCCAATGCGCGGAGTCAGCGTCCGGCCCGGTTGCGCCTTTCGTTGTAGCTGTGTGGCACAGATAGCCGGTTGACTTGTATTCGCACAAGGTACCTACCGGGAATATGAAACCGGCTGCCAAGTCTTCCCAGTTTCCTACGAATGGCTGAGTGACCCAGACATAGCCGCTGTCATCATCGTTTACTGCTAGGTGCTTGCCTTGGTATCGGCTGGGGATGTTGTCGAGATACGTTTTCGTATCGTCGCCGCCTGACTCCACAGCCCGGATAACGCCTATCACTAATGAGGAATCTGCGCCCCATGTGTCGCCTAAATCGGTTTCGCCAACGTTCACAGTTATGTTGCCGTCGGCTGCGGCAATGTAATCGGCGCTGTCCGCATAGTGCCCGGATCGCGCAATGCTCAAACTCACATCGTTGCTGAGCGCTTCGGCTTGACTGTCGGCAATCTGCAAGTTGAATGACGTGGCCGAGCCTGCGCCTGCTCCGCTGTTGTCCGCTGACGCGAACAGGCTGAATGCCTCATGAGCTTTCACGCCTTCAATGGTGAGCGTGCTGGGCAGTGTCGGCTTGGCGCTGTCTGAGCGTGACCATTCGAATAGCGTCGTGGCTGCGCCCGTTCCGCCGCCGCCTCCGCCGCTTTCTGGCAGTGTGACGCTGTTAGCGCCTGAGCCGTCGCGTTTGA
Source organism: Acidimicrobiia bacterium (assembly GCA_022820505.1). Lineage (GTDB taxonomy): Bacteria > Actinomycetota > Acidimicrobiia > Acidimicrobiales > Poriferisodalaceae > Poriferisodalis. The sequence continues at coordinate 33,364 of JAJEFK010000001.1, read as the reverse complement.
CTTGCAGGCTGCGGCTGGCGGCGTCGTACGCCAAGCCGAGACTTGTAGCTGTCTTGGCGGCGTCGTTTATCTCGTTTGTCAGCGTGGCATCTAGATACGCCTTCGACACTTCGCCTACGCCCAGCTTCACTGGCGATCCGCTTGAGCCGTCGCCTTGAACAGGCGTCTGAGTGTGAACGGTCGCTGTGTCTGTAGGCGTTGACCATGAGCCGTCGCCGCGCAGATAGGTGGCATCTGACGCCTTGCCGGAAACCTTCAAAGCTGACACTGGCATAGCGTCATTGCCGACAGTAACCGGGTGGTCTGTCGAGCCGTCGCCTGACACTGGCGATTGTGTGTGAACGGTCGCTGTGTCTGTAGGCGTTGACCATGAGCCGTCGCCTTCGAGGTATTTGCCTGCGGCTGCGCCTTCGGGCAAATATTCGACCTTGACAGCGTGGGGAGCAATGGTAACCGGATCGGCAGTAGTGCCGTCGCCTGATACCGGCGCAGCCGTCTTCACTGCGCTTATGCCGGTACCGGTGCCTTGGCCCGCAGCCGAGTAGACCGTAACTGTGTCGTTGCTTTGAATGCCTGATATGGCAAGCTGCCCGTTCACGTTGCCGGTGCCTGAACGGGTAATCGTGATGTTCCAACCCGGCCCGTGATAGGTGCCCGCCGCTGTAGGGATAATCACCATGCCGTTATCGGCGTCGGTTTGCACCGGTCCTGCCACGCTGACAATCAGCGTCGGAGGAATGTTCGCAATGTCGATAGCTGCCGCGCCGGTCTGTGTATGCAGAAGTGTCAGCGTCAGCGGTACAGGGTCAGCCTGCGGCCCCGGATCGCCTTTGTCTCCGGTATCGCCTTTGTCGCCTTTGTCGCCTTTGACTGCGAACGGCCCTTCTGTTGTGTCGTCTGTGAGCGTTATCGTGAGATTCGGAGCCTCATAGGCTGCGCTTTTGATACCGCGCCCCGGATCGCCTTTGTCGCCTTTCGGCCCCGTGCCGCCAGCTATGTACGGCGCTGACCATGACAGCGTTATAGGCGTGCTGGCGTCGGCTGCTGGCACGCTCGGCACAAGCGCCCTCGAAGCCCATAGTTCCTCTCCCGGCTCAGGCGTAGTCGGATTGATTCCCCATCCGCCCGGCGGCGTGATGGTGGCAGTGTCGGCTTGCCAGCTTCCGCCGGTCGGCGCTGGCGGAGTCGTGCCGTCAGGGTCGGTGCGGAAGACAATTGCTTCGCCCGGTCCGGTGCGCCCGTCTTCACCTGGTACCGGTCCAACCGGCGTCGGCAAGCGGAACTTCGCAGCCCAGTAGGACAGCGTATGTGGCTCGTCTTCGGACACAATGAACAGAATCTCAGGCTGCCCGTCGAGCCGGAAGCCGTAATAGGTGCCTTCGGGTGAAACTTGCGCGGCTACTTCGCTTGTGCCGTCGTTGTCGAGCGTTCCGCTGTCCTGTTTGCCTCCGATCCAAGTTCCGCCCGGATCGGTAGCCGATATCAGCGGATAGCCCCACAATTGCCAGCGCAAACCCGCCAATTCAGCGCCCGCGTTATGAAGAATATGCTTAGGGTCAAGTGTGAGCGCAGCCATGTCATTATATGCCTCTTACGTCTATCAATGTAGTTGAAGCTGCGGAAATTTTTACCCAGGAAGTCGGTTCTTTGTGTCCTAATGGAATCGTGCCGTAGTTCACACTGAACGTGATAGGCGAACAGAAGTCGGAATCGGCAAGTGTGTTCCACACTCTCACGAACAGATCGCCTACGGTGCGCCAGTCCTGCGGCATTACGTCAATGTCGAATGTGACGCGGCCCAGTGAATCAGCGCCCGTCCAGTAACACTGTGCGGAGTCGTCGCGTTCGTTAGGCGAGAACAGCACAATTCGCACGCCTGCTGTCTCTAGAAGCTGCTCGACGGCACGCCAAGTGCTCATAATCGGCTCAGCAGTAACGCTCATGACGTTATCCCCGGCAGTATCATTGTCGGCGCTTGCGCTATCCCTATTCGAGCTTTCAGCCACGGGCGCAGAAGGTCACGTACAACAGGGTCGTACATCAATCGTGCGCCCATTCCCGTATATGACTCGTCTACGCCTTCCACGGCTTCGGCTTTGGCCCATAGCTCCGCGGCAAGCAGCGTCGCGCAGTGATGCAAAGACGAAGGCAGCTTGTCAGGCTCGGCTATGTCAGCCAGATTGTCGGCAACTTCGCTGCTGATTAGCTCGCGTGCAGACGAAAGCGCAGCTATCAAGCCGTCGTCAGGCTGTATGCGCAAATGGTCAGCTACAGTCTGTACCGAAGACAGCGGCAATGTGTCCATTGCCTTACTCTTTGTCGTCAGAATCGGCGTCAGTGTCAGCGTCGGATTCGGCTACGCCTGCGGTTACAAGCTTCAAGCCTGTTCCATAGGCGACAAGCCACGCTTCGGGTCGCCACATAGGTTCAAACATGGCGTATCCGCGGCAGACAAGCAAGTGTTCGCCGCTGGCCGCAAGCGTTTGGTCGTACTCGAAGCTTCTTGGCCCGTCGTGGAAGATAGGCACTTCGTCGGAAACCATAGACAAGAACAGTGACTGTGTGCCTGTAGACGGGTTGGCTTCATTGGCTTTCGTCGGATCGAACTTGTCGCCAATAGCAGTGTCAACGAATACAGGCACTCTGCGCCATGTCATCTCTGACGCTGGACCTTCGACGGCTGGCAGTGTTCCGGCACCACCAACGTTCTGCGCCCAAGCTGCGAACGGCGGAATGACATACTCGCCGCCGGAAGTCTTGACAGTCTCGAAGCCCGTCATGACATCTTCGTTCACGAAATGCGCATCCGGGCGGCGCTTGTCTTTGCCGAAAATCATACCCTTCACGGTCGTGAGATAGTCCAGATACTTCGCATATGAAGGCGAAGCATCGTCGAACTTCTTGAACTGCGAAGCTCGGCTGCCTTTGGTGGGGTCGGCATCGTCGTTCATGAGCAAGCCAAGCGGCTCATCTGGCGTAGCTGCTGATCCCTTCCCGTACAGCACCAAACGGTTAGCCCTTTGTGCCCAAGCGCGGATCATTTCGTCTTGAAGCAATTCGGTAGCCATGTAGCCGCGCTCTACCGCCTGAACAGAAATCGGCGCTTTCGCGGCAATGGTGTACAGGTCAGCTTTCACGGCGGAGGTGGCTACTGCTGTGTCGTGCAGTGTCGAGCCTTCGGTTTGTACCGCAGCGTCGGCTTCGGTTGTCACTCTCGGCAGTGTGATGCTGTCGCCTTTTGCGGGCAATGGCCTGTTGTTCAGCTTGCCCATAGCTACCGCGTGCTCATAGATACCGCGTGAGACATACGCCGGATCGAACATAGGAATGACAATTCCTGACAGATTCGAAGTGAGCGTGTCGCGCTCATTCACGCGCATTTCTGCCATATGGCGATTCATGCGCTCATACGGTGCCTGCCCTTCGTACTCACGGGTAGAAGGCTGATACCGTGCATTCGTAATCGCCAAGTCAACTAGGAAACGCTGCAAGCCCTCGCGGTCGCCGTAGGTTGTCGGCTCATTGCGAACAGTGACGCGGCTTCCTGCCAAGTGCGCCGCACGTCCGCGCCAAAGGTCCGGTGTTGGCGGCAGTTCGCGTGTAAGCGTGCTCGTGCTCGGCGCAGCCGAGCCGCCAGCAGAACGGTCGGCATGATCGCCCGGTCTGTCATTCTCGCCTTCGCTTCGGCTTTCGTCGTTATCTTCCATGCGCTCTTCGTCGGGCGCAAGCTCACGAATAACCTCGTCGTGGCCTTCCACCATTTCCCGAAGCTGGTCGTACTCGGCCCGCTCTTCTTCGTTCATGTCGCGGGCATTGTCGCCTTCCGAGCACTTGTCCAGAATCTCTTTCATTCTGTTCAAGCATTCGCGGCGTGCTTCTTTGCGCAGTTTCAGATATCTCATTGCAATTCTCCATCTAGGTATTGGTAGTATTGCAACCATTTCTCCGCAAGGTCCATAATAGGTTTCGCGCATTCTTCGGCGTCTCGCACGCTCACTATCTTCGCTCGTTCATAAGCCGGGTTTTCGACCAACGACAAGCCGACCATTTTGGCTCTAGTGACTGTTCCCTGCGCCCCGAATCCGCTTGCGATACCGGGCGCGGGTGCCATATTGTCGAATTCAATCGAAAAGCCGCGGGCTAATCCTTCGTATGCAGCCTGCCATGCGGCATTAGCGGCGTCGGAGTCAAGCAAACGGCATTCAACCCATAATCCTTCGTCGCGGTTTTCCCATGAATCCACGACGCCGATAGGGATATCCACTTTGTCATGCTGCCAGCGCAAAGGGATAGGTTCGCTTTGGGGAATCAACGATCCGCGTTCGAACATTTCCTGTTCGCCCATATAGCTAATCGGGTCATTCCAAGGCACCGCGATACCCGAAACCCATCTGACGTCATTGGCTGCGCGCAGTAACAAGCTCATGACATTTCCCCTTGCGGCTGCGCAGCCTGAAACGTCAAACTCTTAGTCTGCGCTATAGGGCGCTCAGGCGGATCGCCTAGCAAGCCTTCGCGTTCGCGAGCTTCCTCTACGCTCATGATGCCAGCATCAATAGCTGTCTGATACGCCGCCATGCGCTCGCCTATTGGCGGCTTCGCCAAGTCGAGGCTTCCGAAATCGAAATGAATGCCGAGCTTCGCGTGACCATTCATAATTATTGTCGTGTACCGCGACAGCGTGAGCGCTTCGAACAATTGCATATCTTGTCTGACGTTGCTGTACGTATTCGAGGAACCATCCACGACAGCGCCGATTAGGTGCTGAGGAACACCCATCACCATTGCGGCTTCGGCTGCTGACCAACGGCGCGCGGCCAGCAGTTCCAAGTCATCATGGTTCAGCGCTACTTGGTTCCATGAGTAGTTACCGGGCAGCGCCATGACGCCTGAGTTTCTGCCGCCCACGCCTTCGCTTATGGCGTCGGCTGCCCGTGCCAGAACATCTGGGTGAACGTCAGCCGGCCCAGACAGATAGCCGCCGATTCGTGCGCCTTCCTCATATGTCTGCCTGACATATTCCTGCTCCGAGACTTGCGTAGACAGCGTGTTCGCCAGCAGCTTCAGCCTCGAAGCCGACCATGCGTAGCCGCCTTCCGGCATCTCCGACAAATGCATGATGTCTTTTTCCTGATAGCCCAAGCCGTTCAAGTAGTATTCGGTAGCGAACGTGTTCTGAGCATTCCACTTAGGTACGATGTGCTCAGGGTGAATTACTTCTACTTGCGCTATCTCGCCGTCCGGGCGCAGCTTCGTGATAGGAACAAACGAATTGCTGTGAACCAACAGATTCATGATGATTCCATGAATGTACGAATACCAGTCATCATGAGCCGTGGGCTTGTGGAAGAAACCGGAATTAGGGTCGCGAGTGTCGATAAGGTCGCCCGTCTTGTAGTGGATCGGCAACGCTGCTATCGCATTGCAGATAAGCCGAATGCAGGCATGAAACGGCGGCAACGCGACCATTTCCTGCGCTCCGACTATCGCCGGTCCGCGTCTCGGCTGGCGCAAAGGCGCAGGCTGATACGGCTGAGCAACCGTCAAAGCTGACGGCTTCGTGAGAATAGGCGCACGCTGCGGCTTGGCCATAATCATTTAGTATGGTCACGGCAACGGCGGCAGTTCCCCTATTTCGTTTTCGTCGCCTTCGGTTACAACCTTGACAGTGTGTGCCCAGTCAATCTCCGCACGCGGGTACCGTTCGGCTAGGAATTCGAAGAATGTCTTCAAGCCGTACCAATTCCACGAACGATACGCTTTCTGCTCAGACTCTAAGAAGCTGCGCCATGCTGGCAACAGCCCGCGTGCTATTGCTCTAGCCTCAGCACGGGTGCCGTCAGACGAAAGCCATTTCCATTTATCGTCGAATCCGGCCCGATACAGCGCCTGCGCCATGACGGCCATAGCGACAGCGCCCAGACGCGCTGATACTGTGCTCATTTTTATGAGTCCGCTGTCATTCACTGCCACGCGCCCCATGTCGCGCCGCAAACCGCTGATATGTCCGCTTACGACGGCTGCTTTACGTCTCAGGATGCTGACAGCGGCCATGACAGCATGAGAGTCGGATATGACATCTTCGCTTGCAGGCTCGAAAAGCGCACCGGCTGATATAGCCGACGGGTGCCTCAGCCATGACGCGCGTTGAGTCATTATCAGCTTGTCAGCGTCCAGCGCGTAGGCGTCCAAGACTTCGCCTGCGCCCAGCGGCATCATGACTTCGACTTCGAATGGTGCGCCCGAGCTATACGCATACCGGCAACGCGCTACCCAAATGTCGGCGTCAGACACCAAACCGTCGAGTCCGGCGTACTGCCATTCAGCCGCTTGCTCAGCGGAGACTAAATCGAAGCTCATATTCGTTGCCTATGCAGCCGTCCATCTGCTCAGAAGAGAATAATGACAGTTCGTCGTCTTCTGACCATATGCCTAAACGTTCTCTGGCGAACTCGCCGGGGCGCATCCTGCGAAAGTCCGCCGCTACGGATTGCATTTTCACGCCGCCGGGCAATCCGAGAGTAGGCATTATCTTCGCCCACATCCGCCGATTGTCAGGCTCAGCGGCTTGCTGCGGCGTAGCGCCGAGCGCATAGCAACCGAACAGCCCTGATCCTGTTCGGCCTATATCGTCTATCGCCAAGTCGTACGCTTCGCGCAACGCCAAGCTTGTAGGTTTCCCTGCGGAGGATATGTAGATCATCTGCTCATGCGCGCTTGTGCTCATCGTCGGCTGCACCGCCGCTACGAAGTCGAGCGTTGCTTCGAGCGCTTCGTCTACTAGCACGATGTCGTAGGTGTCGCCGCGTGCGCCGGTATCGGTAGCTGTCATTAGGTCTATGCGCCCGTCGCCCAGGCTTACCGATTCGAAGCCCATGCTGCGCACAGTCTCAATGCTTGCGCCTAGCAGCCGTTCAAGCTTGTCTGCCAGTCTCAGCAGCCTGACGCGCCCCAGGCGGCGTTCATGCCATGCGTAGGCGATCCTGCGGCCCGACATGAGCCACATAGTCAGCAAGCCTTCAGACAGCGCCGTTTTGCCTTCCTGACGCTGCGCCATGATGGCGTAACTGCCGAACGTGGGCTTGCCGTCTGTGCGGCTTGTCAACGACGCCACTACGTGCCTTTGCCAGCCCCAGCCTTTGTGGTCGTTGTGGCAAAGCGAGAAGGCATCCTCGAAGTCGGCAAGCTCGTTGGCGCGCTCATGGTGCGAAACATCACGCGGCTTCGCCCAGCCGTCGCCCCAATGCTTGTGAGCGCCCATTATTTCCGGCGCTCAATCATGCGCCGCAGCCGTTCGTCTATCGGCTTCGCCTTTGTCTGGGCATCCGCTGGGCGCTGTTCTCGCGCGTCAGCCGCGAACAGGCGATATAGCCGCGCCAGATCGTTCAGTGTGCGCATAGACACATCGTCTGATTCGGCAGCCTCAGACACCTTTCTGCTCCACATAGCGACAAGCTGCAGCCGTTCAGCTTCGAATTGAACGGCTTGTGTCTCGGCTGCTATGCGCTTAGGCAGCTTTGGCATGGCAATCTTGCCGTCATATGCGCGTTGCGCTTTCTGCCCTTTGTTGCAGCCAATGCATGACGGCAACAGCATTCCGCCTGATTCTTCCCACCTATCAGGATCGCCGCCGAAGACTTTCAACGGTGGCCAATGGTCGCCTGAATCCGCGGGAATGCCGCACCATATACATGGCGGGTTGTCCGCCAGTAGTGCGGCTACTGCTCTAGCGTGCGGCCTGCCGTAGGGATTGCGCATAGATTTAGTATTAGCGGAGGCTGCGGGGGGAGCACGCGAATAAAAAACCCTATGAATTCAAGATATTTGGGCGCGCGTTTCCAGATATCGCGCAAATTTGGCGGCGGAGAGAGCCGCTCTCTTCGCACCTTGGCCGAAAAAACTGGAATTATTCGGCTTCCGGCTCAGCGTCTAAGTCAATCACAGCAGCCATAGGGGTATCTTCCTCAGCGTAAGCGGCCACGGTAGGGGTGCCGTCCACCATCAATGAGATTCCCCACGTACAGCTATCATCATCATTGTTCAACGACAGTGACAGCGTGGCAGCCACGGCCTCAAAGCTGACTTTCGGGTTTCCCTTCGCTGTGCCTTCCTCCGCATAGTCGCCCCAGTAGCGTTGCCCGAAGCCGTCGCGCAGCAACCCGTCATGCGTAGCGTGCGAAGTCATGCTCGACACTCCGAAGTCATGGGCAACGAAATTGCCGAGCGCCATAACCGAACGTCCGCGTGCTGGACGCGTGGCAGTGTCCTGATTGATACCGCGAGACAGCGCGTCTGTTCCCTGACCGCGGCCCGTTATGTCTGTCTTGGCAGCCGAAGACGTGCGCGCTAGCGACATCTTCGAGTTCTTGCCTTGCGCGTAGATTGACATTAGCCCGTTCCCTCCGCTACCAAAGCGCTTCCTACGACAGCTACCGTGCCTTTTGTTTGACTGAAGTTGCCTGTTTTTCTGACAATGGTGCTGTCATCTTTCACGTATGCCTCTTGTCCTGATCCGACAGTACGGCTGCCCGCGTCTCTCGTAGGCACAGCAGCTACCGATCCGCCCACTACCGCAGTGTCAGGCTCGCCTTCGCTGAACGTCAACGCATACATTACGTACCCGTCGGAAGGGTCATCAATCTGTATGCCGTGGCATACCGCAGGGATCGCGTAAGCGAACCCGGCGTCTGTGCGGTCTATGAACAGAACGCCGTTCGGGTTGGCAAGACATTTCTTCACTTCGTCTGTGAGCCTGAATGAGCCAGCGCCCGACATTGCCAGCGTGCCGCCGTCTGCTGTCTTGCCTCTTACGCCGGTGGCGTCGCGCGCATTCGCACGATTCACAGTGCAAGTGCCAGTCAGCACGAACGTGCCGTCCAGCGCAGAATTCAGGTCAGCCAAGAACGCTGTACCGCCGAAGTAAATGTTTGTCTTGCTTGCTTTGTAGGACTTGTCAGCCATAACGAAACCTTCGCCATGAATATAATCACTGCCTACTGCGGCTGACCTTGATTGCCTACATACTGTTTCGTCGCCGCGGAGAATGCGTAGGCGGTCTCTTCGGTTACGTCGCCTATCCATATGGTCACGCCGTCAGACGTGATGCTTTCTACTTTTGTCAGGGTCAAGTCGCTGTTGTCTGCTATGGCCCATCCTTCGGAGTGCTGTTCGTTGCCTTGGCGGTCGAAGTAGGCGACTTCGAAGGCTTGGCCGACTTTCTCGACTAGTACGAAACGGTCTGCTGTTACGTACATTCCACGCCATAAACCGGATCGGCTCAATGTCACATTGTCGCTGTGAGACAGCGCCAGCGTGTCAGCGTTCAAGCCCATGAGCGTTGCGGAACCTGGTTGACCTATCCACGCGGTGCCTTCATATCCGGCCATGAAATAGCTGCTTCGTGCTGGCATGATCCGCAATTGCAAAGTCTGGCGATTGCCGAAGCCCATGACATCAACGGCATAGACGAAAGGCGAATATTGGCTTGTAGCGGCCAGTGAGAGAATGCGGTTATTGTGAATGTGCAAGCCTTGGCCGAGCCAATTGCCTGCCACTTGAAAACGTTCGTCTAGGTAGTCGGCTGTAATCGAATTGAACAAATGAACCCACGACACGCCGCCTGAATACAAAATGCTATTGTGAATATGCAATGACCAAGGCGAATTGAAGTTCTGCCTATGAGTGTCAATGTCGATGCCGACAACAGCATTGAACAGGATATGAATTTCGTAGACTGCTTGCGAAGTCTCGTTATCAATAGTGACAGTCCAGTGATACTGCCCTACTTCGTCCAGATCAGCGCCGTTGAACACGACGGTTACGGTCGCGTCGGCGTCTTCGGCTACTGCTGTCAGCGTCTCGTTGCCGAGTATGGCTTCATTGACGTTCAGCGCAAGCACGCGTTCTACCGAAAGATCTATGCCTGATAGGTCAATTGCTGTGCTTGCATAGCTCAACGACTTCAGAATGACGTTGTGCTGAACAGCAAGTGTGCTGAATGTCTTTCGGATTACGTCGGTTGCAAACGTCGGATCGCGTGACACTTCGAATTCGTAATCTGTCGAAGCCGTCAGGCTTCCTATGCCGAAGTCGATAGTCGCCCCGGCTGCGAATTCAGGCGTTAGGTTTATCCAGTCTCCGGGCATGGTCATGCTGTCCTATGTCGAGCGTAAATCTGTTCCTCAGCGAACGAAGGGATGCCAACGGTGGCTATCGCAGTTCTGTCGCTGATACTGCCTATCGTTGCTGTCAAGGGTGCTGGCGGCACAGCGCGGCGCTTCAAGCTGTATGCGGTGCGCCTGCGCGCATTGTTCAGCGTGCGCGACAACCGTACTGCCATCACGGTTGCCGGATAGGTCACAACTTGGTCATCTGAAATGATTGTGTGAGTCACCGGCATTCCGGGGATCATCTTGTCTCGCAATGCGTTTGACTGGGCTTTGGTCGGCTGCCATTCCCGATACGTTATTTGCAGCCATTCCGGGCCTTGTGAAAGGTTCCGCAGCCACGGGCGCAGATAGTCGGCAATGTTGGCGAAACCGGTAGGGAACCACGGCGGCAACAGAAGTTCTTGCTGTCCGTAGGTTTCTTGTGTGCTGCCTTCTGTGATTATCAGTTCACGCGGGTTTGACTGTTTGCGCCTGTTCACTTGCCCGTAGCCGACCACGCGCACAGTCTGCGGCGGCGGTTTCAGATAGCCGAGAGTCTGAAAGCTGACGTAGGCGACATAGTTCGACTCGACTTGTGAGCTTATGAACAATGCAACATCGTCGGGTGACACTGCAAAGTCTGTCCAGCCAAGCGGCTGCTGAGAGTCGCCGCGGTCGAAAACTAGGCGCACAGTACCGGCTTGGTGCCGATTGCGCCTGATTTCAGTAGCAGCCAGCAGGCTTCGTTCTTGCGAAGTTTCCCAGAATGTGGCCCGGGGCGCAGCGTAGTTGCGAATATGGCCTTGGCGTTCTAGCTGCGAGTAGCCGTCCAACGGCTCATATTCCAGCCCGAACACTGCCGCCGAAGGCTGCGCCGCTGAGCGCACATAGTCAACGAACAGCCAGCCGCCCGAAAGCAATTGAATGAACCAACCACCGGCGTAGCGTGCCAGATTGTCGAGAAAGATCAGCGCATTGCCTGAATAGTAAATCTGGCCTATCGGATTGTCTGACGCTGCTGTGATGTTCATTCCCCACAATTCGGCTGCTTTCTCGGCCACGTCTGACACTGTGCCGCCAGTGTGGTTCATTTCCTTGCGGCGCAATGTGACGCGTGAACGATCCTCAGCAGACAATTCGAAAGTGATAGTCGAGCTTTTGCCGTCGCCTTGAACGCCTTGGAATTCGGCTATACCCTCGAAAGCTGTCACGCCGTCAATGACAAGTCGCACCGGGTTTCTGCGGCGCAGCTTCGTTTCGTCGACAATGGCTTTGCTGCTGTTCGGGTTGTAACGATTGTCGCCATTCCACAGCGTCAACAGGCCGTAGGCGCATTCTGTTCGCACGCCGCGCCCGTCGAGCGCAGGGTTGCAGCCTGCCATGATGTCATCGGCAAGCCATACTTCGGTTACGTCGCCATGATCTGACGTCCAGTTCAGCGTTTGGTCGAAGTCGATCTGCCATGACTCAATCGGCTTATGGCGGCTCATAGCACCGTACCGCCGTAGCCGTGCTTCTTGTACTCGTCTTGGTCTTCTGGCGCTGGCGCTGTGCCTGAGCTTCCCTGCGGCCCGAGTCCGCCAATGCCGCCCGGTGCTCCGGTGCCTCCTATCTTGTCGCGCACCAAGTTCAGGTTTGCGCGTGTAGTGAAATCGTTCAATTCGGATTGTGTCGGGTAGTTCGGATTCTCGAAGCCTGTAGCTGCGGCCAATGCTGCGCCTAGGCGCTCCAGTGCTGTAGTTGCTCCTAATGCCTTGCCTTCAATGAATGCGATTCCTCCGCCTGCCTTTCTGGCAGCTTTGTTGATTGCTGCGCCGTTGTCTCTCAGCCATTGCAGCGTTTCGTTGAATGCTTTCTGCTTGGCTGCTGCCCGGTCCAGTCTGTCTGACAGTTCGCCTGACAGATTCGCTGCGCCTTCGTAGAAATCCATGACTTCTTCACGGCGGTCGGTAGTGTCATCCAGTCCGCTTGTCAGCTTCGCGTTTGTCTCTATCAGCCCGCGTGTCGTGTCGTTGAACTTCTGATAGTTCTTTTCCCATTGCTCATAAGGGTCATGCTGAAAGAACTTGCCTATTTTGCCTAGCCCTTTCTCTATGCCTTCAGCCGCTCCGAAAGGATTCAGCAGAAAGTCGGTAAGGTCATCTTTGGCTGCGCCTAAATCCTCTTTGAACTGCTCGAAGAATTCGTCCCAGTCATTCGCTACATCGTCGGATACGTCGGCCATGTCCGCCAGCCGTTCGTTCAATGCAGCTACTCGGCTTTCGGCTATGTCGGCGCTTGCCGCCAAAGCTTGGTAAATGTCCGCTGGCGACAACGCCGCTACCTGGGCAGTCTCCAAGCCGGTGCGCTTGATAGCGTTCGCTACTTCGCTGTTGCGCCGTTCAAGCTCGCGCAATGCCGCAATGTCGCCTTTGACACTGCGCAAAAAAAGCTCATTCTGCTCAGACGTGATGCCTAGCTCTTTGCGAAGCTCCGACATATGACCCGCGCTTATGCCGGTTTGGTACTCGAACTGTTTCAGCGCTTGCGCGGCTTCGATTCCGGCGTTGGCGACATTGTTGAAAAACCCGGCGACTTTGATAGCTATGAGAATTTTGAAGCCGGTAGCGAGCTTGGCGGCAATGCCGCTGAGCCTCAGCAACGCCGTAGCCGTGTTCACTGCCGCTTTCGAAGCCGAAGCCAACCCTGATTGAAACGCCTTCACGGCGGCATCGTCGAATTGTGACTTGATCCGGAACAGAACGCCTTCGCCGCCGCCAGCCTGAAAAGCAGCCATGTCAGACACCTGCCAACGCGTTGCGGGCAAGGCCGAGGCCGCGGTTGGTCACGGCTGCGCTCAGATCGCGCACGGCTGACGTGCTGTCTGCGGCGTCTGAGCCGTTCTCAGCGGTCGCCTGAGCGTTTCTGGCGATAGCCGGCCAGTGATGCGTTACGGTGCGCTGAGCAGCCTGATAATGCTCGTTCTCGTTGCCTCTGATATGGCGTTCGTTGTTGAGAACGTGCACATAGTCCAACGGGTTGCGCACGTCGATTGTCTGGGCGTCCACCGGCTCCGCTGAGAACGCCGCACGCGACTTGCCTGAGCCTTCCGGCCAAAGCGAAGCCGGTCCGCGCAACGCCTTGCCGACTTCGACGGCTACCGCTTTCACGCGGTCCGCTTGCCATTGCACCGCGACTTTCTGCGCCCAGTCCAACGGCAAGTCAATATGTGAGACAGCTTCCCCCAGCAGCGTTCCGCCTGCGGCTATTGCCGTCAAAGGCCGCCGGATCGGCTCAATAGCTCTATGTGTGCGTTTGGCTCCAATGGCGACGGCTTTGGCTGCGCCCCATCCTGCGCCGCCAAGCGAAGAAACGCCGATAGAAACAGCCGCCGCGAACATAATACTTTGAGCATAAATAGCCCATAGTCATTAGGTCGCTAAACCGCTATGTCCGGTCTGTTCTCGCGACACCATGCCCGTACTTCGTCTGGCCTCATCTTCCTGAACATGGCTGCTTCCTTACGACGCGCTAGCTCAGGCGCCGCGGCTTCTATCTGTTCAGCGTTCCAGCGTTCCGCATCATGAAATTCTCGGGTGCTCTTCACATAGTGTTCATAGCCGCCCCGTGAGACTTCAAACCCGTGTCTGTCCTGCTGTTCGCGCCATTCCTCCGGCGACAACAGAACAAACGGCTTCCGAGTATCGTTCAGTGTCTGCCATTCGTGGAACGCGTCTACGACACACTGGCAATTGCGGTAGGTGATGCGCTGGTTACCGTCGAGCTTCGGCGCAATGTTGAAACCGAACACTCGCCTTGCCTCAGAATTCGTGCCCGTGAAACTGGCGACCGCGTGGTACAGCTTCGCTTCGTGTTGCTGCCATATGTCCGCGGCGTGCTCAATCTCGGCTTTGGTGTCTTCGTCTATGTCTGCGCTTGCCGACGCCGTAGCCGTCAGTTTCGCCAATTCTGCACGTTCAGCGTTTCCTAGGGTGGCGTACCGCGCCGCCAGTTCCGCTATCCGTTCCGCACGCTCAGCGTCGTTGTTGCCCCAGTCAGCAAGACGCGCAGCTATCCGGTCCATATGACGCGGTGTAGGTAGCTGTTTGCCTGTTATGCGACTGATGTCGCCAAGCTCCAACCCCAGCGCATCCGCGAGCGCAGGCATAGGCGTACGGCTCGTGCGAATAGCGTCTTTCACAGTGTCCATAGCGACCATAAACGCTTCAGCCGAATTCTTGATTTCTTGTCTGTCCATAATCGTATTCCTTTGCTAGTTGAACAGGTGTGACACACCATTCAGTAAAACTGAAAATATATGTCCTGTTTTTAGTTTAGTAGTAAATAAAAAACAGGATACGAAATAGGAGTTTTTCCAAAAGTGCCGTCACAGTGTGTCACAGCCTGCTACTGTTCCTGCCATGAATGAATGCGAATGGCGCAAGAAACACGGCAACGCAATGGAAGCCGACATGTTTTCTGACCAACCGAAGCCGCCAATACCGGAAGACGCGCAGGAATGCGTCAAGCCAAAGCGAACTAGGTGGTTCCGCAGACTGTTCGGCCGTCGTGGTAGCCGCTGAAACCTAAGCAGCTACCTGATACATAAATCGTGCTGTTCTGCCGTCGGCGCATCTGTGAGTGAGGCACATTTGCTGAAGCGTTGACATTCCGGCGCGGCAACCGAACGTAATCAGTGTGCCGCATTCGAGACAGCGTGCGGCTATCACGTCGCGGCAATCCAAATTGAACGGCGCGTCCACTAAGTCGAGCATTGGCAATGCGCCCTAAGTCCGCACGTTCCGCATGGCTGCACGCGCCGTATTTCAACTTCGTTGCGCAGTGAACGCGTGTAATGCGGGTTCTTGCTGTTGAGCAAGTCCAACGTAATTTGGTGTTCACTCATATGTTCCAATGGTCTAGGCATTCCTGTAGTTGTAGCCACGAATTCTTTGACGGTTTAGGAATGATTCTCAAGTGAATCGCGGAGTTCCCGGGAAGCCGCCGGGAACTATGAACTATTATGTGTATTCAATAGCAAGCATAAGAAAGAAAGGATTATTGCTATGAATACAGAATTGGCAAAGATGCTGAGCGTGAAGCAAGTGTCTGAGATTGTCGGCCTGAGTGTGCCTACGATTTACCGTATGGTGAATGACGGCCGTTTTCCGCCGGGGCATTTGATAGCGGAACGGTCGCGAAGATGGCGCAGTGATGACGTAGCAGAATGGCTTGATTTCAAGACGGCCACGGCGTCGGGTTGTGATGCGTTTGGGTCGCCTTGGGGTGATGCTGAGAAAGTGCCGCGCAATGCCTAGACGAAACAGCAACGCTGCAAGAATGACTAACAAGCAACGGCGCGCGAATGCGGCGTCTAGGCGTGCCAGAAACCGCAAGCGCACACAACGTCAGCATGACAACCATTCGCTGAGCTTCCATGAGATTTTCGGCCCGTACGAAAGCGTTTACGACGATGCATGAGATTGCTTGCCCGTGGTGTTTTGCGTTGCTGATATCTCAGCCGCGGTCCATTCCTCCGGCTGACGCTGCGGAATGCTTCGAGGCACATAGGCCGTACTGTGAAGCTCGCGGCGCTGTACCGGGCGAGATACGCCGTTTAGGTGTCTCTTGGACACAAGGCAGTATGTTCCCGGCGGCTGCTTGACGGTCGCCGGGAACTAGCAGCTATGCTGAGTGTCGGAAGGGAGGAATTCCGAGACTAAGGCCAGCGGAGCGCCGGACTGGCGTACCGGCACCAAACAGCTTCACTGGCCCGAATCCCTACACGCTGTAGGGGTGAACCTACGGCTTTGACGTATGCGTATGCCAGGGACACGACGATCCCCACGCAAGTGGGGGTGAACCTAGGCTGAGCCGCAAGGCGAAGTCAGGCCCTAGCTGTCTCGGCGGGGCCACCCTTCCACCAGAAAGCCCCCAGATCGCCGTACAAGCGATCTGGGGGCTTTCGCTTGTCTGAGGGTATGTCAGCTAGCGGACGTGATGTAATCCGCCCATGCGGACATGATAGGGCGGCGTTCTTCGAGCAAATCTGCGTCACGAATGTATGCCTGAGCTACTTGGTTGCCGACAGCGTGAGCAAGACACATCTCGACGGCAATGAAGCTGAAACCGGGTTGCTCAAGCGCCCACCCGCGAAACGATGTGCGGAAGCCGTGAGGCACCGCGTCGATTGCGTTCGCGCTCAGCGCCGTTCTGAGGCTTTCTGCGCTCACTGGGCGGCTCCCGCGGTATGGGCTGGGGAACACAAGCCCAGTGCCGTTGTCGAGCTTCCGAGCTTCCGCCAGCACCGCGAGCGCTTGGCTGCTCAGCGGCACCCGGTGTGGCGTGCTGCTCGACTTCATGCGCTCCGCTGGCACCGTCCATACCGCAGCGTCGAAGTCGATTTCGTGCCATTGCGCTTCCCTTGCCTCACGGCTGCGCGTCGCTGTCAGCACGGCAAACCGCAGGCACAACCGCACCGCGTCGAAACGGTCTGAGCTATCCACGATGTCGAGCGCTTCGGCCACTTCGGAATGATGCAACGCGCGCCGGTGCTGAACTTGGCGCTTGCCAGTCACGAACGCATGGTCCAGCGCTTCGCCCGCCGGGTTTGCTGTCATGCCGTAGCGAAACATGACACTGCCGATTGTGCGTCTGATATCGCCGCGCAGTATCCGCGCTGTCTCCGAGTGCTCAGCCATAAGCGGCGCTATGACATCGTGAACGTCTACCGGCGTGATGTCAGTAACCGGCTTGTCAAGGATCGGCCCGGCGAAGCGCCGAAAGCGTGAGTGCCACACTGCGGCGTTCTGCTCCGGGTTGGACTGCCATTGAGTGCCGCTGAGCTTGGCGCAGTATTCCGCTGAGGCTTCCGCCAGCGTCAGCGCTGTTGGTTCCGGCGTTGGTTCTGGTTCGGGTGCGCCGTCGGCTTGCAGCGTTGCGTTCAGCTTCCTTGCTTCCGCGAGTGACACGGCTGGCCATGCTCCGAGTCCCTTGTCTCTGCGCTTGCCGTCGACGTCGATGTACCGCGCCGCCCATGAGCGCCGCCCGCTGGCCTTGACTATGAGAGTCAATCCGTTGCCGTCACCGTGCTTGCCCGGCTTGGCGTGCTCGACTTGTTTGGCGCTGAGCTTGCTCATTGTTCCCCTCCGGTTGTTCCCCAGCGTTCCCCGCTGTTCCCCACAATCCTATGTTTTGTGGGGAACACGGCGCAAGCGGTAAGCCAAAAGCGCAGGTCAGAGCGTTATTAGGGGAACAAAACCGCGCGATTCTTTATCAAGATGGTCAACCAGATCTGCATTGCCGGTCTCGTCCAAGCACTGTCGGAGGCACTCGAGTTCGGTCGTCGTGCCGGCCTCGATCTCGACGCCGTGCTGGACACCATCTCGCAGGGTGCTGCAGGGTCGTGGCAGATGTCCAACCGCGGCACAACCATGCAGGCCGACGAGTTCGACTTCGGCTTCGCCGTGGACTGGATGCGCAAAGACCTCGGCATCGTGCTGTCGGAAGCGCAGCGCAACGGCGCTCCCCTGCCGGTCACGGCCCTCGTGGACCAGTTCTACAAGCGCATTCAGGAGCTCGGCGGCGGCTGCTGGGACACCTCCAGCCTCATCACCCTGCTGCGGCCCCTCGAATCGCGCTGACGCAATCTGCTCGGCTGCTGCAGCGCTCGAACGTCATCGGTGCACGGCCGGTACCGTGCGGGCCCGTGACCCACAGCGACCGCATCCTGATGGGGCCGGGACCGTCCAATCCCTACCCCGAAGTCATCGAAGCCTTCACCCGGCCCGTGCTGGGCCACCTCGATCCCGAGTTCATCGCCCTGCTGGACGAGATCAACGAACGCCTGCGCGCCGTCTGGCAGACCCAGAACCTGCTGACCTTCCCCGTCAGCGCCACCGGCTCGGCGGGCATGGAGGCTGCGTTCTGCAACTTCGTCGAGCCCGGCGACACGGTGGTCATCGGCGTCAACGGCGTGTTCGGCACGCGCATGTGCGACGTGGCGGCACGATGCGGCGCCGAAGTTGTCGCTGTGGAGGAGGACTGGGGCCGTGCCATCGATCCGCAGCGACTGATCGACGCCCACCCGTCGCCGAAGCTCATCGCCGTCGTGCATGCGGAGACGTCCACCGGTGTGCGCAACGACATCGCGCCGCTCGGCCACGCCAAGGGCGATGCCCTGCTGCTCGTCGACTGCGTCACCTCGCTGGGTGGCATCGACGTCGACATCGACGGCTGGGCCGTCGACATCGCCTACAGCGGCACGCAGAAGTGCCTCGGTGTGCCCCCCGGCCTCGCGCCCCTCACGGTCAGTGACAGGGCGCTGGAATCGCTCGTCGAGCGGCCCCAGAGCTGGTATCTGGACCTGAACATGATCCGGGCGTACGTGGTGGGCGAGGGCGCCCGCGCCTATCACCACACCGCGCCGATCTCGATGCTCTATGCGCTGCACGCCGGCCTCGGCACCGTGCTCGACGAGGGACTCCAGAACGCCTGGGCTCGCCACCAGGCCTGCGGCGACGAATTGCACGCACGCCTGCCCGAGCTCGGCTTCGAGCTGTGGGCCCAGGAGGGCCACCGCCTGCCCGAACTCACCACCGTCACGCTGCCCGACGGCCTCGACGACGCCGCGGGGCGCCGTGCTCTGCTGGAGCGCTATGGCATCGAGGTCGGCGGCGGGCTCGGACCCGTCGCCGGCAAGGTGTGGCGCATCGGCTGCATGGGGCACACCGCCCGGATGCGCAACGTCAGAATGCTGCTGGGAGCGCTCGAAGAACTCGTCGGCGCCTGATTCAGGGCGTCGGCTGCAGCGGCAGCGGCTCTTGGCCCAGCGCGGCCCGGTACGTGTTGTGGAAGTGATGCAGCGCCGGCTCGTTGCGTCCGAACACGACGTGTTCGAGCGCCCCGCTGTTGGCTGAACGCTGCTGGCTGGCGCTCATCACGTAGTCCTCGTCGCGGATGACGTTGCCGAATGCTCGCGATGCCTCGGCCATGAAGTCGAACTCGGCGTCGTCGCGTGCGACGCCGGGCCGCAGGTAGAAGGAGATCTGGCTGGTGTGACGGCCGGGCTCGGTCGGGTGGGGATATGCCCGCACCAGGAACAGCACCTCGCGTGACGGGATCAGCTGCACATTCGGGAACAGCCAGTACACCGGCAGTCCATAGCGGGTGATGTCCCACTCCGATGGCGGCCGTTCGCGCGCGTCCTCGATGGCACGACGGCACAGGATCAGCCGGTGATGGCGCCCGAACTCGTCGTAGCACTGCACATTGCCGTAGAAGTCGTTCGACAGCGTCTCGGAGTGCAGCACGGGGAAGTGGTAGGTCTCGCCGAACGTGTCCATGGCGAGCTTCCAGTTGCAGCCGACCTCGTAGGCGTCACAGCCCAGCCACTGCAGTTTGCCGAAGTCCCACCCGGCGATGTCGGCGGTGAGCTCGTCGCCCAGCAGCGCATCGGGATCGAGCGTGCCGCCGGGCTGCGGGTGCACCCACAGCAGGCCGTGACGTTCGACCGCCGGCAGCTCCACCAGCCCGAGGTCGTCGCGGTCGAGCTCGCCGAAGTGATCCGACTTGGGCAGGCCGACAAGCGCTCCGTCGGCGTCGTAGGTCCAGTTGTGGAACGGGCAGGCAAACCGGCGCTTGCGCCCGCGCGGCTCGGTCTCGATGACCACGCCGCGGTGACGGCAGGCATTCACGAACGCCCGGAACCGGCCGCTGGGCGAACGCACCAGCAGCATCGGCGTGCCGAGGTCGTCCTGGGTCATGAACGAACCGGCTTCGGGCAGGTCGCCCGACAACCCCACCATCTGGGGGTGGGTGTCGAAGAACTCCCGCCGCTCGATGCGTGCGAGCTCGCGGTCGGTATAGGAGGACGTTGGGTTGTAGCGCACGCCGCCGGCATCCACGTTGGTGCCGGAGTCGAGCCGTGCCAGCAGCGTCTTGATGTGGCTGATCTGTTCGGCGTGCTCCACGGTGTCAGCCCTGGTTCATCGACTGCGCCAGGATGGCGAAGCCGTCAGTGCTCTCGAGGCGCAGGCCGACGATCTCCTGATACTCGGCGGAGTCGTACCAGGCCTTGGCGGCCGCAGTGTCTTCGAACTCCAGTACCACGGTTTGCGGGCCGGGCGGGGTGCCCTCGATGGTTTCGGCTGCGGCATCGAATGCGACGACCTTGGCGCCCGACGCGGCGATCGTCGGCACAGCGCCCTTCTGGTAGCGCCGGTATTGGTCGGCATCGTTCACGGTGTACTGAGCAATGAAGTATGCAGCCATGGCGGCAGTATGCCATTCGCATCATGCGGGCTGGCAGTGCCCCCGGCTTCGCCTGCCGGCTCAGCCTCTGAGCCAGTCGTTGAACTCGGGCTGCCGTTTGGACAGGAAGGCCGAGACGCCCTCGGCGGCGTCGGGCAAGTGATCGGTGATCGCCGTCTTGGAGGCGATCTCGTCGAGGGACTGTTCCCAGGTCATCTCCGCGGCCAGCAGAATCGACCGCTTGAGCATGCGCATGGCCACCTGCGGGCCCTCAGCCAGCTCGACTGCAAGCTCGGCGGCCGCAGCGGGCAGCTCTTCGTCGTCGACCACCTCGTGCACCAGCCCGAGCTCGTGCGCGGTGTCGGCGTCCACGATCCGCTTGCGCATCATGAATTCGGTCGCCCTGGCGACGCCGAGGTGCTGCACCAGCAGCCACTGGCCGCCCTCGTCGGGCAGCAGGCCGAAGCGGAGCGTTGCCGATCCCATGCGAGCTGATCGGGCCGCGATCCGGAAATCGCAGGCCAAGGCGAAGCTGAAACCCGTCTGGATGGCGAAACCGTTGATGGCCGCGACCGTCAGCTTGTCCAGACGGCGCACGGCGGTGTTCACGGCCTGGGAGATCGTCCGCAGGCTGTTGTACGTGCCCGCAGCGTTGTGGTGCCCGCCGAAGATCTCCGGCATCGACGAAGGACGCTCGGCCTCGTAGCCGCCGAGGTCGTCGCCGGCCCAGAACGCACGGCCCTGCCCGGTGAACACCACGACCCGCACGGCGTCATCCATCTGGACCTGGGTGACCAGCTCGATCAGGTCGCGTTTCATCGAGTGGTTCGAAGCATTCATCGACTCGGGACGGTTGAACGTCACGGTCAGCACCCCGTTCGACCCCAACACCTGGTCGAATCCGAAGTATTCGGTATCCAGATAGCCGGCTTGCTCGCTAGACATTGCTCGTTGCCCCCTGCGTGAGTCGATCCGCCCCGGGGCGGATCGCCTGCTGTACCTAGTGAATACTCAGCTGCTCGGTACGCTGCCCGCCGTGGCTCCCGAGACCGGCGACGCAGTCGATGCGCCGCTTGCGCCCATTGCCCCGTTCGCTGCGTTCGACGGGGTGCTCATGCTGCGACTCGACACCGAAACTCCTTCAGGCGACCGCACCTACTACGTCACACCGTTCGTCACCGATGGCGACCGGCTGTTCGTGTTCGACGAGCCGGGCGATCGGAGCGACGCGCTCGAAGAGCTGCTCGTGGGCAATCGCACGAACATCAGCTCCGCATCCACCGGCGAGCTGAGCATCGGCGCCGTCGGGCGCTACCCGACGTCAGACGAGGAGGCATGGGCGCGTGACGCCTGCTCGGCGCGCTTCTTCTATGACCAGGCCCTGCAGGACCTCGCCCAGCTCGGCGGGCTGGTCACCCTGCACCCCGCCTGAACACCCTTTCTCACTCTAGGGTTCCGGGCGTGCGCACAGCGATCGGGTTCGGAGGGCCGGCGTCGGGCAAGCGGCGCGACTGGGACGAACAGGTCGAGTTCCTGCGGGAGGCCGACCGTCTCGGCGTGGACATCCTGTGGTCGGCAGAGGCATGGGGCATGGACGGCGTCAGCACGCTTGCCTACCTCGCTGCGGTGACCGAGCGCTGCCAGCTCGGCACAGGCATCCTGCAGATCTCGGCCCGCGCCCCCGTCATGACCGCGATGACTGCGCTGTCGCTGGCAGCCATGACCGGCGACCGGTTCATCCTGGGGCTCGGCGTCAGCGGGCCGCAGGTTGTCGAGGGCCTGCACGGGGTGCGCTTCGCCGATCCGCTGGGCCGGCTGCGCGAGACGGTCGACATCTGCCGGCAGGCCTTCGCCGGCGAGAAGATCGCCTACGACGGCCGCCACCATGTGCTCCCGCTGCCGGACGGCCAGGGCAAGTCGCTGCGGCTCGCGCAGCCCGCCAATGACTCCATCGAGATCTGGCTGGCCACGCTCGGGCCGCGCTCGCTGCGGTACACCGGCGAGGCCGCTGACGGCTGGGTGGGCGTGTGCTTCGTGCCGAGCTGCCCGGAGGCCACCTGGGGTCACGTGGCAGACGCCGCAGCAGCGGCCGGCCGCCCGCCGGGCTCGGTCGCCTGCCAGGTCGGGGGCGCCGTCGAGTTCGGCGACGACCTCGAGGCCCTCATCGAGCCGAGGCGATCGGGCATCGCCTTCACCTTGGGCGCGATGGGATCAGCGACTGCCAACTTCTACAACGATGCCTACCGCCGCGGCGGCTTCGAGGAAGAATGCCGCCACGTGCAGCGCCTGTGGCTGGACGGCGACCGGACCACAGCGGCCGCTGCGGTGCCCGACCGGCTCGTGACCGAGACCAACTTGCTGGGCACCCACGCACAGGTCACCGACCAGGTACGGGCCTACCGGGATGCCGGCGTGGACGTGCTGCGCCTGCAGCCCGAAGGGCCGACGGCCGCGGACCGGCTCGACACGCTGGCTCAGATGATCGACATCGTCCAGGCCGTCAACGCCGAACCCGCTGGGGCGACCTAACTGGGGCCGGCCGTGTCACTACCGTGGTGCACATGGCTGGGCAATCTGAGACGGGACGCGCCGTCACGTTCACCGAATCCGAGCTGCGCGAGCGCCTCACGCCGATGCAGTACCACGTCACTCAAGAGGCAGGAACCGAGCGCCCGTTCACGGGCGAGACCTGGGACAACCACGACGACGGGGCATATCACTGCGTGGTCTGCGGCGCGGAGCTGTTCGACTCAGAGACGAAGTTCGAGAGCGGTTCGGGCTGGCCCAGTTTCACTGAACCCGTGTCCGGGGATGCAGTGGACACCGAGGTGGATCGCTCGTACGGCATGGTCCGCACCGAGGTGATGTGCAAAGCCTGCGGTGCTCACCTGGGCCACGTGTTCCCGGACGGTCCCCGTCCGACCGGCGACCGGTTCTGCATGAACTCGGCATCGCTGCAGTTCGCGCCCGCCGAAGAACCGGGCTGAGTTGGCTAGTTCAGATCGAGGCTGAGCTGGGTGGCAATCGGCTCGTCGGGGAACAGCTTCACCACGTCGGCATCGAGTTCGCGACGCACTCCCGCCACCGGCAGCACCGTCAGCATTGCCGCCTGACCCTGACGCAACAGGCTGAGCACCTGATCGTCATCGACCAGCAGCACATCGCTGCCGCTGATGACGATGTTTGCCGAGGCAACCTCGCCCCCGAGCTGGTTGCGCAGGTAGTCGAATGCGCGGGCGATCGACTTCAGGTCGATGCCCTGGTCGCGCATCTTCTTCGCGATCTTCAGCTCGACGAGGTCGTTATAGGAATAACGACGCCGTGAACCGCTGCCGGCCGCTTGGGCGACTGACGGCTTCACCAACCCCTGGCGAGCCCAGTGGTCGAGCTGGCGGTAGCTGATTCCCACGAGCTCTGCCGTCTGCGGGCCGAAGAACCCTCCGGCCAGCGCGCCCGCGGCCTCGGGCACAGCCGATGGGTCAGATTCAGCTGACGGCTCCGACGGGGGCGTCGGTGTGCCGCCATTCTCGGAACCCATCGCCAGAGCTGCGGGGGCGCGCTGCTGATCGGCCATCGTTCTCTCCTCCCCGTTGCGGCAGGACCTCGCAAATCACACCCTGCGAACTACTGAGTTGTGATCTGCACTGCCACAGAGCGTACGGGCACCGGTCACGGCTGCGCAAGGGCGGCGCGGCGAGAGCGTCCAGTGGTCAATGGGTTCGCAGCGACCATCCGGCCGCCACACCTCACTCTTTGTCGCCGGCCTCCGCTGCGGGGCCGAAATCGTCGGGCTGCACGTCGTCGAGGAACTGCTTGAACTCGTCGAGGAGCTCGTCGGGGTCGACATCGTCGGGCGGATCCGCCGGCAGCTCGATGATCTGGCCCGCCTCGTCCAGTACCGATTCGCTGGCGAAGATGGGGGTGTCGGCTCGCACGGCCAGCGCGACGGCGTCGCTCGGCCGGGCGGAGATCGTGTGCGTATCCGAGCCGATGGTGACCTCCATCTCGGCGAAGAAGGTGCGATCCCGCAGGTCGGTGACCGTCACCTTGACCAGCGTCGCGCCAAGCACATCCAACATGGCCGCCATCAGGTCGTGCGTCAGGGGCCTCGGCACGCGGATCTGCTCGATGCCGCGGTAGATCGCCTGGGCCTCGGGCGTGTCGATTACCACCGGCAGCACTCGTTGAGAGCCGCCGGTCTCGCGCAGCAGCAAGAGGGGGCTCTGCGAAGGCATCTCCACCTGCACGCCAAGGAGCTCCATCTCGACCATGCCCGCACACTACTTCGGCCCTTGCGAAGCATGAGCCGGGGAAAGCTCGGGCGCTAGCGCCAGTAGCGGCGCAAGGTCTCCCCCATCACCACCGACCGCAGGCGCTCGCAGAGCGCGACCAGACGGCCTAACGAACGCCGCGCGTCGAGGTCTGCCGAAGCACCGCCGGCATGGAGAATCGGCTGGATGCCCTGCTCGAACATGGAGGCGTCCCGCGCCGCGGCATTGCGGACGACACGCAGGTGGCGGGCCTGCAATCCGTAGGTGGCGAACTCACGGGCGATACGGGCGATGAGCAGTGCGCTGCTGCCGTAGCGCAGCTCAGGCGGTTCCAGCCCCAGCGAGGCCTGCACAGCTTCGGGTTGTGCAGCGCCGGGCTGCGGCGGCAGCAGCCGAGTTGCGTCGTCATCGGCGAGCGGCACGAGCAACCCGAAGTCGGTCAGCTCGGCGATCTCGTCAAGGGTGAGCCCGGTCTCGGCACTCAGGTCGGCTGCGCTGTAGGTGCGGGTGTCGTGCTCTGCAGCCCACGGCAGTCCGGCGCCACTCGAGGTCGGCACCGCGGCTGGCTCGTTGACCCGGTCGGCGGTGTCCCGGCCGGCAGTGTCTCGCCTGGATGGGTCTCGGCTGGCCAGGTCTGTGTTGGCGATGTCTTCGTCGCCCGCATCTGGGTCGGCGTCGGCGTCGGCGAGCGGCATCCCTCCAACCGGCTCCGCTGCATGCCCGCCCAGCGCGTCAGCACCAGGCGCTGCGGCAGCATCAGGAGGCAACTCGACGGCCTCGGTGATCCCGATGCCCCAGATGTCCGCCAGATGCTCGCCCCGATCGATCCGTTCGCCGATGATGCTGAGCGGCAGGTACTGATCGCGTTGGCGGGTAAGGATCCAGCGCAGCACTTCGATGTCGTGGGACCCGAAGCTGCGGTAGCCCCCCGGCGTCCGGGCCGGCGAGATGAGCTTGCGATCTTCGAGGAACCGGATCTTGGAATCGGTCAGATCCCTGAACTCGGGCCGCAGCAACGCAACGACCTCGCCGATCGACAGTCGTGCTCCAGATGAGGCAGGCTCGACCCCGCTGCTCACAGCCCGACCGAGGCAACCAGGTAGAGCAGCTTGAACTTGCCCACCTGCAGCTCGTCGCCGCTGTGCAGGACGACCTCGCCGTCGGTGCGAACGCCATTGATATAGGTGCCGTTCAGCGAGCCGACGTCGTACAGGATGTGACCCCCATGGCCGAGCTCGAGCACCACGTGGCGGCGCGACACGGTGATGTCGTCAAGGAACACATCGCTGTCGGGGTGGCGGCCGACGGTGAGCCGGTCGCCGGCCAGTTCGAATCGTGTCCCCGACCGGTGCCCGGAGGTGACCACGAGTTCCGCCTGGCCGCTGTACGGCGGGACTTCGGTGACGCCGACAGGCGAGAGCACTTCTGTGGGCGCATCGGCAGTTGCGTCCAGACGCGTTCCGCAGTGAGAACAGAAACGGGCGTCGTCGGGATTCGACTTCCCGCACATCGCACAGGTAATCGCCATAACGATCAGACATCCTCGGCGATCAACGCGGCATAGCCATCGGCATCGAGCAGTGCCTCCATCTCGGCGGAAGCCTGTGCCGCATCATCGGTCGGAGCGATGACGCAGATCCATCCGTCGCCGTACGGCGATTCGTTGACCAGCTGCGGCTCGTCCTCGAGGGCAACGTTCACCTCGACGACCTCGCCTGAGATCGGAGCGAAGATGTCCGAAACCGACTTGGTGGACTCGATTTCGCACATTGCCTCGTCGGCTGCGACCTGAGCGCCGATCTCGGGCAACTCCACATACACGACATCACCGAGCGCGTCCTGCGCGAAGTCGGTGATGCCCACCTGCGCCCCGCCCTCGGCAGGGCGCACCCATTCGTGATCGCTCGAGTAACGAAGCTCGGCGGGTATCTCCATGTTCGCGAACCTACCGGATTGCTGTCACACGGATAGCTCAGCCGCTGGTGCTGCCGGCGCGCCCCTCACGTACTGCATCGAAGGCCTGGGGGATGTAGCCCACTGCCGACCAGTAGTGGATTGGCAGGCCGGTCGCCACGAACACCCAGGCCGCCACGCCGAAGGCCTCCGCCACGCCGATGTCGCTGTGGGAGGCCAAGAAGCACGGCACAGCGAACATCATGAGAAACGTGCCGGTCTTGCCCCACCAGGTCACGTCGATCTTGCGAGCGCCGAGTGCCCCAAGCACCAGTGCCGCCACGGCGACCACTCCCTCGCGGAACAGCGCCAGCACCGCGATCCACAACGGCAGCGAGCCGTCGGCGATCATCACCACCAGCGCGACCAGCAGCAGCAGCCGATCAGCGGTGGGGTCCAGGATCTTGCCGAGCTCGGACACCTGGTCGAAGCGCCGCGCCACCCAGCCGTCGACCCAGTCAGTGGCACCGAGCGCGCCGAGCAGCAATGCGGCCGCCCAGCGGTCCTCCGCACCGAACACCAGCCACACGAACCATGGCAGGCAGCACAGGCGGGCCAGGCTGATCAGGTTCGGCACCGTGAACGGCCGCCACCCGGGCTCGGGGGCCGACGACGCATCGGAGGCCTCGCTCACGCGGCTCACAGTACCGACACCGCTCTTGGCTCGGCCTCTTAGGCTGCGCGCATGAGCACGATCTTCACGCGGATCATCGAGGGCGATCTGCCCGGGACGTTCGTGTGGCGCGACGACCGGTGCGTTGCATTCCTGTCCATCAACCCGCTGTCGCCGGGTCACACGCTGATAGTGCCGATAGCTGAGATCGACCACTGGCTGGACGTGCCGGCCGACCTGCAGGCGCACCTGTTCGATGTGTCCAGACGCATCGGGGAAGCTCAGATGCGCGCCCTGAGGCCCGAACGCATCGGGCTGGTGGTTGCCGGCTTCGAGGTGCCGCACTGTCACATCCATGTGTGCCCGGTGAACTCGATGGCCGACATGAACTTCGCCCGGCCCTTGCCGATGGCCTCAGCCGAGGAGCTGAGCGGGCCCGCCGACGCCATCCGCGCCGCGCTGGACGGCTGAGCGGGCCCGCCCGCGGGCGGGGCTAGAAGAGCTGATCCGCCTCGACCGGCTCGATGAGGCTCGCGTCGCGATTGCGGACGTTGCCCACCTCTCGGCCCACCCGATGCGAACGCAGCGTGCCCTCATCCGCCGGCACGCACATGGCCGACAGCATGTCGACATCGTCGTTGGCTGGGTCGAGCCAGGCTTCCCACTGCGAGGGTTCCAGCAGCACCGGCATGCGGTCGTGAATCGGCGCCATGAAGCCGTTCGCGGCGGTGGTCAGCACCGTTGCCGAATGCAGGGCCTGGCGTGGACCGGTGGGGGCATCTGCGCTCGCTCCGTCATCTGCATCGCCGGCTGGGCGCGGCGACCAGCGTTCCCACAGGCCCGCCATGGCCAGCATGGCGCCGTCGGCGCGGGTGATGTAGTGCGGCAGCGGCCGGCCGTCGCGGCTCGTCCCTTTCGGGGCCTTGGGCCACTCGTAGAACCCGTCGGCAGGCACGATGCAACGGCGCCGCTTGAACGCGCCACGGAACGAGTTCTTCGTTGCCGCTGTCTCGGACCGCGCATTGAACAGCGGTGGGCCCTTCGCGGGATCCTTGGACCATTGCGGCACGAGGCCCCACCGGAACGTCTCGATCCGGCGGGCATCGTCGTTGCCCACCACGGCCACGATGTCGGTCGTGGGTGCCACGTTGTAGCTGCGAGGTGCGTCGAAACCGGGCAATGGCGTGTCGAAGTGCGCCGCAATCTGCTCGAGACTGGCCGCTGAGACGAACCGTCCGCACATGCGCCGAGCGTAGGACGCTGCGGCGACGGTCCATCCGCGAACTCGTACTCCGACGCAGGCCGCGCAGCCGGCCGGTGCCAGGAAGCGCGACCTACACGTAGGTGGAGCCCTTCATGGCGCCGCGGTCCTGGCGGATCTCCACGTTCACCAGCGCCGGCAGACCCGAGTCGAATGCGCGTGCCAAGGCGGGTGCGATCTGATCGGGTTCGGTCACGTGCTCGCCATGGCCGCCCATGGCCTCGACCACCTTGTCGTAGCGGGTGTAGTTGAGCTCGGTGGCCACCACCCGATCCTGGCCGTACAGGCCGGCCTGCGGGCGCAGCATCTGACCCCACGCCGCATCGTTGCCCACCACGCCCACGATGGGCAGCCCGAATCGCACCGCGGTGTCGTATTCGAAGCCGTTGAGTCCGAACGAACCGTCGCCATAGACGATCAGCACCCGCTTGTCCGGGTGCGCCTTCTGCGCTGCGAGAGCGAACGGCATCCCCACGCCGAGCGTCCCGAGCGGTCCCGGGTCCATCCAGGTGCCGCGCCTAGGCACCCGGATCACCTTGGAGGCCTGCGCCACGATGTCGCCGCCGTCGCCGATCACGATCATGTCGTCGGTGACGGCGTCGGCGATCTCGCGGCACAGCCGCAGCGGGTCGATCGGCACCTCGTCGCTGTTGAGCTCGGCGCTGCGGGCCTCGTCCAGCTCGACCTCGCGCGCGCGCAGCGACGCAAGCTGTGCGCCGGCGTCCACGGTCACGCCAGTGGCCTTGAACACGCCGAGCAACGCATCGAAGTTGGCACCGAGGTTGCCGACGAGACTGACGTCGGCGGGGCGGTTCTGGCCGATGAGCGTCTCGTCCAGGTCGAGTTGCACGATGCGGGCCTCTGCGGGGATGGCGCGGCCGAACTTCATGCGGAAGTCGAGCGGCGTGCCGGCCAGGATCACCACGTCAGCGGCTTCGAGTGCTTCCTTGCGAGTAAGCGAGAGAAACGACGGGTGATCCCAGGAGATCTCCCCGCGCGCCATGCCGTTCACGTAACACGGCACGGATGTGGCATCCAGGAATGCCGCCAACGCGTCGCCGCCTTCGCTCCATTTCAGCGCCGTGCCGGCCATCACGACGGGTCGTTCCGCTGAGGCGATCAACTGGGCTGCCTGCTCCACCAGAGGGGCTGCAGCGGCGGCGGCCACCCGGTAGTCGCGAAAGCTGGGCACCTCGACGGCGTCAAGATCGACCCGCCCGTGCAGGATGTCCATAGGTATCTCGAGGAAGGCCGGGCCGGGCACGCCGCTGAGTGCCGTGCGCACGGCCAACTCGATGTACTCGGCAATGCGGCGGGTTTCCCCGCACGCACCCGACCATTTGGTCACCGGCCGCATGAGCGACACATGGTCCATCTCCTGCAGCGAGCCGCGGCCGGCGTGCTTGAACGGCCCTTGGCCGCCGAAGACCAGGATCGGCGAGTTGGCCCGCCAGGCATTCGCCACGCCGGTGACGCCGTCGGTCACCCCGGGGCCCGCGGTGAGGATGGCCACGCCCACCTTGCCCGGGTGCAGGCGCGCCCACGCATCCGCGGCATGCGTCGCTGCTTGCTCATGGCGGACGTCGATCACGTCGATACCCTCGTCGAGGCAGCCGTCGTAGATGCCCATGACGTGCCCGCCGGACAGGGTGAACACACATTCCACCCCGGCCGCCTTCAATGCCCTTGCGGCGAGCTTGCCGCCGTGGGTCTCGGTGGCCGTCACGCCCAGCGCTCGCCGTTCCTTGCCGCTCATGTCGTTCTCCCCCTACGCCAGCACGTGTCTGATGCTGCTCGCCTAAGCGAGCACGTGTTTGATGCTGCTCGCCTAAGCGAGCACGATGTTCACCAGCTTGCCCGGTACGGTCACCACGCGCCGGATGTCTGCGCCGGCGGTGAGCTGGGCGATGCGTTCGTCGGCCTTGGCTGCGGTTTCGAGATCAGCCGGCGAGATGTCGGCGTCGACCGTAATCCGGCTGCGGACCTTGCCATTCACCTGCACGGGCACCTCGATCACCTCGGCCGCCAGCATCGCAGGATCCGCCAGCGGGAACGGTGCGTACACCACCGTGGTCGTATTGCCCAGCTTCGACCACAGCTCCTCGGCCAGGTGCGGCACCAGTGGTGCCAGCAGGCGCACCAGCACATCGGCGACAGATCGGGGCGTCGCGCCGCCCCGCCGGGTCAGCTCGTTGTTCAGCTCGGTGATGCGCGCGATCGCCGAGTTGAAGCGCAGATCCGACATGGCATCGGTGACCGCGTCGACAGTTCGATGCACCATGCGCTCGAGGTCGGCGTCGGGTTCGACGTCGGCGACCGTGAGCTCGCCGGTCTGCTCGTCGACCAGGCTTCGCCACACCCGCTGCAGCAGCCGGTGCGAGCCGATCACCGAGTGCGTCTCCCACGGACGGCCCTGATCCAGCGGACCCATGAACATCTCGTAGGTCCGCAGCGTGTCGGCCCCATAGGCGCTGTAGATGTCGTCGGGCGTGACCGCGTTGCGCAGCGATTTGCCCATCTTGCCGAAGTGGCGGGTGACTTCGTCGTCGCCCCAGAAGAACTTGCCGTCCCGCTCGACGACCTCCGACGCTTCCACGTACACGCCGCGGCTGTCCTGGTATGCGGCCGCCTGGATGTAGCCCTGGTTGTACAAGCGGCCGAACGGCTCGGGGCCGCTGACGTGACCCAGGTCGTACAGCACCTTGTGCCAGAAGCGCGCATACAGCAGGTGCAGCACGGCATGCTCTACGCCGCCGACATAGAGGTCGACACCCCCGACCCCGCCATCGGGGTCAGCCATCCAGTAGCGCTCCACCTCGGGATCCACCAAGGCGTCATCGTTGGCGGGATCGAGGTAGCGCAGGTAGTACCAGCACGACCCGGCCCACTGGGGCATCGTGCTCAGCTCACGGCGGTACGTGCGCTTGCCGTCGCCCAGGTCGTAGGTGGCGGTGGCCCACTCGGTGGCGCGGCCGAGCGGAGGCTCCGGTTCCGACGACTCGTCGAGTGCCCGGGGAGCCCAGTCGATCAGCTCGGGCAGTTCCACCGGCAGCTCGCTGTCAGGCACCGCCAGGGGCAATCCCGTGTCGTCGAATACGATGGGGAACGGCTCGCCCCAGTAGCGCTGCCGGCTGAACAGCCAGTCCCGCAGCTTGTAGGTGACCGTGCGACGGCCGCAGCTCCGCTCTTCCAACCAGTCGCAGATGGCGTCGATGGCCTCGGCCTTTTCTAAGCCGTTCAGGAAGTCGCTGTTGATGGCCGGCCCGGGACCGTCGTAGGCCTCGCCGTCGAAATCTGGCGGCGGCTGCACCGTGCGCATGATCGGCAGCCCGAACTGGACGGAGAAGTCCCAGTCGCGCTGGTCCTCTCCCGGCACCGACATGACCGCGCCCGTGCCGTAGTCGATCAGCACGTAGTCGGCGACGAACACCGGCACCGGCTCACCGGTCGTGGGCACTCGGCAGTTCGCTCCCAGCCACACGCCGGTCTTGTCGCGCTCGGTCTGGCGCTGCAAGTCGGTCATTGCTGCTGCCTGGGCCCGGTAGGCGTCGAGGGCCTCACGGGGCGTAGCGGCACCCCCGGTCCAGCGCGGATCGGTATCCGGCGGCCACTCGTCCGCGACCAGCTCGTCGACGAGCGGGTGCTCGGGTGCCAGCAGCATCGCCGTCGTCCCGTAGATCGTGTCGGGGCGCGTGGTGAACACCTCGATGGCCGGGCCGGAGCTGTTCGCATTGGAGAGGTCCGAGCCAGAACTGCCGGGCTCGGCGTCGGTCGCGAAGCTGATGTATGCGCCCTCGCTGCGGCCGATCCAGTTGCGCTGCATGAGCTTGACGCTCTCGAACCAGTCCACCCGGTCGAGGTCGGCCAGCAGCCGGTCGGCATACGCGGTGATGCGCATCATCCACTGCTTCATCGGGCGCCGGAAGACCGGATGATTGCCCCGGTCAGACCGCCCCTCGTTGGTGACCTCTTCGTTGGCCAGCACCGTTCCCAGCGCAGGGCACCAGTTGACCGGTGCTTCGCCCAGGTAGGCCAGGCGGTGCTCGTCGAGTTCGGTACGCCGCTCGACGTCGCTCATCTCAGCCCACACAGCACCGCTGGTGGTGGCCTTGCGCCCGTTCTCGAACAGCTCGATCAACTCCGCGATCGGGCGGGCCCGCTGCGCATCGGTGTCGTACCAGGAATTGAAGATCTGCAGGAAGATCCATTGCGTCCAGCGGTAGTACTCGACATCGGTGGTGGCCAACGATCGCTGATCGTCGTGCCCGAGCCCCAGCCGGGCCAGCTGGCGCGACATGTTGGCGATGTTCCGCTCGGTATTGACCCGGGGGTGCTCACCGGTCTGGCGGGCATGCTCCTCAGCAGGCAGGCCGAATGCGTCGTAGCCCATCGGGTGCAGCACCACGTAGCCGCACATGCGCTTGAAGCGTGCATACACGTCGGTGCCGATGTAGCCCAGCGGGTGCCCCACATGCAGGCCCGAACCCGAGGGGTACGGGAACATGTCCATGATGAAGAGCTTGTTCTTGTTGGTCGCCGGGTCGGTCGGCGTGCCAATGGGATTAGGCGTGCGGTAGGTGCCGTCGGCCTTCCACCGCTCCTGCCAGCGCAGCTCGATCTCGTTCGCCATCTCGGCGTTGTAGCGATACGGAGGGAGCTCGCTCCCCTCAGCTGAGTGCGCGACAGCGACATCGGCCGATGAGGGGGGATTCATGCGGCAAAGGATGCCACGGTCACCCGCGAATCACTAAGAGGATTAGCGGATAGGCGGCGTCATTGGGGGCTCCAGCGGTCGCGGTGGTCGATGAGTTTGATGGTGATGATCAGTGCGACGGCGAGTGCGAGCTGGGCGAGGCGGTGGCGGGGCTGGCGGTCGGTGTTTCGTCGG
>JAJEFK010000012.1 GCA_022820505.1 Acidimicrobiia bacterium | reverse complement strand
GGTCCGGGAGCACCTGTTCTTCACCGACGAGATCAGCGGCGACGGGGCGCACCACAGCATCACTTGGTTGCTCGTGCTTGCGGGCGTCGGCGCAGTCGTCGGCCTCGCACGCTGGTACCGCCCGGCGCTGACGTGGACGGTTATCGCCTTCACGATGGCCATGGGGTTTGTCCACTGGCCCCAGCACCGGCTGTGGAACGCACGCATCTTGCCGTTCTGGTATCTCGCCGTGTACGTGCTGGCGGCGATGGGCCTGTGGCTCATCATCGAAGCGCTGACCCGTCGAGACCCCACTCGGGCCGACTCGACCCAGCGAGATCCGGCCCAGGACCACTCGACCAAGCCCCGGGAGGGAGGCACTCAGCTCGCCCCGGATGGTGGCTCTGCGGCAGCCGGTATCCCGGCCTCTGCTGCGCGGGCACCGGCAACGCTCGGAGATGGCGTGTTGCCGTGGGTGCGGGTGTTCGTGCCCGCCGTCGCCTTGGCGGTTGCGATGGGCCTGCTGGCGCTGCATCTCGGCAACGCGCCCGGTGCGAGGCTCGACGCCGAGGGCGCATACCGCTGGGGCCCGTTCACGGTGTCCGCAGACGACCGCAATTTTGTCTCCGGTTGGGCTCGCTGGAATTTCCGCGGCTACGAAGAGCGCCCGGCATGGCCCGAATTCCAAGACTTCGTCGACGTCATGCGCGAGATCGGCGAGACGCCTGACCTCGGCTGCGGGCGCCTGCTGTGGGAGTACGACCGGGACCTCGTGGGCGCGTACGGCACGCCGATGGCCCCGATGCTGCTGCCGCACTGGACAGATCGCTGTATTTCCTCCATGGAGGGTCTCTACTTCGAGTCGTCGCCCACTGTGCCGTTCCACTTCCTCATGCAGTCGGAGCTGTCGGCGTCGCCGTCGCGGCCGATGCGCGGCCTTCCCTACAACGCCCTGAACTTCGAGCTGGGCGTTCCCCACCTGCAGATGTCGGGCGTGCGGTACTACGCGGCCTTCAGCTCCGAGGCCACCGCCGCGGCACTGGGCTCTGCCGACTTGCAGCACATTGCCACGGCGGGGCCATGGTCGATCTTCCTCGTCGCCGGCAGCGAACTGGTGTCACCGCTGCCGTTCGAGCCGGCCGTAGCCGATGATGTGTCGCAAGCCGGACGGGCGTGGACCGATCCAGCGGCCATCTGGTGGAACGACCCTGCGGCGTGGGCGGTGCCGATCGCGGCAGACGGGCCGGAGCAATGGTCGCGGGTGTCGCTGCTGGCACCCCCCAATCCAGATGGAGCGTCGCCGACTCGGTTCAGCGCGGCACCGAGGCGCGCCCTGCCGCCAGTTGAGGTCAGCCCCCCCGAGGTGGAGCGGGACCGGCTGTCGTTCTCTGTGGATCGGACGGGCATTCCGGTGCTGGTCAAGGTGTCGTACTTCCCGAACTGGTCCGTGCGCGGCGCCGAGGGTCCGTACCGGGTGACGCCCAACTGGATGGTCGTGATCCCCACCGACGAGCGAGTCGAGCTGTCCTATGGCGCCACCGCAGTGGAGTATCTGGCCTGGCTGGCGACGCTGCTCGGCGTGACAGCGCTCGCGCTCGTCGCCGTACGGCCCCCCGTGCGCTTCGACCGCCGCCGCCCCGAGGCTGAGTCCCCGCCCCGCGCGGGCCGTCTGCAACCTCCCACCGGCATTGAGCCGGCGGTGTCGGTGGTGCTGCCGGCGTACCAGGCAGCGCACCTCGTCGGCACAGCCGTCACAGAGATCAGCGCGGCCCTAGGCGGCCACGAAGCTCTGGACGGCCCACTCGAGATCGTGGTGGTCGACGACGGCTCGACCGACGGCACAGCAGAGGCGGCTCGGCGGGCAGGGGCCGATGTGGTGGTGTCGCAGGAGAGCAACCGGGGCAAGGGTGCAGCGGTGCGCGCCGGGATGCTGGCGGCGAGCGGCCGTCTGCGCCTGTTCACCGATGTCGATCTCGCCTACCCGCCCGGGCAGCTCACCTCGCTCATCGATGCGCTCCGTGACGGGGCCGATGTAGCGCTGGGCAACCGGCGCCACACCGAAGCACGCACGATCAGCCCGGCGCCGCCCGCCAGGGCGTTCGCGAGCCGGATGTTCAATGCCTTCACGCGCCTCGTGCTCCTGCGCCGATACCGAGACACGCAGTGCGGTTTCAAGGGCTTCACTGCCGATGCCGCGCAGGAGATCTTCGGTCGCGCAGTCATCGACGGGTTCGCTTTCGACGTCGAGGTGCTCTACCTGGTCGAGCATCTCGAGCTGACGGCCGCAGAAGTGCCCGTCACCGTGGATCACTCAGCCGATACGACCGTCCGGCTGGTGGCCCAGTCGCTCAGAGTTGTCGCCGACATCGGCCGCATCCGTCACCGCGCCGCTGCCGGCGCCTACGACGCCCCTCGAGTAACCCCAGCCGACATGCCTGTCGGCCCGGCCCCTCAGGCTTGAGCGTCCTGAATTGCAGGTGCGGGATCGCTGACCGGGCTCTTGGGGTGCGGCCTGCGCTCGTTGCTCGCTACGACGGCCATGAGCGGGGCAGGCCGTGCCTGAGGGGGCGTGCGCCCCTTCGGCGGCGCGTGGTGCCGTGCGCGCGAGCGCGGAATGGTCACGCCGCTGGGACGCTGCTGAGAGAACAGCCTCGCTTCGTCGAGCAGCACCCGGTCCTCGTACTCGTCGAACCAGAGCGCTTCGGGGTTTCGCCCGACGATGGTGACCTTGCCCCGGTCTGGGGCATGGGCCGGATTTCGCAGGACCTTGAAGATCACCACGCCGTTCTCGGCGCCCGGCAAACCGGCTATCGGCCCGTCGGTCACCGCTGAGACCTCTGTCTTGCCCTTGTAGTGCACGATGGTGAGCCGGGCATGCGACTCCACACCCGAGAGCCCGCGCTGCGAATCGTTGAGGAGCTGCCACGCGGTCTCGATGGGCACATTGAATGCCTTGTAGGCAATGATGTTCCGTCCGCAGAAGAAGTAGTGGTTCTCGACGCCGACGCCCTTGAGCGTGCGCTGGAGAATCCGCAGTGCATCGGCGTCGTCGTTGACCCCAGCGATGATGGGAGTCTGGTTCTCGACGCTGATCCAGCCGCGTTCAACCAGCGAATCGACTGCCTGCTTTGTGTTCGGACGCCACTGAAGGAATCCCTTCTCATCGGCGATGTACCGCCCGTCGGCATCTTTCAACAGGAACTCATCGGGATGGTTGAAGTGGATCATGAACCGCATCGCGACATCGGGATACACCTCATGGAAGCGGTCGATCATCGCGAAGAAGGCGTCATCGAAGCGATCCGGGTAGAACGCCAGCTCCTTGGTGCCCACCCGGATGGCCTCGGCGCCCGCTTCGGCCAATGCCGTAAACCATGCCGCCAGCTTGGAATTCGGCAGCACCATGGGGTCGCCGCCCGACAGGAGAATCTCACGCAGCTTCGGCCTGCCGGTCTCCGGATGAGTACCGCCGTTCGCTGCAACAGCGGCATTGTGTGTCTGGATGTACTCGGTAATCTCGCCAACTTGGGCGAGGCCCTTTTTCTTGACTGTGCCGTCCGAACGTTCAATCTCTTTGCGCCCAATCAATTCCTCGCGATAACAGAATCTGCAATGGGCGGAACAGGTTGAAATAACGTACAGCAGCGCCATCTCATATTTGTGTAACAGTCCTTCGATAGGGCTGTAGTCGAGTTGGTTCGCCGGGTCCGGATCGCCTCCAAGATCCACAGTTTCATCAGGCGATGCTTTGACCAGCTTTTGAAGTGCTGGGCTCGACTTGGCCATTTCAAAATAATGTCGCGTCAGTTTGACGGGCATTCTAACTTCTACGTCACGGTCAGTCCCGCGCAGTTTGCCTAAGTCGCTGAGCTCTTTCTCGGTATAGAAAGTGCGGAAATCCTCAGGCGCGGAGCCACTCATGAAGGGTTCGAGACCATTGACAATTTGACGGTCGTACCTAGGGTTCTCGACCTCGTCAAGCACCAATTGTTCCCGTTCTGTTGGCTGGTATTTACTCTTCGTCATCGCCTCTCTCGCTTGCTTCAGGCAGGGTCGCATCCCACTCTCTGCTCCCACCCTAGGGAAAGACGGGTGCAGATTGCAAGGGGGTTGCACGCGATGGCCGCGCACCGCTGCGCGGTCTTTTAGGCTTTGCAGGCTTATGGAGGCACCCATCGACCCTGTATCTGCCGGTGTTTTGGCGGGCATAGTCAAGGCATATGACATACGTGGCATTTGCCCAGAGGAGCTCAGCCCATCAGTGGCGCGAGGCATCGGTTACGCCTTCGCAGCGTGGTCGTCAGCGCCGCGAATAGTTATGGCGCGCGACATGCGGCCGAGCGGCGTTTCGCTGGCCGAGGCGTTCGCCGATGGCGCGCAAGCTGCCAGCGTCGATGTAGTTGACATCGGGCTGGCTTCCACGGATCTGCTCTACTTCGCCTCCGGCCACCTGGGCATGCCGGGGGCGATGCTGACGGCGTCGCACAATCCGGCGTCCTACAACGGCATCAAGCTGTGCGGACCGGGTGCTGCACCGGTGGGTGCGGGCAGCGGGCTCGACGAGATCGCTGAGCGGGCGGCATTGGGGGTCTTGTCGCCGTCTGGCGGTGGCCGGCGCAGCCACCGCGATCTGCTCGACACGTTCGCCGGCCACGTCCGCTCGTTCGTCGATGTCTCGGGGCTCGGACCGCTGCGCGTGGTGGCCGACACTGCGAACGGCATGGGAGGCCTCGTGGTGCCGGCGGTCTTCGGCCCGCTGCCGTTCGAGTGGGAGCTGATGTACGGAGAGCTCGACGGCACGTTTCCCAACCATCCGGCCGATCCCATCCAGCCGGAGAACCTGGTGGATCTGAGCGAGCGCGTGCGCAGCACAGGGGCTGACGTGGGCCTGGCATTTGACGGCGATGCCGACCGGGTGTTCCTCGTCGACGAGCGAGGCAGGGCAGTCAGCGGGTCGTTGCTCACTGCGCTGGTGGCCCAGGCCATGCTGCGTCGCAAGGGGCCGGGTCCGATCCTGCACAACCTGATCTGCTCACGCGCCGTGCCCGAGGCGATCGTCGAAGCGGGCGGGCAGCCCGTACGCACCCGGGTGGGTCACAGCTTCATCAAGGCAGAGATGGCACGCACCGGGGCCGTCTTCGGCGGTGAGCACAGCGGTCACTACTACTTCGCCGACAACTACCGGGCCGATTCCGGCCTCATCGCGGCGCTCATCGCACTTGAGCAGTTGAGCGTCGCGCAGGTGCCGCTGTCGGAGCTGCTGGCTCCGCTCGACCGGTACGCATCCTCGGGCGAGATCAACACCCGTGTCGCTGATGTCGATGAGGTGCTGCGACGAGTCGGTGCGCACTTCGCGACGTTCTCCCAGGACCATCTCGACGGCCTCACGGTCGACGGCGGCGACTGGTGGTTCAACCTGCGGCCGTCCAATACCGAGCCCCTGCTGCGGCTGAATCTCGAGGCGCCTGACGCCGGGGCGGTTGCAGAGCGCGTGAGTGAGATCACGACATTGCTGGCATGATCGCCGCATGGAACCGCTGGCGGCGCGTCCGGGAGGCACCAGTGGGCATTGACCCACTCCTGGCCGAAGTGCTGGCGTGCCCGCAGGACAAGGGACCGCTGTACTTCGTGCCCGGCAACGATCTGCTGTACAACCCGCGCCTGCGCAAGACGTACGCCGTCGACGGCGGCATCCCGGTGCTGCTGATCGAGGAGGCGACCGATGCCGACCCGGCCTCCGCTGCAGCGTTCGACGCCCGCATCGCGAGCGGCGAACTCACCCCGACATTCCAGCCGTGACATTGCCGCACGATGACGCCCCGGTGACGACCGCCTCTGAGGCTGCGGTTGATTCGCTCGACTTGGCGCGAGCAGTGGCCGGTCTGCCCGAGCAGATGGAGGCTGCGCTCGCCTCGTCTCAGGCCACACAGGGGGCAGTCGACGGCAGCCGCATCGCCAACGTCGTGGTCATGGGCATGGGCGGTTCCGGCGTCGCCGGTGACATTGTCTCGGCGCTTGCGGCCCCCCTGATGCCGGTGCCGGTCGCAGTAGCCAAGGGCTACGAGTGTCCGGCGTTCATCGGCCCGACCACGCTCGCCATTGCCGTCTCGTTCAGCGGCAACACCGAAGAGACGCTCACCGCGGCCACGGCAGCCCACGATGCGGGCGCCTCGGTGGTGGCCGTCACATCAGGCGGGCGCTTGGCCGAGCTGGCTGGCGAGTGGGCTGCACCGCTCTACGAGGTGGACACTTCGATCCCGATGCCGCGGGCCGCTGTGGGCGCGATCTCCGTCGCCCCGCTCGTCGCACTGGAGCGAGCCGGTCTGCTGTCCGGCACTGCCGATTGGGTGGACGCAGCGGCAGCCCAGTTGCGCGCACGCCGCGATGCCGGCGCCGCTGCAGGTTCGCTCGAGAGCATCGTGAGCGCGGTGGGCAACGGCGAGATGACCCCCGTCTTCTACGGCGGAGGCGCGCTCGGTGCGGTGGCTGCGGGTCGTGCCAAGGCCCAGATCAACGAGAACGCCAAGATCCCTGCCTTCGCCAGCTTCATGCCCGAGCTGTGCCACAACGAATTGGCCGGATGGGACCAAGCCGGTCGCTTGGCCGACGGCTCGCCGCTCGCGGT
Organism: Acidimicrobiia bacterium; assembly: GCA_022820505.1. Taxonomy (GTDB): domain Bacteria; phylum Actinomycetota; class Acidimicrobiia; order Acidimicrobiales; family Poriferisodalaceae; genus Poriferisodalis. The sequence goes on along the minus strand of JAJEFK010000012.1, from coordinate 72,601 downwards.
GATCGCGCTGCGCCACGGTTTCGAGCATCCGCAGCTCGGTCGTCGCTACGACTTCACGAGCGGTGTACTCGACGGTGCCCGCATTGCCGTACCGCATGCCGAACTGCACGCCGCGGGCGAGGGCGCCATGGCGCAGCTGTTCGACCTCATCTACCAAGTCGATGTGCTGAGCCTTCATGTCGCAGCAGCGGCCCGGCGCGACCCCGGCCCGATCCCCCTGCTCGAAGAGCTGAAGGCATTCCTTGCCTGAGGCGGCAGGCTGTCGCTCCAAGAACGAGGTGATCCCATGAGCCAGGCGTCGAGCCTGATCGATGATTTCGAAGTAGCCGATCTGAGTCTGGCGGCTGCAGGACGGCTCCAGATCGAGCTGGCCGAGACCGAGATGCCCGGGCTCATGGCGCTGCGCGCGCAGCACATGGACTCCCGACCTCTGGCAGGTGCGCGCATCACGGGGTCGCTGCACATGACTGTGCAGACAGCGGTGCTGATCGAGACCTTGGTCGACCTGGGCGCGCAGGTGCGCTGGGCGTCCTGCAACATCTTCTCCACACAGGACGAGGCCGCGGCTGCGGTCGTGGTGGGGCGCGACGGAACGGTGGACAGCCCGCAAGGCGTGCCCGTGTTCGCATGGAAGGGCGAGACGCTCGCCGAATACTGGCGCTGCAACTTCCGCGCACTCCGCTGGCCCGACGGGCCCGGCCCGACGCTGATCGTCGACGACGGCGGGGACGCCACGCTGATGGTTCACCTCGGGGCTCGCTATGAGTCTCAGGGCAGCGTGCCGAGCCTGCAGGCCGACGGCCCGGATGCGGCATCGCCCGACGAAGTGGCGGTGCACGAGCTGCTCGACGAGATCCAGCGCACCGAGCCCGGCCTGTGGACCGAGATCTCGGCCGGCCTGCGAGGTGTCTCCGAGGAGACCACGACCGGCGTGAACCGCCTCTACGAGATGGCAGCCCGCGGGGAGCTGACCTTCCCGGCCTACAGCGTCAACGACTCGGTCACGAAATCCAAGTTCGACAATCTCTACGGCTGCCGGCACTCCCTGATCGACGGCATCAACCGGGCGACCGACGTGATGCTGGGCGGCAAGGTGGCCTTCGTGGCGGGCTACGGCGACGTCGGCAAGGGGTGCGCGCAGGCGCTGCGCGGCCAGGGCTGCCGGGTCATCGTCTCCGAGATCGATCCCATCAACGCGCTGCAGGCCGCCATGGAGGGCTTCGAGGTGGATCGGCTCGAGAACGTGCTCGATATCGCCGACATCTACGTGACCGCGACGGGCAACCGCGACATCATCTCGGCCGAGCACATGTCGGCCATGAAGCACCAGGCAGTGGTGGCCAACATCGGGCACTTCGACAACGAGATCGACATGGCGGGACTGGCCGCGATGTCCGATGTCCAACGCCGTCCGATCAAGCCGCAGGTGGACGAGTTCGTGTTCCCGAGCGGGAATTCGGTGATTGTGCTGGCTGAGGGTCGTTTGGTGAACCTCGGCTGCGCGACCGGGCATCCGAGCTTTGTCATGTCGATGAGCTTCACGAACCAGGTGCTTGCGCAGCTTGAGCTGCACGCTCATGCAGAGGAGCTCGAGGCTGATGTTCACGTGCTTCCCAAGCGGCTGGATGAGGAAGTGGCTCGGCTGCATCTGGATCGGCTCGGCGCAAAGCTCACGCGTCTGACGCCCGGACAGGCCTCGTACCTCGGTCTCGACGTGGACGGTCCCTACAAGGCGGATCGCTACCGCTACTGAGCAACAAACTCGCTTCAGCGGCGGGCACCGCCGCTTCTACGATCCGGCGGGTGTTGTTCGAGGTTCGGTGTGCTGGGTGCGGGGTGTTGGGGTGGTGCCCTTGTGCGGGGTGTATTGAGACGCTTGTTGACCCTGAGCCGGCTTCGGTTGCGGGAGCGCAGTCCGTCGCGCTGCTGTTCGCGCATTCCGATGTCGGGCGTGAGTTCGTGCATGCGCTCAAGTACCGCGGCGAGCGGGCCATTGCCGGGTGGCTCGGCGAGTCGTTGGCGCTTGCTCATCTGGATGCGCGAGGCCAGGCGGCGGCTGTCGAGGTAGCACCGGCTGGGCCGGTGCCCGTCGACACAGTGACGTGGGCGCCTACCACTGCGGCGCACCGGCGGGCGCGGGGGTTTGACCAAGCCGAGACGCTGGCGAGGGCCGCTGCCAAGGCCTTGCGGGCACGTCCGATGCGGCTGCTGCGACGGATCGGCGGGACGGCGCAGTCAGGCGCCAGCCGGGAAGCGCGGCTGGCCGGTCCTCGTTTCGTGGGCCGCGCCCGCGCGGCGCAGCGTCGCATCCTGCTCGTGGATGACGTGGTCACCACCGGGGCCACGCTGCGGGCGGCAACGGCTGCGCTGATGGATGCCGGTGCTGCGGCCGTCCATGTGGCAGCGTGTGCTCGACGGGGTCGCGACCGCTTCTCGGCGGTTGCCTAACATGGCACTCCCTTCAGTTGGAGCAAAGCTGCAACCGCTGTGCAGATGCTCAGAAAGCCGAGGCAATGCAGATCACCATCACGGGTCGCAAAGTTCAGGTTCCCGACGATGTGCGGGCTGCGGTGGAGCGGAAGATCGGGGCACTGGATCGATTCGTCAGCGGGTTGGATCGTGCCGAGGTGGTCTTCCGTGAGGAGAAGAATCCTCGCATCGCCGAGCGTGAGCAGGTGGAGGTGACGCTGCTCGGCCACGGCCACCATGTGCGCGCCTCGGTTGCCGGCGTCGATCAGCACCAGGCGGTCGATCTGGCGGTCGGCAAGCTGGGCAAGCAGCTGCGCAAGCTCAAGACCCGCGTCGTGCGCCGGCACCGTCCCAACATGCACCGCGACGAGGCGCATCATCCACTGGCACGCCTCGAGAACGACCTCGTCAACGGCGCTCCGGTCCCCGAGGCCACCGCCGGAGCTGAGGATCCCGAGTGGGTGCCGCGCATTGTGCGGCGCAAGAGCTTCGACCTCGAGCTGATGGATGCTGCCGAAGCCGTCACCCGCATGCAGTTGCTGGATCACGATTTCTTCCTCTTCGTGAACGCAGACACCAGCAAGCCGAGCGTGGTGTATCTCCGCTCCGACGGCGACGCCGGCCTCATCGAGATCGACGCATAAGCATCGACCGGCAGTGGAATAATCCTCGGCTCTGGCGCCGGGGGGCAGCGGTAGCCTGCGTTTGTGGCTCTGTTTCAGCGCGTGCTCCGTGCCGGGGAAGGCAAGAAGCTGCGCCTGCTGACCGAGTTGGTGCCTGAGATCAACGCCGTCGAGCCGGAAATCGAGCGCCTCTCCGACGATGCGCTGCGAGCCCGCACGAGCGAGTTCCGCGCCGAAATCGATCGAGGCGCCGACCTCAACGACGTCCTGGTCGATGCCTTCGCGGTCACCCGCGAGGCCGCACGCCGGGTCATCGGCCAGCGCCACTACGACGTGCAGCTCATCGGCGGCGCGGCGCTGCATTTCGGCTGGGTGGCCGAGATGCGCACCGGCGAGGGAAAGACGCTGGTGTCCACACTGCCGGTGTACCTCAATGCGCTCAGCGGCAAGGGCGTCCACGTAGTCACCGTCAACGACTACCTGGCCGCTCGCGATGCCGAATGGATGGGACGCATCCACCGATTCCTGGGGCTGGACGTGGGGCTGGTGGTGCCCGGCCCCTATGACGCAGCCCACAAGCGCCGCCAGTACGACGCCGACATCACCTACGGCACCAACAACGAGTTCGGCTTCGACTACCTGCGAGACAACATGGCGCCGGCCCGAGGCGCTCAGGTCCAGCGCGGCCACAACTACTGCATCGTCGACGAGGTCGACTCGATCCTCATCGACGAAGCCCGCACGCCGCTCATCATCAGCGGCCGGGTAGCCGACGCCGCCAAGCTCTACCAGCAGTTCGCGCGCATCGCCGCCACGATGACCCGCGATGTCGACTACGAGGTGGAAGAAGACAAGCGCAACGTGGCCGTGCTCGAACCGGGCATCTCCAAGGTCGAGCGAGCGCTCAATATCGACAACCTCTACGACCAGGTCTCCGCCAATCTCGTCCACCAGATGAATGCGGCGCTGAGGGCCAAGGAGCTGTACCGGCGCGACAAGGACTACGTCGTCTCCCACGGCGAGGTGAAGATCGTCGACGAGTTCACCGGCCGCATCCTGGAAGGGCGGCGCTGGAGCGAAGGGCTCCACCAGGCGGTCGAGGCCAAGGAGGGGGTGGCGATCAAGGAGGAGAACCAGACGCTCGCCACCATCACGCTGCAGAACTACTTCCGCCTCTACGACAAGCTCGCCGGCATGACCGGCACGGCCACCACCGAGGCCGCCGAGTTCAACGGCACCTACGGACTCGACGTGGTGCCGGTGCCGACCCACCTGCCTGTGGCTCGTGACGACCAAGGAGACCTGATCTACAAGACCGAGGCAGCCAAGCTGGAGGCGGTCGTTGATGACATCTCCGAGCGGATCCGCTCCGGGCAGCCCACGCTGGTCGGCACGGTCAGCGTGGAGAACTCCGAGAAGCTGTCTGGGGCACTCGAACGCCGGGGCATCGACCACAACGTGCTCAACGCCAAGGAGCACACGCGCGAGGCCGAGATCATCGCCCAGGCAGGCCGGCTCGGATCGGTGACGGTGGCCACGAACATGGCCGGACGCGGCGTCGACATCCTGCTGGGCGGCAACCCTGAGGGTCTGGCGCGGCGCGACATGCTGCGCGAGAAGCTCGACCCGGATGATCCGGACAACACGGCGGATCTGACGGCCCGGGCCGAGCGCTACGAGCCCGAGTGCCGTGCCGAGGGCGACGAGGTGCGCAAGCTCGGCGGCCTGTACGTGCTGGGCACCGAGCGGCATGAGTCTCGGCGCATCGACAATCAGCTGCGAGGCCGTGCGGGCCGTCAGGGCGACCCCGGCGAGAGCCGTTTCTACCTCTCGCTGGAAGACGACCTGATGCGTCTGTTCGCGACGGGCGCCGTGAATTGGGTGATGGACCGCACCCTGCCTGATGATGTGCCGCTTGAGGCGAAGATGGTCACCAAGGCCATCGAGCGCGCCCAGAACACTGTCGAGCAGAAGAACGCCGAGGTCCGCAAGAACGTCCTCAAGTACGACGAGGTGATGAACGAGCAGCGCAAGGTGATCTACGCGCGGCGCGAGCAGATCCTGGGCGGCGACGATCTGCGCACCGAGTCGCTGGGGTATCTCCGCGGCGCTGCCGAAGCTGCGGTGCTGGACCACTGTGTGAGCGAAGTCCCGACCGAGTGGGATATTGACGGGCTGCTCGCCACGATCGGCACCTACTGGGCCACCGAGCTCACGGCCGCGGAGCTGTCGGGCGACGGCGAGCGCGACTGGGGCGTCGACGACGCCGTGGAGCTGGTGTGCGCCGATGGCGAGCACCATTACGAGACCCGGGAGGCCGAGATCGGTCCCGAGGCGATGCGCGAGGTGGAGCGCCAGGTGATGCTGCGACTCATTGACCAGCGCTGGCGCGAGCATCTCGCCGATATGGACCATCTGCGCGAGGGCATCCACCTGCGCGGCATCGGCCAGAAGGATCCCGTGGCGGAGTGGCAGCGCGAGGGCTTCGACATGTTCGGCGCCATGCTCGAGCGCGTCTACCGCGATTTCGTGACCTACGTGATGCATGTTCAGGTCACCTCGGCGCCGCCTGATGCCGAGACCGACACCGACGGCGCAGCCCCGCTGCCTGGGCCGTCACGGTCAACCTCGGGCGACGGTGCCTCCCGCACGACCGACGTGCAGTACTCGGCGCCGGATCTCACACCTTCCACGGTCGAAGCAGGCAACGGCTCCTCGGCTGCTGGCCCCGCGCCCTCGGCGCAGCGGGGCCCCAGCGGGCCGTCACAGTCGCGCCGGATTGCCGCCGCGTCGACCGGCACCGTGGTCAAGTCGGCCCAGGAAAAGCTGGGCCGCAACGATCCCTGCCATTGCGGATCAGGACGCAAGTTCAAGCACTGCTGCGGTCGCTGAGGTGAGCCGATCGTTAAGCGATATTGCCGACGCGCTGGCCGACTTGGATCGGCGCGTCAACGAGGCGCACCAGTATCTCGGTATCGACAAGGCCCGTGCGGTGGCGAACGGCCTGGAGATCGAGGCATCGGAGCCGTCGCTGTGGGATGAGCCCGATCGGGCCCGTGCGGTCACCACGCGCCTGTCGCGTGTGCGTGACGACATCGAGCGCTGGGAGCGGGCACGAGCCGAGGTCGACGATGCGACGGCACTGGTCGAGCTGGCCACCGAAGAAGACGACGCGGAGCTGCTGCCCGAGATCGACGAGGTGGTCACCGCAGCCGAGGATCGGCTCGCCGACATCGAGCTGATGGCGCTGTTCGGCGGCGAGCACGACGAGAACGACGCCGTGTGCGAGATCAACTCCGGGGCCGGAGGCACCGACGCCTGCGACTGGGCCGAGATGCTGCTGCGCATGTACCAGCGATGGGCCGAGCGCAACGACTTCTCCGTGGAGCTGACCGAGGCCACCGACGGCGGGGAAGCCGGGCTCAGCTCTGCGACGTTCCTCGTCAAGGGACGGCACGCGTTCGGGTTCCTTGCAGCGGAACGGGGAGTGCACCGGTTGGTGCGCATCTCGCCGTTCGACTCGCAATCGCGCCGGCACACAGCGTTTGCTTCGCTGTCGGTGGTGCCGTTCTTCGACGAGGTGTCAGACGAGGTGCCCATCGACGAGAGCGATCTGCGCATCGACACCTACCGCTCGTCGGGCGCAGGCGGCCAGCACGTCAACGTCACCGACTCCGCCGTGCGCATCACGCACCTGCCCACAGGGGTCGTCGTGGCCTGCCAGAACGAGCGGAGCCAGCACCAGAACAAGGATCGGGCCATGCAGATGCTGGCGGCCAAGCTGGCCGACCTGCAGCGGCAGGAGCGGGAGGCCGAAGTTGCGGCCCTAGCGGGCGAGCAGCGCGATGTCGCCTGGGGCAGCCAGATCCGCTCGTACGTGCTGCACCCGTACCAGCAGGTGAAGGATCTGCGCACCGGCATGGAGATCGGCAACGTCGACGCCGTGCTCGACGGCGACCTCAGCGGCCTGATGGAGGCATACCTGCGCTGGCAGCGCTCACAGCAACCCGCCGCCGAGACCTGGACAACAGCGCCGGTCGGTGACCGGGTTGCGGCGGGGCGCTGGCGTACCTTGGGACGCGCATGATCCGCTTCGACAACGTCACGAAGCTCTACAAGGGCGAGACGCGGGCGGTCAACGGCGTGACGCTGAACATCGAGAAGGGCGAGTTCGTCTTCCTGGTGGGACCGTCGGGCTCGGGCAAGTCCACGATGCTGCGCCTCATGACGTGCGAGGAGAAGGTCACCGCCGGCGACATCCACGTGGCCGGCAAGGACCTGTCCAAGCTGAACAGCTGGCGTGTGCCCTACCTGCGACGGAACATCGGCTCGGTCTTCCAAGACTTCAAGCTGCTGCCGAACAAGACCGTCTATCAGAACGTCGCGTTCGCGCTCGAAGTCATCGGCCGCCCCGAGAACGTCATCCGCACGCAGGTGCCGGCCATCTTGGAGCTGGTCGGTCTCGAGGACAAGCACCGGCGATTTCCCGACGAGCTGTCGGGTGGTGAGCAGCAGCGTGTGAGCATCGCGAGGGCGTTCGTGAATCGACCCCTGATCCTGCTGGCTGACGAGCCCACCGGAAACCTCGACCCCGACACCTCACAGGAGCTCACGTCACTGCTCGACCGGATCAATCGCACGGGCACCACCGTGGTCATGGCCACGCACGATCGCACGATCGTGGACCGCATGCGGCGCCGGGTGATCGCGCTGCGCCACGGTGAGCTCGTGCGTGACGAGCAGCGCGGCGCCTACGGCAGCGAGACCGACTCGCCAGAGGCGCTCGGGGTCCATCCTGTCGATGGGGCGAGTCCGTGAGCCGGATCCGCTACTTCGCGCGGGAGACCTGGACCAACATCCGGCGCAACCTCACGCTGACGTTTGCCGCGATTCTCACCGTGGCTGTCGGCGTGATGCTGGTAGGCATGGGACTGATGGCGGGCTACGCCAGCGGGAACGCGCTCGATCGCTGGGAGGGCGGCGTCCAGTTCGAGGTGTTCCTGAACCCCCAGATCGACCCCAGCCAGATCGATGCGCTCGGCATCGAGCTGCAGACCCACCCCGAGATCGACCGCATCGAGTTCTTCAGCGCCGAGGAGGCCTATGCGCTGGTGTCCCAGCAGATGGCTGACCAGCCTGAGCTGCTCGCCCAGGTGTCGCCCGAGGCGCTGCCCGCGTCGTACCGGGTGGTGCCCAGGTCGGTCGAGGCAGAGCTGATCGAATCGCTGGCCGCCCAGTTCCGCCAGCGGCCCGGCGTGATGTCAGTCCAGACAGGTCGAGAAGAGGTCGACGCCATTCGCACATGGTTCACGTCGTTCCAGGGCATCGTGCTGCTGCTGTCGATCGTGCTGTCAGGCGCCAGCGTGATGCTCATCTTCAACTCGATCCGCGTGGCGATGTTCGCCCGCCGGCGCGAAATCGAGGTCATGAAGCTGGTCGGCGCCACGAACAGCTTCATCCGGTTCCCGTTCATGCTCGAAGGCATGCTGCACGGCCTCGCCGGCGGCATTATCGGTGCCATTGCCGCGGGAGCTCTGCGAGGCCACGTCGAAGGCCTGTTCTCGCGCTCGGACATCCTGGCGTTCTTCCGGTCGTTCGTGGTCACGTCCAATCAGTTCACGACCGTGGTGTTCGTGACGGTGATCGCCGGCGTGCTCGTGGGGATGATCGGCTCGGCGTTCGCAGCCAGCCGCTTCCTCGACGTGTAGCGCAGCCCGGCTCAGCCTCTGGCTCGGCCGCTCGACGTAGCGAGCGGTCGGGCGTGTAGAAAAGCCGCCGACACCGCCGTCCGCCACCCGGGCGGCCATTGCCTGAGGGGGCGCTGTGCCGGAATTCGAGACGATCCTGTACGAGGTTGACGATCGCGTCGCCACCATCACGCTCAATCGCCCCGAACGTCTGAATGCGTTCAACAGCCAGATGCTGCGTGATGTGATGGACGCCGTCGACCTGGTCGATGCCGACGACGACGTACGGGCGGTGATCTTCACCGGCGCCGGCCGTGGCTACTGCGCCGGGGCCGACCTGAGCGGGGGCGCCGACACCTTCGACTTCGACAGCCAATCCGATGAGCGCAAGGCCGAGCGAGCCTCTGAGCGGGGCGAGAGCGGCGACCTGGCGTGGATGCGCGACGGCGGCGGGCTGCTCACGCTGCGCCTGTACGAGTGCAACAAGCCGCTGATCGCGGCGATCAACGGCCCCGCCGTCGGCGTGGGCGTCACGATGACGCTGCCGATGGACATCCGGCTGGCGTCCACCAAGGCCCGCATCGGGTTCGTGTTCGCCCGCCGGGGCGTGGTGCCCGAGGCTTGCTCGTCGTACTTCCTGCCGCGCGTGGTGGGGTTGTCACGGGCGCTGGAGTGGTGCTTCAGCGGGCGCGTGTTCGACGCAGACGAGGCGCTCGAGGGCGGGCTGGTGCGCAGCCTGCATGAGCCCGACGACCTGCTGCCGGCAGCCCGGGCCATCGCGGCCGAGATCGCCGAGAACACGTCGGCCATCTCGGTGACGGTGATCCGTCACATGCTGTGGCGGATGCTCGCCGCCGACCACCCGATGGAGGCCCACAAGATCGACTCGCGGGGGATCTTCCACCTCGGACGGGGCGCCGACGCTCATGAGGGCGTTGCGTCGTTCCTTGAGAAGCGGCCGCCGGAATTCTCGCTGCGCCCCACCCAGGACCTGCCCGAGTATTTCCCCTGGTGGGACGAGCCCGAATTCAGCTAACCCCAGCTCGGCTGGTTCGGGCCGGTTGGCTCAGGCCTCGGACTGCTCTATAGGCACAGGGTCGTCGCCCCATCCGGTGAGCAGGACGCCTGCGACGCAGGCGGCAACGGCGAGCCCGAACGCGGGACCGAAGCTGTCGAACCAGTCGGCTGTTGCACCGCCGAGCTGCGGTCCGGCCGCCAGGCCGAGGCCGAACACGATCGTGGCGACCCCGTAGGCCGCGCCGAACTCATCACCGGCGAGGCTGTCGCTGACGCGGGCCGCGATCGAGGCGATGATGCCGGTGAACGCCGTGCCGAAGATGAACGCCGCCGCCCAGGCCAGTGCCTGCCCGCCTACGGCGAGCAAGGGGTAGGCCGTCATGAAGACCATGGAGATCATGGACACGCAGAACCCGATGGTGACGGTGCGCCGCCTGCCAAGGCGGTCGGCTGAGCGTCCGAAGATCGGCCCGCCGGCGATGCTGCCGACGCCGATCAACGAAAAGGCGATCGTGGCGTCCCGAGGGTTGAAGAGGTCGGCGTAGCCCTCGAGATGCGCCACGATGAACGTGAGCGCCGTGGTGACGACGAAGGCGTGCAGCGTGTAGGCGGTGATGAGCCGTCCCGCTTGCGGCACCTTGGCGAGGGCGGCGCGGGCACCCCCGAAGCCCGTGCGACCGGGTGTGCGCGACCATCTGCGCACGGCGACGGCGAGGGCGATCAACATCGCCGCGCCGATGATGAGCTCGACCCGGTACACGTTGCGCGGGTGGCTGAGATCGGCCGCGACCAGCACCGCCTCGCCCGGCTCGGTGCCGTCGGGACGGCTCAGCAGCGCGTCGATGGCCGCCGCTGCGACCATGCCACTGCCGACGCCGCCGGTCATCCAGCCGGCTGCTGCGCCTCGGCGCTCGGGTCCCAGCAGCTCCGCGGCGAGCCCAGGAGTGCCCACCCACACGCCGGCTGCGCAGAAGCCCGTCAACGCGAGCGCGAAGGCCGCAACGCCCACGTTCGGGCTCCACGACAGCAGCGCCAGCCCGGCCACGTTGCCCGCAAGGCCGATCCGCACGGCGCCGCTCAGGCCGGTGCGTCCCACCGTGAGCGCAACCACCAGCGAGCCCACCACGTACAGCAGCAGGTTGAGCGAGCTGAGAGCGCTGGCCACGGTGTTGGACAGGCTGAACCCGTCGCGCATGTCGGCATAGAGCAGCGAATAGGTGAAGCGGCCGAACGATTGCGACACCGCCGCTGCCCCCGCCAGCGTCAGCAGAGTGCCGATCCGGCGTGCAGGGCTGAACGCTTCGGTATGGGGCGTGGCGGTCACGACGAATTCGCTTGGCGGCTCATGGCGCGAGGAAGGCGAGGCCCGGCGTGGGGAACTGTGCGCGGGTCAGTCGTGCGGCCAGGTCACTGCCGGCAGCGGAGGACGCTCGCGGTAGATCGTCTCGGTCGCTATCACCCGCCGGGGCGAGCGCTCGGTGTCGGCGAACTTCGCCACGTCGGCACGGATGACGTCGCGGTCGTGGTCGTCGCCGAAGAAGCGTTCACGCATGTCCTCAAGCGAGGCGAACGCGACCAGAGCGAACCCGTCGTAGGACGGGCCGTTGAGGGTGGCCACGAGGCTCAGCTGGGTGTAGTCCCACATGCCGGGGTGATGCTGCAGCGCCAGCGGAACGTGGGTGTCACGCCAGTGGCTGTCGCCCTGCGCATGGGTGAGCCGAGGGTGGTGGACCATGGGGAAGATGGCGGTGAGGCCCGGCGAGGCCGTGCCCGGGTCGGCCCCCAGCGGGCGCTCGCGGATGACGCGTGAGAACGCCAGGTAGGTGCCGACCGTCGCGGCGGGCGTCAGCAGGTCCGGGGAATCGGTCATGGCGCGCACGAGCGTGCGGAAGGGGAACTCGCGGCGATCGTCGGGGTCGGCCGCGTAACACACGCCCCCGACGCTGGCCGCTACGTCCGCAGCGGCATCCGGATCATTTCCCGTGACGACGAGCTCGTGCATGCCTGAAACCTAGTGCTGGCCCCAGCACAGCGCCTGACCCCGAAGAGTGCCTTGCCGCTGACGCGGGCCGGCTGGCCCGGCAGGATGGGGGCGTGCTCGAGATGGACGAAGGCCGGTTTGCCGACTTGGTGGAGCAGGCGCTCGAAGACATTCCCGACGCACTGCGCTCGCTGATGGACAACGTGGCCATCTTCGTGGAGGACCGCGGGGAGGATCCGGATCTGCTCGGCGTCTATGAGGGCATCCCGCTGACCGAGCGCCATGACTACGGCGGCCTGGCGATGCCCGACAGCATTGTCATCTACCGGCTGCCGATCCTGGAGATGTGCGAGACCGCCGACGATGTCGTCGAAGAAGTGCTGGTGACAGTGGTGCACGAGATCGCGCACCACTTCGGCATCGACGACGACCGGCTGCACGAGCTCGGTTGGGACTGACGCCGGCCAGGCGGCCACACCTGGCCGAGCAGTCAGACGCGACCTAGGCCGAGGTCGAGGCGCCCGCGGGCGACGTTTGAGGCCAGTACCTCTGTCGGTCCCTCAGCCAGCCTCAGTGCCCGGACCTGTCGCAAGATGTCGGCCAGCGGATGGCCGTCTACGAGTGCGGTTCCTCCGACCAGCTGCACGGCGTCGTCGCAGATCCGGCTGAGCGATTCGGTGGCCAGCGACTTGGCCGCCATCACCTCGTTGACGGCGTTCTCGCCGGCATCGAGCAGGCGTGCAGTGCGGTAGAGCGCGCTGCGAGCCGCGTAAGCGGCGATCCGCATGTCTCCCAGCGTCACGCGTTCCAGGTCGGTGCCGACCCGCGCCGGTTCGCCTGCCGAGCTGCGCCGCCCCGCCCGCTCCACCAGCGTTTGCTCGACGAGGTCGATTGCGAATCGGCACTGGCCGATGCAGTCGGCTGCAATCGCCATGCGCGTCGCGTTGATCTGGCTCATCGCTCGCCGCAGGCCGCCCCCGGCCTCGCCGATGAGGTGGGTCGCCGGAACGCGCACATCGGTGAACGCAAACGCGGCATGGTGGCTGCCGTCGAGAGTGCCGAATCGCTGCTTGAGCGTTACGCCTGCGCGGTCGGTCTCGATGAGCACCATCGCCGACCCGGTCCCTTCCACCTCGACTAGGGCGTTGATGAAGTCGGCGTCCGCGCCGCCGGTCACGTATGACTTCGCTCCGTTGACCACTAGGTCGACGCCGTCGAGCCGTGCCCAGGTGTGGCGCGGAGCGTCGGCTGGTTCGGTGAACCCGAAACCGCTGCGCAACTCTCCGGCGAGATACGGCAGCAGGAACTGGCTGCGCAGCGGCTCGCCGACGTTGGCGAGCACGCCCGGCGACGGTCCGAAGACTCCCGGCAGATGACCCACGTTGCGGCTGCCGAGCGTGTCACGCACGACGACCAGCGCCAGAGCGCCGGCCTCGGTGCCGCCAACCGACATCGGCTGGGTCATGTCGAACACGCCGGCTGATTTCGATGCCTGCCGGACCGCAGCCCCGATATCGCTCTCGGCGACCCGGCCCGGCAGCGCCGCGAGCTCGTCAGCCAGCCGCTCGGCAGCGCTCCGCACCTCGGCGTGCTCGGTGTCCAAGAAGTCGGGCATCGATCGCGCCTTCTAGCCGGTGTGGGTGCGGACCCAGTCGGTGATGAGGTCGGCGGCTTCGGCTCGTGCACCGGCGGGTTCCGTCAGGTAGTGGTCGCCCGAGACGGAGTGCACCGGGACGTCCGGTGCACCGGGCCGGCCGCGCAGCGCGTTGACGATCTTGGCGGTATCGGAGGAGAAGATGCCGGTGTCGGCATCGGCGTCGATGACGATCGCCGGCAGATCGATGTGCTGCGCCTGGTCGGTGCTGCACTGCGAGTCGGCGAGGCTCCACATCGACAGCCAGGTGCGCAGGGAGCTCACCGTTCCGACGCCGAAAATTCCGTAGTTGGCCCGGCGCGGATCGCCGAGGTAGCAGCCGGGCACGTCGCGCTGGCTGGGGTCGATCGAACCGTCGAGCATGCGCAGGTCGGCCCAGAGTCGCGGCACCACGAATAGGCGCTCGCGGTGCCCTGCTGCTGCGAGCCGGTCCAGCTCGTTCTTGCACCACGCGGTGATGCGGTCGTTGCGAGCACGCTGGGCACGCCGGTACTCCGCGACGAATTCAGCATCGAACGGCGGCGGCCGGTCGGCGCCGAACGGATCGAGGGCCGGGTCGACGCTGAGCGGGTCGTTCTCGTCGGTGACCGACGGATCCATCCAGTTGGTCAGCACCTCGGCGCGTCCGGTGTGGGCCACGATCGAGACGTACAGGTCGCCTCCCACCAGGTCCTCGATCGCCGGGTGCAAGCCTCGCCGGCTGTACTCCGGAACCAGATTGGGCGCCGTGGCCTGTGCCTGGTAGGTGGCCATGAGCGAGCCGCCGCCGCTGTTGCCCAGCAGCACCACGCAGTCGACGCCCTGGCTGCGCAGCCAGCGCACGCCGACATCGATGTCGGCGAGCGCCAGATCGGCCAGGAAGTAGGGCTCGGCACCCCGGAAGCGGGTGTTCCAGCCGAGAAAGCCCAGGCCCCGTTCGGCGATGTAGCTGGCCAGGTAGTGCTCGCTGAAGTCGATGTTGTAGTGCGTCGCTATGAGCGCGGTACGGGGCTGGTGCCCGTCGGGCCGGTGGTAGACGCCTTGGCAGGGATGCCCGCCCACGCCGGATCGGGGGGCACTGGCACTCGGCAGCGCGACGAACTCGCGGGTGATGCCCATCTGTCGGCTGGCCCCGAGCTCAGGCCGAGGTGTCGACGGGGATGGGGGAGCGCATCACTTCCAAGGCCTCGGCGGGGTCGGGCTCGATGCCGGTGGTGTCCCGGCAGAGCTCCACCATGATCCCGTTCGGGTCCACGAAGTAGAGCGAATGGCACCAGCCGTGGTCCACTTCCATCAGCGGCTCGATGTCGGCGGCTGCCATGCGCTCGCGGACCGTGTCCTGCTGCTCGGGCGTCGCCCGGACAGCGACGTGATTGACCCACACCGGCAGCCCCACCGTCTCGCTGAGGTCGGTGCTGTAGTCGGCCTGCTCGCCCATGTTCTGGATGTAGAAGAAAGCAATGCACTCGCCGTCGCCGATGTCGTAGAAGACGTGCTTGATGTGGCCTGTCGGCCCCCCGTCGGGGTGCGGTCGCTCGGCCTGCTCGGCGTGGACCAGTGGGAACCCCATCAGGTCCTCGTAGAAGTGGTGCGTCGTCTCGAGGTCCCTAGTTGCGTAGGCGACGTGGTGAAGTCCCATCGCTCCCCCTGCTGCGGATTTCACCGCAAGGTTCTCACATTCCGGTAGGCCGATTCGCCCGGGCAGCCGGGCGGGTTGTGCTAGTCGAGCCGGAAGCTCGCCACATTCAGGTATTCGCCCCACGGAGCCGACTCGACCAAGCTGATCTCGCTGACCTCGAACGTCTCGCCGAGGCGTGGCCAGTCGACCGACGGCCGCCGTTTGCGGAAGCGGGCGATGGTCAGGTGCCCCACGAAGGGGTGATCCGGCGGCGGGTCGCCGATGTAGCGGGTGCAGTCGATGACCGACGCGGCGAGCTGGTCGACGCCGGTGGCCGGGAGCATGAGCACGCCCCGACCGAGGCGCTCCGGCGCTGGTCCGAGCGTTACCGACGTCTCGCCGAATGACTGTGCACCGAGGGCGCTGAGCGCTTCGCCGATGTCGCATTCGCCGAGGAACCGGAGCGTGATGTGCAAGCGGTGTGGCTTGGTCCAGCTGACACCCGGTGCCGACGGTCTTGGCAGCCCAGCCAGTTCGTCGACGACGGAGGGGGGCGGCCACACGGCGACGAACAGGCGCGGCACGGCGCGAACCTAGCGGCGCGTCTCGGCCGTGCCGGAGACACCCGCTCAGGGTCCGAAGCCGCTTCTGAGCCCGCGCGGAGGCGGGTTACGCTCGCAAGGGTGATGCTGATACTGCGCCGAGCGGCTCTGGTCGCTGCCTCGTGCGCAGTAGGTGCGGGCCTGCTTGCTGGCTGCAGCAGCGACAGCGACGAGACACAGCAGACCGTGGCAGCCACCACGGCCGTACCGGCGGCGGCGAAGACAGAGCCGTCTGCCAGCGGTACCGAGGCACTCGTGTCTGCTGAGCCTGCAGATGCCGAAGGCACGGCAGAGGACGCCGGCACCGCCGACGACGCGGGCACTGATACCGCGGATCAGGCCGCTGCCTCGCAGCCCGACGACGCAAGCGACGATCAGGCGCAGACCGCCAGCGACGAAAGTGACGCCGCCGACCAGGCAGCTCCGGCCGACAGCGAATCCAGCCAAACCGCACAACAGCCCGCTGACGATGCAGGTGATGACGAAACCGACGATGGCGGCGAAGTCGACGACGGAGCGACTCAGTCCGCTGATGATGAACCGGCAGACGATCAGGGTGACGGCGGGACCGCCGAAGGTGATGACGAGGCAGCCGGCGGCGCAGAATCTGGCGAGGAAGACGATCTCGGGAACACCGAGGCAGCGGGGGCGGACGATGCTGGGAGCGCCGATGACAACGGGGATCCGGACGAAGTAGAGCAGGATCCTGAGGGAGAGGGTGCCGAAGAGGCTGTCACCGATCCCGAGCCCACCGAGGATCGACCCAAGGTGCTGGCACTGGCCGTCGCACAAGTCGACGGCACGACGCTCGACGTCAGTGCATTTGCTGGCCGCGACGTGCTGGTGTGGTTCTGGGCGCCGTGGTGATCGAACTGCCAGCGGGAAGCGCCTGCGGTCGCAGCGCTGAAGACACAACACGGGGACAACTTGGCCCTTGTCAGCGTCGGGGGACACGACACCGCGTCGGCCATCTCACGCTTCGTGAGCTCCTACGGACTCGGCCACATGCCGAACTTGCCCGATACCGAGAATCAGCTCGCCAGAGCGCTCGGCGTCAGCTATCACCCCCGCTGGCTGCTGATCCGTGCTGACGGCACTGAGCAGGCGGGCGGCGGCGCGATCCCCGACGCCGTCGTGACCGACGCGCTCACCCCCGGCTGATCGGGGAGCGGCTAGTCACCGCGAGAGTCAGCGAGAAGGTCGCGCAGCAGCTCGGGCGGGTCGTCGGCCACCACGAGTGCTTCGCCGATCAGGGCGGCGTCGTAGCCGGCTTCGGCAATCGCTCGCATGGATGTGCCGCCGGGCACGCCGATACCCGAGGCCGCAATCAGCAGAATGCTGTCGTCGATCTCTTCGAAACTGCGGCTGACACGGACGGCCTTGTCGTAGTCGACGGTGAACTTGGTCGACTCGGGATTGTCGCGCTGGTTGATGGCGATCATGTAGGCGCCGAGATCGACTGCCACCTCCAGCTCGGCTTCGTCGCGGACCTCGGTGAGCACGTCGACGCCGAGCGACAGCGCCAGTTCCTGCATGGGCGGCAAATCGGCCGGGTCGATGTCGGCGAGGATGACGAGCATTGCGTCGGCGCCCATGGCGTGGCTGTCGCGCACATCATCGAGCGTGCGCAGGAAGTCCTTGCGCAGCACCGGCAGGCCGGTCACTGCCTTGGCAGCTTGCAAGTCCTCGGGGGAGCCGCTGAATCGTTCGCTCTCGGTCAGCACCGACAGGCAGGCCGCCCCGCCCGCCTTGTATTCCGATGCCAGATCGGCTGCGTCAGCGTCGGCGTTGAGCGCCCCGCGAGACGGCGAGCGCCGCTTGATCTCGGCGATGACCGACAGTCCAGCTTCCCGCAGCGCGGCCGCAAACCGGTGCCCGACCGCGACCGAGCCCGGCTCGGCGTCGTCAACGGGATTGTCTGCATCCATGGGACGATTTCTCTCCGCGAGTTGGCCCGATCGATCAGCGACTCTACGCCGCCGCCCTTCACGTCGGCCCTCAGATTGGGCCGCCGCAATTGCCCGTTGCGCCCGAGCTCTCGCGCTCGCTGCCTTCCTCGCCGACCGGCCTGTTGACGGCGATTCGTGGACATGGTGGCTTCAGTCCGCCTGAGCGCTCGCGTGGAAAATCGCTTGGTGGCTTGAAGAACAATGAAATAAATTGAAATATATGGAAGATGAGCTCATGAACGATGACGGCGGCGAGCTGCAGCGTCGTCAGCTCCGTGCGGCTGGAGTATTGGTTGCCGCCGATGCACGCCTCCGGCCGACGACCACGATGGTCGCCGATGACGACACGGGTGCCACGGTCGCCGTTGCCACGCTGCTGCTCGACGTGACCCGCCCGGATTGCATCGACCGGGTCGTGAGCTGGATGCGCGACACCGCCACCCTCCTCGAAACCCTCCGCGAACTCGAACGCTGACTACGCCCGAGTCTGAGGGTTAGCTGGGGCGCGGATGGGTGGGACTGGGGGCGCGGTAGCGTCGCCGCGGTGCTGAGCGAACTGCGGGAGCTGCCGAGGGCGGTGTGGCCGCGAGCCGTGGCGTACGGTGTCATTGCCGCCGTGCTCATCGGGATTCCGTCGGATCTGATCGACACGCCGATCTTCGGCCGACCCATCGACGCTCGGTGGCTGGACTGGGTGATCCTGGCGACGACCTCGGCGTTGATCGGGTTGATCCTGGCAATCCGGCCGCCGTCTGGCGAGGCCGACTCCGACGCCGACTCCGCCGTAGAACGCCAGGGCACCACCACCTTGTGGGGCGGGTTGGTCTCGTTTCTCGCGGTTGGCTGTCCGGTGTGCAACCAGGCGGTCGTGGCGCTCGTGGGCATCTCGGGGGCGCTGTCGTGGTGGGCGCCGGTGCAGCCCTTCGTGGGGCTGGCAGCACTCACGCTTCTGGTGTGGACGCTGCGCAAGCGGCTGCGCACCTACCGGGCCGTCGCCTGCCCGATTCCCGCGTCGTAATCGAGCATCGAGAGCGGGCTAGGCGAACGCCGGCCGGTCAGTCGGGCGAAGTGAGCTCGGCCCGGATCCGATGGCGAGTGATCCACAATCGCAGCAGTATGAGCGCCGCGAGCAGGAGCGCCGTGCTGCCGTAAACCATGATCGGAATCGCCTCCACAAGCACGCCGTAACAGCCCCACAAGATTCCCTCCCAGGCCGTGAGCACCCACGTGAGCGGGGCCACGCCGACCGGCGCGTATGACCGCCAAGCAGCCCATACCGACGGCCCCAGGTACAGGCCATTTGACAAGGCGAGCACCGTGCCCAGGTAGGTCCAGCCTGCGACGAGCTGCAGTACCACGGCCGCCGCGCCCACGGCGATACCGGCGATCACGGCGAGGCGCACGTCTGCGCCATTGCGCCACAGCAGGAAGAGCACGAGACCGAAGCTGATGACTGCCGCCAAGACAGCGGGAATTGCGATCCAGAATTCCTCGGCGATCACGTACGCGGTCCAGCCAATGTTGACCACCATGCCGATCGCTGCCCACGCAGGCGTGGTGCCCTCGATTCGCTTCAGGCGCACCAATCGCACCACCTGAGGCACGACTTGCACGAACGTCACCGTGTTGGCGACGACGGCGATCAGGATCGCCAACTGGTCCTTACTCACAGCGCGCGCTGCCGATCTCGCACGACGATTCGCCGTGAGGGCTGCCGCCGACAGCCTGGGCGCATCGCGTCCATCCCGAGAGTGTCGCACCCGAGTACTTCGAAGACCGCCCCCTGGCCGATTCCCCCGCAGTCGGCTGCGTGCGCTTTCGCCATCTTGCGACTCTCGCATCCGGCACAGGCGCCCGGACTGCGGGCGACATGTGCAGAACCGAACGATTGCCTGTTGCATGGACACTCGTGACCGACCTCGGCCGTGAAGCTCCGACCCATCAGCGCCGGCTGCTGGGAGCGGCCGCCGTGATCCTGATGGCGCTGGTTGCTGCCGTTGCCCAGTCATTCGGGCGGTTCACCTACGGGGTGCTGCTGCCGGCAGTCCGCGATGACCTGGGACTGTCGAACACCGTCGCGAGCTCGCTTGCCACCGTGAATATGGCGGCATATCTGGTGGGCAGCCTGATCGTCGCCGCCGCATCCAGCCGGTTCCGCTTGCTGTCGGTGATGCGGATCGGCCTAGTACTGGCAATCATTGGCCAAGCGCTCGCGACCATCTCCCCGGGGCCGGCAGTGCTGGGCGCCGGACTGTTTGCGCAGGGCCTCGGCGGTGCGCTGACGTGGATCCCCGCTCCGGTAGTTACCGCAGACGCGATTGCGCCGGAGCGACGCGGGCTCGCCGTCGGGTTTCTCGGGGCGGGCATGGGACTCGGTGTCGTTTTCGCGAGTCAGCTGGCCAGCATCGTTCGCTCGACCATGGGAGACGCGTCGTGGCGGAACGTGTACTTCGTGCAGCTCATCATCGGCGCTGTCGTCGCCGCGGTTGTGCTGCTCTACATCGGGCACCGCCAAGAACGGCTGGCGTCGGGCACCGGCATCGGCGGGTTCAGCGCGCTGCGACGGGTGCCTGGATGGGTGCCGATGGTCAGCGGGTTCGTCATCTTCGGACTGCTGTACCTGCTCGTCATTTCGTTCCTCACCGCACGGCTGGAAGACGACAGCGGTTGGACGAGCTCACAAGCATCGCTGGCATTCACGCTGGTCGGCGCCGCAATGATCTTCGGCGGGCCGCTGTTTATCTCGATCTCCGACCGCATTGGGGCCCGGTGGACGCTGGCGATGTCGTTCGCTGGTTGGGCCATCACGACCACGCTCATCCTGCCGGGCTGGTTCGTGCCGACAATCTTCTTGTCGGTGGCCGTCGGGATGCTCTTCGCCGCCATGCCGACGGTGCTGACCGTCTATGTCGTCAGCAACACCGCCGCCGACGACTACGGGCCTGCATTCGCGGCCACCACCTTCTGCTTCGGCGTAGCCCAGATGATCTCGCCGCAGCTCGGCGGGTTCATTGCCGACGCGGCGGGCTCGTTCACGCCGGTGTTCCTGCTGTCAGCGGCACTCGCGGTGGTTGGCATGTTTGCGTCGCTCGGACTGCCACGCCGTGCGCAGCCAGGCTTCCCGGCCGTGCCGGCTCACGTCGCCGCGCCGGGGCCAGCGTCCGAGCGTGCTGCGGCGCCGGCAGCCGACTGGCGCTTCATTAACATGACCTTCAAGGTCATCGCAGCCGACGCCGCCGACGCCGCAGCGGCCGAAGCGATGGTCCAAGGATCGCAGTCAGGCACTGTCAGGGCGTGATCTAGGCTCGGGTTGACGCCGCGGTGGCGTGTACGCAAGTCGAGGCGTCGCAACCTCACGCTCGAGGAGGCGCTTCGCTGTGACGAACTTGCGGATCTTCAAGGCTTCAGTGCTCATCGCAGCAGCGGCACTCTTCGCCGCGTCGTGCGGTGATTCCGACGACAGCGATGCGCCCGCGGCTCCCGCAGAACCCGCGCCGACCGAGGTCGCCGTGCCCGATGAGGTCTCGCTGACGCCGGGCGAGGGCGTGTCGGTCACCCTCGGCCGGGCCAACTGGAACAGCGGTTACTTTCAGGCCGAGATATTCCGCCAGCTGCTCGGAGAACTCGGCTACGAGGTGTCCGATCCCGCAGAACTGGAGCTCGGCCCCAACGCCGCCTATGTCGCAATGGCAGAAGGCCAGATGGATTTCTGGGCGAACAGCTGGTACCCGCTGCACCTCTCGTGGCTCGCCGGCGAGCTGCCCGACGGCTCGCTCGTCAGCGATCACTTGACCGTCGTCGGCGAGCAGATGATCGCCGGCGGCATCCAGGGCTTCCTGATCACCAAGTCATTCGCGGACGAGTTCGGCGTCTACACGATGGACGAGCTCAACCGCAACGCCGACGCGCTCGCAGCCTTTGATGCGACCGACCCGGTGCCCGGCAACGGCATTGCGGACATCTTCGGGTGTGCTGAGTCGTGGACCTGCGACAACATCATCGAGTCGCAGATTGCATTCTCGGGCTGGAACAACATTGCGCAGACGGTCGCCGGCTACGACGCGATGTTCGCCCAGGCCGTGGATGCAGCGGACGAGAGTGTTCCGATGGTGATCTACATGTGGACGCCATCGGCCTACATCACCCTGCTTCGGCCCGGCGACAACGTGTACTGGCTGGGAGTCGAGCAGATTCTGGACGACTCGAATCCGACCGGCTTCGAGGGTGGCGAGGCACACGATCAGCGGGGTGCCGACGGGACCGGCGGCTATGCGGCCATCGGGCCGGATCTGTGCCCCGCCGCCGCGGACCACGCTGAGGGCCTGTGCCCGATCGGCTGGGTCGCGGCAGACATTCTCGTCACGGCAAACACCGAGTTCCTCGAGGCCAATCCGGCAGCCGGGGCACTCTTCGAGGCGGTGACGCTGTCGGTGATCGAAGTGTCATTGGCCAACGTGGCACAAGACGAGGGCGCAGGAGCTGCCGACCTGGCAACGGCGTGGATCGCGGACAATCGCACCACGGTCGACGCCTGGCTCGACGCCGCTCGAGCCGCCTCGTAGGCCATTCCTTCGAGCCGTCGCCCCACCGGCGCGTCCTCAACGGCACCGGCGCCGCACGAACTAGCGTCCACATTGATGTCTGGTCCGAGCGGGCCTCGTGTGCCCACCGGCAATCCGGTCGTGCCCTTGACGCCGTCGGACATCGCCACCCAGGTGTCTCACCTGGCGATACGTCGGGCAGCGCTGAGCTTCGGGTCGATGTCGGTGCTGGCCGCGATGGCGGGCGTGTTCGTGGCGCTCGGCGCCATGCTGACCAACACCATTTCGGCGTCGTCGAACCTCGGCCTCGGCCCCACCCGGCTCCTGATGGGCATCGGGCTGTCGACGGGGCTGTTCCTGGTGGTGATCACCGGCGCGGAGCTGTTCACCGGCAACAACCTCATGGTGATCGGGCTGCTGGACCACCAGATCACCGTCCGCCAGCTCATCCGGAACTGGATCTCGGTGTACTTGGGCAATTTCATCGGCGCCTTGGCGGTGGTGCTGGTGGTGTTCTGGTCGCGCTGGTGGGAGATCGCCGACTTCTCGTTCGGTGCCGCAGCGCTCACGAACGCGCACGCCAAGATCGATCTCGGGCTCGGCGCGGTGTTCGCGCGGGGGATTCTCGCGAATGTGTTCGTGTGCCTGGCGCTGTGGCTGGCCACTGCGGGCCGCTCGCTCATCGACAAGCTGGTCGCCGTGGTACTGCCCATCTCGGCGTTCGTGGCCGGCGGTTTCGAGCACAGCGTGGCTGACATGTACTTCGTGCCGATCGGCATGCTGGTCTCGGGTCAGTCCGAGGTGGCTGCGGCTGCCGGGCTGTCGGCAGCGCAATTGGACGGCCTGAACGGGCCGTGGTTCGCCGGTTTCCTGGCAATCGTGTCGCTGGGCAATGTGGTGGGCGGCGTCGCCGTGTCGCTGGCCAACTGGTTCGTGCACCTGCGACGGATCCCGACCGTCGGCTGAGCCGTCGCCGACCTCGGCTCGGGTGCGCTCAGCTGCCCCCGGCTTCGGCTGTGGTGTCCTCAGCGGGTTCGAGCATGACGATGGGGAACTCGCGGTCGGTCTTGCGCTGGAAGTCGATGTAGTGATCACCCTGGCTGGCGATGTGATCCCACAGCTCGGCACGCTCGTCACCCTCGGTGAGGCGAGCCGTCATTCGGCGGGTGCCGCTGCGGTTGCGCACCGTGACTGCAGGATCGTCACGCATGTTCAGGAACCACGCGGGGTGATGGTCGGAACCGCCACGCGAGCCGATGACCGCGAAGGCGCCGTCCCGCTCGGCGACCGCGGACAGCAGCGTCGTGCGGGGCTGACCGCTGCGTCGGCCTGTCATGGTCACCTCGATGATGGGTGTGCCCTTGTGGATCCAGCCGAACCGGCCACCGCTCAACCGGATCGCCGTGCGGTTCAGCCAATTGGCCGCCTTGAAGGTGAGATCGTTCGTCCACATATTCACCGCCGCTTCACTGCCACGTAGCCATTCTCGCCGCGCAATGCCCCCAGAAGTGCGCGCAGTACTGTGGGCCGCGTGACGTCACAGCCCGAAACGGCCACTGTGGCCGAACTCAAAGAACTCCTGGCCGATCCGGCGTGCCGCATCGAGCTCCACGACTTCGTCAGCGACGAGACGCTGCGAACCATCGACGCCCTCCGCAGCGCCGACTGCGAGGGCTACGACGAGTGCCTGCGGGCGTATGAGCATGCGTCCGCCGACCTGATCGGACTGCTCGTCACCGGCGCGTATTTCTCCAACTGCGCCGACCACGACAAGGCCTGGGCCCACGCCGTGCGCCTGCTGGCCAACCGGATCCCGTACACGAGCTCTGACGGCGGGCCCGCCATCAATCTGCAGCACCATGTGACGCTGCTGGCGATCTACGCCGTCGCCTTCGGTGCCGCCGCAGCCGATCGGCTCGATCCGCTCGCGAGAATCATCGGCACGGTGCGAGCCGAGGAGGACGGCAGGGTCGGGCGGGTCACCTACCTGGTCAACTGCGACCGTCTGAAGAAGCCGGACGAAGCGCCGATCCAGGCCTCGCTGCGGCTGTGGATGACGCTGCGGTCGATGACCGACGAGTTCATCCCCCGCACCACCGAGGACACGCTGTTCGATGCCATGCTCGACGAGATCGAGTACTTGCTCGGCGTGACGCACGGGCGGGACACCGCAGGGGGCACCGGGCCTGTCGGCTACGGGGCGATTCAGGTGCTGGCGACCCGAGTGGCGCCTGATCGTCTCGTGCGGCGCAATCTGGATCTGCTGATCGCCCACGAGGCGTTCCAGAGCGCCGACGAGTTCTACATCTGCCGCGAGCGGTACAACAAGGCCTACGCCGCAGAAGCCCGCGTCTGAGCGGCTCGACGTCATGCCGATGATCCAGGGAGACGGGGTCGAGCTGTACGCGGAGGAAGCCGGCGACGGGCATCCCATCGTCTGGCTGCACGAGTTCGCCGCCGACTGCCGCACGTGGGAAGGCCAGATCCGGCGTTTCAGCCGGAGCCATCGATGCATCGCCTACAACGCCCGCGGTTATCCACCGTCGGATGTGCCCGACAGCGATGCCGACTACACGTTTGAGCGGGAACGGGAGGACTTGCGGGCCGTCCTCGGCGGTCTCGGCATCGAGCGTGCTCACATCGTGGGTCTCAGCATGGGTGCCTACACGGGGCTGATGTTCGCGTTGCGGTATCCGGAGCGGGTCACGTCGTTGCTATTCGCGAGCGGCGGGTCGGGCGCGTTCGGCGACACCCGTGAGGCGTTTCTGGCCGAAGTCCGTGCGGCTGCCGAGGCGATGATGAACGAGGGGATGGAGGTGGCTGCCGAGCGACTGGCGGTCGGCGCCACTCGTGTCCAGCTTCAGAACAAGGACCCGAGGGGCTGGGAGGAGTTCAAGCAGTACCTGTCGGAGCACTCGGCGGTCGGCTCCGGGCTGACCATGCGCAATTTCCAGGCCGGGCGCCCGTCGCTGTACGACTTTGAGGCCGAGCTGCGCCAGCTCGACGTACCCGTGCTGCTGGCCGTCGGCGACGAGGACGATCCGGTCATCGAGACGAACGTCTTCCTCAAGCGGGTGCTGCCGAGGGCCGGCCTGTGGATTGCGCCCCGCACCGGCCACGGCATCAACCTGGAGGAGCCGGCTGCCTTCAACCAGATGGCGGCGGATTTCTTCAGCGCTGTCGAGGCCGGCCAGTGGACCCGCCGCGACCCACGCGCCGACCCCGCCCACTCCTCGCTCGGCGGCACCCGCTCCGGTAGCTGAGCCGTCGCTCGTGCCCGAACCGATCGGAACCGAACGCAGCACCATGACCGGCCAAGAAGAACGCCCGCCAGCGAGGCCGCAGCGGCTGCGGCGTATGGAGCGCCGGACGCCGGTCTGGGAGGCCCCGGGCGAGATCGTCGAGTTGATGGGCGAGGTGTCGGGCAACGAGCTGAACGGCTGGGGCTCATCTGAGGCTCGGCAGCCGACGCTGGTCATGTGGGCTCATCCCGCCACGATCGCCCACGGCCCGGTCCAGGTGCGCATGACCGAGGAATTCCTGGCACATCCTCAACTCCGCACAGTGCTGCGAACCGATGACCGCCACGAGCCTGCACCGGTCGATCCGCACAGGATCGATCGCACGCCCGCGGAATGGCTAGCGGACATCACCGAGTTTGCGACGAGCGAGCAGGGCCACAGCGTCGAACTGGTAGCGGTCGTGGCCGCCCGACGCGAGTGGTTCTTCGAGGGCCGCGAGTCCGGCCTTCCCTGGGCGATCCTGCTGGCCGTCGCAATGGACCACGGCGAGTTGGCGACCGCGCCCGAGTACACCTCGGCCATGGAGGTCCACCGTCAATACAACCGGGGAACCGCTGCTGCGAGGGCGCTGGCCGACTGGATCCGCAGCCGAGGATTCGAAGCGGTCGGCCACGGCGGCCCCGGCGCGGGACCCATGCAGATGGTCCCCGCTGCGATCGCCGCCGGCCTCGGAGAGCTCGGCAAGCACGGCTCGATCATCAACAGCGAACTCGGTTCCTCGTTCCGGCTGGCGCTGGTGCTGACCGACGCGCCGCTCGTTGCGACCCCTCCGGACACCTTCGGTGTCGACGAATTCTGCAGCGGCTGTCGCGTCTGCACCGATGCCTGCCCGCCCGACGCCATCGCCCCCGACAAGCGCCTGGTGCGAGGAACAGAGAAATGGGCGGTCGACTTCGACCGGTGCCTGCCGTATTTTGCCGTCAGCTACGGGTGCGGCATCTGCATCGCCGTGTGCCCGTGGTCCACACCAGGCGCCGCCCCGCGGCTCGCCGACAACATGCGCCGCAAGCTCGCAAGAAGCCAAGCGGACAGGCCTCCAGCGCAGACCAACTGATGTCAGGGGCTCATCGCATCGCCCCAAGCAGCCTCCCCGCGGCCTTGGACGTCTCGGTGAGTCTTCTCCGAGCGCAGTCGCTCCCTCGGGCCTCGCTCGATCCCGGCTAGAAAGCCCGGATGGGAAAGATCGTCATCACCGGGTCCGCCGGCGGGATCGGCCGGGCGACCAGGGAGCGGCTTGTGCGCGACGGCCACGAGGTGATCGGGGTGGATCTCCGGGACGCCGAGGTCCTCGCCGATCTGTCCACGGCCGAGGGTCGCGCTGCGATGATCGATGCTGTTGCCGATGTCAGCGGCGGGCGGATCGACGGCCTCGTGGCAGGCGCGGGAATCACCGGACCCGACCCGGCGGAGGTCGTGTCGATCAACTACTTCGGTGCAGTGGCCACCATCGCAGGCCTGAGACCACTGCTCGTCAACGGCGCTGATCCCTCAGCAGTGGCCGTCAGCTCCAACTCCAGTACCGCCATGCCCGATCTGCCTGAGGATCTGGTGGATGCCTGCTTGGGCGGCGACGAAGCGGGAGCTCGTGCGCTGGCAGGCGGTGACCCCATCGTGGCCTACGCCGCCAGCAAGCTCGCCCTAGCTCGATGGGTACGGCGCACTGCGATCGGCCCGGATTGGGCCGGTTCCCGAATTCGTTTGAACGCAGTGGCCCCCGGGCTCATCGACACACCCATGACGGCCGACATGATCGACGTCGTCCTGTCACTCGGCGATCTGTATCCCATCCCGCAGGAACGGGCGGGACGCCCCGAAGAGGTGGCGAACCTGCTCGCATTCCTATTGTCGCCCGAAGCAGGCTTCTTCTGCGGATCGGTCGTGTTCATGGACGGCGGCAGCGACGCCGCCCTCAACCCCGACGCCTGGCCCACCCACGTCAATTCCACGTCACGCTGACCCGGTGTGGAGGTGGCGGGAATCGAACCCGCGTCCTTCAACGTTTCGGTGAGTCTTCTCCGAGCGCAGTCGCTGGGGGATTGTCGGGCGATTGCGGGCAGCGACACCCTGGCAGTCGCCGTAGCCGTCTGTGCGTGTCCCCGGCGCCCCGTCGGCACGGGCGGCGGGCGAGCCCTGCAGATGATGGCACCGACGCCCGCAGGACTGGGGCTATCGGGCCGAACTCACAACCTGAGATCAGGCTGCGAGCACCAGATCGTCTTGATCGACGTTGGCGTTTGTATTTGTTTCCGGCTCTTTTTCGTGGATCCGGAGACCACGGCTCGCTTCTCTCACTTCAACCGTCAAAGTCGAAACCGATCACCCCCAAGGTGGTTGGCGGAACCCACGCTGTGCGGGTCCCGTTCGGCGGGCTACCACCCTAGCGATGGGCTGTGACGGGCCGAACGCGGCGTCATGACGGTCTGATGGCGAGAATGCTGGGGTGAGCGATCCGCTGCCGCAGGCTGCGCTGTGGGGTGATGAGCGCCACGGCGGTGCGTGTGTCGTGCTCGCTGACGATGCTCCGCTGGGGATGGGTGGCGGTGACGCGCCAGATGGCGGGCTGCTCAGACCCCTGCTGCCGGAACGGCTGGATACAGCGGCGCTGACGGTGACGTACGAATGGCTCGGGCGGGGCCGGTGGGTGAGTCGGGTTCGGGTGACCGACGGCCGCGCCGCCCGAGAAGTGGTGGCACAGCTGCGTGCCGACGGTCACGCCGCTGTGCTGGGGCCGCCTGACGAGACGCACGCCGTGGGGTGGCGAAACCGCAACCGTGCGGTGCAGGTCGGCGGGAAGCTGGCCGTTTGCTTCCCGTGGGCGGACGCTGACGCTGCGGCGGTGGTCGAGGTCGACCCTGGCGAGGCATTCGGAGCCGGTACTCATCCATCTACCCGGCTCCTCGCAGAGTGGCTCGCGGAGCACATCAGTGGCGGCGAGCGGGTGCTCGATGTGGGGTGCGGCAGCGGGGTGCTGGCGCTGGTAGCGGCCCGGCTGGGCGCTGTTGAAGCGGTGGGCATCGACATCGAGCCGGCAGCGGTCTCCGCGGCCGAGGCCAATGCCCAACGCAACGGCCTCGACGATGTGACCGCCTTCAGCACCGCTCGTGTCGGTGAGGCCGAACTCGGCACATTTGACGTGGTTGTCGCCAACATCATCGCTGGCGTGTTGGTGCCGCTAGCCGGCGATATCGGCGAGCGGGTCGCTCCTGGAGGCTGCCTTGCCATCAGCGGCATCTCCGCAGCCCAAACCTCGTCGGTTGCTGCTGCCTACCGCCGCTACGGCATCGAGTTGGCCGATCCCGTCCGCCTCGACGACTGGGTTTCGTTGTCCGGGCGAAGGTCGTAGGGCTTCTCGAGTGCTTCCCTGAAGCTGCCGCACAGACTCGCAGCAGATTCTGGTGCTGATTGCTACGAGCTGGGGGCGGGGTAGTTGGCCCAGGCGGTGACGCCTTGGTAGCCGCCGTCGACGGTGATGGTCTGGCCGGTGACGTAGCGGGCTTCGTCGCCGGCGAGGAAGGCGACCACGTCGGCGATCTCCTCGGGCACGCCCCAGCGGCCCAGAGCGATGTGGCGCTCGAGACCGTCGGCGAGACCGGGGATCTCGCGGCCGGCTGCCCACATCTCGGTGATGATCAGGCCGGGGGCCACGGCGTTCACCCGGATGCCGAACCGGCCGTAGGTGGCTGCCTGCGAACGGGTGAGCGAATCCAGCGCAGCCTTAGTGGCCCCGTAGGTGGGCAGCTCGCTCACGCCGACCGAGCCGGCAATCGAGGACATGTGGATCACCGAGCCGTGACCTCGCTCGCCCATCTGGCGCGCCAGCGCCCGGGTGGTCTCCAGCGGCGCCAGGTAGTTGAGCTGCAGCACTGCCTGGTCGCCGCCGGGTTCGCGAAGCTCGCCCCGTCCTGCGTTGTTCACCAGGATGTCGACCCCGCCGAGTGTGTCAACAGCGGCGGCAGCCAGATCGGCACCAGCGCCGGCTGCGGCAAGATCGCTTTGGATCACCACCGGGTCGTGCGGCAGCTCGGCCGCGATCCGGTCCAGATCGTCGGTGGTCCTTGCCGCCAGTGCCACCCGCGCACCGTCCCGGGCCAAGGCCCGGGCGCAGTGCTCGCCGATGCCCCGGCTCGCCCCCGTCACCAACGCCGTCCGTCCGCTCAACCTCTCCGTCACTTCCAGACCTTCCCTTCGCGAATCATCAGTTTGCGTCAAGAAACCTGTCTAGGCAGGCGTCGGGGAGTGCGTAGCGTCGTGCACATGGCAGATGGGCGAGGCGGTGGCACGCTGCGGATCACGGGTGCCCACGTTCACTTCGACAGCACGAGGGCGCTGGATGGAGTGGACCTCGCCGTCGGCGACGGCGAGATGGTGGTGCTTTTGGGGCCGTCGGGCTGCGGCAAGACCACGCTGCTGCGGGCCGCCTCGGGGCTGCAGCCGCTGGACGCCGGCCGGATCGAGCTCGACGGCACGGACCTGACCGGTCAGCGCCCCGACCAGCGCGGCATCGGCCTGATGTTCCAGGACGAGGTGCTGTTCCCGCACTTCGACGTCGAGGGCAACGTGGCGTTCGGGCTGCGCATGGCCAGGGTGCCCTTTGCGGAACGGCGCCGGCGAGTGGCTGAAGTACTCGCGCTGGTGGGCCTGGCGGGCTTCGAGGGCCGCGACGTGGCCACGCTGTCGGGTGGCGAGGCGCAGCGAGTATCGCTGGCACGGGCACTTGCGCCCGAACCCAGAGTGCTGCTGCTCGACGAGCCGTTCGGCTCGCTCGACCGGTTGTTGCGAGAACGTCTTATCGACGAGCTGCGGCCCGTGCTCGACCAGGTCGGCGTCACCGCCGTGCACGTCACCCACGACCATCACGAGGCCTTTGCCCTGGCCGACCGGATCGCGGTGATGGCGTCGGGCCGCATATTGCGGATCGGCACACCCGAGGAGGTGTGGACCGATCCTCGAACCGCCCAGGTGGCCCGATTCCTGGGTCACACGAACGTGTTCGACTCCGAAGTGCCGCCGGAGCTGGCTCAAGCAGCCGGTCGCTCGGACAGCTTCGTGCTGCGGGCCGACCGCATCGAGGTAGTGGTTGACGACGGCGCCAGCGCGGACGTCGCAGACGCTGTGACGGCGCAGCTGTCGGCCACAGTGGCCCGGCGTCGCTTCCGCGGCGACCGTTACGAGCTGCGGCTGGAAGCAGACATCGGCGGGGTCGCCACCACTCTCAACGCCATCACGCCCCACGGCCCCGCAGTGGGGGCCAGCGTGGAGCTGCGCATCGGCCCAAGCGCCGTGCTCGCTCTCGAGACCTAGATGCCGAGGTCTTTGAGGTTGTAGTCCTTGATGGCCTCGCGAGCGTCGTCGTCCCAGACGAACTCGTGCTCGCGGCCCACGTTGGGCTGGTACACGAACGGCGTCTCGTCACCGAAGCGCTTGCCGCGGGCATCGATCGCCCAGCCGATCACCCGGGAGCGCTCGGCGATGTAGGCCTCGTCGTACAGCGAGATCGGGTTGTGGACGCCGCCGCTGCGCACGCCCAGCACCGAGCGACGCCGGTGGAAGCCGAAGTTGATCGTGACCCGCGGACGCTCGGATGTGTTCGCGAACGAGCCATGGATGGCCTGGCGGCTGGTGATCGCGACATCGCCGGGTTCGCAGATGAGCGGCACCGCATCGGGCAGCCGGTCTGAGCCCGCCTCCTGGCACATCGCCTTGATGTCCACCTTGCCCATGCGGTGCGAGCCGGGAACCACCCACAGGCCGTTGGTGGCGTCGCAGCCGTAGAGCTGGGCCATGAAGTTGAAACCGTGCGTGCCCTCGTCGAGCTCAGGATGGTCCCAGTGCGTCCAGCCGTCCTGGTGCCACGCCACCGAGCCGCCGAGCCCTGGGTGCTTGATCCACACCACCTCGTTGAATGGAGTGAAATCGGGGCCATTGAGCGCTTGCGCGACGCCCAGCAGGCCGGGGTGCGCATACACCCGCAGGCAAGCGTCGGAGTACTGCAGCGAACCGCTGATGACCTGTGCCACCCATTCCGGCGCGCCGTCGGGGGCTGCGGGCTCGAACATCTTGAACGGATGGCGCCCGTGGGCGACATCGGTGCCGCCATAGGGATCCGACAGCGGGCGAACGAACGAGATGGCCTTGCCCGTGCGGCCGGCATCGAGCGCCGGGCGGCCATGCCGGTCGATGTCGGAGTCGGGGCCGGTGGGGCAGCGGTCGAGCAGATCGATGACGTCAGCCTCGATGTCGGCCAGCTCGTCAGGGCCGAGCACGCCCGTGAAGACGTAGAAACCGCAGCGCGAGTAGGCCTCGGCGATCTCGGGATGCAGATCGCCGCTGTCGGTGAAGCGGATCGGTCCACGGTTGGCGAGCTGCATCGCCCGCTCGGTGCCGGCTGCCCGGTAGGCGACCATGTCGTCTTCGACATCGCCGTACTCGACGATGGGCACCTCGGCGAGTCCCAGCGTTGCTGCATTCGCGCTCATAGTGCCCCCATTGTTGTCAGTCGGCGGCTGGTTCGCTGGATTGCTCGGCGGGCGCTGCGGGGCGCAGGTCGCGTTCGCGGCCGTGCTCCGACGGTTCCCAGTAGACGTTGCCGGCCACCTCGTCGGGCCGGTGCTGCTGGGAAACCCAGCCGCTCGGGTCGTCATGCGGGTACACGTATCCCTCGCCGTGGCCAAGCGACGCGGCGCCCTGGTAGTGGGCGTCTCGCAGGTGGATCGGCACCTCACCGGCGCCGGCGGTACGAGCGTCGGCCTTGGCCCGGCTGAGCGCGACCGTGACCCGGTTCGATTTGGGGGCGGTGGCGAGGCGTACCACAGCGTGGGCCAGGTTGAGCTGGGCCTCCGGCAGCCCTACGTACTCGACCGCCCGGGCGGCAGCTTCGGCCACCAGCAGGGCCGAACTGTCGGCCATGCCGATGTCCTCTGAGGCCAAGATGACCATGCGGCGAGCGATGAAGCGAGGGTCCTCGCCGGCGTCGAGCATGCGGGCCAGCCAGTACAGCCCGGCGTCGGCGTCGGAGCCGCGCAGCGACTTGATGAACGCGCTGATCGTGTCGTAGTGGCCGTCGGCGCCATAGCGGACCGCCTTGGCATCCACGGCATGCTCGGCATCGGCCAGCGTGACGTGAGTGCCTGCAGTCGATGTGTCGGGGGCAGCGTGGGCTGCTCCGCTGATCTCGACGGCTTCGAGGGCCTCTGCCTCCTGGCGGCGCATGGCGAGCGCCACCGCCACCTCGGTGCTGGTGAGAGCGTGGCGCCCGTCGCCGCCGCTGCGGGCAGCTATGTGGTCGATGGCGTCAGCGTCGGCCTGGGCGCCCTCGGCTTCCAACGCCCGATTGATGAGAGCGCGCAGCGCAGCGTCGTCGAGCGGCACCAGCCGGAACAGCGTCGAGCGCGACAGCAGCGGCGGGTTCACCTCGAAGTGCGGGTTCTCGGTGGTGGCGCCGATCAGCACGATCAGGCCGTCCTCGACAGCGGGCAGCAGCGCGTCCTGCTGCGCCTTGTTGAAGCGGTGCACCTCGTCGAGAAACAGGATCGTGCCCCGGCCATGCTCGCCGAGCCGCAGCCGGGCGTCGGCAATGACCTCACGCACGTCCTTGACGGTGGCGCTCACCGCCGACAGCTCGCAGAACTCCTTGGCGGTCAGCGCAGCGACGACACGTGCCAGCGTCGTCTTGCCGGTGCCGGGAGGCCCCCACAGGATCACCGACGACAGCCGGTCGGCCTCGATCAGCTCCCGCAGCGGCCGACCAGAAGCGAGCAGATGGTCTTGGCCGACGATCTCGTCGAGCGTCCGGGGCCGCAGCCGTGCTGCCAGCGGCGCCTGGCGGGCCAAGCGCTCCGCGCCCGCAGCCTCGAACAGCCCCTCGCTCACGCCTCGACGGTACGCGCTCGTCGTGTCGGCGGGATCACAGCTCGGGGTGATCCACCTCGTAGGCGCGGATGCGCTTGGCGAAGCTCAGGTCGTGTCCCGCGGGGTCGAAGATGGGGAACATGCGCTCGCCCCAGGGGGCGTCCCGGGGAGCTGCTTGCGGCGTCAGGCCCGCGTCGAGCGCTTGCTGATACAGCGCATCCACGTCGTCGACATGGAAGATCACCCGGCCCCAGCCGGTCTCGGCCCCCGCAGGGTTGTCCACGGCGATCAGGTTGACGAAGCAGTCGGCGCTGCGCAGCGTGCTGAACGGCGCATCATCGCCGCCGTAGCTGAGCCGGAAGCCCAGTGCCTCGTAGAACCGCACCGACGCCGCCATGTCGGCGGTCCGCAGCGTGATCGCATTGATTGACTCGACACCAGCCACGGCGTCATTCTCGCCGCGGGATCCGGTGGCGCGCCGACACCGCCCAAAAGCGCCGCAATCCGGCCGTGCGCGGCGGCCCGGTCAGTTCGCCGACGGGCAAGCGTCCGTAGCATGAGGCAATGAGCACCTACACCCACGTGGAGTTGCTTCCCACCGGACCCGCCGATGTGACCTACCGGCACCTCACGTCCGACTATGTCTCGACCGTCACCGCCGCGGGACGGCGCTTCCTGCAGGTCGAGCCCGAGGCGCTGCGGCTGCTCGCGGCCGAGGCCATGCGAGATATCTCGCACCTGTTCCGCACCGGTCACCTGGCCTCGATCGCTGCGATCCTGGACGATCCCGAAGCTTCGGCCAACGACCGGTTCGTCGCCCTCGAATTGCTCAAGAACGCCAACATCGCCGCCGGGGGAGTGCTACCGAGCTGCCAGGACACCGGCACGGCGATCATCTGGGGCCACA
The DNA here is from genome assembly GCA_022820505.1 of Acidimicrobiia bacterium. Classification (GTDB taxonomy): domain Bacteria; phylum Actinomycetota; class Acidimicrobiia; order Acidimicrobiales; family Poriferisodalaceae; genus Poriferisodalis. Next base: position 38,424 of record JAJEFK010000012.1, on the reverse strand, counting down.
AGGGCGAGCGGGTGCTCACCGGCACCGATGAGGAGCCCGACTTCGACGACGCCGCAGCCATCTCCCAGGGAGTAGCTGACACGTTTCTCACGTCGAACCTGCGCTACTCGCAGATGGCCCCGCTCGACATGTTCACCGAGCGCAACACCGGCAACAACCTGCCCGCCCAGATCGAGATCTACGCCTCGCCGGGCGACGAGTACGAGCTGGTCTTCATGGCCAAAGGAGGCGGCTCGGCCAACAAGAGCTTCCTGTTCCAGGAGACCAAGGCCCTGCTCAACCCCGACAGCCTCACCCGGTTCCTCGACGAGAAGCTGCGCACGCTGGGCACGTCCGCCTGCCCGCCGTACCACCTGGCGGTGGTGATCGGCGGCACCTCGGCCGAGTTCGCGGTGAAGGTGGCCAAGTACGCGTCGGCCAAGTATCTCGACACGCTGCCCACTGCCGGCAGCGAGGCAGGCCACGGCTTCCGCGACCTCGAATGGGAAGGCCGCATCCTCGAGCTCACCCGCGAGTTCGGCATCGGCGCGCAGTTCGGCGGCAAGTACTTCTGCCACGACGTGCGGGTAGTGCGCCTGCCCCGTCATGGGGCGAGCTGCCCCGTTGGCATCGCTGTCTCGTGCTCGGCCGACCGCCAGGCACTCGGACGCATCACCGCCGACGGCGTCTTCCTCGAACAGCTCGAAACCGACCCCGCCCGGTTCCTTCCCGAGACGGAGGAACGGGAGCTGTCATCCGGGGTGGTGCCGATCGATCTGGACCAGCCGATGGACGCCATCCGCAACCAGCTCACCCAGCACCCCGTCAAGACACGGTTGTCACTCACCGGCACGCTGGTGGTGGCCCGCGACATCGCTCACGCCAAGCTCAAAGAACGCCTCGACGCCGGCGACGGGCTGCCCGACTACCTGCTCGAGCGCCCGGTCTATTACGCCGGCCCGGCCAAGACGCCCGAGGGTTACGCCTCGGGCTCGTTCGGCCCCACGACTGCGGGCCGCATGGATTCCTACGTGGAGGAGTTCCAGGCCGCGGGCGGGAGCCTCGTCATGCTGGCCAAGGGCAACCGGTCTCGCCAGGTCATCGAGGCGTGCGCTCGCTACGGCGGCTTCTACCTGGGCTCCATCGGCGGCCCGGCCGCGCGGCTGGCCAAGGACTCGATCCGCAAGGTCGAAGTGCTCGAGTACCCCGAGCTCGGCATGGAAGCGGTCTGGCAGATCGAGGTGGAGGACTTCCCGGCCTTCATCGTGGTGGACGACAAGGGCAACGACTTCTTCAGCGAAGTCTCCACCCCCGTGCTGATTTCTGCGAGCGAAGGGGCTTCGCCCCCGCTCGCGACATAAGGAACTGAGGGCCTTGCCCTCAGTTGCGCCAGAACAGGATCACGTCGAGCGGGTTGATATCGCCGACGGTGAACCAGATCGAGGCGGCGATGCCCGCTGCGGCGAGCAGCACCATGGTGGCGATGGTCGAGCGGGGCAACTTGCCATCGGCATCAGACGGCAGGCGTTCCCGCACCTTGCCCAGCAACCGGTCGGCCCACGCTGCGTCCCGAGCCAGGATCGCCAAGCCCACGGCCACCACCAGCATCCCCGGGCCGGGCAGCGGCATCATGATGACGCCGAGCACCACCACGCTGAACCCGAAGCCCATCCGGACCATCCGGAGCATCGAACTGCGCCACGCCTTCTGACGGGTCGGCTCGCGCTCGCCTGTCTCCAGCTCGGCCGCGATGGCGGCTTCGCGGAACCGCTCGCCGCGGGTCGGATCGCCGGGATCAGGCGTATGTCGGTCGGGTTGGTTCATGGCTCGGCACAGCAGCGGTCGGCAAGGCGGCAATAGTGTGGCGCGTCGCAGGCGCTCCGCAACGTCGCAACCGCGATCAGCGCCGCGCTGGTGAAACCGGAACGAGGAGAGCCGACGATGCCGACCGTCGACAAGTCCACCCCGATCGCGTGGACCGTGGGCGATGCTCAGCTCACGCGCATTGCAGAGCTCGAAGTGCACTGGCCGTTCGGCATCTTGCTGCCGGGCGCCGAAGACGTCATCGACGACTACGACTGGCTGCGACCCGACTTCGTCACCGACGACGGCCGTATGCGCCTGTCCATGCATTCGGTGGTCATCGAGTCGGCGGGATTGCGAATCATCGTGGACACCTGTGTCGGCAATGACAAGTCACGCCCGGGCGCGCCCCCGTTCGAGCAGCTCTCCACCCCGTTCATGACAGACCTCGAAGCGGCAGGATTCGCGCCCGAGACGATCGATTTCGTGGTGTGCACGCACCTTCACGTCGATCATGTGGGCTGGAACACCCGCCTCGTCGACGGCAACTGGGAGCCCACATTCCCCAACGCTCGGTACCTGTTCGTGCAAGCCGAGTACGACTACTGGCGTGCCGAGCCGCAGGACTACGGGCCGGTCTTCGAGGATTCGGTGCAGCCCATCATGGACGCCGGACTCGCCGACCTCGTCAGCCCTGACCATCGCATCAACGACGAGGTCTGGTTCGAATCCACCCCCGGCCACACCCCCGGCCACGTCAGCGTGATCATCGAATCGGCGGGCGAGCGAGCCGTGATCACCGGCGACATGATCCACCACCCGCTGCAGTTCGCTCGCCCCGACATGGCATCCAGCGCCGACTACGCCGCCGACGGCGCCTCCACCGCCACGCGCCTCGAGGCGTTCCCACGCTGGTCTGACGGCCGGCTGGTGATCGGCACCCACTTCGCCGGCCGCACCGCAGGCCACATCGAGACAACCGACCAGCCCAACAGCTGGATCTTCGCCCCCTAGCCGCAGCGCTGGCCCCCAGGGCCTGCGCCGTCAGCCGCGAGGTTCGCGGGGCAGCCGCAGGATCCGCTCGCCGATGATGTTGCGCAGGATCTGCGTGGTGCCGCCCATGATCGTGTAGGCGGGCGCATAAACCACGTTGCGCGACACCCGGTTGGCCAGCATCGTCTCGGCGCCCGCCACGTCGCCCACGAAACGGGAGACCTCCTGCTCGAACTCGGTGCACCACGTCTTGGTCACCGCCGAGTACTGGGGGAACGGCGTCTGGCGCAGCACGTTGCGCAGCACCATGTCGCGGCCGATCCGGTAGCCGGTCTCGATACGGGCCATTCGCTGGCGAATGAGCGGGTCTGAGGTGTCGGCTCGGTCCTTCATGTCGAGGTACAGGCGCTGGTTCGAAGCCAGCCGGTCGATGCCGCCCCGCTCGTGCTCGAGCTGGCGCATGGTCTGGGAGAAGCTGTTGTTGAGCTCGCCCACCAGGTGCTCGGCTGGCACTGCCACGTCGTCGAAGTACACCTCGTTGAAGTGGGCGTCGCCCGACGCGTCGCGTATCGGCCGCACCTCGATGCCCGGGGTGTCCATCGACACGACCAGCTCGCTCATGCCCTTGTGCGGCGGGGCCTCGGGATCGGTGCGGCAGATCAGGTAGCACCAGTTCGCCGTAGCGGCCCCGCTCGTCCAGATCTTCTGGCCGTTCACGATGAAGCGGTCGCCGTCTCGCACCGCCGTCGTGCCGATCGCAGCCACGTCCGAGCCCGCATCGGGCTCCGACATGCCGATGCACCAGCGGGATCGACCGGCGCGCATCTCGGGCAGGAACCGGGCCTGCTGCTCGGGCGTGCCGTAGGTGAGCAGCACCGGCCCGATCTGGCGATCCGGGAAGAACGAGCTGGCCATCGGAGCACCCCCGAGCAGCAGCTGCTCGGTCACCACGAACCGCTCGACTTCGGGCCGCCCGTCGCCTCCGGCCTCGACGGGCCAGCACATCCCGATCCAGCCGCGCTCGCCCAGACGCAGCGTGAACTCCTCGGAGTAACCCACCAGCCAGCTGTCGTCGATCGTGAACAAGTCGGAGGTCGCCTCGCGCACCCACCCGGCTGCTTCGTCGGCCAGATCAGTCAGCTCCTGGGGCCAGCGGTAGTCCATCGCCGAGACCCTAGGAGGTTGAACCCCGCAGCAGGGAGGCTCCGCAGGGTCGGTGAGGCCGAGTTGTACTCTGCCCGACTGTCGACCCGCCCACATTTTCCTGACGCGAGGACACACCCATGACCCGAGCCCGTCGCGCCACGTCAGCCAAGGCCGCCGCCATCTCGCTGGTCGCTGTGCTGGCGCTGCAGCTGGCGGTCCCAGCTGCCGCTAGCGAGCACAACGACGCGCGGTCGGACCGTGCAGCACTTGAGGAGCTGTTCGCTGCGACCGGAGGGGACAGTTGGAGCCGCAACGACCTTTGGGGCTCCGGGGCGCCGCTCAGCCGGTGGCACGGCGTCACCACCGACAGCGACGGGCGGGTGGTGCGGCTCGAACTGCCGTCCAACGGGCTGTCAGGGGAGCTTCCCGAGGCGATCGGCCAGCTCACGCACCTGCAACGCCTCGACTTGGGAGACAACGGCATCCATGGCGAGATTCCCCGGGCCATCGGCAAGCTCACCAGCCTCCGGGAGCTCGACCTGCAGAACAACCGGCTCTACCGCCAGATCCCTGCCGAGATCGGCGAACTCACCAACCTGACGCTGCTCGACGTCAAGCACAACGCCCTGTGGGGCAGGAATCCCGCCGAGCTGTGGGAGCTCGACAACCTGCGCGTCCTCGACATGCGAGGCAACCGCATGTCGGGCCCGCTGCCGTCCGAACTCGGGGAGATGTCCCAACTCTCGCACCTGGTGATCAGCGACAACTTGTTCTGGGGCGAGATCCCCGCCGAAATCGGCCAGCTCGGCAACTTGGAGTGGCTCGATGTCAGCCGCAACAGCTTCTCGGGTGAGATCCCCGCCGAGATAGGCGACCTCGCCAGCTTGACCTGGCTCGACGCCAGCGACAATTCGCTGGCCGGCGAGCTGCCCGCCGAGATGGGCACTCTGTCGCGGCTCGTCACGCTCGACCTGCGTGCCAACCAGCTCACCGGGTCGATCCCCGCCGAGATGGGCGACCTCGGCGAACTCGAGTATCTGGTCGTCAGCGAGAACCGGCTGTCCGGGGAGATTCCTGCCGAGATCGGACAGCTCGCCGAACTCAGGCATCTGCGTCTCGGTCAAAACGGCCTCAGCGGAGCGCTGCCGCCCGAGTTGGGCAACCTGGACGAACTGCGCTACCTGCGGCTGGAAGCCAACCAGCTGACTGGCGAGCTTCCCGCCGAAGTGGGCAAGCTCACCAGGCTCAAGGAGCTCCGGCTGGAGCGCAACCGGCTCACCGGCGATATTCCGAGTCGGATCGGCGAGCTCGTTCAGCTCCAGGTTCTGAACTTGGGCGACAACCAGCTCTCGGGCACCATTCCCGCTGCGCTCGCGGACGCAACACGCCTGGCCGAACTGCGTCTCAACCGCAACCTGCTGACCGGCCGGATCCCGAGTGCGGTGGGCGCGCTCACGAAGCTGAAGCAACTCGACCTCAGCGACAACGTCCTCTACGGGCAGATCCCCTATGCGTTGTGGGACCTGACCGAGCTTCGCGAACTCCGGCTGAATGACAACGAGCTGTCCGGCCCGCTGAAGACAGCGGTCGCCAACCTCACCCAGCTCACCGAAATCGACCTGAGCAACAACCGCCTGTCCGGCGACATCCCCGTCACCATCACACGCCTCGCCAAGCTGCGCGACCTGCGCATGGCTAACAACCTGCTGAGCGGGTCGATCCCCAGCAGTATCGGCAAGCTGGGCCAGCTCAGAAGCCTCGATCTCAGCCGGAATTCGCTCACCGGCAAGCTGCCTGCGGGCATGGCCCGGCTGGCGAGGCTCGAGCAACTCGTCGTGCACGACAACCAGCTGTCCGGGAAGATCCCCGCCGAGCTCGCAGACTTGGACCGGCTGGTCAACCTCGACCTGAGCCGGAATGCCCTGACCGGCCACATCCCGCCCGAACTCGGCGGCCTGGCCAGCCTCGAGCGCATCTCGCTCAGCTTCAACGAGCTCGACGGCCCCATTCCCGCCGAGCTCGGCGACCTGGCGAACCTGCGGATCCTCTTCCTCCGGTACAACGAGCTGAGCGGTGACATCCCGCCCGAACTCGGCAACCTCAGCTCGCTGACGCGGCTCAACCTGTGGCACAACGAGCTCACCGGACCGATCCCCGCCGAGCTCGGCAACCTGGTGAACCTCGCCCGGCTCGACCTCGACGACAACCAGCTCAGCGGTGAGCTGCCTGCCGGGCTCGGAAATCTCGTGGAGCTGACCGAGGTGTGGCTGCGCGGCAACGAGCTGACCGGCGAGATTCCGGCCGAACTCGGCAACCTCGCCAAGCTGCGACGGCTCTACCTCGACGGCAACCAGCTCACCGGGGCCATCCCCGACGAGTTCGGCAATCTCAGCAGCCTCAGGCGACTGTGGCTCCAGGGCAACCAGCTCAGCGGCCCCATCCCGGCAGGTCTCGCGGCGCTCGCCGATCTCGAACAGATCATGCTCGGCGGCACCAACACGCTCAGCGGCTGCATTCCCGCCGACTGGCGCTACGCCGAGTTCTTGGCCGACGATCTCGACAGCCTCGGGCTGTCCTTCTGCCCATCCGAGCAAGACCTGGCGACCCAGGGGATCGTGGACGAGCTGCGCCGCAATGCCGCCGACTTCTCCTACGAGATCGGCACCCACGGCGGCGCGCTCACGCTGGCGACGATCTCAGAGCCGCTCACATTCAACTTGGCGCTGTCCAACGACGCCGGCTCGTCGAATGTCTTGGGCTACCTGTTCGAGGGCCTCACCGAGACATCGTGGCTGGACGACGCGATCGAACCGGAGCTTGCCAAGTCGTGGGAGAGCTCTGATGACGGGCTGCGCTGGGTGTTCCACCTGCGTGACGATGTGCGGTGGAACGACGGCACGCCCTTCACAGCACACGACGTGGATTTCACCTTCAACCAGGTCATCTACAACGACGACTTCAACGCGTCGAGCCGTGGCACCTTCGAATTCCGCTATCTCAACGATGACGGAGAGTGGGAAACCTCGAAGATGACGGTGGCGGCGCTCGACGACCACACGGTCGAGTTCGTGCTGCCGCAGCCGTTCGCACCGTTCCTGCGTTCGATGGGCACGTCCATCTACCCCAAGCACATCTTTGAAGCACCCATCGAGGCAGGCACGTTCGCCGAGTTCTGGACCATCGACACCGACCCGTCCGAGATCATCGGCACGGGCCCGTTCACCATCGGCGAATACACGCCCGACGAGCGCGTCGTCTTCAAGCGCAACCCGCACTACTGGAAGACCGACGCCGACGGCCAACAGCTCCCGTACTTGGACCAGGTGGTGCACATCGTGGTGCCGGACCTGGAGTCCGAACTGGCGCTCTTCCGTGACGGCACCGCGGACTTCCACGGCGTGCTGGGCGAGGAATATGCGCTGCTGGAACCGCTGCAGGAAGAGGAGAACTTCGCCCTGCACCGCCGAGGTCCCGGTTTCGGCACCACATTCCTGACCTTCAACCAGAATCCGGGCTCGAACGACGCAGGCGAGCCCTTCGTCGACCCGATCAAGCTGCACTGGTTCAGCAACGTCAACTTCCGTCAGGCGGTGGCCCACACGCTCGACAAGGCGGCCATGATCGACGGCATCCAGCACGGGCTGGGCTACGAGCAGTGGTCGTCAGTGAGCCCGGCCGCCGGCGATTTCCACAACCCCGATGTGCGTCGCTACCCGTACGACATCGACAGGGCGAACGATCTCCTGGACGACTTGGGGTGGATCGACACCGACGGCGACGGCATCCGCGAGGACGACGTGGGCAATCCGATCTCGTTCACACTGGTGACCAACACGGGCAACGCCGTGCGCCAGGCAGCCACGGAGATCATCCGAAACGGGATGGCCGAAGTGGGGCTCGACGTGACCTACGAGGCAATCGAATTCAGAGACCTGGTGTCGCAGCTCACCACCACCTACGACTGGGAAGCCATGGTCATCGGCTTCACCGGGGGCCCCGATCCCTATAGCGGCATCGGCTTGTGGCACAGCTCCCAGTCGTTGCACCTGTGGCATCCGTTCCAAGACGAACCCGCGACCGACTGGGAAGCCGAGATAGACCGGCTCTATATCGAGGCCAGCCAGGTACTCGACCGCGACAAGCGAGTCGGGCTCTATCGCGAGGCGCAGGCCATCGCCGCAGCGAACGTGCCGTTGATCTACACGACGCTCGGCGAACGACTGGGCGCCGTGCGCAACGTGTTCGGCAACACCACGCCCACGCTGTACGGCTACTGGGACATCCGCTACCTGTACCGCAGCGACCGGTAGGAGACGCTTGCTGGCAGCACTCTCAGATCAGCAGGTTCGCCCGCAGCATCTCCAGCGACGCCGGGTCGAGTCCGTGTGCAAGCAGGTATCCCACTACGCCGGATTGCGTTCCTTCGTCCGTCGTGCTGCCGTTCAGGCTGTCGCGGGCCGCCGCGCCGACATCACCGAATCGGACGTCGAGGTCGGCCAAGACCGCGGCCATGACGCCGCGCGGAGCGCTCAGAATGGCTCCAACGTCCTCGATGTTGATGCCGATCTTTGCGAACTCCGGTGCCAGCTCAGCCATGCGCTGGCGGGACCGCAGCTCGTTGGTGAGGCAGTAGTCGTCCAGCACGGTTTCGCGGGCCACGCCGAGCGCTTCAAGCAGCAGCGCCGACGCGATGCCGCTGCGATCCTTGCCGGCGGTGCAGTGGAACAGCATCGGCAGATGGTCGACGTCGGCGGCAACGGCCAGGAGCTGGGCAAACCGTTCGCCGTAGTTGTCGATCATCTGCAGGTACAGCCCGGCCATGTCGTCTTCGCTGACTGACCGCAACCGCCCTTCGAAGATCTGGTCGACCATGCTGATGTCGCCGTCCACGGTGTCGCCCACCGGCAGCGAGATGTGTGATGTCACGCCGGGCCACAGCCGCGAGCGGTCACGCTCGATCTCGGGTCCGGCACGGAAATCCACCACGGTGCGGATGCCGCGGCTGCCCAGTTCCTCGAGATCGTCGAGGGACAGTGCGCTCAGGCGATCGGAGCGAAACAGCGCTCCCATCCGCACATAGCGTCCGTCCCCTGCGGGATAGCCGCCGATGTCACGGCAGTTGTTCGCGCCCTCGAGGGTGATGACAGCATCCCGACGCACGGGCTCGCAGGGTAATCACTTCCGAAGTACCGTCGCCGCCCATGCGTGCAGTGGTGATACCCGAATACGGCGGCGTCGACGTGCTCCAGGTACGGGAAGTGCCCGACCCGGCGCCAGGACCCGAAGAAGTGCTGGTGAATGTGGCGTGCTCGGCGATGAATCGGGCCGACCTGCTCCAGCGGATGGGCCTGTACCCCGCGCCGGGCCCCAAGCCCGAGTTCGAGATCCCTGGTCTCGAATTCGCAGGCACCATCGCCGCGCTCGGCGAGCGAGTCACCGGCTGGGCGGTCGGCGACGAGGTCATGGGCATCGTGTCGGGCGGGGCGAAGGCCGAGCAGGTCGTCACCCACGAGCGCATGCTGCAGCGCATCCCCGCTTCGGTGGAGCTGCGCGATGCCGCTGCCATCCCGGAGGTGTTCATGACCGCCCACGATGCGCTCGTGACCCAGGGGGGTCTGGCCTCAGGCGGCACGGCGCTGGTGCATGCAGGCGCTTCGGGCGTCGGCACCGCCGCGATTCAGATCGCCAAGGCCATCGGCGCCCGCATCGCCGTCACCTGCTCGACGTCGAAAGTGGCGGCCTGTATAGATCTCAGCGCCGACCTGGTCATCGATTACACCGAGACCGACTTTGCTGATGCGATCAAGGAATGGACGGGCCGCCAAGGCGTCGACGTGGTGCTCGACGTGATCGGCGGCGACTACCTGGCCCGCAACATCGCATCGGTGCGCGTCCAGGGGCGCATCATCCAAGTCGGCGTCATGGGCGAGCCGACGGCGACGTTCCCGCTCGGCGCATTGCTGCCGAAGCGAGCGGCGCTGATCGGCACCGTGCTGCGATCGCGGCCCATCGAGCAGAAGATCGACGCTAACCAGCGCTTCTGCGCCGAACTGCTGCCGCGCTTCGACGACGGCTCCCTGCGGCCGGTCATCGACTCGCGCTTCGCACTCGACGACATCGCCGAGGCGCACGAGTACATGGCCACCAACGCCAACGTCGGCAAGATCCTGCTGGAGATCGGCTGAATTCCTAGCAAGCGCCGCGCGAGCAGCGCCGGGCGGGGAAGAGACGGCTAGCGGTTCTCGATGGCGACGTAGTCGCGCTGGCCGGGGCCGGTGTACTTCTGGCGGGGCCGGTAGATCTTCTGCTCGGGATCGCCGAGCATCTCCACCCAGTGCGCAAGCCACCCCGGCGTCCGGCCGATGGCGAACAGCACCGTGAACATGTCGAGCGGAAAGCCCATCGCCTCATAGATGAGGCCCGAGTAGAAGTCCACATTCGGGTACAGGCGCCGGTCCTTGAAGTAGGAGTCGCTGAGCGCCACCTCTTCGAGCTTCATGGCGATGTCGAGCAGCGGGTTCAGGCCGGTCACCTTGAACACCGCATCGGCGGTCTCCTTGATGATCTTGGCCCGCGGGTCGTAGTTCTTGTACACCCGGTGCCCGAAGCCCTGCAGCAGCACATCGCCGGACTTGGCCCGCTCGACATACGCAGCCACGTTGTCGAAGCTGCCGATCTCGTGCAGCATCCGGATGACCTGCTCGTTGGCGCCCCCGTGCAGCGGCCCGTACAGCCCGCAGGTGGCCGCTGCCACCGCCGAGTACGGATCGGCCCGGCTGGACCCCACCGTGCGCATCGTGGTAGTGGAGCAGTTCTGCTCGTGGTCGGCGTGCAGAATGAACAGCACGTCGAGGGCTCGTGTCAGCGTGGGGTCGGGCACGTAGTCGGGGTCGGCCACGCTCCACATCATCCGCAGGAAGTTGCCGGTGTAGGTGAGGTGGTTGACCGGGTACTCGTACGGCAGGCCCATCCGGTTGCGGTACGTGAACGCCGCCATCGTGGGCATCTTGGCCATCAGCCGGATGATCTGGACTAGCCGCGTGTAGGGATCGTCGATGTCCTTGGCTTCGGGGTAGAAGGTGGACAGCGCGGCGATGGTGGAGACCAGCGTGCCCATCGGGTGGGCGTCGTAGCGGAAGCCCTTGATGAAGCGCGTGATGTCCTCGTGCACGTAGGTGTGGAACGTGATGTGGTGGATCCACTCAGCCGCCTTGGCCTCGGTGGGCAGCTCGCCGTGGATCAGCAGGTAGGCCACCTCGAGGAAGCTGGACTGCTCGGCGAGCTGCTCGATGGGGTAGCCGCGGTACCGCAGGACGCCCTCGTCGCCGTCGATCTCGGTGATCTTCGAATCGCAGTTGGCTGTGGAGAGGTAGGCGGGATCGTAGAACCACAGGCCTCGGTCCAGCTCGCGCAGTGCGGCCGCGGAGATCGTGCCGTCGACCACGGGAACGGTCACCGACTCTCCTGTGCGGTTGTCGGTGATCGTGAAGCTGTCCTGCGCCATCAGTCCCCCTTGTTCGCGCCGCCGAATGTACCCAATATGTCGCTCCGCCGCGAATCCCAGGGCCTAGAGGGGGGCGTTGTCGTGGCGGCGCTGGCGCAGCCGCTCGCGCTTGGTGGCCAGCATGTCGAGCGTGTCGATGAGCTCCCGGCGCGTGTCGGCGGGGTCGATGACGCAGTCGACATAGCCGCGCTCGGCGGCGACGTACGGATTCAGGTATGTGTCCTCGTAGTCGGTGACGTAGTCGGCGATCTCGTCCTCGCCCGCGCCGCGACGGAGTATCTGCGCCGCCTGCGATGCACCCATCACCGCCAGCTCAGCGCTCGGCCACGCCAAGTACACGTCGTTGCCCATCGTCTTGGAGTCCATGACGATGTAGGCGCCGCCGTACGACTTGCGCAGCACCACGGCCACCCGCGGCACCGTGGCGCGGGCATAGGCAAAGGCCAGCTGGGCACCGTGGCGGATCATGCCGCGCCATTCGAGGTCCTTGCCGGGGTAGAAGCCGGGCGTGTCCACCAAGGTGACCAGCGGCAGGCCGAAGGCGTCGCAGAAGTTGACGAAGCGGGCGCCCTTCTGGCTGGCGGCGATGTCGAGCGTGCCGGCGATGCTCATCGGCTGGTTGGCCAGCACACCCACCGAGTAGCCGCCGAGCGTGGCGAAGCCCGTGACGAGGTTCGGCGCCCACCCCGCCCGCAGCTCGGTGAGACAGCCCTCGTCGACGAGCTCCATGATGATGTCGCGCACGTCATAGGCACCCGTCGGCTGCGACGGCAGCATCTCGCCTGCAGCAGGGGTCGGGCGCTCACGCGGGTCACGGGTCTCGATGCGTGGCGGCAGTTCGTCGCAGTGCGGCGGCAGGTAGCTCAGGATCTCGGTCAGCATGTCGAGCACGCCCTCGGTGGACGTCACGGCTGACGCAGTCCCCGAGGCGCTGGCATGAATCGGGGCGCCGCCCAGCTCATTCGGCCCGATGGCCACGCCGGTCATCTCGCGCACCGGCACGGGGCCGCTCACGAAGGCGTAGGCGTCGTCGGACATGACGACGACGTCGGACAACCCGATCAGCAGGGCGATGCCCGAGATGGCCTGTCCGGTCACCCCGGCTAGGACCGGGACCACTCCCGAACACCGCACGAGCACACGCGCGGCTTCGCCCCAGCCGTGCAGCGCGGCGACGCCATAGTGCGCGTCCGCGCCGCTGGACGACAGCATGAGCACCACCGGCAGGCGCTTGGCGAGCGCAGTCTGCAGGCCCGCGACGATGGTCTCGCTGTCGGCGGGCGACAGCGCGCCGCGCCGGTGGGGACTGTCGGCCGAGATGAGCATGGCCGTCCGCTCGCCGAGGGTGGCGATGCCGGCCGTGACATGTCCGCTCGCGCCGGCGCGCAGCTGCAGATCCACTGTGGTGAGGCTACGTCGCGGTGACGCCGGGGATACGACGGGACACGCTGCGTATCACCGAGCGCAGCATGTCGCGGGCCGCTGCCGCCGGCGCCGACAGCATCCCGCGGCGACGGATGGCCAGCGCCACCTGGCGAGGAGGCAGGTCCGCAACCGTCAGCACGCTCCAGTCGCCCCGGTCGGTCCAGACGGGGATGGAGGTGATGGGCACGATGGCCGGCCCGTAACCCTGGAACGCGAGGGTGGCGGTGAGCCGGATGCCGTCGAGCTGTGCCATCGTCCGCAATGCCACGCCGCGCCGTGCCGCAGCCGAATCGATGAGCATGCGCATCACCGAGCCAGGCGGTCCGAGCAGCAGCTCGTGCTGCTCGAGTTCGGCGAAGCTCACCTCACGATCGCCGAGTGCCGCAAGCGCATGCCCGGTGGGGGCGATGACCACGAACTCCTCGGCGAACAGCGGCGTGGCCACGAGCTCCTCGTGATCGAGCGGGGCGTTCACCACGGCCAGATCGAGTTCGCCGCCCTCGAGCAAGCGCGTGAGCGCCAGAGTCGTGGCGTCGACCACCGTGGCGTCGACATCTGGGTGTTGCCGGCGCAGTTCATCGAGGAACGGCGGCAGCAGCCAGCGTCCGGGAGTGCCGATGATGCCCAGATGCACGTCGCCGGTGACATGCGACGTCATCGACGCCACATCGGCCCGCATGGCTGCGATCTCGCCGTTGATGCGCTTGGTGCGGGCCAGCACGACCTCACCCTCGGGCGTCAACGACCCCGCGGCGCGATCCACGAGCACGGCGCCGAGCTCATCTTCCAGTTTTGCTACGTGGCTGGACACGTTCGACTGCACGGTGTGCAGCGCTCGCGCCGCTGCTGAGAACCGGCCGTGTGCAGCAACCGCAGCCAAGGCGTCGAGGTATTTCAGGTCCATGGGGCCACGCTAGCGCCCGCCGGCAGACCATCTCCAAAAGAGATTGAAACTATCTGCGCTAACTGCTGGCCCGATAGTGAGACCCGCGGTAATTTGCTCGTGAGCGGTTACCCCACACCGCTCCACATATCGCACCGCCGCACGGTGTCCCCCCACCCAGGCGGGCGAGTGCCGGATCGGAAGCCCCCGCTCCGACCGGCAATAGGTCGAAAGCGTCCCCCACGCCCAGCGACCTCAGCGAAGAAGCCGGCCCTCCCCCCGGGCCGGCTTCCTCGCGTCAGAGCGAGGCTCGGATGATGTTGAGCGCCGAGCCCGCCTTGAACCATTCGACCTGGTCGTCGCTGAACGTGTGGTTGGCTTGGAATGAGAACGTGTCACCCGACGGTTTGCGCACCTCGACGGTGACCGGGCTGCCCGGCGCCAGATCGGCGAGCCCCACCACCGAGATCCGGTCGTCCTCATCTATGCGGTCGTAGTCGGCGGGGTCCGCAAACGTGAGCGGCAGCATGCCCTGCTTCTTCAGATTGGTTTCGTGGATGCGGGCGAAGCTTCGGCACAGCGCGACCAGACCGCCCCGGAAGCGCGGCTCCATGGCGGCGTGTTCGCGGCTCGAGCCCTCGCCCATGTTCTGGTCGCCGATCACCACCCAGTTCACGCCGGCGGCGTGGTACGCCTTCGCGATCTCCGGGTATGGCTGCGATTCGCCGGTCAACTGGTTCTTGCCGTGCCCCACGTCGTAGCCGTCGAAGGCATTCACCGCACCGAGGTACAGGTTTCCCGAGATGTTCTCGAGGTGGCCCCGGTAACGAAGCCACGGCCCGGCCATGGAGATGTGGTCGGTGGTGAACTTGCCCTTGGCCTTGACCAGCACCGGGAGATCTGCGTAATCGTTGCCGTCCCACGCCTCGAACGGCTCGAGCACCTGCAGGCGGTCCGAGGTCGGCGAGACCCGCACCTCGACGCTGCCCCGGTCGGCCGGCGGGGGCACGAATCCGCTCTCGCCCGGATCGAAACCGGCCGGCGGCAGCTCGACGCCCACCGGCGTCGGCAGCGTGACCGGCTCCCCGGCGTCGGTGTGCAGCACGCCGTCCACGGGATCGAAGTCCAGCGTTCCCGCCAACGCCAGTGCCATGACGGTCTCGGGCGAAGTGACGAATGCCAGCGTGGCGGCATCGCCGTCGTTGCGCTTGGGGAAATTGCGGTTGTAGGAGGTGACGATCACGTTCGCCTGGCCGGGCACGTAGTTCGCGTCGCCGGAGCGGTCCCACTGGCCGATGCAGGGCCCGCAGGCGTTGGCGAGCACGGTGGCGCCCAGCGCCTCGAAGTCGGCGAGCAGCCCGTCACGCTCGATGGTGGCCCGCACCTGCTCCGAGCCGGGGGTCACCAGCAGCTGTGTCCGGGCCCGCAGCCCCTTGGCGGCGGCGTCGCGGGCAATCGAGGCAGCCCGGGTGATGTCCTCGTAGCTGGAGTTCGTGCAGCTGCCGATGAGCGCGGCGCTGATCTGCAGCGGCCAGCCCTCGGCCTGGGCCTCCGCGCCCAGGGCGGACACCTCACGGGCGAGGTCGGGCGTGTGGGGACCATTGATGTGGGGCCGCAGCCGCGACAGGTCGATCTCGATGACCTGGTCGTAGTGGGCGCCAGGGTCGGCCATCGCCTCGTCGTCGGGCCGCAGGTGCTCGGCGACCCCGTCGGCCGCCGCGGCCACCGCAGCGCGCCCGGTGGCCGACAGGTAACGGGCCATCGCGGCGTCGTAGCCGAACAGCGATGTGGTGGCCCCGATCTCGGCGCCCATGTTGCAGATCGTGCCTTTGCCGGTGGCGCTGAGCGATTCGGCGCCGGGGCCGAAGTACTCCACGATCGCCCCAGTGCCGCCGGAGACCGTGAGGATCTCCGCCACCTTCAGGATGACGTCCTTCGGCGCACTCCAGCCGGACAGCTCGCCGGTGAGGTGCACACCGATGACCTTGGGCCACCGCACATTCCAGGCGAAGCCGGTCATGACGTCGACGGCATCGGCGCCGCCCACGCCGACTGCCACCATGCCCAGCCCGCCGGCATTGGGCGTGTGGCTGTCAGTGCCGATCATCATCCCGCCCGGAAAGGCGTACTGCTCGAGCACGACCTGGTGGATGATGCCGCTGCCGGGCTTCCAGAACCCTGCGCCGTAGCGGGCGCACACACTCTCGAGAAAGTCGTAGACCTCTTCGTTGTTCTCTGAAGCGGCGAGCAGATCGCGCTTGCCGTCCTCGCGAGCTTGGATGAGATGGTCGCAGTGGGTCGTGGTGGGCACCGCCACCTCGTCCAGCCCGGCAGTCATGAACTGCAGCCACGCCATCTGTGCCGTGGCGTCCTGCATGGCGACGCGATCGGGCGCCAGGTCGACGTAGGAGACGGCCCGTTCGAGTTCCTGTTCACGGTGGGAGAGGTGCGCGATCAGGATCTTCTCCGACAGCGTGAGCGCGCGGCCCAAGCGCTCACGCCCGAACGCCACTGCGTCGGCCAGCCCGGCGTACACCCCTTCGATCAACTCGATCGGCGTACTCGCGTGAACGGCCATGGACAACTCCCTGTTCGTGGGCGAAACGGCCGGCAGGTGTGCGCAACTGCAGCGGCGGTACAGCATCCGCCAGCCGGGGTTTCAATCTAGAGGCTCACCCCGGGTTCACTCCCGGAGCCGCGCCGCGCGCCGTCCCGCCGGATTCTCAGCCAAGCCCGCGGATAGTTGTGGTTACTAGGGTCATGGGCGTGACTGCGGGTGGTGCCCCGCTGGCACCGACCTACGAGCCTGACGAGGCTCCGACTCGGAGGATCGCCGCGGGCCTCGGCGGGCAGCTTGCGCTGCTGATGGTTGTGCCGCTGGCGATCCTGCCGGCACTCGTGGTGCAGCTCGCCGGAGAATCCGACGCAGTGGCCGCACGAGCCGTCGTGGCATCGATGGTGGTGTGCGGTCTCACGACGCTGGCACTGACCGTGCGCTTGGGACGGCTGCGCAGCGACAGCCTCTATGTCGCCACTGTCGATCTCGTCAGCCTGCCGTTCTGCATTCTGGCGCTGGCGAGCGGGGGTCCGGCGACACTGGCGGCACTGGTGGTCGTCTCCGGGCTGTTCCAGGTGGTGATCGGTCTGCGGATGTCGTATCTGCGACGGTTGGTGACGCCGCAGGTGCGCGGCACGGTCCTGATCTTGGCTTTTGCGGCATTGGTGCCGGTGCTCGCCGACGCCGGCAGCGCTGTGGAGCAGGACCTCGACTGGTTTGTGCCGGTGAGCGTCGTGGGGACGGCAGTCACCATCGTGCTCATCTCGGTGTGGGGCCCACGGCCGTGGCGGATCTGGGGACCGGCACTCGGACTGGCCGTGGGGCTGGGCGTCGCGGCCGGCCTGGGTGCCTACGACTTCGAACTTGTCGTTGACGCTGCATGGATCGGCTTCGCGGATGTCGGCAGCAGCCCGGGGTGGGGCATCGATTACGGCACGTTTGCCTCGATGCTGCCCTCCTTCCTGATCGTGTCGTTCGCCATCCTCGTTCGCATGCAGGGCATCTCGTCGAACACGCAGATGGTCTCGTGGCGCACATCTCGTGCTCTCGATTTCCGCGAGGTGCAGCGCGCCAACTGGCGCATGGGTGTCGGAACGATGCTGTCGGGCGCCGCCGGGTCGCTGCCGGTCACGATTGCCGGCGTCGGCCCTGCCTTCATCAACCAGACCCGATGCGCGTCGCGCCGCATGGGCACCATTGCCGGCTGCTTCTTCCTGCTGGCGGCGTTTGTCCCGAAGCTGCGGGCGGTCGCCGTGGCGATCCCGCGTCCGATACTGGCCGCCTACGTCGTCGTCGCCCTGATCCCGCTGGTACTGCGCGTCGTGATCAGCTCCGTGCAGCGCCTGCGAAGCACGCGCGATGCGCTGGTCATCCTGCTGCCGCTGGCAGTAGGGCTGTGTGTCGAATTCGGCGTGCTGTCGTTTCCGCCGGACACCGTGTGGCACGCCGTGTCACAGAACGGGCTGACCGCCGGGAGCCTGGTGCTGGTGGTCGCGGCCGTCCTCAACAGCCTCATAGGGCGCCGGGCGAGCTTGGAGGTCGAGCTCAGCGCCCGCAGCACGGCGGAGTTGAGGCGCTTCGTGACGGACTTCGCCGAGCGGCGGGGTTGTGACGGATACAGCGTCGAACGGTTGGAAGCTGCAGCCGAGGAGGCGCTCGCCGTCCTCAGCGAGCATGCATCGTCGAGATCGCTGAATGGCGCGCGGCGAGTGCGGGTGGCGCTGGGAAGGATCCGGTCAGGAATCGAGCTGGAGTTCGTGAGCGCGCCGAGCGACGGGCAGAACCTGGAAGAGCGCATCGCACTGCTCGCGGAGCCTGAGGCCGAGACCATGGAGACCACGATCGAGCGTGATGCCGCGCTGCGGCTGCTGCGGCACTACGCGAGCCACGTCAGCCATCGGCAGTACCTCGAAGCGGAGATCCTGACAGCGGTCGTCTCCGATGCCGGTGCCCGCCGACGATCGCGACGGCCGAGATGTCAGGGGCGGACTTCGTAGTAGAGGTTCGCGGCGTCGTTGAAGTCGTGCTCGGTGAAGCGCGTGAAGCCTGCGGCTGCAGTCATCTCGCGGGCCTTGTCGGGATAGAGACCGAGCGTGCCCAATCCCATGCCGCCCGGCTCGCTCAGCGCCGACTGCAGGCAGCTCGTGATGGAGAAGCCGTAGAACATGGCCAGCATCGGGTTGCGCTGGTCGAGGTTGAAGTCGCCCTTGGAGCGGATGTCCTTGATGAGCAGCGTGCCGTCTGCGTCGAGCGCAGCCCGGATGGCATCCAACGCGTCGTCGGGCCTGGGCATGTCGTGCAGGCAGTCGAACGTAAGCGCCAGATCGAAGTCGCCCGTGGCGGGAACGTCGGCGGCGCCGGCCTCGACGAAGGTCGTGTTCTCCAGGCCCTCGTCCTCAGCACGTTCCTGTGCTTGCTGGACGGCGATGGCTGACGGATCGAAGCCGACGACCTCGGTGTTGGGCCACTTCTGCGCGATCAAGCAGGCTGACACGCCCGCTCCGCAGCCCACGTCCAGCACCTTGGCACCGCGTTCCAGCTTGGCCACGACGCCGTCGAGGCCTCCCAGAATCACCGACGTGAGGTTCTGGCGGCTGAACGGCCCGGTGGTGCGGGCCAGGCCGGCCGCCGCCCGGGGACCCTGCTGCTCGTAGGTCATGCCGATGCCGGTGCGGAACGAGTCGAGGATCAGATCCAGGACCTGGTCGCCCAGCCCGCCGCGAAAGGCGCCCATGGCGAAGTGGAGCGAGCCCTCCTCATCGACGAGCAGCGCCTCGGCCTCGGGCGACAACGAGAAGGCACCGTCGTCGTGGGCGACGAGGCCGGCAGCGGCCACGCCGTACAGCCACTCTCGCACCAACCGCTCGGCGAGGCCGGTCGCCTCCGCCACATCGTGGCTGGTCGCGGGCTGGGTCTCCGAGAGGGCTGCGAACAGCCCGAGCTGGTCGCCGATGTGCAGCATCGCCGACACCATCTCGCCCTTCTTGTACGTCCACACTTGGAAGGCGAGCTTCTTCAGGAGATCGGGATCGACCTCACGGCGCTCGGTTGCAGTCTCAGCCATCCGCAGAACGCTACTCGCCAACGTGGTGCTGCTCCCGGGCGGTCGGGTACTTAGCTGGTGCAGAGAGGGTCGTCGCTGGCGGGGGGTTGGTGGAAGCACAGGATCGCCTCGACGCCGACATAGGTGAACTCCCATGGCTCGGGCACCGGGCCCTGCCGACCCCCATCAGGCGGGTAGCTCGGGATCCAGCCGTGCTTCTTGGCGATTGCGAAGTTGTCGGCCGAGATCCACTCGTAGGCGGGCGAAGAGCCGAAGTGGGCGTGCCCGGCTTGTCCGATGTCGATCGCGTATCCCGTGTGGTGCTTGGAGTAACCCGGCGGCGCCGACATCTTCAAGCGCTCCGCCAAGTCCTCGAGCTCATACGGCGTTTCGAGCGGGCGCAAGAACACCGCTCGCTGGTAACGGTGCCCCCGGTACGCCGATTTGAGCTCCAGCTCGAAGCCGTGCTCGGCAGCTTCCTGCTCCAGGGCCAGCCATGCCGCGGCGGCGGGACGCTGCAGCGCCAGGCCATCGTCGATGAGGCGCAGCAGCGCGTAGTCGGCCGGCAGGGGCCGGCGCTGGTAACCGCGTTCGATGGCCTCGGTACGGATCTGCTGGTCCGTCTCGGCCGAATCGGTGATCGTCGGCGAGGCCGAGAGCGGCGACAGGTTCGGCAGCGCTGTCGTGGTGAACAGCTCATTGAACTCCGGCCCGGTGAAGTGCGGGAACGACAGCGAGTCGACACCGGCGGGCGCTGGCTCCTGCCAGCGCGACACGGGCTCGTCGAGAGCAGGCGGAGGCGCCCATGGCCCGATGATCGGCTCGCTGATCCAGGCGTTCGACTCGGCGACTGCTGCCCCGAGCGGGCGGGGGAAGACAAGGGTCGTCAGACCGAGTGCCAGAGCGGCAATCGCCCAGCGGCAGCGCCGCCGGCGTGAGGAGGGAATCTCAGCTGACACCAGCAGGCTCATCAGCGCCTACCAGGGTGCGGTACAGGTCGGCGTAGAGACCGTCTGCAGCGAGCAGATCGAGATGGCGACCCTGCTCAACGAGCCGGCCGTGATCGAGTACCAGTATCTGGTCGGCGTCGGTGATGGTTGACAGACGGTGCGCGATGACCAGCGCGGTGCGACCGGCAAGCGCCGTCGCGAGCGCGCTCTGCACCAGCGCCTCGTTCTCGCTGTCGAGGTGACTCGTGGCCTCGTCGAGCACCACGATCGCCGGACGCTTCAGCAGCACGCGCGCAATCGCGAGACGCTGCTTCTCGCCGCCGGAGAGTCGGTAGCCGCGCTCGCCCACGACAGTGTCGGCGCCCTCGGGCAGGCTCTCGATCAGCTCGTCGATGTGCGCCGCCCGGCAAGCCGCTGCGAGCTCCTCGTCGGTCGCGCTCGGTCGCGCATAGCGCAGGTTGGCGGCGATGGTGTCGTGGAACAGGTGCGGATCCTGGGAGACGACGCCGATGTGAGATCGCAGCGATGCTGACGTGACGTCGCGCACGTCGTGCCCGTCGATGGACACAGCACCGCCGTCGACGTCGTACAGCCGGGCAATGAGGGCGGCAAGGGTCGTCTTGCCGGCGCCCGACGGCCCGACGAGGGCAACCGTCTGACCCGGCTCGATGACGGCGGACACCCTGTCGAGCACCGGTCCCCCCGCAGTGTCGCTGTGCTGCTGGGGCGTCGCGGGTGCTCCGCTGTGCTGCTGGGGCGTCGCAGGTGCTCCGCCCAGTTCAAGCAGCATCTCGCTGTCGGCAGCGGGGTAGGTGAAGGTCACCTCCCGCAGCTCGATCCGCCCGTCCACGGAGTCGAGATCGACGGCGTTTGAGCGATCGGCAATCGGGTTCGGCAGGTCGAGCACCGCGAACACGCGCTCGAACGAGACCAGCGCTGTCATCACGTCGACCCGGGCGTTCGTGAGGCTGGTCAGCGGCATGTAGATCCGCACGACCATCAGCCCCATGGCCACCAGCGTCCCCACCGTGAGCGCGCCGGAAATCACCAGATGCGCGCCGACCCAGTACAGCATCGCGGCCCCGACGGCCCCCACCAGGCTGAGACCGATGAAGAACGCTCGCCCGTAGAGCGCGCTGCGCACACCGATGTCGCGCACGGTCCGCGCTGAGCGGCTGAATCCAGCCCGCTCGATGTCATGCCGTCCGAACAGCTTGACCAGCAGCGCGCCGGCCACGTTCAAGCGCTCGGTCATCACGGTGTTCATCGCTGCGTTGTGCTCCATGCTCTGGCGCGTCAACGCTTGCAGGCGCCGGCCCACTCGCTTCGTCGGTGCGATGAACACCGGCAGCAGCGCCAGCGCGAGCAGCGTCAGGCGCCACTCGAGCGCCAGCATGGCCACGAGCGTCGTGGCGAGCACGAT
Organism: Acidimicrobiia bacterium; assembly: GCA_022820505.1. Taxonomy (GTDB): domain Bacteria; phylum Actinomycetota; class Acidimicrobiia; order Acidimicrobiales; family Poriferisodalaceae; genus Poriferisodalis. The sequence continues at coordinate 16,718 of JAJEFK010000012.1, read as the reverse complement.
CGTGTTCGACACCACCGAGCTGAGCGTGCCGGTGAACGCCCGCTGGGCGCCGATGACGTCGTTGTTCATCCGGCTGATCAGCGAGCCAGTCTGCACATGGGTGAAGAACGCGATCGGCATCCGCTGCACATGGTCATACAGGCTGACTCGCAGATCGAAGATCAGCCCTTCCCCGATGCGCGCCGACCACCAGCGCTCGATGAACGACAGGCCGGCCTCGCAGAACGCCGCCGCCACGATGATCGCTGCCAGCACGTTGAGCTGCCACCGGTCTCCCGCCGGAATGGCCTCGTCGATGATGCGCCCGAACAGGATCGGCGGCACCAGGAACGCCAGCGCTCCGAGCAGTTGCGCTGCGAGGAATCCCGACAGCATCATCCGGTACGGCCGTGCCAGGGCCGCTGCCCGACGGACGGTGCCTGGCGCTATGTGACGTCCTTCCACACCGGCTGGGTCGTGCCCCATCGCGCCGTGTGCGGATGCCATCGACTGCATGAATCGAACGATACGAGCCGAAGTGGCTCAGACACCTGAACCTGTTGGAGTGAATGCTCAGACGTAGGGCCAGCGGCGCTTTGAGGCCGTTGCGGTGGCAGAGGAACCATCGGGTGGCGCGGGCTCGGTGAGCGCCCAGCGGCGCCGCCACGCTGAAGCCGTGGGGCCCTCGAGGCCCGGGCTGTCGGCGCTGTGCAGGCGCCGGCGGGCTGCGAACCAGTTGCCCGTGGCGGTCTCGTCGGCGAGCCCCTCCACCGCGGCTTGCAGCCGCCGCGTGAAGCGGCGGTTGTTCTCGCCCTCGTCGAAGCTCAGCGGGCGGCCGAAATTGATCACCGAGCGGGCCCGCCTGGGCCACGCACGGCCCTTGCGCAGGATGTCGAAGGTGCCCCGGATGTGCACGGGCACCACCGGTACACCTGCCTGCTTGGCCAGGAAGGCCGCACCGGGCCGGAATTGCTGACCCCAGCCGTCGCGGGAACGACCTCCCTCCGGATAGATCACGAGACTCCAGCCGCCGCGCAGCAGCGTCACCGCCTTGTCGATGGTCCGGCGGTTGAGTGCGGTTCGCTCGATGGGGATGGCGCCGACGAACAGCGCAGAGATCGCCGAGGTCGCCCGGTTCCCGAAGAAATAGTCGGCCGCAGCGCCGACCACGAGCCGGTTGCACCACGGCTCGGGAACGGAGGTGGCGATGACCGCCGTATCGACATGGCTCTGGTGGTTGGCAGCGAACACCGCCGGACCGTCCAGCTCGCTGAGCCGGTCCACGCCCTTGATCGTCGGCTGGGCGTAATAGCGCACGAGGGCGCGGACGATGGTGTCGCGTGCCACCCGTCGGGCAACCCGAGCCGGGAAGCGTCGAGCCCAGTCGGTGTCGTAGTTCGCGCCGGCGTTGACCGGCAGGGGCGTCTGGCCCCGAGGGGTGGCGGCCGCCCGCAGCGGGAAGTCGGCGCCGCGCATGATGCGCGTCACCGACGCCCTCGTGCGCTGGGCGCGCTTGGCCCCGAGGTGGGAGATCCCCGGCTTCTCAGACGACATCGGCCATCAGCATGGGCGGATTGTGAAAGTGAGTGATCGACGGGTCGCGCCCGACCACGTCGGTTGCCATCTCGAGCGCATCATTCATCGTCGAAGCCGAACGGAAGCCCATGCGCTGGGTGGCGGCCTTGTCGCCGCCCACGATGATCACCCCGCCCAGATGCTCGAGCGCATGCGCGCACCAGTACCACATGTAGAACGGGTGAACACCGTGGTAGGCGTACGAGGTGCGGTACAGGTGCCGGTACCACTCGTCCTCCGCGTAGCGCTTCTCGTACCGGTGCTCGATGACCGCCGGATCGGTGGTGTCGGCGAGCACCTCTTCGAAGAAGTCGATGTAGCTGGGATGGTGCACCGGGTGGAACTCCCACGGCGTGGGGTGCGTCATGATCACCACGCCGCCGTGGCGGACGAGCGGCTTGCCCCGGTACAGGTTGAAGAAGTAGCCGAGACCCAGGCACGCCACCAGGATCGGGTTCATGATGGAGTTGACGTTGTAAGGGCAGATGTAGGGCAGCCCCATCGTCAGCACGTCGGTCTGGCCTTCCACCCGCACCAAGTGCTGGCGGTAGACGTTCTCCAGCGTCTGGCGGTGCACGGCCTCGACCTCGCCGGCCTGCACGGATGTCAGCCCGTACGGCGCCCGGATGCCTTGGAAGATGCGCCGGGCCTGTCGGCGGGACATCAGGTCGAGCGCCGTCTTGGTGCCCATCAGCATCATGCGGTCTCGCGGCGTCATCTCCCACTCGCGCCGCTTCAGGAAGTCGTACGGCGACGGGAATTCGTTGTTGTTGAGCGTCGTCTCGATCTGGAACACCTTCACACCGGCTTCTGCCAGCAGGCGTCCCTGGCGCCAGTTGCGAGTGTGCAGCTCCGAGCTCTCGGGGTCCATGAACGATGTCGAGTGCAGCATCGTGTGCACGTTGTGGTGGTGGCGCAGGGCCGTGTAGGGCGACAGGCCGGTGGCGACGCTCTTGTGGCCGCCGTCCATCGACACCAGGTTGATGTTGACGTACACCAGCAGGTCCGACTCGGCGGCGCGCTTGGAGATCACCACTTCCTCGCCGGCGTCGGTGGTGCCCAGGTGGGTGAGCGCGTCGGGATCCTCGGCGTCGAAGTTGTAGAGCTGGCCGTGGGGGGCGAAGGCGTCGTACACGCGGTCGCCGACGGCGTGGCGCAGCTCTGCTTCGGTCATGCGGCGATGCAGCGCCAGGGCCGCGATGAGTTCGACATCGTCGACACCGGCGGCGGCGGCCATGTCCAGGACCTGCTCGATGATCCGGCCGCGGATGTCGGGGGCGGCCATCGGGGGCAGCGGCAGGGAGAGGTCGTCGAAGGCAATGGTCAGCTTCATGCCTGGCTGCATGTATGCGGCCAGGGGATCACGATCGCCCAGCGGATTGGCCAGAGCTTCGGCGATGGCACGTTCGGGATCGCGCACCGGATCCAGCGGTTCGTTGGGGTAGACGACACGGCTGCCGACGGGCAGCTTCTCCAGGCGGAGCCCCTCGCCGTGGTGGAACAGGATCGGCGGGGTCGTGCGATCCACCTCGAGGACGAGGCCCTTGCGCGCGGTCACCGTCGAGATCCTTCAGCGTGATTCCCGACCGTGGAGCGGGCTCGGCGGGACCGATGCGTGCGGTCGAGGCGGTCGGTGTTGGCGCGCACCCGGAACGTCGGCGCGATCGGCAGCAGGGGCCTGGGGCCGCCGGGGGAGCGTTCCCAGTTCTCGCACAGCCATCCCCGCTTGTCGGCAATGGTCACGAGCCGGGTCTCGGGATTCACCGCTACCGGGTAGCCCACGGCCTCCAGCATCGGCATGTCCGATGCCGCATCGGCATACGCCACGCCCTGTGCCAAGTCGAGCCCTTCGGTTGCCGCCCAGTCCACCATCATCTGGGCGCGCACCTCGCCGGTTGGCGGCACGTCGATCATCTCGCCGGTATAGCGCCCCTCGCGGCTGTCGATGCGCGCAGCGATGATGTGGTCGAACAGCGGCGCCAGCGGCTGCACGGCCAGCTCGAGCGCACCGGTGATGAGCACCGTGCGATGCCCGGCGGCTCGATGCTCACGCACCCGTCGCAGTCCCGCCGGGAACGCCTTGGTCAGGAACAGGTGGCTGAGCATCTCCGCCGCATCGGCGTCGAGCTGGCCCACCGGCGCACCCTTGTAACGCCGGTAGAAGTAGCGCAGGAAATCGGTGCGGTCGCGGCGATCCCGTCGCCACAGGCCAGGCGTCTCGGCGAGGGTGCGCAGGGCGAAGCGCACTCGCTGGGGCGTATCGAGCCGCCGGGTTGCGAGCCATGCATAGGTCTCGACCACGTTGCTCGCGATCAGCGTGTTCTCGAGGTCGAATGCGGCGAAGTGGCGTGCCGGGTCCAGCACCGCGGTACGCAGGCGCTCGTTGCGACTGGGTCCGGTGCGGGGTTGGGGCGTGGTCTTGACGCGCGCCTGGGCGATGACGGTCGGCAGGTGCACTTCGGCGATGTAGGCGGCCCAGTCGATGACACGCGGATCGAAACCGAATCGCTCGCGGTCGGCAGCAGGCAGTGATTCCCACAGCTCGGTCGTGCGGTCGATCTCGTACAGCGCTTCGCACTTGCCGTAGGCGCCGTACAGCAGGACGTAGTCGCGGATCTGCTCGAGTCCGGCTCGCCGCTGCGCAAGCCGGATGGTGAAGTCGTTGCGGCCCCGCATCGGCAGGCGGTGCACCACTTTCTCTGCTGTGTTGAACAGCGACATGGCCCGGTCGAGCTGCTCTTCCAGGCCGCTCGCTCCGGCGTAGTTCCACTGGGTGCTGGCCGTGGGATGACCTTTGGCGTCATAGACGGGGTGGTCCTGGAACCACTGCATGGTCGTCTCGGTCAGCACCTTGAAGCGCAGCGGGTTCACCGCACCCGAGGCCACCTGGAAGATCTCCGGCTCGGGCACCGGCCCTCGCGCCGCCACGGCGATGATCGCCGCGGCAACCATGTCCACCGGGATGACGTCGATGATGCCTTCGGGGTAGCCCGGGAAGGTGTCGAGCTCGCCCTTGGCGAACGACACGAACAGCGGCTCGGCCATGCGGAAGCCGCGGATCCAGCCCGGCGACGGCTCGGCGAAGGCCGATTCGATGATGGACGGGCGAACGATGGAGATGGGCACGTCGCCCTGCAGCTCCACCAGCGCCTGCTCGCCCAGCGCCTTCGAATACGTGTAGACGTCGGGCCATCCCAGCGAGGTCGCGCGGCTGCGGCCGGCGGTGACCATCTCGGCGTCCACCCATTCCCGGCGCAGCTGCTCGGTCTTGGCCGCCAGCAGCGGCAGGCCGGCGGGGCCGAGTTCGGAACGCGCGTCACGATGGAAGCGGCGCAGGCGCTCGGGGGTGCGGCTGGCGGCGTCGAGATCGGCACGGGTGCGGCGCGCGGCCGACACCTCTGCGCGCCAGTCGACGTCCATCGAGAACGGCGTGTCGGCCAGGAATACCTCGGCTGCTGAACCCCGCCGATTCCCGGCGACATAGCACGTCGACACCGCGATGAAATGCGGCGCAGCGCCTTGGGACTGGCAGGCCTCGAGCAATCGGTTGGGACCGAGCAGATTGGTCTCGATCGATGCATCCAGCGGGCTGTCGAAGCTGACGGTGGCGGCCGCGTGGATGATGACGTCGCAGCCGCAGAGCAGCTCGAGGTCGCCGGGGGAGAGGCTGAGGCCGTCGACGCTCACATCGCCGGACACCGCCGTGATGCGCCGGCCGCAGATCTCGTCGAAGTCGCTGCCCCACGCAGCGCGGAGACGCTCGAATGCGTCGTTGCGCAGGATCTCTCGCTGCACGCGCCGGTTCACATCGGTGCGTCGCCCCGGCCGCACCAGCAGCACCAGCTCGCAATCGGGCACCGAGCGCAGCAGCCGCTCGACGAGCGCCGTGCCCAGGAAACCGGTTGCACCGGTGATGGCAATGCGCTTTGCGGCCAATGCGTCGGCGATCACGCCGTGTTGTCTAGCCCCAACGGGCGCCAGATACGCGCACGGGCGGCTCGGGCCACGGCGTCGCACGGAGCCTGCCGCTCTGGCTCGCTTCGCTCGCGGGCCGCTCGGGCTCGGGGCTCAGCCTCCGGACAGCTCTGCGAACAGTCGGGCGCAGGCCCTGACGGCCCTCCAGCCGCACGACAGCGCGTACCGCTCGTAATCGCTTCCGGGGGGTCCGAAGGCGGCCAGGTCGCGGCATGCCGACGCGTCGGCGGCGCCGCAGCGCTGCCACAACTGATCCAGGTACTCGTCGTCGCCGGGCGGCGGATCCTGGGGCGACCGGCCGGCCAGTGCCGGCGGAGCGCCGTCGTCGCCCACCAGCAAGACGCAGTCCCGTGCGGTGCGACCGCCGCAGGTCCAGCCGAAACTGGCATAGGCCGACCCGCCTGGCGCCGACAGCACCAGCTGCGAGCAGGCACGGCTGCTGCCTTCGGCGCACGCCGTCCACCAGCCGTCCAATTCGGGAATGCTCCCCGGCGCCGGAGACTCGGGATCGAATTCGATGCCCAGCAGGCCGGCGTCGGCGCCCGGATCGCCGAGCAGCACGCTGCAGTGCAGGTTCTCGCGCCCCCCGCAGCTGAACGCGAATGCCTCATAGTCGCTGCCCGCTGGCGACTCGTACAGCAAGGCATTGCAGGCGCTGGCCGAGCCCTGCCCGCACATCACCCAGAGCTCGTCGAGTGCTGGATCGTCTCCGGGCGGGCTGTCGTCCGGATCGAAGCGCGCAGGCGCACCCACCAGCGATGCGGGCAAGGCGGCGTCACGCTCCTGCGCAGGGGAGCGCATCCCGGTGTCCGACGGTGTCGTGGATCGTCGAGTGCCGGTGTCGAGCGCGCAGATGTCGCGGGCGATGTCGGCGAGCGGCTCGTCAGCGGATTCGAGCGGCAGTGACAGCTCCGCTGCATCGGCCAGGCCGAGCGCCGCGGCCAGACGCTCGCGCTCGCATGCAGTGAGACCGTCGCCGCCGCTCGAATCACCAGCGCCGGGCGTCGGCCCCGAACCGCTGCAGGCCGCCGACAGCAGCACTGCCGCAATGGTGACCGATACGCCGTGGAGCACTGGCGTCAGTCTGGCTTCAGTGTCGTCGGCGCAGCGTGGCATCTCGCCGACGGGCAGGCCGGACGGCGCGCCGTGACCGTGGACCACACCGGCATAGCGGTGCTGCAGATCGCCGTCAAGGACCGAGAGCAAACAGAGGCACGACGCAGACTCCATCGGGGCGCTGGTATGAGTAGCTGTCGGCTGCGGTTATCACTGCGAGTTTTGCCGCTTGGCCCATTTTGGTCTCGTCGACCTTGTCGTGGACGGTCAGCAGCGTACGGGCGGCTTGCTCGATCTGCTCGCTGCCGCCCAGTTTGACCTCGACTGCGATCCAGCGGCCGTCTCCGGCATCGACTATGGCGTCGGCCTCGCTGCCGGCGGCGTCGCGGAATGCGAATACCTCTGCATCGGCGGCCTGGGCGTAGATGCGCAGGTCCCGGATGACGAGCGATTCGAACAGCAGGCCGAGCGCCTCGGGGTCGGCCAGCAGGCGCTCGGGCCCGGTTCGCAGGGCAGCGACGGCCAGTGACGGATCTGTGAAGTGATGCCGCGGGCTCGACAGCAGCGGCGATCGGGAGCGCAAGTGGGTGGGCCACGCCGTCAACGGTTCCAGCACATTCAGCCGTTCGAGTGCGTCGAGATAGGCACGGACCGAGTGACGGCTGAGCGGGGCAGCGGCACTGGTTTCGGCAGCCAGCTTGTTCAGGCTTGCTGCTGTGCCGACGTTGCGTGCCAGCGAGCGCAGCAGCGCTTGCACTCGCACCGGGTCTCGCGCGACACCATCGACTTGGCGGATGTCGGTACGCGCTACGTCGTCGAGATAGCTCCGCAACGCGGCGGTCACGTCTCGCACTGGCACGCTGTCGTCGAGACCGGGCCAGCCGCCGCGGCACAGCGCTTCGACTGCTTCAGGCACACCTCGTCCGGTCGGGCCGGCTTCTGGCGCCTCTCCCCGCAAGAGTCCGGCAAGCGACACCTGCTGTGCGGACAGTCCTCGTTCGGCGAGCGACATGGTCCGCAGCGCAAGGCGCTGAACGCGCAGCGCTCCAGAGTGCCGGGTGAGGTCATCGGACGGAGTGGCCGAGCCAGTCAGAATGAACTGACCTGCCACGGCTCGGGCGTCGCATGCGCCTCGGACGGCCCCCCACAGCGCCGGAACGCGTTGCCACTCGTCGATCAATCTCGGCGTGGCGCCGTCCAGCGCCCGGTGGGGTTCGGCTTGGGCCAGCGCGAACACAGCAGGATCCTGTTCCAGCAATGCCTCGCTGCGAGCGAAGTGCTTCGCCAGCCATGTCTTGCCGCAGCCCTTCGGGCCTTCGATGAGCAGCGCGCGGGCTGTTCGCAGCATCCGCTCCGCATTCGCCTCGGCGATGCGGGCGCTGTAGCCCTCAGGCGTCAGAGTCGATGCCGGCTCGACCGTCCCGCTGGCAGCCATAGAGCGAAATCTACCATTTTCGACAATATCGATCTACCGAAATCGAATCAATTGATCTACCAAATCTCACTGGTCTGATCGGCCAGCCGTGTTGCCAGGAGTCGTAGCTTTTCTTCAACGATCTCTCGTGCAGCTCATGCAGGAGTCCGCCAGCGCTGCCGTTGACATAGGATTCGATGTGGAGATGCGGAAATGTCGATGCACCTCAGTATGCCTTTTCGTGGGGTAGAGCGGGAAAGACACCGCTGCGACGCGACGGGCTCATGCCTGTCCGCCCACGCTCCTATGCCAACCCAGGGGGGGGGGTGCACGCCCGGGTAGGCCTCGGTGCCGAGGTGGCGGATAGGTGAGACGCCCGCTGGCACGCGGGGCAGCAGCTGGTCTGGCGGTGGCGTTGGCGGGGTCGCTGCTGGCGGTGGTGCCGCTGGCGGTGGTGCCGCCCGAGGCAGCCGCGCAGACAGCCTCCACGGGCACCCCGTACCTGCACCGCACCTCCATCGTCGAGGGCCAGCAGCGATTCTTCGAGATCTCCAACGTGCCCGATGCCTCGGCGCACTACCTGCGCATCAAGCCGCTGAGCGCGCCCTACACCGCTGAGTCGGGCGACCTGTCGGCCACCACCGAACAGCGGTCCATCACGCCGGGCGGCAACGGCGCCCAGACCCGGATCAGGCCCGCCTCCCAGCGCATCCGCTTCGAGCTGGAGGCCCGGGCCGACAACGACACCGACGACGAGACGTTCGGGCTGCAGCTCTGCTCCAGCGCAGCATGCACCGGCACCGGGCTGCTCGCTGAGTGGGACATCGCCATCGCCGACGCGTCCGACGCCACGCTGACCGGCACCGGCGGCGGCGGCGTCACCGTCAGCGGCGGCGGCGCCTCGATGATGGAGCGCACCGCCAACAGCGACCCCCGCGACCACCGAGGCACGATCACCGTGAGCCTCGACAGCCCGCCCACGGGGCCGATCGTGATCGTGGCGCGGGTGGCCGACACCGTGCCCAGCGCCGGCGGCACGCCCACCTCGATCGCCAGCGCCACCGGCAGCTTCGCGAAGCACGAGCTCCCGTCGCCCACCGCTGCCCGAGAGGTCCTCACGATCACCCAGCAATGGCTCGACCTGCTCGACACCGACGGCACCCCCGGCGTGTCCCAAGCCGAGTGGGACGCCGCCGAGGGCGCCTGGCGTCCCGATCCGCACAGCTTCGAGGTGCGCCTGCTGGCGTTCGACAACGCCGTCGACACCCCCGGCGGCGTCCTGTCGGGAACGCTGGAGCTCACGGTGTACGACTACGACAGCAAGTACTTCGACGAGGCCGACCGCACCGTCACCGTCGGCGGACGGCAGCGCACCGTGAAAGGACCCGACACCGCCACCGCCCCCACGGTGTACTCGGGCATCACGCTGCCCGACGTGGCGCTCACCGTGACAGACGACGACGAGCCGACCCGGATACGCCTGCTGCCCGCGGACGGCGAAGACTCCACAGCCGCCGAAGGCAGCGCGACCGACACCGCGAAGTTCCGGGTGGTCATCGACCGGGCCCTCACGGCCGGCGAGTCGGTCACGGTGCCGCTGGCGTTCTCCGGGGCGGCGCTGGGCACGCACTTCAGCGTCGCCCTCGACGGCTCGCCCGCCGGCGCCGCCTACGCAGACTCCGACGACGGCACGCAGGGACGGCTGACCCTCTCGGGGGCGGGAGCGCAGCGGGCCACGCTGGCGGTGACGGCGCTGACCGACTCCGACACGGTGAGCGAGACGCTCGAGGCGAGCATCCCGCGGCGCTCCGACACCGGCCCGGCCCCGTACTTCACGTCGAGCTTGGCGGGCGGCCTGTGCGCGGGGTCGGGCTGCGCCGGCCACAGCAGCGTCGGCTACGACAGCGCCGAGGGCGAGCAGCGCTCGTACCGGATGACGCTCATCGACCAGACCGCTGCCGCAGGCCTGGCGGTGCTGGACGTCGGCGACGGACGCCTCCTCGAGGGCGGACTGTACGCCTATCCGGTGCGGCTGACCACCCAGCCCACCGGCGATGTCACGGTGACTGTCGCCAGCGCCGACCCGAGCAAGGCGATCGTCACCGCGGGCGCGTCGTTGACCTTCGGCCCGCAGTTCTACCCCAGATGGAACAACGAACAGACCGTCATCGTCAGCGGCGTGCAGAATGCCGACGACGCCGCTGATGCGCAGGTGGGCATCACCCACACCCTCAGCGGCCCTGGCGCATATGCCGGCGTGGCGCCCGTGACTCACACCTTGACCTTGGTCGACGACGACGCCACCACCGTCACCATGGCGGGCAACGGCGTGCGCACCGTCGGCGATGCCGACTACATCTCGCGGGTCATGGTGGAGGGCGAACCGGGGCTGGTGGACAACTCGCTCACCGTGAGCCTGAGCCGCCCCCTCGTCGACGGCGAGTTCGTGCGGGTGCCGCTGTACCTCGAGGCCAAGGGCCACACCAAGCCCGGCGCCGCGCAGGAGTGCGTTCTCGACGACGACGGCAACGGCAACACGGTCGAAGCATCGGACGGCACTTCCTGCGACGTGGTCCAGAGCGCCCGCGGCCCGCGGGTCTCGGCCAACGTGGCGTGGCCGCCGCGCCTCAACGACTTCCAGATGACCGCCGCAGGCGTCGGCGTGTCGGTGGAGGCCGTCGACCGGCTGACCCCCAGCCATGTCGGCTACCGCTATCTGGAGTTCCGCGGCGCCGGCGCGCAGAGCGCTGTCATCGAGATGCACGCCACCGACGGCTTCGACGACGGCGATGCCCACCACGAGGAGTTCCGCATCGCCTTTCCCAGCGACTTCCGGGCGCTCAACCCGAACCACCCCGAGTACACCGGCCGCTGGCTGCCGCCGGTGACCAACCTCGACGGCGGCATCGAGGCGTGGGTCCCCGGCGCGCAGGCATGGTTCGCCATCACCGACGACGAGTCGCCCGATCAGGCCGACGTCGTCGAGGTGCCCCCCGACTGGCCGCTGCTGCCCTCTGGCCTGGAGCCCGGCGACAGGTTCCGGCTGCTGTATGTGACCAACGCCACCACCGCCGCGAGCACCGGCGGGTCGAGCGGGCGCACGGCGTACACCGATTTCGTGCGCGCCGAGATCACCGGCGCCGGCCTCAAGCAGGGCGGCGTGGCCGACCTCAAGCCGTATGCGAAGCGGTTCCATCCGGTCATCACCATCGACAGCGGAGGGGCGGCGTACATCAACGCCAGGTTCGACCCGAACGACAGCAGCCACCCTGACGACCCCATCTACTGGGTGGGCGGCAGCAAGGCGGCCGACGACAAGGCCGACTTCACCGACGGCAGCTGGGACGACGAGGCCAATCCCGCCTACGCCGACGGCACGGCGGCCGCCATCGCCGCCGGCGGCTACTGGACCGGCTCCAAGTCGCACGGGCACCGGCGCACCGGCGCCAACTGTCCCGGCGGCGGCGACCATCTGAACGCGGGCAAGCCCAGTGTGAATGTGGGCTATCTCAACTCCGGCAACAGCGCGCTCACTCCGCTGGGCCCCACCACCGACACCTGCGACCACGGCGAGCCCGCCGCCGAGCAGAGGCCCATGTACGCCCTGTCGGACGCCTTCTCGGTGGGGAGCACCGGCGCCCGCGTCGCCGACGCCGCCGCAGCGGAGGGCAGCGCCGTCACCTTCACCGTCACCATTCCCGCCGCCGCGCCCCAAGGCGGCATCACGGTGCCCTACACCCTCGCCGACGGGCGGGCGAGAGCAGCCGACCCCGGCTACATCACAGCCACCGGCGCGTCGGGCGGCGCCGGCGCCGACTACGACAGCGACGCCGGCAGCGTCACCATTGCCGAGGGCGCCACCTCGGCCGACTTCGCTGTCGCCACCACCGACGACGGCGTCTACGAGAGCGACCATTACTTCACCGTGAAGCTCGGCACCCCCAGCGGCACGAACGCCCCCGGCGTGCATCCCTTCGGCGGCACCGCATTGGGCATCATCGAAGACGACGCCGACGCCCCCACCCTCGCGTTCAGCTCCCCGGAGTATCACGGGTATGAGTCGGAGGGCTCTGTGACGCTCACCGTCACCAAGACGGGCGACACCCTCGTGCCGGCATCGGTCTACTGGACCACCGGAACCCCCATCGTCGACCCTGCTCTGTTCCGCAACGCTTGGGTCTATCCGGCATCGCCGACGGGCGACTACACCGCTGATCCGGGCTATCTGGTGTTCGCCCCCGGCGACACCGCCAAGACCGTCACCGTGGACATCGCCTCCGACACTGTGCGCGAGCCTCCCGAGACCTTCGAGGTGCGTCTCTCCGATCCGCTCGATGCTGCGGTGGGAGCGGCCGGCCGAGTCGAGGTCGTCGTCTTCGACGGCACGCAATCGGTGGTGGTCGACGCGTCGGGGCTGGGCGGCGACGGGACGAGCATCGCGCTGACCGAGGGCGACAGCGGCACGTTGACGGTGAAGCTGGAAGTCGACCCGGGTGTGCCGACTCGGCTTATCGCCACCGTGCTCGAGAGACCCGCGGGAGCGGACCCTACGTTCACCGAGTTGTACGACCTGCCGCGAACCGACCGGAACCAGGTGGTCATCGACCACGACCCCGACACGACGCTCGTGGAGGCAAGGGTCGATGTCACGCCGGGCGCGGCGGGCAACTGGAACACCCCGCACACGCTGGCTCTGCGCGTTCCCTTCGACGACGACGCCGACACCGACGCCATGCCCGGCCAGTACCTCATCAGGTTCCAGACGCGCTCGGCGGGGGGTCCCTACCGCTACGACACCGACACCACCGACGAGACCGTCTATTTCAGCGTGGCCGACGCGGGGCATGCCGTGGCGGTCTCCCCCGACGAGCTGGAGCTGATCTCGGGCAGCACCGTGGAATACGACGTGCGACTCGCCAGCGACCCGGGCGGGACGGTCACTGTCACGCCCGCCTCGAGCGACACCGGCAAGGCCACCGTGTCGTCGTCGGTGTCGTTCGACTCCGACGACTGGCACACCCCCAAGAAGGTCACCGTCACCGGCGCGGCCCCGGGCGCCGCCGCCATCACCCACGCCATCACCGCCGGCACCGCCGCCTACCCCGTCGGAGGGCTGTCCCCGCCCTCGGTCGATGTGCGGGTGCGCCGATCGCCGATCATCGACGTGACGGCGTCCGCATCCGGCGGCGACGGCGACGGCAATGCGGTGGAGGGCGCCGACGACAGCACCGGCTACCGAGCCCTCAGCCTCAATCTGAGCCGCGCGCTCGTGGGGAATGAAGTGATCACCATCCCGCTGACGGTGGCCGGAGCCACGGTGGGCGACGATTTCACGTTCGGGCTCAGCCCCTCCTCCCAGTCCGGCGTGGCGCTGCTCACGTCCGACCCGCACAGCCCCCAGAACCCGGCGGTGCAGTTCACGGCCGGCGCGGCCGCCGCCACGCTGCGCTTCGTCCCGGTGGACGACGGCAAGCGCACCCGGCCCTGGATCGCCATCAGCAAGGGCGCCGGCAGCCGGGCCCCGTCGGCCGGCGGCGGTGCGAGCCTGGGCGCGGTGTCGGGCGTGCCGTTGGGGTTCTTCATCGACGACGACGAAGCCGGCGCCGTGGTGGTGCCTGAAGACTGGGCGTTGAAGCCGTCGGGCATCGGCGCGGGCGGCGAGTTCCGGCTGATGTTCATCACGTCCGGCAAGAGGAAGGCCCATTCGACCGATATCGACGAGTACAACGCTTTCGTGCAGCGGGCAGCCCATAGGGGCCATGCCGCGATCGTGCCCTATGCGGGGCTGGTGAGGGTGGTGGGCTCGACTGCGTCGGTGGACGCCCGGGTGAACACTGCCATGTGGGATCCGGCTGCGAACTCGGGTTCGGGCGGCTACGCCGACGGCTCGACCGCGGCCGACAAGGACAGCGCGGGCATCCCGGTGTATTGGCTGGGCGGGGTCAAGGCGGCCGACAGCTACGCCGACTTCTACGACGGTTCCTGGGACAGCACTGCCGCCGACGACACCACCGAGAGCGGCGCGGACCGCACCGACTCCGGGGCTTTCTTCTCCGGCAGCTGGAACACAGGCGCCAAACGGCCGGGCCATGAGCTAGGCAGCACGAGCGTGGCGCTCTGGAACTCAGAACGCCTCGCCACCAACACCGGCCGTAAGCCGCAGAGAGATTCGGCGCTGCTCGCGGTGTCGCCGGTGTTCTCGGTGGAGGCGCCGTCGGCGGAGTTCGCGTCGGCCGCCTACACCGCGACGGAGGCGTCGGGCGCGGGTCGCAGCGTCGATGTGGTGGTGAGACTGTCGCCCCCGCCGCAAGCCGATACCAGCGTGGCGTTCGCGGTCGGCGGGTCGGCCACCAGCGGCGACGACTATGAGGCGGTCTCCGGCCCGGTGGTGGTGGGCACGTCGGGCACGGCCGTCATCACGGTCTCGGTCATCGAGGACCAGATCATCGATCCCGGCGAGACGATCACCTTCACGCTGCTGGAGGGCGACGGCTACAACCTCGGCGCGCAGGCGACTGCCACGGTCACGATCACCGACGACCACGTGGGCGTCGAGATGACGGCCTCCGACGGCGATGCCGCCGGCAACGCGGTGGAGGGCGCCGGCGACTCGACGGGCTACCGCACGGTCACGCTGACGCTGGGCCGGGCGCTGACCGGCGCGGAGACGGTGACGGTGCCGCTGACGGTGACCGGCGCGACGGCAGGCGACGATTTCGCGTTCGGGCTCGAGCCGTCGGCGCAGGCCGGGGTGACGCTGGTCACCTCTGCCCCTCACAGCGCGCAGAACCCGGCGGTGCGGTTCGCGGCGGGCGCCACGGCTGCCACGCTGCGTTTCGTCCCGGTCGACAACGACAGGCGCTTCTCGCCGTATGTGCAGATCGCGGTGGGCGCCGGCGACCGGGCGCCGTCGAAGAGCCCCACAGGCGGCGCGGCGGTGTCGGGCGGGCCGGTCGAGTTCTTCATCGTCGACGACGACACCGGCAACGTCGTGGTGCCGATCGGCTGGGAGCTGATCCCTGACGGCCTCGAAACAGGCGACGAGTTCCGGCTGATGTTCATCACGTCCGGCAAGAGGAAGGCCCAGTCGGCCGACATCGGCGACTACGACGCGTTCGTGCAGCGGGCGGCCCATGGGGGCCATGCCGCGATCGTGCCCTATGCGGGGCTGGTGAGGGTGGTGGGCTCGACTGCGTCGGCCGACGCGCGGGAGAACACCGCCATGTGGGATCCGGCGGCGAACTCGGGTTCGGGCGGCTACGCCGACGGCTCGGCCGCGGCCACCAAGGACAGCGCGGGCATCCCGGTGTATTGGCTGGGCGGGGTCAAGGCGGCCGACAGCTACGCCGACTTCTACGACGGGAGCTGGGACAGCACCGCCGACCGCACCGAGAGCGGCGCGGACCGCACTGACACCGCGGAGGTGTTCACCGGCAGCCGCAGCGACGGCACGCCGCGGGCGGCCTATGTGCTGGGCAGCGGTGGCCATGTGCAGACCGGGAATCATGCGGGGCTCGACTCGGGCAACGCCAATATTGTCCTGCGGAACCTCGAGCGTCCGCTGTTCGGCCTGTCGCCGGTGTTCTCGGTGGAGGCGCCGGTGGCGGAGTTCGCGTCGGCCGCCTACACCGCGACGGAGGCGTCGAGAGGCGGCCAGCAGCTCAACGTGGTGGTGAGCCTGTCGCCGGCGCCCAAAGCCGATACCAGCGTGGCGTTCGCGGTCGGCGGGTCGGCCGTCAGCGGCGACGACTATGAGGCGGTCTCCGGCCCGGTGGTGGTGGGTCCGTCGGGCACGGCCGTCATCACGGTCACGGTCATCGAGGACCAGATCATCGATCCCGGCGAGACGATCACCCTGACGCTGCTCGAGGGCGACGGCTACAACCTCGGCGCGCAGGCGACCGCCACGGTCACGATCACCGACAACGACGTGGGCGTCGAGATGACGGCCTCCGACGGCGACGCGAACGGCAATGCGGTGGAGGGCGAAAGCGATGCCACGGGCTACCGCACGTTCACCCTGACGCTCGACCGCGAGATGACGGGCTCTGAGACGGTGACGGTGCCGCTGACGGTGGCCGGCGCGACGGTGGGCGACGATTTCACGTTCGGGCTCAGCCCCTCCTCCCAGGCCGGGGTGTCGCTGCTCACCTCTGGCCTGCACAGCGCCCAGAACCCCGCGGTGCAGTTCGGGGCGGGCGCGCAGACGGCCACGCTGCGGCTGACCCCGGTGGACAACGACGTGCGCTCGCAGCCTTATGCGGTGGTGGGCTACGGCACCGGCGCCCGCGCCCCGAGCGCGTCGAACTCGACGCTCGCCGATCCGGTGGGCGGGCCTTTCGGGGTGGTGCTGGTGGACGATGAGTCCGGCGAGGTCACGGTGCCGTCGTCGTGGCCGCTGGCGCCGGCCGGCTTGGGCGACGGCGACGAGTTCCGGTTGTTGTTCCGCACCTCGACGCTGCGTGATGCCACCTCGTCGGACATCGGCGACTATGACGAGTTCGTGCGCACGGCGGCGGCCACGAACGGCCATGCCGACGTACTGCCCTATGTCGGGTTCTTCAAGGCGTTCGCGTCCACGCGCAGCGCGTCGGGCAATTCGGGCACGTCGGCGCGGGTGCACAACGGCCTGGCGGCGCCCGGTGATCACAACGGTGCTGTGCCGTCGGGCGGCTGGGAGGACGGCTCGGCGTCGTCGACGGTGGGCGACAGCGCTGTG
>JAJEFK010000016.1 GCA_022820505.1 Acidimicrobiia bacterium | reverse complement strand
ACGCTCGAAGCGCTCGAGCAGTGCGACGGCCCGCCCCCGCCCGTCACTCCGGAAGTCGGCATCGCGGCAGGCGGCGGGGTCGCTGAGGGCGGCGACGCGGTGTTCACTGTCACGGCTGATCCGGCGCCGACAGCGCCGCTGACAGTGAATGTCGCAGTGGCGCAGTCGGGCGACTTCGGCGCTGCGACCGGGTCGCGCCAGGTGATCGTTCCCATCACCGGCAGCGCCACGCTCACCGTGGCGACAGCGAACGACAGCACAGATGAGGCCGACGGGTCGGTGACGGTGACTGTTGACGGCGGTACGGGCTACACCGTGTCGTCCGCCGCGGGCACAGCGTCGGTCGCGGTGGCCGACGACGACCCGGCCCCGGTGCCTCCGCCGCCTGCGGTGGACCCTGAGGTGAGCGTCACAGCCGGCGGCGGGATCACTGAGGGCGGCGACGCCACATTCACTCTCACCGCGGACCCCGCACCGGCAGCGCCACTGACAGTCACCGTGTCGATCGCGCAGTCCGGCGACTTCGGCACCGCTGCGGGGTCGCAGACCGTCACCGTCCCGATCTCCGGCAGCGCCACGCTCACCGTGGCGACGGTGAACGACAGCACAGACGAGGCCGACGGGACGGTCACTGTCACCATCGACAACGGCACCGGCTACACCGTCTCTGCGGCCGCGAGCACGGCGACGGTGGCGGTTGCAGATGACGACGACCCGCCTCCGCCGCCGCCTCCGGTGGTGAACGCGGTTCCGTCGTTGTCGATCAGCGACGCGTCGGCTGGCGAGGGCGGCACGCTGGCGTTCACGGTGACGCTCAGCCCCGCCAGCGGCCGTTATGTGTGGGTGCACTACTACGCGAGGCCTGCGTACGGGGCTGGGTTGTCGGCGACTTACGCGGACTTCTCGCAGGCCTACGGGACGCTGACTTTCAGGCCCGGCGAGACCGCCAAGACCGTCACGGTGGCAGCGGTCGACGACACCAGACCAGAGGGCGACGAGACGTTCGTAGTCGTGCTGTACTCCGAGGTGCAAGCAGCAGTCATCGACCGCGAAGGCATCGGCACCATCACCGACAACGACTGACACCCCTCGGCACGCCATCGTCCGGCGGCGGCTGAGAAGCCCTAGCCGTCGCGTTCGCTTTCCGGGCTGCCCGAGCGGCCGGCCGGGCGGATCTCCGCGATCAGGTCGCCGGGCTCGAGCAGCGACCCCGAGGCTGCGGCCACCGCGATGACCGTGCCGGTGACGGGCGCAGAGATCGACGACTCCATCTTCATGGCTTCGATGACCGCGACCGTGTCCCCGGCTTCCACCTGATCGCCTTCGGACACTGACACGTTCACCGAGCCCCGGAACGGTGCCGCCACGTGACCCGGGACGCTGGGATCAGCCCGGGCGTGCTCAGGCCGATCGACGGCTACGGTGCGATCGAGCGTGTCGATGTCGCGGGGCTGACCGTTCACCCTGAAGCTCACCAGGCGAATGCCGTCGTCGTTCGGCTCGCCGACGGACCGCAGGCCCAGCAGCAGCCGCACGCCCGGGCCGAGCACCACGGCGGCGTCTTCGTCGTGAGGGTCCAGCCCGTACCAGAACAGCAGCGACGGCAGCACCGACAGGTCGCCGTAGCGGTGGGTGTTCTCGCTGTGGGCTGCTGAGGGCGTGGGGAACAGCAGCCGATTCAGCGTGGCGGCGCGATCGGCCGCCAAGCCCGCCACGTCGTCGTCGTTGAGGTCCTTGGTCTTGGGCGCCCAGTCGCGGCCCTCGGTGGCGTGGGTCCGGAAGGGTTCGGGAAAGCCGCCCGGCGGGGTGCCGAGCTCGCCGTGCAGGAAGCCGATGACGCTGTCGGGCAGGTCGGCCCCGGCCGGATCGCCGGCCAGCTCCTCGGGTGAGACGCCCGAGGCCACGAGGTGCAGGGCGAGGTCGCCGACGACCTTCGACGACGGCGTGACCTTGATGGGACGGCCGAGCAGTTCGCTGCATGCCGCATACAGGCGCTCGACCTCCTCGAAACGGTGCCCGAGGCCCAGCGCCCGTGCTTGCGCCCGCAAGTTCGACAGCTGCCCGCCGGGAATCTCGTGGCGGTAGACGGTGCCCGTGGGCGACGGCAGACCGGCTTCGAACGGCGCATACACGTGCCGCACCGCTTCCCAGTAGGGCTCCATGTCGCCGATCGCGTCCAGGCTGAGCCCGGTGGCCCGGTCGGTGTCGTCGGTCATCGCCACGATCGAGGCAATCGACGGCTGGGAGGTCATCCCCGACAGGGGCGGGGCGGCACCGTCGATGGCATCCACCCCGGCCTCGATCGCTGCGAGATAGGTCGCGAGCTGCCCGCCGCCCGTGTCGTGGGTGTGCAGGTGCACAGGCTGGGTGAATCGATCCCGCAGGGCACCGACGAGCACCCCTGCGGCCGGCGGGCGCAGCAGCCCCGCCATGTCCTTGATGCACAGGATGTGCACCCCGGCGGCGTCGAGCTGCTCGGCGACGCTCAAGTAGTAGTCGAGGGTGTAGAGGTTTTCATCGGGGCTGGACAGGTTGCCCGAGTAGCAGATGGTGCCCTCGGCCACGGCGCCGGCCTCGATGACCGCTTCGATGGCGGGCCGCATCTGGTCGATGGAGTTGAACGCGTCGAAGACCCGGAAGATGTCCATCCCGCACTCGGCCGCCTCGGCCACGAACTCGTGGGCGACCGTGTCGGGATAGGGCGAGTAGCCCACCGTGTTGCGCCCCCGCAGCAGCATCTGGGTGCAGATATTGGGTGCTGCTGCACGTATGCGCCGCAGCCGTTCCCACGGGTCCTCGTGCAGGAACCGCAGTGCCACGTCGAAGGTGGCGCCGCCCCAGCACTCCATGCTGAGCAGCTGCGGCATGTAGTGGGCCATCTGGCGGGCGCCCGCCACCAGGTCGATGGTGCGCAGCCGCGTGGCCAGGATCGACTGGTGGGCGTCGCGCAGCGTGGTGTCGGTGACGGCCACGGTGTCGGCCGCCCGCAGGTCGGCTGCGAAGCCCGCAGGCCCGAGCTCGTCGAGTCGCTGCTTGGACCCGTCCGGCGGCATGCGCGGCGTCGGTGCCAGCTTGGTGGCGGGATCGACATGAGTCGGGGCCGGGCCGTGGGGCTGGTGGACGGTCACGTCAGCCAGGTAGCGCAGCAGCCGGGTGGCCCGGTCGGCGCCCACCGACGCCGCAGTCAGCTCGGGCCGGTCGTCGATGAAGGTGGTGGTGACGGGCTCGGACTGGAACTGGGCGTCGGCCAGGATCGCCTGGAGGTACGGCTGGTTGGTCGATACGCCCCGCACCCGGTACTCGGCCAGGGTGCGCTGCATGCGCCGGACCACGGTGTCGAAATCGGGGCCACGGCAGGTGATCTTCTCGATCATCGAGTCGAAGTGCGGGGTGATCTCCACCCCTTGGTACACGCAGCCGTCTAGACGCACTCCCGCGCCGCTTGCGGGTCGGTAGGCCACGATGCGCCCGGTGTCGGGCCGGAAGTCGTTGGCGGGGTTCTCGGCGGTCACCCGGCACTGCATCGCGAAACCGCGCACGCTGATGCGGTCCTGGGAAAGCCCCAGATCGTCGAGCGTGGCGCCGGCGGCGATGCGCAGCTGCGACTCGACGAGGTCGATGTCGGTGACTTCTTCGGTCACCGTGTGCTCCACCTGGATACGAGGGTTCATCTCGATGAAGACGTGCCGACCGCTGGGCTCCACCAAGAACTCCACCGTGCCCGCGTTGACGTAGCCGATGGCCTCCGCGAAGCGGACGGCATCGGCGAGCAGTTGCTGCCGCACCGCTGGGTCGAGGTCGCGGGCGGGCGCCATCTCGACCACTTTCTGGAATCGCCGCTGCACCGAGCAGTCCCGCTCGTAGAGGTGCACGACGTTGCCGCCGGCGTCGGCCAGCACCTGCGCCTCGATGTGGCGCACGTCGGTCATCGCCTCTTCGAGGAAGACGGTGCCGTCGCCGAAGGCGCTGTGGGCTTCCCGGCGAGCGGCCTCGACCGCCTCGGTCAAGTTCTCGGGGCGCTCCACGCGGCGCATGCCGCGCCCGCCGCCGCCCGATGCGGCCTTCACGAACAGCGGGAAGCCGATCGCTGACGCTGCGCTCGTGATGTCGGATTCGGCAGCGTCATCGTCGACGGGCGGCGATTGTCGCAGCACCGGCAGGTCGGCGGCTTCGGCCGCCTCGCGTGCTCGCATCTTGTTGCCGGTCAGGCGCAGCGCCCCGGCGCTGGGCCCCACGAAGGTGATGCCGGCCGCTGCGCATGCATCGGCGAGATCTGGGCTCTCGGACAGGAATCCGTAACCCGGGTAAATGGCGTCGGCGCCGACTTCCACCGCTTTGGCCACGATGGCCTCGTGGTCGAGGTAAGCCCGGACCGGCCGGCCCTCAGTGCCGATGACGTATGCCTCGTCGGCCTTGATCCGGTGCAACGCCCCGCTGCGTTCCTCCTCGACGGGAAGGATCGCCACAGTCCTGATGCCGAGCTGGGTCGCAGCGCGAAAGGCACGGATGGCGATCTCGCCCCGGTTCGCTACGAGCAGCTTCTCCATGACATCTCCCGTGTCCGGTCAACATGTTCGCGCCTGATTCCGGTCCCAAATCACTTCGTTGCGGCGAGCCGTTGCCGTAGCGTGCGCTGCGTGACTGCATGGCTGTTGGACCCGGAAGTGCTCCATCTCAATCACGGCTCGTTCGGCGCGACTCCTGCGGAGGTGCTGGACGCACAGCAGGCCATCCGTACCCGCATCGAGGCCAACCCGACCCGGTTCTTCCTTGAAGGCGAGTACCAGGAACGGCTGGACTACACGCGGCAGGCGGTGGCGGAGTTCGTCGGTGCCGACCCCGCAGGACTCGTGTTCGTCACGAACGCCACGGCGGGTGTGAACTCGGTGCTGCGCTCGCTGGAGCCGAGCTTGTCGGTCGGCGACGAGATTCTGGTGACGGATCACGAGTACAACGCCTGCGCCAACGCTGCGGTCGTGTCGGCGTCGCGTGCCGGCGCCGTGGTCACCACCGCAGCAGTGCCGTTCCCGCTCGACGACCGCAGCGAAGTGGTCGACGCCGTGCTCAGTGCCGTCACCGACCGCACGCGCATCCTGCTCATCGATGCGGTCACCTCGGCAACCGGTCTCGTGCTGCCGGTGGCCGAAATCGCGGCACAGCTCGAGCCTGACGTGCAAGTGCTCGTGGACGCCGCCCATGCGCCCGGCATGATCGACTTCGATGTGAGGGAGCTGGGCGCTTCCTACGTCACCGCCAACTGCCACAAGTGGATGTGCTCGGCCAAGGGCGCCGCGTTCTTGTGGGTGCGGGCCGATCGGCGCGACGGCATGCACCACGCCGTCATCAGCCATGGGCACAACGGAGGCTGGCCCTCTGAAGGCGGGCATCTGCATGCCCAGTTCGACTGGACGGGCACCCATGATCCGACGGCTTGGCTGACCATCTCCGATGCTCTGGCCGCAGTCGAGGCCATGCACCCCGAAGGCTGGCCGGGTGTGAAGTCGGCAATCCGCGAGCTGTGCCTGTCTGGCCGTGACGTGCTCATCGAGACGCTCGGTATCGCTTCGCCGGCACCCGCGGACATGATCGGCGCCATTGCCAGCGTTCCGCTGCCGCCGGCCGGCAACTCGGGCTCGGCGATCTTCGACCCGCTCATGGCGGCGCTGCGCGATCGCCACCGCATCGAGGTGCCGGTGTTCACTTGGCCAGCGCCGCCCGACCGCGTCCTGCGCATCTCGGCCCACCTCTACAACCAGCCCGACGACTACGAGCTGCTCGCCAAGGCGCTCACCACGGAACTGGCCGACTAGGGGTCGCCAAATCGGGTGATGGCGGCGTCGCAACGGTGCAGCGCTGCGGCGGCTCAGGCCAGGTGGCAGGATCGCGGCAGGCAGGGCGAGACCCGCCCGAGGTTCGCAGCCCAGGAGGCACCGATGTCATCGGCCATCGCAACAACACCCGGCGCCAAGATGATCTTCCTCATCAAGCGCCGGCCGGAGGCCACTCGCGACGAGCTGGTCGCGAACTGGTTCAAGAATCACATGCCCGACGTGATCGCCGGCCAGAAGCAAGCAGCCGCCGAGGGCAAGATCCACGCCACGAAGTACATCGCGACGCTGTTCGATCAGCGACCCGGCAAAGATGTGCCTTGGGACGGCATGGCGCAACTCTGGTTCGACCGGGCCATCCCGAACCCGCCCGAGCCGCACGGCACGGTGCCCCGAGACACGTTCCAGCAGAAGGCCCAGCCGTACGTGGGGTGGGCGACCACCGAGCACGTGGTGATCGACGGCGAGCTGCCGGTGGTGCCCAACACCCTCAATGAGCCGTTCCCCGCGACGCGGTCGGGCTTCTTCAAGGTGTCATTCCTGGTGCCCGCCCGGGAGGGGATCGACTACGACGGAGCGTTCCGGCATTGGCTCGAAGTGCATGCGCCCAACGTGCGAGGCGTCATGGGCGAGATCGGCGGGCTGCGCTATGTGGTGAACCACAGCCAAGACCCCGCCAACGAGGCCTACCTGGGCATGGCGGAGCTCTATTTCCGCGACCCGCAAGGCTGGGACGACTACCGCGCCACTATCACCGAAGACGGCTTCAGCGACTTCGTCGACTTTGGCGGCTTGGTGAACATGCACGCAACCGCGCAGATGGTCGGGATCCCCGGCTGATCGCTCCGCCGCTGAGGCGCTAGGCCTCTGCGGCTGCCTTCATCGCAGCGAGCGTGGCGCGGATACCAGCGCGAGCATTGCCGGCTCGGTAGTCGAGTTCCTTCTGCCCGTTCTCGATCATGCGGGGGGACAGTTGGCGGAGCGTCCAGGTCTCGGTCAATGTGGTGCCGGAGCCATTGGGCGCGAGCTGGTAGCGCCACAGGACGATGTTGTATTCGAGGCCGCCGGTCACGAAGGCAAAGTCCTCGTTCTCGACTCGGCGGATGATCTCGACCGGGGCCTTCCACTCCTCGCCGTCGAGCCGGTTGATGCCGACGAACATGTCGCCGACCTGCCCGGTGCCGGGCACACCGTCAGGACCCTTGCGCCAGTATCCGCCCGTATTCTCGTTGCTCCACTCGCCGTAGCGGTCCAGCGCCGTCACCATGTCCCACACCTTCTGCGGCGCGGCGTCTATGTCGATCGACTCGCTATGGGACATCACCGGGTCGTCAACATGCCCGGGAAGCTGCTCACTCATGGGCCGCAGCCTTGCAGATGCCGTCAGGGTGCGCAGTGCGCCAGACTGCTCAGGGTCGCCACAGCGCAGATGGCCACGACTCGGCTGTCACCTGCTCAGTCGTCGTTGGCGGGGTAGAGCTCTCGCCAGTCGATCTGGTCGTCCTTCGGCAGCCCGGCGTTGATTGGCGCCATGTCGGCCAGTAGGGCATCGGCAGCGTCGTCGCCGATTGCGGCCCAATGGTTGCCGTCGAGCCGGTCGGTCATGGCCTCGACCTCAGCGCGCCCGTCGGAGCCTGCAGCGGTGGCCCGTCCGTCGGCATCCACCCAGCCGCGGCTGCGAAGGCGGTTGTACGCGGCCGCGGCCTCGGCCTCAGTCCAGCCGGCTTCTTCTTGAATCCACTCGCGGGGTGCCTCGTCGACGGCGACCTGGGAGACCACCGATTCGCAGCCGTCCAGACCGGCCGCTGCCAGGGCGATCAGGTGGCATCCGCTGCGGTATTCCCGCAACAGAGTGCATCCGTGCCACAGCGCAAGGTGCGGCTCGTCAGGCCAGTCCAGCGACGCCCACCCTGCGAACAGCACCCGCCCGACAGGATCGGCCGCATCGCAAGCAGCCCGCACGGTCTCGGCGCTGCGGCGAATCGAATCGCTGCCGACCGACTCGTCCAGCTCGCGCCTCAACGCGGCGTCCATGCCCTCATAGCGCGCTGCCAGCACGTCCTCCGGAGCCGAGAACGTCCAGGCATCGGGGATTGCCCGCCGCACACGCGCGGGTGCGTAGTAGAAGAACAGCGATTCCACAACGCTCGCCGGCACGGGTCCCAACGGCGCCGAGCGGGTCGCGAAGTAGTTCATCCAGAAGCCCTTCAACCCTGCTGCAGCGCCCGCCTCGCGCACCTCGGGCGCCCAATAGCAGAGCTGGTGATACCGCTCCACGCACTCCCACATCTGCCGCGCTCGTCGCATGGCCATCTCCGCGTCCTGCTAGCCGGGTTGGTTGATGAGGTGGGTGGCGGCGTTGTCGAAGTGGGCGAACATGGCCTGAGCGATGTCGGGATCGAGTGGTGAACCGTCCGGCAGGTGTGCCGTTTCGAGCGAGGCAACCATGTGGCGCATCCAGGCATTGCGTTCGGCTGACCCGATGGCGAAGGGCATGTGTCGCATGCGCAGGCGCGGGTGGCCACGCTCAGCGCTGTAGTCGGCCGGTCCGCCCCAGTACTGGGCCAGAAAGCCCGCCAAACGCTGCCGGGAGGGCCCCATGTCGGCGGGATACATCGGTCGGAGCAGCTCATCCTGCTCGACTGCGTCGTAGAAGCGATCCACCAGATCGTCGAAGAACTGCTGACCGCCGACTGCTGCGAACACCGTCGGCGGCTGCTCGACGGCCTCGGCCAGGCTGCCACCCAGCGTCAGCCCGCCCGCACCCCACGCGGAAGTGTCTTCGGATGACGCGGTCCTGTCCGCTCCGGATGTGTCGGCGTCGTTCACGGCGATCAGGCTAAGAGCGGCACCGGGCATCCCGCAGGGCAGGGCGCCTACAGTCTTGGTGCGCTGGCCCGCTCAGTCGGCGCTCAGCGGTGGGCCTTGTTCGGGCCCGCAGGGAGGCATGGGAGACACGATGGCGTTGACAGAACGGCCCCAGCGGACGACGAACGGGCGCAAGCCGGATGGGCGGCGGGCGCACCGGTCGTACCTCAGCTACATCGACAAGTCGCGCGAGTACTACGCAGCCCACGGCTACCCGCAGCCCTACCAGTGGGCGTACAGCCACGAGGTGGCATTCGCTCCGCTCCCGAAGCCGCTGTCGGAATGCACCGTCGGGCTGGTCACCACCTCGTTCTTCGAGAAGGGCCGCGAACCCGCGGGAGTGCCGGCGGCCCGGCCCAAGCAGCCCTACGCCGCCCGCTGCGACGATGCCCTCGCAGGCCTGTACAACAGCGATCTCTTCTGGGACAAGGACAACACCCACACCGAGGACCTCGACACCTACCTGCCCATCAACCGGCTGCGCGAGTTCGAGGCCGAGGGGCGCATCGGTGCACTGTCTGAACGCTTCTACGGGATCCCCACCGACTACAGCCATCGCCGCACCCAGCGCAACGATTCGCCCCGCATCGAGGAGTGGATGCGCGAAGACGGCGTGGACGTTGCCTTCCTGGTACCGCTCTGACCGGTGTGCCACCAGACGATCGGTCTGATCGCTCGACACCTGGAAGAAGCCGGCATTCCCACGGTGGTTGCCGGAAGCGCCCGCGACATCGTGGAGGAATGCGGCGTCGCCCGGTTCGTGTTCACCGATTTCCCGCTGGGGAACCCGACCGGCAAGCCCGGTGACGCCGACATGCAGCGCGCCATCGTGAGCACGGGGCTGGAGCTGCTCGAGCACGCGTGGATGCCGCGCACCACGGTGCAGACGCCGTTCGTGTGGGATGCGGACGACAACGACGGCTGGCGTGACCACTTCATGCGCGTCGACGACTCGAACCGGGCCGCGCTGGCGGCGGCCGGCGAGGCGCGCCGCCGTGATCAGGCCGCGGCCAAGTCTGACGGCCGCGCCCGGACGAGCTAGCCGGAGTGCACGGTCTCGGCCTGCGACACGCTTCCGCCCGTCAGTTGCACAGATCAACCGCCGTGCGGCCCCGACGCGCGATCCACCGACCGACCTCGATCCGAACGAAGGGCATTCCATGACTCAGCGCAAGCCGCTGTTCGATCCCGCAGACGCCGACGCGCCCGACTTCGTGCCGTCCGAGCCAGCCGGTGCCGATGTCTATTCGCACCCCTCCGAGCACGGTGAGCGCATTACCGACACGCTCGTCCCCGACGTCATGATCGAAGCGTCGGGAGGCGTGACGGTTGCCGCCGACCTCTACGGCGACGACGGCCCGCTGGTCCTGCTGCAGCACGGCGGCGGTCAGACCCGCCACGCCTGGAAGGGAGCGGGCCAAGCCCTCGCCGACGGCGGCTACCGGGCGGTGTGTCTCGACGCCCGCGGTCATGGCGACTCGGACTGGGCACCGGACGGCGATTACACCACCGAGGCATCGGTGGCCGATTTGGTGGCGATCGTGGAGCACTTCGGCGAGCGGCCAGTGCTGGTGGGCGCGTCGATGGGCGGGGGAACCTCGCTGACCGCGGTCGGCGAGGGTGCTGTGGACGCACTCGCGCTCGTGCTGGTCGACACGGCGCCGCAGATCGAAGCGGCCGGCGTGCGCAAGATCCGGGAGTTCATGGCCCAAGGCGCTGATGGGTTCGCGTCGCTCGAAGAGGTGGCCGAGGCCATTGCCAACTACCAGCCGCACCGCAAGCGGCCGAGGAACTTGGACGGGCTCGCGAAGAATGTGCGCCTCTGGCCCGACGGCCGTTACCGCTGGCACTGGGATCCCGCCTTCATGCACCGCCCGCGCAGCTTTGCCGAACGCATCCCGCGCCAGCAGGCCGCTGCGGAGAACCTGACACTGCCGACCCTGCTGGTCCGGGGCGGCATGAGCGATGTGCTGTCAGAGGAAGGCGCCCAGTCGTTCCTCGAAACGGTGCCGCATGCGCACTACGCCAACGTGGGCGGCGCGGCGCACATGGTGGCCGGCGACCGCAACGACATCTTCGTCGAGGCGACGCTCAAGTTCCTGGCCGAATTCGTGCCCGGCGCGCAGGCGCGAGCCTGATCGCAGCCTTCGCGCCGTACCCTTGCGGCCCTTGGCCGGCGAGGCCGAGCTTCGAGAGGCACAACATGCGCGGAACAGTCAAGTTCTTCAACAACGAGAAGGGCTTCGGCTTTATCTCCCGTGAAGGCGCCGATGACGTCTTCGTCCACTTCTCCAACATCGTCGGTGAGAACTACCGGACGCTGGAGGCAGGGCAGGAGGTCGAGTTCGACATCGGACCCGGCCGCAAGGGCGACGAAGCTCAGAACGTCAAGCCCGTCTGAGGGCGTTCACCCCTCGGCGTCGTCGCCGGACTCGCGCAAGGACTCGAGGCTGGACGGCGCAAGGTTCGAGGCGAACTTGGACATGTTGTCGGTGAGGGCGCTGATCAGCTGCTCCACGAACTGCGGCGACATGTTGACCCGTTGCACGACAACGCCCCGGCGGGGCGACTGCTTGCCGCTGAAGTCGAGCCGGATGAAGTCGAGCGTGAACTCATAGGGCGAGTGGCGCACCACGGCAAAGTTCGACCATACGCCCGCTTCGAGTTCCGGCGGCAGCC
Organism: Acidimicrobiia bacterium; assembly: GCA_022820505.1. Taxonomy (GTDB): domain Bacteria; phylum Actinomycetota; class Acidimicrobiia; order Acidimicrobiales; family Poriferisodalaceae; genus Poriferisodalis. Next base: position 68,916 of record JAJEFK010000016.1, on the reverse strand, counting down.
GGATCTGCAGTTTCGTACCGTCAGGCAGGGCTTCGTGGGTGTTGCCGTCTGTCACTTGCCGAAACCTACTTGGCGGCTGCGTGAGGCCACCTCACGGTGTTCGCACGGGTGGGAACGTGGGCCCTCAGCGCTCCTCGCGGCGGTAGGGCAAGGTCAGCGCTGCAGGTGCCGGACTCGGCCGGTGCCGGGCCCGGAAGCTGATCGCGATCAGCACCACGACGGTCAGCAGGAACGGCAGGATGCCGAGCAGCGCCGGCGAGATCGTGTTGACCTCCAGCCCGAAAAGCTCCAGGTCGAACGTCTGGACCCTGGGCTGCAAGGCCAGCGTGAAGCCGAACAGCAGCGAACCCGCAGCGAGACGTCCGGGTCGCCATGCTCCGAAGATGACAAGCGCCACGGCGATCCAGCCGCGGCCGGCGATGAGGCCCTCGGTCCAGCCGGCGGCCATGTAGAGCGACAGGAAGGCGCCGGCGGCGCCCGCGAAGGCACCTCCGATCAGCACAGCACCGGAGCGCAGGAGGGTCACCGAGTGGCCCACTGAGTCCGTCGTGGAGGCAGATTCGCCGACTGCTCGTAACGCGAGACCCAGCCGGGTGCGATTCAGCACGAACCAGGCCGCGATGCCCAGGAAGCCCGCGAGATAGACCACTGGCGGCTGGTTGAACAGGATCGGGCCGACCCAGCGGATGTCGGCGAGCCCGGCGATGCCGAGATCGGTGAACACGGCATCGGCACGCTCGCGGACCGCATCCTGACCGATGAAGGCAGCGAAGCCCAGCCCACCGATGGTGATCGCCAGACCGGACACCACCTGACCGGCGCCCATCACCACGCTCACCAGTGCGTGAATGCCTGCCACCGCCATGCCGACGAGCGCTGCGAATGCGAACCCGATCCAGGGCCGGTCGGTGGCGAGCGCCATCATGAACCCGCTCACAGCGCCCATCGCCATCATTCCCTCGACACCGAGGTTCAGCACGCCGGAGCGCTCGGCGATGAGTTCGCCCAGACCGGCCAGGTACACGAGCGTGGCGAACTGAACGGTCGCCACAAGCAGCCCGACGACGGCCGCCTCAGACACCCGATGCCTCCGGATTCGAAGAGCTGCCCGAAGGGGGAGCGCCGCCCGGGGCCAGCCCAGCCGGCGGCGCGATTTCCGCAGCCGGGTGGCCGACTGGTCGCACCCAGCGGACGCGGTAGTTGAGCAGCACGGCCGCCACCAGCGCTCCGATGAGGATCATGGCCTGCAGGATCGTTGCGATCGAACTCGTGACGCCGAGCGTCTGGATCGACTGGCCTCCCACCTGCACCGCGCCGAACACGAAGGCCACGGCCGCCACGCCGGACGGTCGCATCAGGGCAAGCGCGGCCACGATGATCCCGGCGAAGCCGTATCCGTTGGACAAGCCAGGATCGAGCCTCGTCGCCGTTCCGGTGAGCTCGATGGCGCCGGCGAGCCCGGCCAGCCCACCCGACAGCAACAGGGCAGCGAGCACTTTGCGTTGCAGCGAGATGCCGGCATAGCGAGCTGTGGCTGGCGACGAACCCGCCATGCGCAGCTCGTATCCCCAGGCCGTGCGTGAGACCGCCAGCCAGAACGCGACCAGCAGCGCGACGGCGAACAGTGCACCGATGTGGGCGCGACCGAACAAACCCGGCAATGACGCCTGGTCGGGCAACGGCTCGATGAGCGCGAAGCCCTGCGACTCAGGGTCCTTCCAGGGGCCGGTCTCGAGCCACTCCACTACCCGGATCGAGACCTCGACGAGCATCAGCGTCGTGATGATCTCGCTGACGCCGAGGTATGCCCGTGCGAGCGCTGGTCCCACCATGAGAATGACGCCGCCCACTGCCCCTGCGATCAGCATCATCACGATGAGGAGGGGCCCCGGCAGGTCGCCGGCCGACATGGCAAAGCCCGCTGCAACGGTTGCGCCCGCCATCATCTGGCCCTCGGCCCCGATGTTCCACAGGCCCATGGAGCCGGCCACGGCAACGGCCAGGCCGGCCAGCGCCAGCGGCGTGGCTCGCAGCAGTGTCCGCGAGATCGAATTGATGCCGCCCAGCGACGAGTCGACCATCCGGCCGTACACCTGGGCTGGGTCGTTGCCGGCAGCGAGCAGCAGGAGTGCCCCCGCGATGAGCGCCACGACGATGCCGATGACGAAGGCGACAGCCTGGGCGGCAGGCACGACATCGGCACGCCGCTGCAGGACGGGCCGCACCAGGCCGCGATGCCAGCGGGCCCGGCCACGCGACACGGTGTGCAGCGGGGCGTGCGTCGGTTCCGGCGCTGCGCCCGGGTCGGTCACGAGTTGCCGCCTGAGACTGTGGAGGTGCTCCCGGCCATTGCAGCGCCCACTTCGGCTCGGGTGACCTGCGTCGGATCCATGAGCGCAGCAACCTGACCTTCGTACATCACGATCAGCCGATCCGACAGGGCGAGCAGCTCATCGAGGTCTTCGGAGATCAGCAGCACGCCTACGCCCGCCGCCCGCTGGGCCACGATCTGCTCCTGGATTGCAGCGATACCCGCCACGTCGAGGCCGCGGGTGGGCTGAGCCGCCACGAGCATCTTGGGCTCGCCGGTCAGTTCGCGCCCGAGCAGCAGGCGCTGGAGATTGCCGCCCGACAGGGCGCTCACTGGTTCGTGAACGCGTCCTACCTGCACGCCGAAGCGCTCGATGAGGCGGCGGCAGAAGTCCTCGCAGCGGCGCAGGTCGAGCATCATCCGGCGCCGCATCGACCGGTACGATCGCACGACCGCGTTGTCGACCACCGACATCGTGGGCGCCAGCCCCATGCCGAGCCGATCCTCAGGCACGTACGCCAGGCCGGCACGGGAACGGCCCCGCGGCGACGCGCCGGTGATGTCGACTCCTGCGAGCAGCATGGTGCCCGCGGTAGTCGGGCGAAGGCCGGCGATGGCTTCGGCCAGCTCCCGCTGCCCATTGCCCGAGACGCCTGCGACGCCGACGATCTCACCGGCGCGTACGTCGATGTCCACTGAGTGCAGCGCTGGCAGCCCACGGTCGCTCAGCGCCGAGACGCCCGCCAACTCCAGCACGATGTCGCCACTCGGCCTCTCTGCAGGCCGCTGGATCTGGGTTGCCGCCTCGCCCACCATCATCTCTGCGAGATCGGAGCGATCGATGCCCGCGAGACTGCGGGGCCGCGCCACCGTGACCCCGTTGCGCAGCACCGTCGCCTCGTCGCACACCGACAGCACCTCGTCCAGCTTGTGGCTGATGTAGACAACCGAGCGGCCCCGGTCGGCCATCGAGCGCAGCGTCAGGCCCAGATCGGCGGCCTCGGCCGGCGTGAGCACAGCGGTCGGCTCATCCAGCACCAGCACGTCCGCGTCGCGCCACAGCGCCTTCAGAATCTCGACGCGCTGGCGCTCGCCGACCGACAGCTGCCACACCGGCCGGGACGGGTCGGTCTGGAGCGAGTATGTGGCCGCCAGATGGGCGACCCGCTCGATGATCTGACCCATGTCCAGATAGCGGGGCGCCGAACCCAGCACCACATTCTCGAAAACGGTGAGCGTGGGCACCAGGCGGAATTCCTGGTGGACCATGCCGATGCCTGCGGCGATCGCATCGGCCGGCGAATGGAATTGACGCTGCTGGCCGTGCACCCAGATCTCGCCGGCGTCGGGCAGGTACACGCCGCCGAGCACGTTTACCAGCGAGGTCTTGCCGGCGCCGTTCTCGCCGAGCAGCGCATGAATCGTGCCTGCGCGGACTGTGAGGTTCGCGCCATCGCACGCGACGACGCCGGGGAACTCCTTGCGGATGCCGCGCAGGTCGACGACGACGCGACCGTCGCCGGAGCCGGGGGACGCCGCGGCGCCCCCCGGCTCCGACATCGGTTTCAGTTCGGTTCGGCCAGTCGGATCAGGGGCTGGCGTCACCCACCACGCCTTCGACGAACCAGTCCATGCCGAGCATCGGCCCGTCTTCCATGGTCTCGCCTGCGGCGACACGCTCGGTGCCGTCCTGATCGTTGATCGGGCCAGTGAAGACGTCCCACTCGCCTTCGCGGATCTGCTCGGCCACGTCGCTGATCTGGCTGGCGACATCGCCCGGCACGTCATCGGCCAGCGGCGCCAGGTCGACGATGCCGTCGTCCATGCCGCCCCAGTACGCACCCGGCGCGTAGGTGCCTGCAGCGACCGCCTCGATGATCTCGGCGTAGCGCGGGCCCCAGTTCCACACGGGAGCGGTGATGAATGCGTCAGGTGCGAAATCGCGCATGTCGGAGTTGTAGGCAACCCAGCGGGCACCGGCATCCTGCGCAGCCACGCCTGCAGCCGTCGAGTCCTGGTGCATGGCGATGACGTCGGCACCGGCTTCAAGCAAGGCCTTGGCCGAGTCGCCTTCGACCGCCGGGTCGAACCAAGTGAAGGTCCAGATGACGTGGACCTCGGCCGACGGGTTGGTCTCGCGCACGCCGAGGGTGAAGGCGTTGATGCCCCGGATCACCTCGGGAATCGGGAACGCGGCCACATAGCCCAGTTGCCCGGTTTCGGTCATCGCGCCGGCCGCCATGCCCGACAGGTAGCGGGGCTGGTACATGCGGCCGAAGAAGTTGCCGAAGTTGGTGTCGTTCATCTTGAAGCCCGAGGCGTGCTCGAACACGACATCGGGATACTCGTCGGCGAGCTCGAGCATCGGGTCCATGTAGCCGAACGATGTGCCGAAGATGACGTTCGCACCTTCGTTCTCGATGAAGTCGACAGCGACTGCCTTGAAGTCCTCGGCGTTCTCCGGAACGCTCTCGACGAACAGCGTTGTGGCGCCCGTCTGGTCTTCTGCGTACTGGCGACCTTGGTCGTGTGCCCAGTTCCAGCCGGCGTCGCCGACCGGGCCGACCAGCACGAATGCCGCCGTGACGTCCTCGGGGTCGCTGCTGTCGCCGCCGCACGCCGCTCCCAGCAGAGCGACGCCGGCCACCGCAATGGCAAGTCGTGTCAGAGTCCTCGAACGCATGATCTCCCTCTCCGTTCGCGCCCGCGAGGCAACCTCGGAGCGGCAACTATCGAGCCTAATCTTGCCCATCTGGGCCCGCAGCCACCGTCTGCAGGCGCCCCACCAATTCAGAACGGGTTGAGTTCGAGACCGAGGAGGTGTCGGCCGAGCTGGTGGGTGACCCGGTCTTGGTGCACGTTGATGTGCACCGGCATGGCGCGGAAGTCGCGATAGCGACGGTCGAACGCGCCGCCTTCTCGCAGCGCGGTGCCGCCCTGGGTGCGGTGCAGCAAGGACATGGCCTCGTCGAGCTGCTCCACGGCCATCGTCGTGACTGCCATCTGCCGCAGGTAGTCGGCTTCGTCGGGAACGACACCAGCGGCGATGCGACGGTCGACGTCGTTGCAGGCGGCTTCGGTTGCCGCGGCGGCGGCTGCCAGCAGCGATGCCGCCCGACCGAAGTTGACCTGCACGGTGGGCCGATCGACCATCTTGCCTCCGATGATCACCCGCCGGCCCCCGGCCGCGTCAGCAGCTTCGGCCAGCGCCCGACGCACGAGGCCCACCGCCATGAACGAGAGCCACAGGTCGGAGATGCCCACCCAGTCCTCGCGGTAGCGGTGATGCACCACCGGCACAGTGCGCAGCGACTCTGCACGGTTGGCGCCGAACCAGGCCACGCAGTCGCTGAGATTGACGGGCACGTCGGTGTAGTGGACATCGTCGGTGGCCGATGCCCGCAGACCGGCGCCGTCCCACGACGGGTCGATCTTCATGCCTTCGGTGGTGGTGGGCAGGATGGTGAAGCGGATGTCCATCGGCCTCACCGGTTTGCCGTCGTCGCCGGTGATGGCGAAGGCCACCCCGCAGTAGTCGGCGTAGCGGGCGCCGGTGCCCCAGCGGCCGGTGCCGTTCAGGATGGCCTGGTCGCCCTCCACCCGGCCGTAGACGGAACTGCGGGCACCGCCGGGGAACGACACCCACTGGCCGTTGGTCACGACGTGGGTGAGAAAGTCCTGCTGTTCGGGGCCCACCGAGCCGACGAACAGGTGGAAGACGCACAGGTGGTTCCACAGGCACCATGCCAGGCTCGGGCAGCGGGCTGCCACGGCTTCGAGCTCGCGGCCCATGTGCAGCATGGTCTCCTCGACACCGCCGATGTTGCGCGTGGCCGACATGCGCATGAAGTCGGTGCCGCGGATGGCCTCGATGACTTCCGACGACACCGACCGGGTCCGGTCTGCCATTTCCGCCTGCGCCTCGATCGCGTCCAGGAATGGTGCTATCCGCAGGCCCTCGGCTGGCGCCGGGGAAAAGTGCTCGACGAGCTCGGCGCCGGATAGACCGGCGCCATCAGATACAGCGCCCGTCAGCGCGAGTTCATCGGGTTCGCCAGCTGCAGATGTCGGACTGGGCTCGTCGGATTGGGGTGCTCCCGCCATCCGGCCACAGTAGGCCGCGGCGGGACCTGTCGGCTTATCAGTTGTATCCCGCTCTTGTTCGCTGCGCTCACGGGCCGCTCGGGCCCCGGCTTCGCCTGACGGCTCAGCCTCAGGCGCAGTGGCCGTTGGATGACGGGGGCACGTCCAGCATCGGGTTGCGGTCGAAGAAGCCGTCGGGCACCAGCCCGAAGCCGACGTACTCGGTGGGCATCACCGGGAAGTCCTCGGGCCTCGCATCGTGCGTGATCCCGAACGTGTGCCACACCGTGATGTCGGTGTCGACCACCGATCGGTCGCCCGCCGTGTAGCGCTCCAGGCCGTCGCCGGCGTTGCGCTGCGTGGGGAACCGTCCGGCGCCGTAGCGCTCGTCGGGCCGGGTGGGCGACACCCACAGGTTGTGCCGTGCAAACGTGGCACGCTCCGAATGCGGGCTGTCGTTTGCAGCAAACATCGTGGCGGTGGGCGGCGGCAGCAACCGGAAGGCGGTCGGATTCCCTAGCCGGTTGATGTGATCCGTGCTCTGGATGCGCCAGTAGCGGCTCGACGCCGAGTTGGTGTTGCGCCGGGCTGCCAGCTCGCTCTCGAGCACGGTTTCCCGCGCAGCGAACGCAGTGCCGTACGGGTTGTCCGGCCCCGACGGCAGCGCCTCGGTATTGACTTCCACGACGCTGTTGGCATTGCCGTCGACCGCCATGTCCAGCCGCACGCAGAAGATGTGCTGGTGGATCGGGGCCGACACGTGCGGCGCCACCTGGCGGGCGAATGTCAGGTCGTCGCCGTCGCGGTGTGACCGCGTGGTGAGGATGCCGGTCAGCTTCACCTCGTAGCGGATCGTGCCGTCGAGGTAGAAGTACCAGAAGAACCCGTACTCGTAGTTGCCGACCGTGTGGATGGCGCTCACCACCAGGCGGCGGGAGCGGCGCACCTCGGTGGTGTCGGCGTTCCAGTCGAAGTGCTTCCAGCCGATGCCGAAGTCCTCCTCGTGGATGCAGATGGCATTCGGCGTGGTCACCACCGAGCCGTCGTCGAACACCTGCGTCGAGTCGAGGTAGACGATCTCGCCCAGGCAGTCGCAGCCGAGCTGCAACGAGTTGTTCATCAGGCCGAGGCCGAACTCGCCCGAGTCGAGCGCGTGCTTGAACGTCTGCGACGGCCGGGTGTCGCCGTAGGGCACCACCATCTCGGCCAGCGACGCCCGGTCGATGATGGGCCGTACCCGGCCCCCGTCGTCGTAGGCAATGCGGTGCAGGACCAAGCCCTCGGTGTCGTCCATGACGACGCGCATCGACCACTTCTGCCAGCACAGCTCGTTGTCTTCGAGGGTGAAGCTGGTGCCCTCGGGCTGGGTGATCTCGATCGGGCGCAGATCGGTGCGCATGGGCCCGAAGTCCTCGGTGACCGAGTCGACGTCGTAGTTGCCGCGCTCAGAGGCCACCGGCCATTGGTCGAAATCGGTGACGCGCAGCACTTCGAGGGTGTCGACATCGATGTGCACCATCAATCCGTCGAGCGGGTACGCGTAGCCGTTGTCGGCGGGGTTCGGACGCCAGAAGGCGATGCAGCGCTGCACGCGCCGGCCGATTTCGAAGTCGAAGTCGTAGTCGCCGGTGGGCCACGGGTCGATCTGTACTTGCGACGGATCGGTGATGCCGCGCTTGGTCAGCGCAGCGGCGAACCTTGGGTCCTTCCGGCAGGCGTCCATCACGGCGAACAGCTCCGCCATGCCCACCCGTGGCACCACGCCGGGATGGTGCGTCCACGAGTCCACCTCGCCGCGGGTCACCGACACCACGGCGATATGCACCACGCCGTTCTCGTGCACCACCACCTCGAATCGCCTATCCGTGGCAGTGCCCGGTGTCCACGCTGCCACTTCGGCCTTGGGCGGTTCCCAGATGCAGAAGCCGTGAAAGCGCGCATCCGCGCCGATGCGCCCGCTGCGACGCAGCACCTCGATGGCAGCGTGGGCCTCCGCTTCGGTCATCATCGACAGCGGGTGAACCGAGGGCGTGTCCGCTCCCTCGACCGGTGTTTCCAGCAGTGTGTCGGCCATGGCTTCACGCTACGCGGTGCACCGCGCATACGCGGTCGGCGCGATGAACGTCACTAGTCTCGCTCAGTACAGTTTCGCACCCGATTGGCCCAGAGCTGGCCTGATGACTGGGGTCCGCACGTCGTGACCGAGGGGGATCTCCGCAGCCGGGTCGGGCGCCACCTTGAGTTCATCTATCCGGCGATGCGTACCGATCGTCTCGTCGACGACGTGCTCTCCACACTCGGGCTCGACGGCACTGAGGTCGCTGCAGCGGCCGACCTGCGTTGGGATCAGCACGACGTGGCGGTGATCACCTACGCCGACTCGATCACCGAAGCGGGCAAGGTGCCGATGCAGACGATGCACGAACTGCTCGACGACCTGACGGGCGACGTGGTGTCGGTCGTGCACGTGCTGCCCTTCTACCCGGCGACTTCAGACGGCGGTTTTGCCATCACCGACCACCGTGCGGTGGACCCTCGTCTGGGATCCTGGGACGACATCACCGACCTCGCCGAGACCTACACGGTCATGGCCGACCTGGTCGTGAACCACGTCAGCGCCGATCACCCGTGGATGGAGCAGTTCTGCGGCGGGGAAGAGCCGGGCAGCCGCTGCCTGCTCACCGCCGAACCCGAAGACGACCTGTCGAGCGTGGTGCGTCCCCGCACGACGCCGCTGCTGCGCGAGATCGAGACCCCTGACGGCCCCCGGCTGCTGTGGTGCACGTTCAGCTTCGACCAGATCGATCTGGACTTCGCTGAGCCCGAGGTCCTGCTTGATTTGCTGCGCACGGTGGCCCGTCTGGTCGACGCGGGCGTGCGGTGGTTCCGGCTCGACGCCATCGCCTATCTCTGGAAGGAGCTCGGAACTTCCTGCGTCAATCTGCCGCAGACCCACGAGTTCGTGAAGCTGCTGAGGACGCTGCTTGACGCACGCTGTCCCGACTCGGTCATCATCACCGAGACCAACGTGCCGCACGACCAGAACGTGGCGTATTGGGGCGAGGGCGACGAAGCCCACCTCGTCTACAACTTCAGCCTGCCGCCGCTGGTGGCCCACACGATGCTGTCGGGCTCGTCGGTGGCGATGCAGCAATGGCTGGGCAAGCTGGAGACGCCGCCTGCGGGTACGTCGTTCTTCAATTTCATCGCCAGCCACGATGGCATCGGGCTGCGCCCGGTGGAGGGGCTGCTGAGCGCCGCCGAGATCAACCGGCTCATCGCCGCGGCACACAGCGCGGGCGGCACGCATTCGGAGTTCGACACGCCTGCGGGACCCAAGGCCTACGAGCTGAACGTCTCGCTGTGGGATCTCTTCGCCGGCGATGGCGACCCGCTGGGCGTCGCGCAATTCCTCGCGGCGCACACGATCATGCTGAGCCTCGCCGGCGTTCCCGCCCTCTACGTGCATGCACTGCTGGGCACGCCCAGCTACTGGACGCCGATCAGCGAGCCGCCGCGCATCGTCACCGAGCACGGCCTGCCGCCGGTGGAGCAGAACAAGCGCACGATCAACCGGCGCAAGATCACCTTGGACGAGGCCGTCGACTTGCTCGGCGCGCAGGATGGGATCCGGCGCAGGACCCTGGTGGAGCTCGTGCACCGCATGCTCATCCGTCGTGCCCAGCCGGCATTCCACCCCGACAGCCCCCAGGTGTCGCTGGAGGCGGGTGCCCGCGTGTTCGGCGTGATCCGGGGGGGACGCGACTGGGGCCAGACGGTGGTGTCGGTCACCAACGTCACCCGCGAACAGCTCACCATCGACATGGAGGCGCTGTCGGGGCTGTGCCCCGCCGACAGTGCTGGGGCGCGCTTCAGCGACGAAGGCTGCCTGGACTTGCTCGATGACCGGGTGTACGTGCCGGGCTCGTATGCGTCATTGACAGCCGGTCAGACAATGTGGCTGTGCCTCGAGGCCGAGCGGCGGGAGCCCGCGTCGGCACAGCGGCTGCCGAGATGAGCAGCGACTCGTTGCAACCAGTCGCGCTTGTCGTTCCGTAGTCAGTTTCAAGTTCCCCGAGACTTGGAGCAGACGACATGTCCAGAAGAGCTATTCGATTGTCGGCAGTGTTGCTGGCAGCGGTCCTCATTGCGGCTGCGTGCGGTGACGACAGCGACAGCACCGCAGCCCCCGGCACTGCCGCCGCCCCGGCGACGAGTGAAGTCCCGACGACTGCGGCCGAGACAACGCCGACGACCGAGGCAGAAGCACCTGCCGAGGAAACGGTGCCGCCGGCCCAAGAAGAAGCACTGGGCACGGTTGTGGATGTTGCGGTGGGATCTGGTTCGTTCCCGACGCTGGTGGCGGTGGTGCAGGCTGCGGGTTTGGTGGAGGTGCTCAGCGGCGACGGGCCGTTCACGGTGTTGGCGCCGACCGAGGAAGCGTTCGCGGCTGCGTTGGCTGCGCTGGACGTGACCGCTGAGGATCTGCTCGCGGACACCGAGCTGCTTGCTGCGGTGCTGACCTATCACGTGCTGCCGGTCGAGGCGCCAGCGGAGGTCGTGGTGTCGCTCGACGGCCAGAGCGTGGCCACCGTCAATGGCGCCGAGATCGCCATCTCGGTCGATGGCTCGACGGTGATGGTCAACGACGCCACAGTGATCGCAACCGACATAGCCGCTTCCAACGGCGTGATCCACGTCATCGACACCGTCCTGCTCCCGCCCCCCTCGGAGTAGGCCGGTACCGGCTTCGGCGGGCGGGCATGTGCGCTGATGCCCGCCCGCCGAGGCGCCTGGCCGCTCGTCGGCTCAGGCGCCCGTGGTCCGCGCGAGCAGCGGCATCTGGGGCATCGGGGCGCGTCGCTACCCTCTCGTCGTGCAGCGTTCCGCCGACGAGGCGACCGACAGCGCGGAGAAGGCGTTCGTTGAGGGCGACGTGGGGGCTCTGGAGGCGGTCTACCGCCGCTACGGAGACCTCGTCTACACGCTGTGCTGCCGGACGCTCGACGAGAGCCGCGCCGACGATGTCACCCAGGAAGTGTTCATCAGCGCCTGGAGGGGCCGCAAGCGGTTCGACCCTGCCAAGGGCAGCCTGGCCGGCTGGCTGGTCACGATCACCAAGAACCGGATCATCGACAACATCCGCGCCGAGAAGAGGCATTCAGAACGACGCTCCGGCGAGGAGCCGGCTGAGATCCCGACCGGCGCCGAGATCGAGCAGATCGCCGAGCGCCTGATGATCGCCGAGGCGCTGCGCCGCCTGCCCGAGCGGACACGCCGGGTGATCGAGATGCACTACTTCGAGGGCTGGACCCATTCGGAGATAGCGCAGAAGGCTTCGCTGCCGCTGGGCACGGTCAAGAGCACCATTCATCGCGGCCTCGGCAAGATTCGCTATCAGTTGGGGTCGGCCGATGAGTGACCGACCCGACAGCCGAGACGACGCCGAGATCGAGGCGACGCTGCGCGGGCTCGACGCCGAGGGTCTCGAGCTGCTCCAGCCCCCGCCCGAGGTGTGGGAGGGCATCGAGTCGGCGGTGCGCGCCGGCGGCGAACCCGACGGCCGGGTGGTGCCGCTCGAGCCTCGCAGGCGCAGGGCGCGGCGCATTGTGCTGTCGAGCGCGGCGGCTGCGGCGCTTGCGATCGCCGGCGTCGCAGTATGGGCCGCTACGACCGGCGATCCCGATGCGGTCATAGCCAGCAGCACGCTCGCTTACGAGCCCGACAGCTTCGATCCGCTTGGCGCCGGGGCCCGGGCCAGCGCAGAGCTCGTCGAGCGAGACGGAGGTCACCGGATCGTGATCGTCGACGCGGTCCTGCCGGCTGTCGAAGCCGAGGCGGACCTTGAGGCATGGCTCATCCGGCCCGACGACCAAGGCAACGTCGCCGACCTCGTGTCGCTCGGCGTGGTCGACCCCGCCGGCCCGGGCAGCCTCGCCGTGCCGACCGGCTACGACCCGGCCCTGTACTCGGTCGTGGACATCAGCGTCGAGCCTCGTGACGGAGACCCAGCTCACTCGGGCCGTTCAATACTGCGCGGGATGCTTGAGGGCACCTGATTCGGGCTGGCCCGGCTGGGGCAGCGGCGCGATCAGCTTCTTGACGACGAAGATGAACACGCCGGTGAGCGACAGGTTGAGCGCCAGCGACAGCATCGCGACGGTGACGATCGGCCCGCCGATGCCGTAGCTGAGGCTCAGCACCAGCACGCCCGCGCCGACCTCGCCTCTGGGCCACATGCCGATGGCGACCGCGAGCCGCTCTCGCCAGTGCGCTTGGCGCCGGTAGCACAGCGCCGGGAACATCTTGCCCAGATTGCTCAGCGCCGACAGCACCGCCACGTGCAGGGCGATCTCGCCCCAGCTCATCTGCGGCTGGCTCGCGGTGACCGTCGCGACATAGCGGCCCTCGTACTGCCCGCCGTGCAGCGTCGGGTCGTCCACCGAGGCGGCTGGTGCGGCGGCGTGCAGCGACGCCTCGGTCGGCTCGGGATGCTGCGCGTCGGCGCCTTCGAAGATCTGCGGCAGGCTCAGCCCGACGAGCAGCATGAACACCGCCGCGACCCACGCTGCGGCACGCCGCTCGGTCGGCCGTTCGAGCACCTCGTGCAGATCGGCCTCGGCCGTGCCGGCATCGCCCGACGCAGCCGCCGACCGCGGCCTGGCGACACAGCCCAGCACGAACGCCGGCAGCAGCACCTCGATGTGGATCGGGACGGACGGGTCGATCACCTTCGTCAGCGCGTACAGCATCTCGCTGACGCCGACGATCGCAGCCGCGTAGAACACGACCCAGCCCCAGGTGACCGGCAGCGTCACTCGGTGCAAGAAGACATAGGCAATGACGAGCAGCGCCGCCATGAGCACCACCACGCCGCCGAGCTGCCACGCCAGACCGACCAGCAGCACCTGCAGCGGGATCATCAGCAGCACGGTGTCGAGGTCGTCGAAGATCGCGAGTATCCGCGCCTTGCCGAACAGCCACGTGGCGCCCAGGCCTGCTGCGGCGAGCATGCTGAACAGCACCCCCGCCGAGGTCGGCGCGGCGAACCTGCCCGCCAGCAGCGTCTCCTTCCACGCGTCCGCGTTGCCCCACACGTCGGACGGCAGCATCACGAACACGAAGTAGCCGGTGACGAAGATCCACGGGAACGACGCCGCGGTGAACGCCACGAAGTAGTCCCACCCGTACTGGCGCAGATCGGTCTTGTCGATGTGGAACTCGAAGCCGACGTGGATCATGATGAACGCGAGGCCGGTCATGGTCAGCACCCGGATCGTCGTCGCCGCCCCGTCATGCAGATCGCCGGTCAGCTGCGGCAGGAACTGCGACAGCACCAGCCCCACCAGCAGCAGCATCGAATACGCCAGCACCTTGCGCATCGGTTCATCCTTCTCCCGCTGTGTCCGCGACGACGGGCAGTATCGCGCCGACTTCCGCGGTGCGGTACGCGCCCCCGGGCGATGTTGCGCGCCCGCCGATCCCGGACATCAGGCCGGAGACGGCCGCGGGCGGCCGTCGTGCGCTTTGCCGAGCGCGGATCGGTATGCGGCGAGAGTTCGCTGGCGTGCGTGGTCGTGGTCGATGATGGGCGTCGGGTAATCCACGCCGAGTCGCAAGCCGGCGCCCGCGAGCCGGGCAGGCGAGGCTTCCCAAGGGGCATGAACGATGTCGGCACCCAGGCGAGCCAGTTCGGGGACCCATCGCCGCAGGTGGGCGCCGTCGGGGTCGTGGCGGCGGCTCTGTGCGACGGGGTTGAAGATCCTGAAGTACGGAGCGGCGTCGGGGCCGGTGCCGGCGACCCATTGCCAGTTGCCGGCGTTCTGTGCGAGGTCGCCGTCGGCCAGCAGCCAGCGGAACCAGCGCTCGCCTCGGCGCCAGTCGATGAGCAGGTCCTTGACCAGGAATGAGGCTGCGACCATGCGCAGGCGATTGTGGAGCTCCCCGGTGGCAGCGAGCTGGCGCATGGCTGCGTCCACGATCGGGTAGCCGGTGAGGCCTGCGGTCCATGCGTCGAAGTCGCGGTCTGCGCTGGGGCCGTGGCGCCACGCGACCCGGTCATAGGGCGCCCTGATGGCGGCGTCGGCGATGTCGGGATGCCGGTGGGTGAGGTGCGCGTACCAGTCGCGCCAGGCGAGCTGACGCACGAACGCCTGCCGCCCCGCGGTGGCGGCGCCGACAGCGGCCACCACCGACCGGGGCGACAGCACGCCGAGATGCAGCGAGGCGCTCAGCTGCGATGTGCCCGAGGCGCCGAAGTCGTCACGGATCTCGCCGTAGCGGTCGACCTCTTCGAGCCACTTGTCGACTCGGGTGGCTGCGCTTGCTTCTGACCACGTCGGCTCGGCGGTCACCGTCGGCCCCGACGGAAGGTCGATGCCCAGCCGCCGCAGCGCGGCCATCGCCTCGGGCAGGGACATCGCCACCTCGGCCGCAGTCGCCGGGCCGCGCCGGGCTTGGGCCTCAGGTCGCAGGTGCAGCGTCTGCCAGCGGCGCCAGAACGGCGTGAACACCTGCGACAGCGTGCCCTTGCGGGTCAGCACAGCGCCCGGCGGATGCACCAGCATTCCCCAGTGCGCATCCAGCGGGCAGCCGAGCGCGTCGGCCGCCCGCCGGTCGCGTCGCGCTGCGTAGGGCGTCACGTCTGCGTTCACGCACACTGACAACGCGTTCAGCTCGGCTGCCACGCCCGCGATCGCCTCGGCGGCATCCCCGACGGCCACCCGCAGCGAAGCGCCGATGCCCTGCAGCGACCGCTCCAAAGAGGCCACCGCGCTGAGATAGGCCCGCAGTCGGTGCGGGCCGGCTGCAGCGAGCAGATGCGGTTCGAGCACCACGACCGGCACAGCGAAGGCGTGACTCGTTGCCGCAGCCCACGCCGGGTTGTCGGCCAGCCGCAGGTCGCGCCGGAACCATGCCACAGCGATATCGCCCATGACGGGGTTAGCCGTATCCGTCGTTGGCCCCTGACGGCCGCGGGCGGCGCGGCGGCAGCGGCACGAAGGCGCTGGTGCGCGCCATGTAGTCGGCGTAGCCGGGCCGCCGTTCGCTGATGGTGCGCTCGAGCAGGGCGACGCCCGACACCCGCAACAGCAGGACTGTCATGACGGTCGGCCCGATGATCGTCCACCAAGCGTCGGCGGCGGCTGCCACCAGCCAGATGCCCCACCACACCAAGAAGTCGCCGAAGTAGTTGGGGTGACGGCTGTAGCGCCACAGCCCGCGGTCGAGCACCCTGCCTTGTTGTTCGGGTTCGGCGCGGAAGCGTGTCAGCTGGCGGTCCGCGACTGCCTCGAACAGCAGCCCGGCCGCCCACACAGCTCCGCCGATCCAGTCCAGCCATGTCACAGCCGGATTGCCCGCGGCACCCAAAATGGCCACCAGCGGCAGCGAGACCACTGTGGCGAGGGCGCCTTGGAGCCCGAACACGACCGCCAGGCTCCACAGCTCGAACGGCTGCCAGCGGGCACGCATCGCTGCATAGCGAAAGTCCTCGGGCTCGCCTCGCTTGCGCAGCGCCAGATGCACGCCGAGCCGCGCGCCCCACAGCGTCACCATCGCCGCCAGCGCCAGCTTGCGGCCGCCACCGCCGCCTGAGCTGATCCATACGCCCCACGCGACGGCCACGAAGACCATCGGCCACACCGGGTCCACGATCGAAGCGTCGCCCAAGCGCAGGCTCACCAGCCAGCAGCCGGCCATCAGCACCGCCGCGACGCCGACCGCGACAGCCAGCGAAGTCACGTGCCGACCGCGACCGGACCGAACGGCTCCCGGTACAGCATCGCTCCCCAGTGGGTGCCGGCGCCGAAGCTGGTGAACGCCACCAGCGCACCCGGCTCGACGCGGCCCGCAGCGCGCAGCTCGTGATACAGGATCGGCAGCGTCCCCGCAGTGGTGTTGCCCCAGCGGTCGATGTTCGAGGGCGCCACCGTGTCGTCGACGCCCAGCCGGCGGCGCACGCCGTCCAGGATGCGCTCGTTGGCCTGATGAGCCACTACCACATCCACGTCGCCCAGATCGTGCCCGGTGCGCGCCAGCACCTCCAGCACCGCCTCGGGCATCGCTTCGACCGCCATCCGGTACAGACCGCCGCCGTTCATCTGCGGGTGCTGCATGCCTTCTTCGATCTGCGCAGCGTCCGCGTAAGGACGCTGCAGCGACCCCAGGCCCGGGACCTCGATGAGATCGGCGTTCGCGCCGTCAGTTCTCAGCACCGACGCCAGCAGCCCCACCGGCAGCCCCCCGTCCTGCCCGTCGTCGGCAGCGTCATGGCGCTGCACCACCGCGGCGCCGGCGCCGTCGCCGAACAGCACGCTCCATGCCCGGTGACGGTTGGCCAGCTCCCGCTCGTCGTCGGTCGCTGCCCGGTCGCTGCGGCCCAGCACGATGTCCCACGCGTCGCCCCACGGCAGATAGCCCGCATGCACCTCCGCGCCCACTACCAGCACCGTGTCGGCACGATCGGTGCCGATCAGCATGTCGGCCAGATCCAGCCCGAACAGGAACCCGGCGCACTGCTGGCGCAGATCGAACGTCGCCACACCCTCGATGCCCGCCTTGTGCTGCACCGCTCCCGCAATGCCGGGGTTCTGACGGTCCGGCGTCATCGTCGCGCAGATCACCGAATCCACCTCTCCAGCGGCCACCCCTGCGTCGCGCATCGCCGCCGTCGCCGCCTCAGCGCCCAGATCCGACGCTCCAGTGCCCGGCTCCACGAAGCGCCTGCTCACCACCCCCGTGCGCGACCGGATCCACTCGTCGCTCGTGTCCATGATGCGAACCAGATCGTCATTGCCGACCACATGAGGCGGCGTCGCGATCCCTGTTCCGACAATGACAGCAGCCACGCCCGCCGACACTACGGAACATCACCGGCTCGCGATGCGCGCGAAGCCAAGCAATTCACAGCGGCGCCGCTAGCCGGCGCTAGGCCGTCGGACTGCACCCCGCGGGTCAACGCCGCTCGGGCTCCGCACATCCGCGGTCTTGGCACCGCACCTGCGCCTGAACTTCGATCTCAGAGTTTGGCGCCGCCAGCCTCGCTGCTCGTGTGCTCAGCCGTTGTCGAGCTCGACAGCGTCGTAGAGCCGGTCAAGCACGTCGGGCACCGCGCTCTGCACGCGTGACCAGTTCGGGATGAACGGTGTGCCCATCGGGTCGTTCAGGAACTCGTCGCCTGCTTCCATGATCGCTGAGGCGAACAGCTCCACGGCCGTCTCCTCGGCGTGCAGGTCGAAGTCGAAGCCGTTGAACGTGGCGTCGTTGCGGTAGTGGCTGACGAGGTCGAGCGCGTTCCGGTAGTAGACGGCCTTGACGGTGCGGAAAATCTCGGTTCCCAGCGTGGTGCCGTCGATGGCCAGCTTGCGGTAGATGGCCTTGGCGATGTCGCGGCTCATCTTGTGCAGGCCCGCGTTGGCGTCGTCGAGCGACAGGTCCTGATGCTTGTGGTCGTAGCGCCCGCAGAGATCGACCTGGCAGATCCGGCGACCCTGGTAGATGCGGTACACCTCCGACAGCACGCCGATCTCGAGGCCCCAATCGCTGGGGATGCGGATGCTGCGGGTCATGTCCAGCTTCATGGCGAACTCGCCTGCCAGCGGGTAGCGGAAGGCGCCGAGGTAGCGCAAGTAGTCGTGCTCGCCGATGGTCGCGCGCAGGGCCCGCAGCAGTGGCGTCACCAGCAGGCGCACCACCCGGCCGTTGAGCCGACCGGAGGGACCCTCGCCGGCCCGGTAGTAGTACCCCTTGGAGAATGAGTACCCGAAGGTGGGATGCAGGATCGGGTACAGCAGGCGTGCCAACAGGCCCTGGTCGTAGGTGAGGATGTCGGCATCGTGCAGGGCGACGTTCTCGCAGCGTCCCGAGGCCAGGAAATAGCCGAGGCAGTACCAGACATTGCGGCCCTTGCCCGGCTCCGTCGGTGCGAGCACCCTGTCGGCGAGCACCTCGTCGATCTTGCGCAGTCGCGGGCCGTCGTTCCACAGCAGGCGGGTGCGCTGGGGCAGCCGTGCAAAGAACTGCCTGGCGCTCGCAAACTGGGCCTCGTCGGCCCGGTCGATGCCCACGATGATCTCGTCGATGTAGTTGACCTTGGCGATCTCGTCGACGATGTTGCCGAGCGCCGGCCCCTGCAGCTCGCTGTACAGCGCCGGGATGATCAGCGCGATGGGCCTGCGGCGCGAGTAGTCGAACAGTTCGCTCTCGAAGCTCTCGACGGATCGGTCGCCAAGGCGATGGAGCGTCGCGATCGACTCGTGCTGCTGGAAATCGGCCACGACGACTCGCTTGGCTCGCTTGCTGTTGGTGAACCTACCCTGCCGGGTTCACCGGCTCGTTTCGGGTCGCGCGGTAGGGTGCGCCATGGCCCGATCTCAACCCCCTGAGCGGGGCCGATTCCCCTCGCTGGACAGCAAATTCACCACCGATGGACTGACATTCGACGACGTGCTGCTGGTGCCCGACGCGTCCGACGTGCTGCCCGATGCGGTCGACACGTCGACGCGGTTCACGCGGGGCATCACGGTCGCCGTTCCGCTGGTGAGCGCGGCCATGGACACCGTCACCGAGGCGCGTCTGGCCATCGCCATGGCCCGCCACGGCGGCATCGGCGTGATCCACCGCAACCTGTCGGTCGCCGATCAGGCCGCCGAGGTCGACAAGGTGAAGCGCTCCGAGTCGGGGATGATCAACGAACCCTTCACGCTCGGCCCCGACAACCTGGTGTCCGAAGCCGAGGACCTCATGGCCCGCTTCAAGATCAGCGGGGTGCCGATCACCGATCCGGCTGGTCGGCTGGTCGGGATCCTCACGAACCGCGACCTGCGCTTCGAAACCGATTGGAGCCGTCCGATTCACGAGGTGATGACGTCGGAAGGGCTGGTGACTGCGAGCGCCCCGACCACCTTGGAAGAGGCCCAGGTAGTGCTGGCCCGCCACCGCATCGAGAAGCTGCCGATCGTCGATGACGACTTCCGGCTGGTCGGCCTGATCACGGTGAAGGACATTCAGAAGCGCATCCAGTTCCCGAACGCTTCCAAGGACGAGCGGGGCCGGCTGCTGGTCGCCGCCGCAGTCGGCACCGGTCCCGACACCATGGAGCGTGCGGCGGCGCTGGTGGAGCGCGACGTGGATGCCATCGTGGTCGACACAGCACACGGCCACAGCCGCGACGTCATCGAGACCGTGGCAAAGATCAAGGCCAATCACCCTGCCGAGGTGGTGGCGGGCAACGTGGCCACCGCCGATGCGGCTCGTGCGCTCATTGACGCCGGCGCCGATGCGATCAAGGTCGGCATCGGACCAGGCTCGATCTGCACGACCCGGGTGGTGGCCGGGGTGGGGGTGCCGCAGATCTCGGCGGTGTTCGACTGTGCATCGGAGGCGGCTGCTGCCGGGGTGCCAGTGATCGCGGACGGCGGCATGCAGTTCTCTGGCGATCTCGCCAAGGCGATCGCCGCGGGGGCGCACAGCGCAATGGTGGGCAGCCTGCTGGCAGGCACCGACGAGTCGCCCGGCGAGGTGGTGCTGTACCAGGGCGAGCGCTTCAAGGAGTACCGCGGCATGGGCTCG
Source organism: Acidimicrobiia bacterium (assembly GCA_022820505.1). Lineage (GTDB taxonomy): Bacteria > Actinomycetota > Acidimicrobiia > Acidimicrobiales > Poriferisodalaceae > Poriferisodalis. The sequence goes on along the minus strand of JAJEFK010000016.1, from coordinate 48,950 downwards.
GTGGGCGCCATGAAGGGCCGCAGCTACTCCAAGGATCGCTACTTCCAGGACGGGCGCGAGGTGGAAGAGCTGGTGCCCGAGGGCATCGAGGGGCGCGTCGCCTACAAGGGCCCGCTGGCCGGTGTGCTGCACCAGCTCGTCGGCGGGCTGCGCCAGGCGATGGGCTACTGCGGCGCCACCAGCATCGACGACATGCGGCTGCGCACCCGGTTCGTGCGCGTGACTGCAGCCGCCCTGCGCGAGAGCCACCCCCACGACATCATGATCACCAAGGAGGCGCCCAACTACCGGGCGCCGACCTGATCGTCCGCTGCGCTCAGCTGCTCCAGCCGTTCCCATTCGTCGATGAGACTGCTGTCGGTGTCGCGCACGAGGTCGCCGAGCCACCGCGTCAGCTCCACGATGTCGTCGGTGCGGCGATCTTCGGGCACGTTGCGCACGAGCGCCTTGTAGGCATCGCTGAGGTAGCGCAGCAGCACTCCCTCCGAGCCCTTGATGCCGTAATGGTTGACGTACTCGCGGAACGTCATGGCCCGCTCTCGCAGGTCGCGTGCCACCGACTTGGGGCGGATGTTGTCGTTGCGCAGCCAAGGGTGATGGGTTGACCAGGCGTTGAAGCTGTCATATAGCCAGTCGCGCAGCGGCTTGGGCCACTCGACCTCTTCGAGGCGCTCCATGCGTTCCTCGTACTCCACGCCCTCTGCCTTCATCTCGGCCAGCAGGTCGGTGCGGGCCAGGTCTCGCTGCCGTTCCAGCACCACGGTGGGGTTCTCCAGCGTTGCCTCCAGCACGCTGAGCACGTCGAGCGGGTAGGTCGGCTCGTCGGCGTCGACGAACTCGATGGCGTCGAGCGCGAACGGCGACAGCGGCTGCGTGAGGTCGAATTCGGCCTGCAAGTCCACGTTCACCCGCACCAGGCGGTCGAGCTCATCGGGTTCTGCGAGCTGCTCGACCACCTGCGTCTCGCTCAGCGAGCGGTAGATGGCGATGGCCCGGCGGATGTGGGTGCGGTTGGCGGCGCGAGTTTCGTGGTTGTCGGTGAGCAGCCGTCGCATCGCCGCGCAGCCGTCGCCGGGGCGGTCCAGCACGTTCATCAGCATCGAATGCGACACGTCGAACTGCGAGCGCAGCAGCTCAGGTTCGCCTGATGCCAGGCGTTCGAACGTGTCGGCGTTCCACGGCGCGTAGCCCCGCTTGGGCGGCGACGGGCGCCGCACCTTGCGCAGCTTGGCCGGGTCGTCGCCGAACTTCTCACGGGCCTTCTCGAGCGCCATCGCATACTCGACCTCGTGCTCGGGCGCTTGGCACCACACGAAGCCCTCGTGGTCGAAACCGCGGCGCCCGGCCCGGCCGGCGATCTGCTGGAAGTCGCGCACCGATAGCACCCGGGTGTCGCGCCCGTCGTACTTGCAGAGCTGGGTGAACACCACCGTGCGGATGGGCACGTTCACGCCGACGCCGAGCGTGTCGGTGCCGCAGATGAGCTTGAGCAGGCCTGCCCCGGCCAGCCGCTCGACGAGCAGCCGGTACTTGGGCAGCATCCCGGCGTGGTGCACGCCGACGCCCGCCTTGACGAAGCGCGAGATGTCGCGCCCGAACGGCGAGTCGAACCGGAAGTCGACGATCTCCGCGGCCACCTGCGCCTTCTCGTCCTTGGAGAGCACGTTGAGGCTGGTGAGCGCCTGCGCCCGCTCGGTGGCGGCCCTCTGGGTGAAGTGGACGATGTAGGCGGGCACCCGCCGCAGCTCCAGCAGTTCTTCGAGCGACTGGTGCAGCGTGGTTTCGCGGTATGTGAAGGTGAGCGGCACCGGCCGTTCGGCGCCGGTCACGGTGGCGACCTCGCGGCCGGAGCGCCGCTGCAGGTCGTCGGCGAAGCGCTGGGTGGGGCCGAGCGTGGCGCTCATCAAAATCATCTGCGTGCGGGTCAGCTCGAGCAGGGGCACCTGCCATGCCCACCCCCGGTCGCGGTCGGCATAGAAGTGGAATTCGTCCATGACGACGCTGTCGACCGGGGCGCCGGCGCCTGAGCGCAGCGCCAGGTTGGCCAGGATCTCCTGCGTGCAGCACACCACCGGCGCGTCGGGGTTGACGGCGCCGTCGCCGGTCACCATGCCGACGTTCGCTGCCCCCAGCTCGTCGCAGAGCGCGAAGAACTTCTCCGACACGAGCGCTTTGACCGGCGCGGTGTAGTAGCTGCGCTGGCCCCGAGCCACCGCCTCGAAATGTGCAGCGAGGCCCACCAGCGACTTGCCCGAGCCGGTCGGCGTGGTGATGATGACGTGGTTGCCGCCGAAGATCTCCAAGATGGCGTCTTCTTGGGCGGGGTAGAGCTCCAGGCCGATCTCGGCCGTGTAGTCCAGGAAGCCCTCCAGCAGCGAGTCGGCATCCGGCTCGCGAGGCAGGAACGCCGTCAGCCGCCCCGCCGCCGATCGCTCAACTGCCATCGTCATCGGAGGTTAGGAGTCAGGCGTTGCGGCCGGGCCAGGCTTGGGGGTTGAGCATGTTGGGTGGCTGGTTGCCGTCGAGTGCGGTCATGACCTCCGACACTGCATGGGTGAAGATGCGGCGGCGGCCGGCGACCGTGGCGGAGGCCACGTGCGGGGTCACCACCACGTCGGGCCGGCCCAGCAGCGGGTGGCCTGGCGGCAGCGGCTCCGGCTCGGTCACGTCCAACCCTGCGCCTCGCACCTTGCCGCCATCGAGCGCTGCGAGCAGCGCCTCTTGGTCGACGAGTCCGCCACGAGACGTGTTGACCAGGTACACGCCGTCGCGCATCGCAGCGAGGAGCTCGGCGTTCACCAGATGGTGCGTTGCGTCGCTGAGCGGCGCGTGCACCGACACGACATGCGCGTCGGCCACTGCGTCATTGGGCGTCGCCGCCCGCTGCGCCCCCAGTTCCGCAAATCGCTCGTCGCCCGCATAGGGGTCATACGCGACGATCTCCATGCCGACGGCCGACATCACCCGGGCCACGTAGCCGCCGATGCGTCCGAGCCCTGCTAATGCGAGCGTCGAGCCGGCCAGCTCGAGGTGCCCGTGGCGAGCCCAGAGGTCGCCCTCGCCGGCGCCGAGCCGCAGGGCTGATTCCTTCAGTCCCTTGGTGATGGCGAAGATGAGCGCGACGGCTTGCTCGGCGGTGGAGATTGTCGGGCCGTCGGGCGTGTTGCAGGCGGCGATGCCGAATTCGGTGGCGTCGTCGAGGTCGAGATTGTCGAAGCCGATGCCGGCTCGGGCGATCACCTTCAGCCGCGGAGCTTGCTCGTACACGGTGCGGTCGTAGCGGATCGCAGCGCCCACGATGGCGCCATGGGCCCGTTCGATGCCTTCGAGCGGATCGTCGCCTCGCACATCGACGATCTCGACCCGGCCGTCCAGCAGCTCGCGCTGCAGCCGGCCGGCAGGCCGATCGAACCAGACAACCGGCAAGGCGCCTGAACCATCCGCGGCGTCAGAACTCGTGCTCATGTGATGCCCCAGCCTTTCGTGGCTGCGTCGGCCACGCGGTCAGTATTGCGTCGAGCGCGTCCCGGTTGTCGATTCGGGCACGGCAACACCCCGGCACCGGCACCGGGCGCATGGCTACCGTTGACGCCGACGGTGGCGGTCATTGGCGAGCAGGGGTACGGGTTGATGCAGGTTGACGAGGCGGTCATCCATGACACCGAGCGGTACGCCGCCGAGGGCTACCCGTGGGCCGAGTGGGATCTGCTGCGCGACGAGGCGCCCGTCTACTGGTATGTACGCGACAACATCGTCCCGTTCTGGGCCATCACCCGCTACGAGGACGTGAAGTGGATCTCGGGTCAGAACAAGACGTTCATCAACGGGGGCGGACGACTGCGTCTCGCTGACGCCGACCGGGATGCCCGCTTCTGGACCAAGTATCGCCAGCGCGCCATCGAGATCGGCTGGGACCCCGACGAGCCGCCGGACTTCATCTTCAAGGACCGTCCCGACCACTGGGACCTGCGCCGGCTGGTGGTGCCGGAGTTCACGCCGAAGGCGATGCGCAGCAGATCCGAGTCGCTCGAACTGCACGCCCAGCGCTTCGCGGACGAGTTCATCGCCAAGGTGGCCGACGAGGGCACCGCCGACGTGGTGGAAGACCTGGCGGTGAAGCTGCCGCTGGCAGCCATCTGCGAGATGGTGGGCGTGTCGGCCGACGGCTGGGAGCAGGTGCACGCCTGGACATCGGTGCTGTTCGACGATCCCGATCTGGAGCGGTTCTGCCGGCCCGGCGAACCCCGTGACGAGATGCGGTCGCGCATGATCCGCGAGTTCGACACGTGGATCGGCGAGCTGATCGCCCGGCGTCGACGTGACGGCACCGACGGCCGTGACTTGGTGAGCATCCTGCTGCGGTCCGAGATCGAATCAGGCCCGCTGACGCCGCAGCAGCTCGTCGGCTACCTGCGCTTGATGATCGCCGCAGGCAATGAGACCACTCGCAATGCAGCGAGCGGCGGGGTGATCGCCCTGCTCGAGCACCGCGACCAACTCGACCTGCTCAACGAGCGCATCGACGACCAGGACGCCGTTGAATCGGCCGTGGAGGAGATCCTGCGCTGGACATCGCCGGTCATCCAGTTCGCCCGCACGTGCACCAAAGACACCGAGCTGCGAGGCCACACGATCAAGGCCGGCGAGCACGTGGGGGTGTGGTACCCCTCGGCCAACCGAGACGAACGCCAGTTCCCCGAGCCCTACCGCTTCGACATTCAGCGCGCCCCCAACGACCACCTCGCCTTCGGGCACGGTGCTCACTTCTGCCTGGGCGTGCACCTGGCCCGCTGGGAGCTGCGAGCGTTCTTCCGGGTGGTGGCGCCCCTGCTCGACGGCCTGCAGCTCGACGGGGAGCAGTCCCGGATCGGACACCTGCACGTCGGCCCCATCAAGCACCAGATGGTCGTCCCGCGGTCCTGATCCGCCCACAGCGTCGGGTATCTGGACACGACCGGTGCCCTCAAATGCGAGCTGGGTGCAGGACTAGCGTCGGCGGCCATGACGACAACTGATGTGGTGGTGACCGGGCTGCGATTCGGGGAGGGGCCGCGCTGGCGCGGCGGCCGGCTCTGGTACTCCGACTTCTACCGGCACGGAATCTTCACGGTCACGCCGGACGGCAACGAGGAGCTGATCCATACGGTGCCCACCCAGCCGTCGGGGCTGGGCTGGCTGCCCAACGGCGACTTGCTGTTCGTCTCGATGCTCGACCGGCAGCTTCGCCGTCTCGACGCCGACGGCAACGAGTCGCTGCACGCCGACCTGTCGGGCATTGCCGGCGGGCCGTGCAACGACATGGTGGTTGCTGCCGACGGCACGGCGTACGTCGGCAACTTCGGGTTCGACGACAGTGCCGGGGAGACGTTCGCCCAGGCGACGCTGGCCATCGTGAGCCCCGACGGCGCGGCACGGCCTGGGCCCGACGGGTTCGACTTCCCCAACGGCACCGTCATCGACCCCAGCGGGCGCCACATGGTCGTCGCGGAGAGCTACGGCCGCCGCATGACCGCGTTCGACATCGAACCTGACGGCTCGCTGAGCGGCCGGCGCACCTTTGCCGATCTGGGCGAGCGAGTGCCCGACGGCATCTGCCTCGACGAAGCCGGCGGCATCTGGGTGGCCGACCCCCTCAACGCGAGCTGCTTCCGTGTGGTCGACGGCGGCGAGGTCACCGATGTCATCGAGCTGGAGCTGAACTGCTTCGCCTGCATGCTCGGCGACGACGATCGCCGCACCCTCTACATGGTCACCGCACCAACGTCGCGCCCACCCGACGACGCCCCTGCCCTCGGCCGCATCGAGACCGTCCGCGTCGACATCGGTGGCGCCGGCCTGCCCTAGCCCTCAACCGTCCGGGTCGGTGGCGCCGAGGCGGCGCAGGTGGCCGGCGCGGATGTCGGCGGTCTGGCCCTGGACGAGCAGGAACAGTGCCTCGCGGGCGAGGCGCTGCGCGTGATGGGCGAGTGTGATGGCTCTGCCGCCGACCGATGAGACGAGCGCGCTGGTCGCCCGGATGCCCACGTAACCGACCTGCGCACGGCGTTCGGGCATCTCGTCGACCTCGGCCGCGTAGAGCGCGCTGCGAGCCGCGTCCAGCTCGGCATCCAGCGGCGAGGGTCCGAACAGTTTCAGTGCGCGGGATGCCACGCCCAGCATGAGGGCGCCGTTGGTTCGCAGGCCCTGGCGGTAGAACGACAGCCAGTCGCTGTAGTCGATGATCTCCACCACCTCGTCGTCGCCGACGACGTGACCGTCGAAGTGCAGTTCCGCTGTCACCGACGAGTCCACTGCGGCAAGCCGCAGCCGGCGCGATGTCAGCGTGGGCGCCTCGGTGGCCGGGATGAGCATCCACACGAGCCGGTCGGCCTCGTGAGCGGCAACCAGCACTGCGTCGATGTGACCCCACCCGGTGACGAACGGCGCGACGCCACGCAGATTCCAGCCACCACCGGAACGCTCGGCGAACAGGCACGGCTCGGGCCGCAGCACATGGGCGAACGCCACACCGCTGCGCTGCGCGCCGGTGGCGAGCGCCTGAGCCCAGCGCTCATGCAGCGGCGACCCGGCTGGCATCCGCGCGGCGTTCGCCGAGCCGCCTCCGTGCTGAGCCCACACGAACGCGGTCGTGAGGCAGCCGCCGGCCAGCGCTTCGAGAATCGGGAGCCGCTCAAGCTCGTCGAAGCCGCAGCCGCCCACCTCGGTCGGCGTCCACAGCCCATACAAGCCGGCGTCACGGAACAGGTCCAAATTGCGCTCGGGAACCTCGCCCGCTGTGTCCACGTCCAGCGCACGCTCGAACAGCACGCCATCCGCGAGTTGCTGCGCGTCTCGCTGCAGTGCGATGGCATCGGGCGCGGGACCGGGGCTCACGGCGGTCAAGGATGCACGCGCAGTGATGTCGCCGCGCCCCAGGGCGTTCAGGCGTCGGTGTCGGGCTCCGCCGGCGTGCGCCACATGAGGGCGTTGCGGCGCATGATGGCGACCAGCTTGTCGTCCTGGTTGTAGGCGCGGTGCTCGAACAGGATGATGCCCTGGTCGGGCTTGCTCTTGGACGGGCGTGCCGAGACCACTTCGCTCTCGACGCGCAGCGTGTCGCCGTGGAAGACAGGCGCAGGGAAGTCCATCCGCTCGAAGCCGAGGTTCGCCACGGTGGTGCCGTGGGTGGTCTCGTGGACTGATATGCCGACCACGACAGCGGCCGTGAACATCGAGTTCACGAGCGGCTTGCCGAACTGGGTCTCAGTGCGGGCGTATTCGAAGTCGAGGTGCAGGGCCGCGGGGTTCATCGTCATGGTGGTGAACATGACGTTGTCGGCCTCGGTGATCGTGCGGCGCAACCGGTGGTGAATCACCAGTCCCGGCGTCAGCTCCTCGAACCACCGTCCGCCGTGCGGGCGGGGCGCATCGCTCATCAGGCTGCTCCTCCTGCAACATCGGCTGGGTCTGATTGGCCGATCCCAAGGGCCTCGGCCCAAGGCACCTCGCACGCTTGGTCGAGATCGATCTCGGCGTGGACGACCGGGTTCTGGTGAGGGCCGGCGCACCACGACGGCATCACCATCGTGTACAGACCCGAGCCGCCCGCCTGGAATACCACGATCCTGCTGGGGTCTTTCAGGATCGGGACCAGCTCATCGGACGGGCCGTCCCGGTCGAGGTAGAAGGCCGACCCGACATGGGCGAGCGTCGCTGCGGTATTGGTTGCGCGGGCAGCCAGCTCGGCCTGAATGTCCTCGCGGGTCAGCCCCGCGCGAGCCAGCACTGTCGTGTGATCGGGGTTCATGATCACGGTGACAGCGCCGTGCCGCAGGTGCGCGTTGTTGCTGCCCGGGTTGGCCATGACCGCAGCGATCACGTTCAGCAGCCGGCTGGCCGACTCGGGGTCGTCCGCATCGCCGGTGAAGATCGTGGAGTGCGGCGCCTCGGCACCGACCACGACCACGGCGCTGTCTTCTTCGGCGTAGCCGTAGCTGGTGTGCAGCGGCGCGAACGGGCTGCTCTCGGTGTCCTCGGCGAGGCAGTATGTGAACTTGCCGGGATGACCGTGCAGCGCCATGTCGGACACGCCCGGCCGGGCCCCGCCGATGTTCATCATCGCCAGCCGCAGCGCCCGCCCGATGGTGGCATTGGCCCGATGGCCGGGCCCGAGCGCCCCGAATCCTGATGCCACTTCGCCGCACTGGTGCCGTGCTGGCCCGCACACCACGATGAGCGGCGCGGTGCAGTGGGTGGTGCTCTGCATCTCGGTGAGGTCGAACTCGGGCTGGCACACCGCGCGCACGGCGGCCACAACGACGGGGATGTAGTCGGGCAGGCAGCCGGCCATCACTGCGGCCGTCGCCACCTTCTCCACGCTCGCCACGCCGTGCGCGGGTCCCATGACACCCAATTCGAGATCGAGGTCAAGGCCAGAGGCGAGCGCCATCATGGCCACCCGCTCCGGCGTGGGGATGACCACCGGCAGACCATCGGTGAGCCCGAGCGCGTGAAGCTGCTCGAGCGCGTCGGCCTCGCTGCGGGCCTCCAGCAGTGCCACGACTAGTTCAGTTTGAGGTGGCGCCGGTCAGGATCGCGATGATCTGCGGCGCGATGTCGGCGGCCACCTTGGCCATGTTGTCCTCGCCGCTGCCCGCTACCGGGTGCGGCAGGCGGACGCGAGGAACGGTCGGCATGCCGGTGGCGTTGGCCACAAAGTCGCCTTGGGGCCAGAACGCGTCGGTGACGAGTGCGATGGACGGGATGCCCGCTCGGGCGGTGGTGATGCTGTCACGCACGGTGCCAGATGTGCAGCTGCCTCAATGGCCGTACGCGGCGATCACCGCACCGCACTCGGAGCTGATGTCGTCGAGCATCCCCTTGCCGACAACCGACGAAGCGTCGCCCTTGTCGTAACGGTTGAACGACGCCGACGGCAGCCGCTCGGCCAGTGCCTTCTCGACGTGGTCGAGGAAGCGGACACTGTCGGGGAAGCCATTGGCGACCAGGCCGATCGTGATCGGCTGGTCGAGCGGCGTGCTGAGCGTGTAGGGCTCGGGCGCAGTCTTGGCCTCGCCTCGCGGATCGTGGAAGGTGAGGGTGCTCATGGGTCCAGTCTGACACCCGCGCCGCACGCGCGCGTGCTGTGCGGCGTCGCCGGCTCGTCGAGCATGCGGCTCAGTGGTCGTGGCCGGCGGGACGGGAAGCGTACGCGGCGGCCCGATCGGCAACTGCATCGCTGCTCAGCAGGCCGCGCTCGCCAACGGCGTGCTCGAGCGCTGTCAGCCAGCACCGGTAGTAGTCCCACGGCTCTGCAGCATCTCCGCTGCCCGAGGTGTGCTCCCACCCGGAAATGGCCTCGATGAGGTGCTCGCGGAACTCGTCCCAGGTGAAGTGGCCGCTGCCGACGAGGTCAGCCGCCAGCCCGAACGCACGTGCCTGCCACGGTTCGGAGAAGACGAGCTCGCCGTTGTCACGTGGCGGTGCGGCCGGGCTGCCCTCCAGCAGGTCAATGCTCACCGGCGGCGCCTCACTGGCCGCCGGGATCGGCCGCATGCGCGACGCCGATCATCGAATCCCTGGTCACCAGTTCGGCCAAGCGCTCGGCCGGCCATCCCTCGGTGCCCGCAGGACGCTCGGGCAGCACCAGGAATCTGGTCTCAGAGCTGGAATCCCAGATGCGCACCTCGGTGCCCGGGTCGAGTTCGAGGCCCATCTCGACCAGCACGGCCCGGGGCTCGCGCACCACGCGGGCCCGGTACTCGGGGCTCTTGTACCAGTTCGGCGGCAAGCCCAGCAGCGCCCACGGGTAGCACGAGCACAGTGTGCAGACAACCACATTGTGGACGCCGGGCCCATTGGCCTTCACCTCGATGTGCTCGATCTCTGCACCCCGGATGTCCATGTCGGCCACGACGGCGTCAGCGTCGGTCAGCAGCCGCTGACGCAAGCCGGCATCAGCCCACGCCTCGGCTACCAGCCGCGCCCCGATCATCGGGCCGATGTCGTGCTCGAAACGCCGGATCGTGGCGTCGATCCGCTCGGGATCGGCCAGGCCTCGCTCGACCAGCAGGTCTTCGAGCGCTTCGACGCGGACCTCCGGCGATGACGCGTCGTGGTGTTCGTGATGGCCGTGCCCGGGCTCGTCGTGCATCCGTTCCTCCGTGATCAGCCTGTTGCCATCGCGTTAGTCGCTCTCGGCTGCGGTCAAGTAGCACTCGTACAGGTCGACGTAGACCGTTGCATTGGGCTCGGCGTCGTCGCCCCACAGCGTTCGGGCGTCGTAGCCCACGCAGTACACGTGCTGGGGCCGTTCGCCCCTGTTGTGCGCGGTGCTGTCGGGCAGCACTTCGGCCGGATGCAGCTTGGCGACCGTGCCCGGCTTGTCCATCACGTAGCCCGGCAGCCGTGTGTGGCCGGGTTGGGTCGGCGCCGGGGCAACCACGCGGTCGCCGGTGCTGAACCGGGGCGGCTCAGCGAGATCCCGCCGTACCGTCCGGCGTTGGGGCACCGGCACCGGGCGATCGGGGGGCAGCATCGAAGGGACGCGGTCCGCGACCGGGGCAACCCGCCGCTCGGGTGACATGCGCCTGACTTCGCTGGGGATCGGACCAGTGTGCGCCTCCAGTCGTGCGCTGTAGTCGACCGGGTCGACGACCTCGTATTCCGCAAGCAGCACCTCGAAGCCCGCCAGCCAGCGACCGAAATAGCCGTTGTCGAAGTAGTCGTCGGGGTGCAGGCGCTCCAGCGCATAGCGGAACTCGCCTGGCCTCCGGGCCGTCGCCGACGTGACTGCGCCGAGCAGGCCGAAGACTCGCCGTTCCCAGTCGGCGTGGAACGGTGGCTCGTCCGGTTCGTATGGAATACGGCCCCAGCCGCCCGCGCCGCCCAAGTCGTGGACGCCGCGCCTGTGAGGATCGGACTGCATCGGGCCCAGCATGGCACTTGCGGCGATGATCGCCGCAGTTTGGCGCCGTGCCGGAATCACCGGAGTCTGCAGCGGCCAGGTTGTTAGGTTGCTGCAGTGCCTGCGTTCGTGCTTGCAGTGGACCTCGACGGTGTGTGCGGCATGCACACCGAGGCCTTCCGTCGCGTGGTTGCGGCCGAGCGCGGAGTTCCGGAGGACTCGTTGCCGCTCGTGCGTGGCTGGAACTTCACCGAGTGGGGCCTCGCCGACGGCGAGTTCGAAGAGCTCCATCGCATCGCCGTCATCGACTACCGCATGTTCCGCGAGATGGAGCCCATGGAGGGGTGCTCTGAGGCGCTCTGGCGGCTGTCCGACGCCGGCGTGTGGATACGGATCGTGACCCACCGCCTGTATGTGAGCTGGGGCCACCGCGTGACGGTGAGCGACACGGTCGAGTGGCTCGACCGCGAGCGCATCCCCTATCGCGACATCTGCTTCGTGGCCGACAAGGCGATGGTGAACGCTGACGCCTATATCGAAGACGCTCCGCACAACGTGATCGACATCCGTGCCGCGGGTGGGTACGCGATCACCTTCGACCAGCCCTACAACGCCCAGGTGGAAGGACCACGGGCCCACGACTGGGCCGAAGCCGAGGAGATGGTGGTGGAGCTGCTGGCCAAGCACAGCGGCTACGTCTCGCGCCCGCTGCCCGGCATGGACGCCGGCTCCGATCGCCTCGAGCTGCGAACCCGGGATACCGCATAAGCCGGCCCTATGAACGATTCCCCCACAGCACCGCCCGCGCCGATCGACGCGGCGACCGTCGTGGTGCTGCGCGACGGCACGCCCGCGGCTGCGCCAGGTCACGGATTCGACGCCGCGGAGAGCGACGCAGGAGCGCATATCGAGGTGCTCATGCTCCGGCGCAACTCGCGTGGCTTCTTCGGCGGCATGTGGGTATTTCCCGGTGGTCGGGTGGACCCGCCCGATCGCGACACGCCCGGCGATGTGGTGGCCGCGTGCGACCTCCGCACCGCTGGCGCAGCTGGCCTGCATGACGGTCACCGGCGCGGGTTTCGCACAGCAGCAGTTCGGGAGGCGCACGAAGAGGCCGGCATCGACCTCTCTGGCGCCGAACTGATCCACTTCGCCCACTGGCTGCCGCCGCCGATCCGGCCGAAGCGGTTCTCGACGCATTTCTTCATCTGCGAGGCACCAGCCGATCTGGATGCGGTACGTGTCGACGGCAGCGAGATCCTGGACCATGCCTGGGTGTCGCCGGCGGCGGCGCTGGAGCGGCGAGCAGCAGGCGAGATCGAGTTCGTCACGCCCACGTTCGTGACGCTCACCTGGCTGTCAGGCTTCACACGCACTGCCGATGTGCTGGCCTCGATCAACGGTCACACGTGCTTCCACACTCAGATCATCCCGTCGCCGGAGACCGATCCGGGTCACATTGCCGTGTACGTCGGCGATGCCGCCTTTCCTGACGGCGACCTCGATGCCCCGGGCCCTCGCCGCCGCTGCATCATGGTCCGCTCCGGCTGGCGCTGGGAAGCACACGACGGCACCGACGCGGACGCGGGCTAGGCCGCGTCAGCTGCTGGCGCGCAGCCGTTTGGCCTTGGGGATGAGGCGGGCGATCTGGCGTTCTTGGGGAGGACCGTCGGGACCTCCGCCGGGACGGGCCGCTCGGAAGTCAACAGCGGCCGCGGCCGGGTCGGTGCCGAAGGCAACCATCGTCAGGATCCCGATCACCGCCGTGCGCGCCATGCCAGCACCGCAGTGCACGAGGACGCTGTCGCCGCGATCCAGCGCTGAAACGACAAGCTCCACGAGTTCGAGCACCGGCCCGTCCGTCGTGACACCTCCGTCTGGCGTAGGCAGCCACAGTGCATGGGGGCTGCTGGCAGCGTCGCTGTGGGAAGTGAGCCACTCGCCGTAGTCGGGATAGCGCAGATCGATCTCGTGGCGCGTCAGCATGCACGCCACCACCGATGCGCCCACCCGATCCAGCGCGGCCGCCGGATCGGGCCCGACTGCGGAGAAGTTGGTCACGAACAGGCGGCCGGTCACCTCAGCAGCCCGAAGCGGGATCTCGTCGATGCGGTGCAGCACGGCGCGAACTACGAGTCGTTCTTGCGGAAACGTGCGAAACGCCGCTTCGGCTCCTCGGGCGGTTCCGGCAGCGGCGGCCAGGCTGCCGACAGCTCCTGCTGCCCGGTACGGCGCACCTCGTCGAGCTCGTCGCGTGTGTAGGGCTCCGGTCGGGGATCGAGTGCCCGGTAGCGGGCTTCGGCACTAGCGAAGTTCTCGTCGGTGATCAGGTCGTCGATCAGCGAACACGGTTCCCAGCCGGCTCGCGGCCCCAGATAGACGTAGCCGTCGGCCACCTCGCGCAGCCGCAGCGAGGTATCGGCGCCGTCAACCGAGCCCTGCACCTCCGTCATCGCAACACTGCCGAGCGTTGACGCTGCCAAGTCCAAGCCGAAGCGGATGTCGGTGCCGCCACGCCCCTCCGGCGACCGTGAGATCAGCTCCTCGACCCGTTCGGCGGCGGCGGTGTCGGACACTGCGCCGTGGAACACGACACGTCGGCAGCCGTCGCTCATCCACCGCCACAGGAGGTTGCCCGCAGAGGTAGTCGGCGAGCCGTCCACCCACTCGATGAGGCCGGTCGTAGTGGCGGCGACGTTCATGTACACGAGCGCCCGTTGGCCCCCGCGGAGCACCTCGGCGGTGAGGACGCTGGCGGCGTGGAACGCGGACATGTCCCGGTAGTGCCCGCCCAACGACCAGTTCCGCAGCCCGAGCTCCGCGGCAGAGCGACCGTCGAGCAGGTCGGGGTCTTCCACGTAGGTGGGCAGGCCGAGCGCGATCACGCGGATGGGTCGCCGATCGTCATCACGGCGGCGCTCTGCGGTGTTGTGCTTCCAGACCGCGTGCAGCACATCGGCATATTCCCGGTAGCCGAACCCGGCACCGAGCAGATCGACGAAGAGGTCGGCGCAGGCCCTGCTGTCCCACACGGGGGCATCGATCAGGGCATCAAGCTCGGCTTGGCGGCGCGAGTTGGTGAACTCCCAAGCGAGATTCTCCACGCCGTTGTCGGCCAACTCGGCGAGCGTGCCCGCCAGGAATCCCAGGTGCTGTCGGACTCCGACCTGATCGCCGAGCAGGACGATCTGGTGGCGACCGCACAAGTCGCCCAGGTATTCCTCCGGGGACTGGAGCGCGGACGGGGGCCGCTCGTCGTCGGTGGGGTCTTCGGGCGGCACCGCCCATGAGTCTGCCCGCTGGCGGCCCGGAATCTGACAGCGCGCCGACCCGGAGCCGAGCTAGAGCACCTGTGTCCAGGCCAGCTCTGCCGCCGCTGCTGATTCGGACACGGCCGCCGCGAAGTCGCCTGGGGTCGATTTCTCGTCTCGCAGCGCCGGATCGAGGGCATAGCGCCGGGCGTGTTCCACGTACACCGCAGGCACCGGTTCGGGCAGCGGGGTCGGAGCACGGCGCTCGTAGTCGGGTTCGAGGTAGATCCAACCGGTGGCGAGGCTGCCGAGAGGCTCGCGATCCAGGCTCGTCGTGCAGCCGAGCCGGGCCGCAGGCCCCTGATCCACGTCGAAGGCGAGTGGTACGGCCAGGTCGTCGTGCATGGCGAACGCCGCATCGAGCACACCGTCGGCGACCAGCGCGTAGTCGCACAGCTCGCCGTCGGCCGGCAGCGGCTCGTGGATCAGCACGGTGACGGCTCGGTCGGCCACCACCTCGTACACACGATTCGCCGCGCCCACCACGTGACCGCCGACGATCTCGGCATCGATCGCGTCCCACACCCGGTGCGGCAGCCGCCTGGCCCTCGTGAGCGCGTGAGCGGTGCGGGCCAGCACGAGTGCGCGATGCCCCGGCTCGACGACCTCGGCGAGCAACACGTCGCACATGTGCGCCGACACCGGGCCACGGCTGCGCAGGTGCGGCCACGCGTACGAGGTGCGCAGGTCGGCCGTGTCGGTGACGGCATCGAGGTCGAGGTCGTAGTCAAGCGCCAGGACACGCATCGGCGGCCCGCCACCGGCGAAGCGACGGTTCACCTCCCAGACTGCGCTCAGCACATTGAGGTATTCGCGGTAAACGAAGTTGTGGCGTATGCCCCAGCGGAGCAATGCGTCTCGCGCAAGCTGCTCATCGAACGTCGTGCCGGTCACCACCGCGTCAAGCCGGGCCTGGTCGTCGACGCACGCGTACTCCATGGCCACGATGCCCACGCCTGACCGGTATGCCGCTGCCACGAGATCCTGCAGGAACAGCCCAGCGCGGCGTGTGGGGGTGTGGTGGCCCACGAAGACCACTTGGTGACGCTCGAAGAGATCGCACACGTACGTCAGCGGGTCTGAGCCGTGTATTTTCAGCCATTCGGCAAGCTCATCGATGACCGCGGGTTGCAGCGGCGGCAGCTCGCGGCGATGCCGGTACAGGGCGATCCGCTCGAGCAGCGCACGGTCGCTTCCACGCCTGTCCACCCGCTCCGACAGTACCGTGTCGGGCCGTGGGAATGCGCATCTACGACACCGCGCAGCGCTCCATCGTCGAGATGGAATTCGACGATCACGTCGGCATGTACGTGTGCGGCATCACGCCCTACGACGCCACCCACCTCGGGCACGCCGCCACGTATCTGGCCTATGACCTGCTGATCCGCCGGCTCGAAGACATGGGTCACACCGTCACGCTGGTGCGCAACTACACCGACGTCGACGACAGCATCCTGCCCAAGGCGGCCGAGCTGGGCGAGCACTACCTGTCGCTGGCCGAGCGGGAGATCGATCGCTTCGAAGCCGACATGGCTGCACTTCGAACACGGCCTGCGGCGCACGAGCCACGGGCCACCCGGTCCATCGATGCCATGATCGCCATGATCTCCCGGCTGCTCGATGCCGGGCATGCCTACGTTTCGGCCGACCGGGTCTTCTTCGACGTCACCACGTTCCCGGACTTCGGGAAACTGTCCGGCTACAGCGCCGAGCGCATGACCGAGCTCGCCAGCGAGCGCGGCGGCACCCCCGACGACCCCCGCCAGCGCAACCCGCTCGACTTCGTGCTGTGGCAAGCCAGCGCAGACGGCGAGCCTTCGTGGCCGTCGCCGTTCGGCCCGGGACGGCCTGGCTGGCACATCGAGTGCTCGGCCATGGGCTACGCGGCGCTCGGCGAGACCATCGACATACATGGCGGGGGCGGCGACCTGGTGTTCCCGCACCACGAGTGCGAGATCGCCCAAAGCGAGGCGCTGCACGGTGCTCCGCTGGCCCGTTACTGGGTGCATGCGGCCCTGGTCTCGTACCAAGGGCACAAGATGTCGAAATCGCTCGGCAACCTGGTCTTCATCTCGGATCTGCGTGCCCGCATCGATCCCAGGGCCATCCGGCTGGCGCTCATGGCGCACCACTACCGCACTGAATGGGAGTGGTTCGATTCGGAAGGCCTTACTGCTCAGCGCGACTTGGACACGCTGGTGGCAGCCGCCGGCGGGACTTCGGCAGCCGCCCGACTGGGAGAAGGGTCATCGGGCCTGCTCGCTGAGGTGCAGGCTGTGCTGGATGACGACCTCAATGCGCCGATGGCTCGCACTGCGCTGCTCGACGCCGCTGCAGCCGTGGAGAGCGGGGCCGCCGGTGCCACGCTGCGAGGAGAGCTGGTGGCCGCGGCGGCCCTGTGCGGCATCGACTTGTCCTCACCGCTCGCGACAGCGGCGCCGTGACACGGTGCTCGCCCACGCTGGAGTAGGGCACTCGCGATGACGACGCTGGCCGTGGTGAACCAGAAGGGCGGCGTGGGCAAAACCACCGTCGCACTCGGCATCGCCGAGGCAGCCTGCGCCTCCGGGCTGAGCGTTCTCGTTGTGGATCTCGACCCGCAATCCAATGCGTCGGCTGGCCTCGGTGTGTGGAACGGATCGCCGAGCGTCGACGACGCACTCGCCGATCCCGCGCCGGGCGCGGTGCTGGCGGCGGTCACCGACGCTCGCTGGCCTCCCGATGGACCGTGCCCGCAGCTGGTCCCCGGCAGCTATGCGATGGCCAGCCGGGAACCGCAGATGGCGGCTGACCTGGTGGGTGCTCAGGATCGGCTGCGCATCGCGCTGGCCGGCGTGAACCACGATCTGGTGCTCATCGATTGCCCGCCGTCGTTGGGGCTGCTGTGCATCAACGGGCTCTTCGCAGCCGACCGTGCCCTGGTGGTGACCGAGCCGGCTGCCTGGGCGGCCGACGGCGTCGACCTCATGCGGTCCACCGTCGGCCGAGTCGCGCAACGCCAAGGCACGCCAACGATCGCCGGTGTCGTGCTGAACCGTGTGGGGCGCACCCGTGACAACGCCTATTGGGCCCAGCAGCTCGCTGAGCGTTTCGGCGCGGAGTTGTTGCCGCCAATCCCGCAACGGGCTGCCATCGCCGAGGCCTCCGGGCAGTCGCTGCCGCTGCGGGCGCTCGGCCGCCGGCCCGGTGCACCTGAAGCGGTGCAGGCATTCGACGAGCTCTGGGCCGACTTGGGGAGCCGATTGGCCTGACGGGTCGGCGGTACGCTCGGATTGCTTGTCGCTGCAGGGTGTGACCATGGCAGATTACGACCCGAACCGACCACGGCCGAGCGTCGACGGCACGGCCGCGCTTCCAGGCGATCTGCCTGCGGCTGAGGGTTCTGAGACATCAGCCGCATCGTCCGCCGCAGATGCTCCGGTCGCCGACACCGATGCCGATCCGGCGCCCGCGCCCGCATCGCACCTCCTGCCGCGCCAAGCCGAGCCGGTCGACCGGCGCCTGCTCGCAGCGTTCGGCGGTGCGGTCGCGGTTGGATGGCTGATTGCCGCAGTCGTGGCGTGGTGGCTGTGGCGCCGCTGGCGCCGTCGCTAGAGAAAACCATCCACGTACCCGGTGACCGGATGGGCCACGCTGTGAACGTGGAACCCCGCACCGGCAGCGTCGCTGTCGACGACGCGCTAGAGGTCGAGCTTCCGCGGAGCCTGAGTCCTTCGGGCGCGTCCACGTTCCGGCAGTGCGCGCGGCGCTGGAAGTTCCGCTACGTCGACAAGCTGCCGGACCCTCCCGGAGAGCCGGCGCTGCGTGGCACGTTCGTGCATCACGTGCTGGAGGAGCTGCTCGCGGTCGCGCCCGCGCAGCGCACGCTCGAGCGGGCCCGTGCCATCTGCCGGGATCTGTGGCCGCAGCTAGCGGAGAATCCCGATTTCGTGGCGCTGGAGTTGCCTGAAGCCCAGGAACGGGCCTTTCGATGGAACGCGTGGACCGACGTCGAGGGGTACTTCCAGCTGGTGGATCCCGCCGAGGTCGATGTGGTGGATCGCGAGCGAGATGTACACACGTCGCTGGAGGGTGTGCCGTTCCGGGGCATCGTGGATCTCGTCGACCGGGTGCCCGAAGGTCTGCGCGTCACCGACTACAAGACCGGGCGCCCGCCCTCGCAGCGCTTTGTGGACAGCCGCCTGTCGCAGGTCTGGCTGTATGCAGCTGCGCTGGAATCGGTCGGCGACGATGTGAGCGAGGTGCGGCTGCTGTACCTGGGCGAGACGGGTGCTGGCCGCAAGGATCGCCGGCCCACCGAGATCGCCCGCCCATTCGACGCCGACGCTGTCTCCGCGGCGGTCGGCGAACATTGCGACACGTGGGGTCGGATCGCTGAGGCCGCTGCAACGGGATGCTTCGATCCCACCCCGGGCCCGTTGTGCAGCTGGTGTCCCTATCGCGACGACTGTCCCGAAGGCCAACTCGAGCACCAGCGGAGAACGGGCATCGCTGCGTGAGCGATGCCGCATTGAGCACAGCTGGCTGCGTGAGCCAGCCCGCATCGATCACTGATCGCCGCATGAGCACTGCTGCGCGCTCAGCGGCCATGCTGTAGCCCGATCCTGCGAACTTGGGAGCATCGAGATGGAGTACGAGCAGATCACCGTGACCGACCGCGACGACGTGCGGGTGCTGACGCTGAACCGGCCGGAGAAGCTGAACGCGTGGACGCCGCGCATGCAGTCGGAGCTGACGCACGCGGTGCGGGCCGGCAACGACGATCCGTCGATCGGGGCGTTCGTCATCACTGGTGCCGGTCGCGGATTCTGCGCAGGCGCCGACATTGCCGAGGTCTTCGCGGCCCGCATCGACGCCGCCGACGAAGCGGGCAGCAGCGTGGGCGAAGCGGCGGCCCACGATGACTCCGCCGCAGACGACTGGGTCGAGCTCGTTCGCAGCTCCAAGCCCATGGTGGCGGCCATCAACGGCGCCTCGATCGGCGTCGGCCTCACCATGATCCTGTCGATGGACTTCCTCATTGCCCACAGCGAGGCCAAGCTGTCGTGCCGCTTCGTGAAGATGGGCGTCACGCCGGAGCTGGCCTCGTCGCACATCCTCATCCAGCGCTGCGGCTGGGGCGCAGCGTCGGACCTCGCGCTGTCCGGCCGGATTGTCACGGGCGACGAAGCGGGCGAGATGGGCCTCGTCGACGACGTCACCGACGGCGACGTGCTCGAAGCGGCCCTCGCACGCGCGAGCAGCTATGCCGAGAACCCGCCCACCATGCTGCAGCTCACCAAGCAGTTGCTTTCCGCCAACGGATCCGACACCGATCTGGGTGCGGTGCAGCGTCGTGAGCTGGAGGCGCTGAACATCGCTCGTGCATCCGACGATCACCGCGAGGCCGTGGCTGCGTTCTTGGAGAAGCGCCCGCCGAAGTTCCGGTAGGCCCGATCCGCGCAGCCCGGAACTGCCCGTCGCGGATGCGCACCGTGTCCCTTGGTCGCTGGCGCCACAACGATGCCTGAGCTGCCGGAGGTCGAGGTGGTCCGGCGTCAGTTGGCCGGGCCGCTGATCGGACGTCGTATCACCGACGCATGGGCCTACCCGTCGCACAAGTTCGCGTCCGGACCGGATGCGGTGGGCAGCGAGATCGAGGTGCTGCGTCGGCGCGGCAAGTATCTGATCGGCGAACTGGACTGCGGGCGCGAGCTGATCGTGCATCTCGGCATGACCGGCCGGCTGTGCTTCGCCGGAGCAGCCGACGCTGACGCAGTGCGCGGCGCCGTGCTGCCTGCTCACCCGACTGACGGACCAGCGGCGGAAGTCATGGCGCCGGACGCAGTCGGCGCTGCCGACCCGTATGTGCGGGCGTGGTGGCGTCTCGACAACGGTCAGACGCTGTGCTTCCACGATGTGCGCCGGTTCGGCCGCATCGCCGTCTGCGACCGGGGCGACTACCGGGAACTGCCCACGCTTGCTGCCATGGGCCCCGAGCCGCTGGAGGAAGGCTTGGACGCAGCCACGTTCTGGCGTGCCAGCAGGCGGTCCAGCCAGCGCATCAAAACCCAGCTGCTGAGCCAGCGGCTGGTTGCCGGCATCGGCAACATCTATGCCGACGAGGCGCTGTTCCTGGCCTGCATCAACCCGTCGGCCCGGGCGATCTCAAAACCGCGAGCCGAACGGTTGCTGGCAGCGCTGCGAGATGTGCTGGTCGCCAGCATCGAACGGGGCGGCAGCACGCTGCGCGACTACTACAGCCTCGAAGGTGCAGGCGACAACCAGAAGTACTTCGTCTGCTACGGCCGCGCTGGCGAGCCGTGCGTGCGCTGCGGCACCGAGTTACGGCGCCGCGTGCTCGACCAACGCTCCAGCACCTGGTGCCCCCAGTGTCAGCGCCGCTGAGAGAGCAGCGCGCCTGCTGACATCCCGCGGGCAACATCAGCAAGCACTGCAGCGCCGCTGAGAGAGCAGCGCGCCTGCTGACGCGGCAACGGGATTGTTGGGGCGGGGCATACTTGCAGCACGTCCGACGATGCACGGGGGTTCGGGTGGACAACGAACTGTGGCGATGGGTCTGGGTCGCGCTGGCGATGGTCATGGGCCTCGGCGAGATCTTCACCGCTGGTTTCTTCCTGCTGCCGTTCGCCTTGGGTGCCGTGCTGGCGGCGGCAGCAGCCTGGCTGGATCTCCACGGCGCTGTCCAATGGCTGCTGTTCTTCGGCGGCACGGCGGTGTCCATGGTCATCCTGCGCCGCTTCATGGGCCGCCAGGACCGTCCCGACGACCTTCCCGTCGGCGCGAATCGCTACATCGGCATGTCGGGGCGCGCCGTCGAGGTCATCGACCCAGTGAACAACACGGGCCGGGTGCGCGTGGAATCCGACGAGTGGCGGGCGGTCTGCGAAGAGGGCCGCATCGAAGAAGGATCGCTGGTGCAGGTTGTGGCACTCGCCGGCACCAAGCTGCAAGTCGAATTCGTCGAGGCGCCCCCTGACGACTACGTGCCCCATGTCGACCCGGCTACAGCAGCACCGACCCCAGATGCTCCTGAGCCGCAATCCGACCATGACGCCGGCGACGGCAGCAGCGACGACGCCGACACTGACCAGCCGTCCGCCCCGGACGACGAGACCGCCACCCCAAGGAGCGACTGATGGACAGCATCAGCCCCGGAGTGATCCTCCTGGCAATCATCGCACTCGCACTTTTCGTAACCGCGGCGAAGGGCCTGCGCATTGTTCGCCCGTTCGAGCAGGGCCTCATCGAGTTCCTGGGCAAGTACCGCATGACGGTCGAACCGGGCCTGCGCTTCGTGATCCCGTTCGTGCAGCGCATCTTGAAGGTGGACATGCGCGAGCAGGTCGTGGACGTGCCCCCCCAGGAGGTCATCAC
Source organism: Acidimicrobiia bacterium (assembly GCA_022820505.1). Taxonomy (GTDB): domain Bacteria; phylum Actinomycetota; class Acidimicrobiia; order Acidimicrobiales; family Poriferisodalaceae; genus Poriferisodalis. The sequence continues at coordinate 27,377 of JAJEFK010000016.1, read as the reverse complement.
CAAGGACAACGTGGCGGTCACGGTTGACGCCGTCATCTACTACGAGCCAACCGATCCGGTGAAGCTGAAGTACGCGGTCGGCAATTTCATCATCGCCGTGACGAAGCTGGCGCAGACCAACCTCCGAAACGTGGTCGGCGACCTGCAGCTCGACGACGCGCTGGTGTCGCGCGAGGTCATCAACTCCAAGCTGCGGCAGATTCTCGACGACGCCACCGATAAGTGGGGCACCCGTGTGGTCCGCGTGGAGATCCAGCGGATCGAGCCGCCCGCCGATGTGACCACTGCCATGCACCGCCAGATGAAGGCCGAGCGCGACCGGCGTGCTGCTGTCACCGAGGCCGAGGGCGAGAAGCGTGCGGCGATCCTGCAGGCGGAGGGCGTGAAGCAGTCGCAGATCCTGCGGGCTGAGGGCGAGGCTGAGGCAATCAAGCGGGTGGCGGATGCCGACAAATACCAAAAGCTCACGGTGGCCGAGGGCGAGGGCCAGGCCATCGAGCGGGTGTTCTTGGCGATCCACAATGGCGATCCCACCGACGACCTGATCGCCATCAAGTACCTCGAAGCGCTGCAAGGCGTTGCGAACGGCCAGGCCACCAAGATCTTCCTGCCGCTCGACACCAGCGGCGTGCTCGGCGCCGTTGCCGCGATGGGCGAGATGTTCCGCGAGCGCTCCGGTGACGCCGACGCCCCGATCGGGGCCGCAGAGGAGTAGTCCGGCGTTGCTCCCCACAGCCGGACTGCGCCTGGGAATCGGCGCGGCCAGCGCGCAGCCCAACGCGTAGGGTGCGCGGCCATGGCGTTGGGACTGCCGTCGGTGTTGGTCGGCTCGTGGACTGACGACGACGCAGCTACCGGGGTGACGGTGGTGCTCCCGCCGCCGGGCACCTTGGGCGCCATCGCCGTACGCGGCGGTGCACCCGGGACTCGCGAGGCCGCTGCGCTGAGTTCGACGGGTGGGGGCGTGGAGTGCCACGGGGTCGTGCTATGCGGCAACAGCGTCTTCGGCCTTTCTGCGGCTGACGGAGTCGTGCGCTGGTGCGCCAGCGAGGGCCGCGGACTCGATATTCGCGACAGCATCGTGCCGGTTGTGGGAGCGGCCGTCGTGTACGACATCCAGTCCCCGGACAGTGAGCGCCCCACCGCGGCTGCCGGCTGGGCTGCATGCGAGGCTGCCAGTGCCGACGAACCCGCCACGGGACGGGTCGGCGTGGGGCGCGGTTGCACGATCGGCAAGGTCGCCGGCAGGGACTTCTCGGTGCCCGGCGCGCTCGGCGCTGCGGTAGAGCGTTCGGGCGATGTGGTGGTGGGCGCGCTAGTGGCGGTGAATGCTCTGGGCGACGTCATCGACGCAGACGGGACCGTGCTGGCCGGATGCTCGGCGCCGCCTGGGTCAGAGCGGTACCCGTATGACGCGATCGAGGCCATTCCCGGATTTACCGGGCGCGGCAACGAGGAGTCCGAATCGCCCGAGCGAGGCAACACGACGATCGGCTGCCTGGTCACCAATGCCCGGCTCACCAAGCCAGAGGCTTGTCGAGCGGTCGATCTGGCACACACGGGGATCGCCAGGGCGATCGAGCCCCCGCACACGAACTTCGACGGCGACGCGTTGTTCCTGCTCGCCACAGGCGAGGTCGACACGCAGCCGGATCTGGTGGCGACGCTGGGTGCTGCGGCCGTCGCCCGAGCGATCCGATCGGAATTCGTTCCCTGATCCGGCCGTGACTGTGGCAATCTGGTTGCACCAGAGAAAGGGGGTGGTCCAAGCAATGCCGAAACGCAACAGGACTCTGGAGGTGGCCGGGCGCTGAGGCGACCCGCTTCCGAGAAGGGGACGTCTCCATCAGGTGGCGACTCCAACCCGGACCACCGAACCCCACAAGATCCGCGTGCTGGTCCTCACGCGGCCGCTGCCCCGCCAACCGGCGGATGCGCGAACACGATCTTCGGGTAGCAGCAGGCCCCTGCTCGGTCGAGCGGGGGCCTGTTCGCGTCTGAGGGCACCCCACTAGGGTCCGCACATGGATTTCGACTGGCCGGACCATGACGATCCTCGCCGCGTCGCCGTGCGCGACTGGCTCGACGACCACGACGGCAATCCGAGCCAGGAGGCGCTGGCACACGCCGGATACGTGGCACCGCACTGGCCGAAGCCATACGGCCTCGACGCCGACCCCATCAGCCAGCTGTTGATCGACGAGGAGTTGGCCGCGGCCGGCGTGAAGCGGCTGGCTGGCGGCATCGGCTTGGGCTGGGCGGGCCCGACGATCATCGCCGGCGGCACTGACGCCCAGAAAGAGCGCTACTTGTGGCCGATCCTCACCGGCGAGGAGGTGTGGTGCCAGCTGTTCTCCGAGCCCGACAGCGGCTCGGACTTGGCCAACCTGGCTACCCGGGCGGTGCGCGACGGCGAGCGGTACATCGTGAACGGCTCGAAGATCTGGTCCTCAGGAGCGCATCGAAGCAAGTTCGGCATTCTCATCGCCCGCACCGATCCCGATGTGCCCAAGCACCGCGGCGTGTCCTACTTCATCTGCCCGATGGACACACCCGGCCTCGAGTTGCGCCCGATCATCGACATGACCACGGCCTACTCGTTCAACCAGACGTTCTTCACCGACATGGAGCTGCCGGTGGAGAACCGCATCGGCGACGAGAACGACGGTTGGCGACTGGCCAAGATCACGCTGGGCAACGAGCGGGTGTCGCTGTCGGGCGAAGGGGCGCTGTGGGGCAGCGGACCGAGCGCTGCCGACCTGCTCGACGTGGTGCGGTCTGCCGGGGGCGTGTCAGATCCGGTGATGCGCGACCGGGCCGCACGCCTGCACATCGAGGGCGAGGTGCTGCGGCTCATCCGGCTGCGAACACTGAGCGCCCGCCTGCACGGCCGCCAGCCCGGCCCCGAGGCCAGTGTGCGCAAGGCGCTGGCCGACGATCACGGCCAGCACGTCATGACGCTGGCCAAGGATCTGGCAGGCGCCCATGGACTGCTGGCGAACACGGGGCCGCTGGGCACATCGCCGGAGTTCCCCAAGACCCAAGCCGTGGTGGAGGGCTGGAACGGCTGGCACGGCGGCTACCTGTTCAGCCCTGCACTCACCATCGGCGGCGGCACCTCGGAGGTGCAGCGCAACATCATCGCCGAGCGGGTGCTGGGCCTGCCCCACGACGTCGACGTGGAATCCGGCAAGACCTGGGCAGAGTCCCGAGCCGCAGTCGCCTGACGCACCGCTGCGCCGCCGGCAGTTACCGGCCGGTGAAGGTGGGCGGACGCTTCTCGAGGAATGCCTGGACGGCTTCCTTGGTGTCCTCGGTAGTGAAGTTGAGCGACTGAGCCATGCCCTCGCCCTCCAGTGCGGTGGCGAAGTCGGCCGAGGCGTTGAGGGTGAGCAGGCGCTTGGTCATGGCGACGGCGATGGGCGGCCCGGCAGCGAGGCGGTCGGCCCAGTCGTCCACAAATGCGTCGAGCTCGCCGTGGGGCACCACCTTGTTGACGATGCCGAAGTCTTCGGCCTGCTTGGCATCGATGACGTCCGCGAAGAACGCCAGCTCCTTGGCGCGGTGCAGGCCGATGAGCCGGGGCAGGATCCAGGTGCCGCCGAAGTCGACTGACAGGCCGCGACGGGCGAAGATCTCGCTGAAGCGAGCCTGGTCGGAGGCCACGATCAGGTCGCAGGCGAGGGCGAGGTTCATGCCGGCGCCGGCTGCCACCCCGTTCACCTTGGCGATGACCGGCACCATGATCGAGTACAGCGCCGACACGGTCGGGTGGATCACGTTCAGCCCCTGCAGCGCATGCCTGCGCGGGCCGTCGCCGTCATCGGCGGCCAGGTCGGCGCCACTGCAGAAGGCGTCGCCGGCGCCGGTCATCACCACGCAGCGCACCGCGGGATCGCCGCCGATCTCGTTCCACGTCTCGCGCAGCTCGGTGAACATCTGGGGGCTCGCGGCGTTGAGTCGCTTGGGCCGGTTCATCGTGATCGTGACCACGCCGTTGTCGGCCGCGTCGATGATGAGCGTTTCCAGTTCTGCCGATTCCATGAGCAGCGACGCTAGTGGTGGGACTTGGGTTGCGCCCGAGAGGCTCAATGCGGGCGCTTGGCCCACGCGGTGAGGCGTTCGACGGTCTGGATCATGTCGTCGTTGCTGCCTGCGAACGAGAACCGGATGTAGCGATGTCCCTCTGCAGGGTCGAAGTCGATGCCGGGCGTGGTGGCGATGCCGAGTTCCGCGAGCCAGGTCGCGGCCAGCTCAGCGCTGTCGTCGGTGAGGTGATCGACGTTGGCATAGATGTAGAACGCCCCGTCAGGTGGGGCGATGCGATCGATGCCTGCTGCGGGCAGGCCGTCGAGCAGGATCTGGCGGTTCGCCCGGTAGCGGGCGACGTTGGATTCCAGCTCGTCGATGCTGTCGAAGGCGCCGAGTGCGGCGTGCTGGCTCACCGTGGCAGCGGCGATGGTGGCGTTCTGGGCGAGGCGCTCGACGGGTGAGACCAGATCGGGCGGCAGCACCAGCCAGCCCAACCGCCAACCGGTCATCGAGAAGTACTTGGAGAAGCTGTTCACCACGACCGCGCTCGGGCTGTGCGCCGCAGCGGTGGCGGCTTCGGTTCCGTAGGCGATGCCGTGGTAGATCTCATCGGAGATCAGCCGCACACCGGCGTCATGGCACCAGCGAGCTAGCCGGCCCAGTTCGTCTGCCATGAGCATGGTGCCGGTGGGGTTGGCGGGACTGGCGACGACCAGCCCGTCGAGTGCGCCGGCGTTCGTCACCATGTCTGCGCTCAGCCGGAAGCCGGACTCGGGTGTGACGGCAATCTCGACGACCTCGATATCCAGCGCTTCGAGCGTGTTGCGGTAGCAGGGATATCCGGGCGCAGTCACCGCCACCCGGTCGCCGGCCTCGAAGCACGCCAGGAACGCGAGCGTGAACGCCCCGCTGGCACCTTGGGTAACGACGATGCGGCCCGGGTCGGTGTCGTGGCCGTACCAGTCGGCGTAGTGCTGGACCAGCCTCGTGCGCAACGGTTCGATACCCACGGCCGACGTGTAACCCAGCACGTCGTTGTCGATGGCCGCCTTGGCAGCAGCGCGCGCCCCGGCCGGCGCGGGAGTGGATGGCTGGCCGACCTCCATGTGCACCACATCGCCGCCGGCAGCTTCCCGGTCGGCGGCAGCCCGCATCATCTCCATCACAAAGAACGGCGCAATGTCCGCCCGCTCGGAGACCTTCAAGCCGCTCATCGTCCGCTTCGTACCGGCATCGCGAGAGAGGTTATGAGCGGCACCCGCCTGCGTAACGAGTGATGCTCAGTAGTCGATGCCCTTCTTGGCCGCGATCCCCGAGTCGTATGCGTGCTTGGCCTTGCGCATCTCGGTCACGGTGTCGGCGAAGTCCGTCATCCACTCCGGCGCGTCACGCCCGGTCAGCACCAAGGAGACATGCTCAGGCCGATTCCTGAAGGTGGCCTCTACGTCTGCGGCGTCGATCCAGCCCCAGTTGAGCGGGTAGGTGATCTCGTCGAACACCACCAGCCGGTGCTCACCCGCCGACACCAGCTCCTTGCCGTGCCGCCAGGCCTCGCGGGCCTCGGCTTCGTCACGCGTCAAGTCCTCGCTGTCCCAGGTGAAGCCTTCTCCCAGCGACCAGAAGTCGATGCCGAGCGGTTCGGCCATCATCTGCTCGCCGGTCACCCAGTCTTCGGACTTCAGGAACTGCACGACTGCGACCGGCCAGCCTCGGGCGCGCGCCCTCATGGCGGTGCCGAATGCCGCCGACGACTTGCCCTTGCCGTCGCCGGTGTTCACCACGACGAGGCTGCGGGCGGTCCGCAAGCCACCAGGTCGCGGATCCTCGGTCGGCGGCGATTCGGTGTCTGACGGTATGTCGTTCATCGGGACTCCTTGCTGGTGGCGAGCACTGCCAACTCCGCTGCCTCGAATTCGGGAACGGGCGCGGAGGCGGGGACGATGACCGGCCCTTCCGGATCGTCGATCACGCGGACGTGTGCCCCGAAATGCTGAGCGATGGTCTCCACCGTAAGCACTTCAGCAGGCCGACCGCACTGCGCGATCCGGCCGCCGGAGAGCACCGCTACGCGGTCGCCGTAACGGGCCGCGAGCGTCAGGTCGTGCAGCGTCGCGATGACGGTCAGGCCGCGCTCGCGCCGCAACGTCTCCACGAGTTCGAGCACGTCTTGTTGGTGCCCGAGGTCGAGCGCCGTGGTGGGCTCGTCGAGCAGCACCACTTCGGTCTGCTGCGCGAGCGCCCGGGCCAGCACGGTGCGCTGGCGCTCGCCGCCAGAGAGCGACTGCACGGTGCGCTCGCTGAAGCCTCCGAGATCCAGCCGTTCCAGCACTTCTGCGGCGATCCTGCGATCGCCAGCGGTCTCGGCCGCGAAGACACCGCGGTGAGGAGTGCGCCCCAGCAGCACGTAGTCGGCCACGAGCATCCCCGGGGGAATCACCGGCGTCTGCGGCACGTAGGCCACGTGACGGGCTCGTGCTGAACGCCGACGGTCGCGCAGGCCGTTGATGTCGATGCTTCCCCGGAACGGCACAAGCCCGAGCACGGCCCGCAGCAGGGTGGTCTTGCCGGCGCCGTTGGGCCCGATGACGTTAACCCATTCACCCGCCGCGACATTCAGGTCGACGCTGCGCAGCACCTGGGTGCTGTCGAGCTGCACTGCGACGGACTGGATTCGCACCGCCATCACCAGACCTCCCGGCGCGAGGTCCGCAGCACGAGCACGAAGAACGGTGCTCCCAGGAACGCGGTGACGACGCCGATCGGCAGCTCGGCCGGCGACAGCACCGTGCGGGCCACCAAGTCGGCGAGCACCATGAATGCCCCCCCGAACAGCACCGACAGCGGCAGCACCACCCGGTTGCTGGCCCCGAATGCAAGTCGCACCGTGTGCGGCACGATGATGCCGACGAAGCCGATGAGCCCGCTGACCGAGACCGCCGCGGCCGCAGCGAGCGATGCCGCCAGTACCACCACCAAGCGCACTCGCCGCGGGTTCACCCCGAGGGCCGCGGCTTCTTCGTCGCCCACCGCCAGCACGTCCAGCGCCCGGCGGTAGCGCATCACGATGGCTGCGGTGACCACGAAGTAGGGGAGCATCAGCGCAGGCTCTGACCAGCCCGATGTCGCTATCCGACCGAGGATCCAGGCGATGATCCTGCGAAACGCATCGCTGTTGGCCTGCAGCACGTAGGTCTGGCATGCCGTCAGGAAGCTGGCGACGGCGATGCCGGCGAGGATCAGCGACGCCGTCGAGCGCCCGCCGAGATGGCCCGCGACGTAGGACACCGTCACTGCCACGAGTCCTCCAGCGAAGGCAGCCAGAGGCACCGGGTCGAATGCGCCTGCGCCGTCGCCCAGGTTGGCGGTGATGGCGAGAGTGGCGCCGAGGCCCGCCCCCGCAGCGATGCCCAGCAGGTACGGGTCCGCGAGCGGGTTGCGGAAGGCGGCCTGGTAGGTGGCGCCGCTCATGGACAGCGTCGCTCCCACGAGCAGCCCGAGCACGACGCGAGGCAAGCGGATCTCCCGCACGATCGCGGCGTGTGCATCGATGAGCCCCGAGTCGAATGCCAAGCCGGGCAACGCGTCCGCGAGCTCGAGCGCCACCCGATGTGCGCTGATGCCGACCGGTCCGATGGTCAGCCCCGCGACGGCGGCGACGACGACCGCAGCAGCGCCAATGCCGAGCTGCCGCAGCCTCAGATCCGCGGCCTGCAGCGCCGTGTCGGCGCCGGCCCACGTGCTGGAGCCGGTCGTGCGAGCGTCGGTCACGGCAGCGTTCGATCAGCTCGCAGCGCCGGCGTCGACCAGCGCGTCGGAAATGGCAGCGATGAAGTCCACCAAGCGGGGTCCCCACCTGGACACGATGTCGTCGCTGAGCTCGACGACCCTGCCGGCCTGCACCGCGGCGAGCTGATCCCATCCTGGGCGCGCTGCCACGGTCTCGGCGTTCTGACCACAGCACAGCGTGTCGGCCAGGAAGATCAGGTCGGGATCGGCGTCGACCAGGTACTCGTCGCTGAGCTGGGGATAACCGAAGTGATTGCCCTCGGCGTCGGCGGGATCGGCGACGTTGTCGAGCCCGAACAGTCCGTACACCTGCCCGATGAAGGTGCCGCTCGTGACGCTGTACAGCGTGTTGTCAAGCTCGTGGTAGTAGGTCAGCCCCGAGGCGTCGGGCGCAGCGGCGATCAGGTCGGCGATGTCAGCCTGCATGTCAGCGGCGAGCCGGGCTGCCTCGTCGGCTTGGCCGGTGACGGCGCCGAACTGGGCAATCTGGGCGTAAACGTCGTCGAACACGACCGGTGCGTCGTGGGCGAGCACGGTGATCCCCAGTGCCTCGAGTCCGGCGATGAGTTCGCCGTTGGTCTGCAGCACCACGAGGTCGGGCTCGTACGACGCGATCGCCTCGAGGTTCGGGTTCCAGCCGTAGAGGTCGGTCACGGGGGCCTCGGGCGGGTAGTAGGAGAACTGGTCGACGGCCACGACACGCTCGCCTGCACCGATGGCGAAGAGGATCTCGGTTCCGGTCGGTGAGATCGACACGATCCTGCCGAACTCGTGTTCTTCTGCCGGCTCGGCGTCGCTGCCCGTGCAGGCCGACGCCACAATGGCAAGCGTCAGCAGTGCCCACAGCAGTCGCAGTGGCAGGGCCGCTCGCCTTGTCGCAGTGCGGTTCATGGTGTTCTCCCTTCTGCTCGAGTTCAGGGCCGAGCAGCGGGAGCACCCACCGCACGAGCCGCTCCTTACCTCGAGGAATCGGTTCGCGTGATGGCGGCCGGGAGGCGACCGGACTCGTCCCCCGAAGGGGCATCACCGTTGCGGGACAGCGCCGGGATCTCACCGGCTTCGCTCACGACAACCGGCCGCGAGTCTATGACGCAGAACCGAGAGGCGAAGCGCTACGACGAAGCGCTACGACGAAGCGGACCCGCCCTTGGGGCTAGCGGCGTTTCTGGCCAGTCGCCAGTAGCTCACCAAGACCGGGATCACGAGTGCGAGCAGGATCACCGAATTCACCCGGCCGGTGATGCCTTTCGAATAGAAGGGCTCCACGAGATAGTGGGAGGCGAAACCTGTCTCATACGGCTCCCGCCCTGCTCGACGGAGAAACCACTTCTCCCAAGTCGTCAGCGGGCAGTCGGAACCGGTGATGTTCACCAATCCGGCTGCGCCGAATGCGGCGAGGTGCCACTTCATCAGCTTCGGTCGGTGCTTCGCGGCAAATCCGCCGACCAGCAGGAACACGATGTAGGCCAGATGCGACACGGCCATGAGCCGTGCCAGCCCGACGAGTGCCATCGCCGCTCACGCTATCGGCGAGCCTGATGTGCCGCCGGTAGTCGGATCGCGTCGCTTCGAGCCAGCGTCAGGTAGAAACAAGCCACAGCGGATGGGCCCCGGTTCGCGGGACCTCGGGCAGTGCGGAGATGATGAATGCCCGCAAGCGGCGAAGTCGCCAAGACCATCTCAAGGGTCGAGGGATTCGAGGTGTCATTCGTCGACGACGACGGCAACGTCGTTGACGACGCAGATGTTGGGCCATACCGCTTTCAGCGAGCGGCCAAGAGAACGTGGACTCTCTCGCAGTGGCGAGAGAAGCGGATAGAGGCCGAATATCCCGACCTGTGGTTGGTGGCGTGGCGGTCTGATGGCGATGAGGCCCACGGTAGGACCCTGCTGGAGAACCTGCGACATTCGTACCAAGTAGCGGCGTTGGACGGAACCGACGATGAGTCAGATGGTCTTGCAAAGGCCGGCGATGTGCCTAGTCCGACGGCCGTCAAAGTGGGTGATGACGCCCGACAAGGCAAGTTCGACAGCACAGAGGGTAGCGGCGACCTGGCTGACATCGAGCGGACGCTGTGGGCAGCAGCCGACAAGCTGCGTGGGAGCATGGACGCTGCGGAGTACAAGCACGTCGTGCTTGGGTTGATTTTCCTGAAGTACGTATCGGATGCGTACTCCGAGGTTCGGGCGTCGCTTGAAGATGAGATCGACGACGGCGCCGATCCCGACGACATTGACGAGTACCGCTGGCGCAATGTCGCCTGGGTGCCGCCGCCGGCTCAGTGGCACACACTCACCGCCCAGGCTCGGCAACCGACGATTGGCTCGATCGTTGACAACGCTATGGACGAGCTGGAGGCACTGAACCCAGCGCTGCGGGGCGTACTGCCCAAGGACTACGCCCGTCCCGCGCTTGACCAGCAACGGCTCGGACGGCTGATCGACCTGCTGGGCAACATCACCGTGGGCGACTCGGCCGCTCGTTCTCGCGACGTGCTCGGCAGGGTGTACGAGTACTTCCTGTCGATGTTCGCCGATGCCGAGGGCAAGCGCGGCGGCGAGTTCTATACGCCCCGTTGCGTTGTAAGGCTGCTCGTCGAGATGATCGAGCCGTATGAAGGCCGGGTGTACGACCCGTGTTGTGGCTCGGCAGGCATGTTTGTGCAGTCGGTCGACTTCATCGAGGCGCACGCCGACGGCAATGGGAACGGCGGAGCGTTGCAGCGCGGAGCACGCACCGACATCTCCATCTATGGCCAGGAGTCCAACTACACGACCTGGCGCTTGGCTCGTATGAATCTGGCGATCCGAGGCATCGGGGGCCAGATCGAGCACGGCGACTCGTTCCATAACGACCGCCATCCGGATCTGCGGGCGGACTTCATCCTGGCAAACCCGCCGTTCAACGTCTCCGACTGGGGTGCTGACCGCCTGGCCGGCGACCAGCGCTGGCGCTATGGGGTACCGCCCAACGGCAACGCCAACTTCGCCTGGGTACAGCACATGGTGCACCACCTCGCGCCGAGGGGTGTAGCAGGCTTCGTGCTCGCGAACGGTTCGATGTCGTCGCAGCAGTCAGGAGAGGGCGACATCCGTAGGAACCTTGTCGAGGCCGGTCTGGTCGACTGCATGGTGGCACTACCCAGCCAGTTGTTCTTCTCCACAGCGATCCCAGCGTGCTTGTGGTTCATCGCGAAGGACCGCTCAGGCGGGGGAGGTCTGCGCGACCGCACCGGCGAGGTTCTGTTCATCGACGCTCGCAGCTTCGGCCGCATGATCGATCGCACGCACCGCGAGTTGACTGACAGCGACATCGCCAAGGTCGCCGCCACCTACCACGCTTGGCGCTCCGAGCCTGTCGGCGGCCACGGCCGCCCAAGTGCTGACGGCGGTTCCGCGGGCTACGAAGACGTGTCAGGTTTCTGCAAGAGCACCCCTGTCGAGGAAATCCGCAGCCACGACTACGTGCTCACCCCCGGTCGCTACGTCGGTGTCGCCCCCAAGCCCGACGACAGCGAGCCATTCGCCGACAAGATGACCTGCCTCGCCGTCGAATGGCGCGCGCAGCAGGCCGAAGCAGAAAAACTAGACACTCAGATCGAGGCCAACCTGCAATCCTTGGGTTTCTGAGGCCCATAGCGGAGGCGACTGGTGTGAATGGATCGAGTATCGAAGGAGGCGGCATGGCCAGCCACACTGCCGGCAGTTACGAGGAACAGTGCCGACCTCTGACCGTCAAGGACCTGATCGAAGCGTTAGCCCACTACCCCTCGGACATCAGAGTCGTTGTCAACGGTTATGAAGACGGTTACGACAATCTTCATGCCAACAGCCTGAGTGCCATTAACATCCGCCCGAAGCCCGATCACGCGGAATGGGAAGGCGAAAATGAGGACGCGCGCGAAATTTCCGGTGCGAATGAGTTCTCGGCCGTATGCATAGCGCGTAAGTCGCATTGAATCTATGTCAGGCGCCCAAGCTCGCACCACAATTGCTGATTGCTGTCACCTAGTCCGTGATTCGGTAAGACCCGAGCATTGCGACGGTTCGCCGTATATCGGCCTTGAGCACATCGGCGAGGGCAGCCTGAGCCTTATTGGCGTTGGTAGTGCAAGCGATGTCACAAGTACCAAGTCGCGGTTTCGTCAGGGCGACATCCTCTTTGGCAAGCTGCGGCCGTATTTTCGTAAGGTCGTGAGACCGAACTTTGACGGCATTTGCTCGACCGATATCTGGGTCATACGGCCCAAGCAAAGCGTCAATGCCCAGTTTCTGTTCTATGTGCTTGCTTGTTCTGATTTCGTTGATATGGCGACTCGTGGGGCCGAGGGCACAAGAATGCCCCGCGCGAAGTGGGACTATGTCTCAGGCCATGGGATTCTACTTCCGTCGATGGCGGAACAGCGCCGGATCGCGGAGATTCTGAGCGCGCTGGATGATCGGATTGAGCTTAATCGGCAGATGTGCGAGACATTGGAGCAGATGGCTCAGTCCCTGTACAAAGCATGGTTTGTGGATTTTGTGCCGGTCTTGGCCAAGATGGAGGGCCGGTGGCGTGAAGGCGAGTCCTTTCTCGGCCTCCCCGCCGAGGTATACAACCTCTTCCCCGATGAACTGGTCGACTCCCAACTCGGCCCGATCCCAAGAGATTGGCGGACCTGCCGACTTGACGAGGCCGCAGACCACTTGAGACAAACAGTTGACCCGAGCCGATCACCGGGGCTTGAGTACTGCCTTTACAGCATTCCAGCATTCGACTCGGGAAAGCGCCCCGTGATTGAACTTGGTGAGGCCATACGGAGTAACAAGTGTGTCGTGCATCCAAACACAGTGCTGCTTTCGCGCCTGAACCCGGATGTCGAGAGAGTCTGGCTCGTCGGCCCAGAGCCGGGCAAAGCAGCCGTCGCGTCAACGGAGTTCGCCGTTCTGCGCCCCAAACTGCCTACCGATTCTTCGTTCTTGTATTGCACGTTGCGCTCTGACCGGTACCGCAACGTGCTGGTCGGACTCGTGACCGGGACATCCAAGAGCCATCAACGGGTTCGACCTCACGCGTTAGCGGCAACCACTTTGATCATGCCGTCTACAGAGGTCTTGGCAGAATTCTCACGTGTTGCAGCGCCGTGGCTCAGGCAGACGCTGAAGTTGCAGTCCATGTCGCAAGGTTTGGCAAACCTGCGTGACACACTGCTACCGAAGCTGATTTCTGGTGAGCTACGTGTATCTGCACCAATGGCCGGGCAGGACTGATGAAGCTCTACCGGTATGTAATGACCTATGATACTGGCTTAGCTCCGAATCCGTATCACGGATATTGCACGCTGGCGCTGTGCAAGCCGCAGGTTCGGCGCACGGCTCAAGTGGGGGATTGGATCATGGGCTTGGGCAGTGTGAGCGCAGGTCTGGGCAGACGACTGATTTATGCGATGCAGATCTCAGAAACCTTGAGTTTCGAGGAGTATTGGGACGATCCGCGGTTCGAATGCAAGAAGCCGCGAGCCAGCAGCGATATGCGGATTGAGTGTGGCGACAATGTGTATCGCCGTGACGACAGATCGGGCGATTGGATACAACTGCCGTGCCACCATTGCGACGAAGATATTCACCGTGATTTGAAGGTGAACCGGGTACTGATCGGCACGCGGTTCGTCTACTTCGGATCCTCGGCTTGTGGCCTTCCGGCAGAGTGCATGAACTGGGACGACAAGTACTTCGTCGGCATTCGTGGTCACCGGGTAACCGACCTTGCGGCATGGCAGGTCGACGAACTCGTCGAATGGCTCGAGTCGTTGTGTCAAGGCTCACCGATTCGCGGGGTCCCAGCCGAGACACGCGAACTGACCCCCGTCGTGTAGACCGGAGCGACGGATCGGCGCCCTGACGGCTAGGTCGGTCATCGTCACTCAGCGTGGATCGTCAGGTCACTGATCGACGATCTTGAGATGTGCCGCGGGTCCTACCTCCGAGGGTAGGAATACCGGCTGCCGTGGGGTGCCGGGCGCAACGCCAGCAATCGTCGCGGTCTCGGCGGCCGACAGGCCTGCGTCGCGGAGCGAGGTGACCAGACGAGTCACCAAGTGAGGCGTCTCCGGCGGGAGTTCGTCGCTCAAGGGTTCTCGAGTTCGCCAGCCTCGTTTGCTGAGGGCCTTGTATAGGTGCGTCCGACGAGCCGCGGAAAGGGTCTCCAAGCGATAGGCGCGTTCGATCAGCGCTTGCATCGAGACGCCCCAGTGACGCTTGAGTAGGTGCAGTCGCCCCAGGTCCAAGTTGTGCAGGTCGGGCCGAATGGCTGCAGCGGGCATGAGAAATTCCGCGGCGAAGGCATTCGCTTCGTCTTCGGGATCACCGAACAACTCCGTGCTGTGCAGACAGATGTGTCCCAGTTCGTGGGCCAGGGTCAGGCGGAGACGATCGGTAGGTGCCTGCTTGTTCACGAGCATGACTGGGTAGTCGTGCGACCACTGTGAGAGGCCGTCGACGCGGCTGCCGCCGGCCACCGTTTCGAAGTCCTCGGCAACGACTAAACAGCCAGCCGCTTCAAGCCAACCGGCGAGATCGCGTACGGGACCCGCGGGCATGCGCCATTGCATGCGAACCATCCGGGCTGCTTCATCTGGCGAATACTCCATGGGATCGAAACGTGGAAGCGCCAGCTTCGGCACCATCTCGACTGCGTCTGTGATGGCGTCGAGGTGTTGCCGGTACACATTCAGCTTGGCCTCGAGTCGGCGCCACACGGTGGGCTTCGCAGTGGCCCTGCGTCGCATGTGCGCATCGATCATGAACGCCCCCACCGCTCCCTCGGCGCGCTGCAGGAAGGCCGTCGTAACACCAAGGGCGCCAGCGAGCGCGGTAATCGCCTCGGCATCGGGCGTTCGCAGCTCGTTCTCATAACGCGAGAGCGCTGCCTGGGTGACTCCAGCGCTTTCTGCCAGTTTCTCTTGCGTCAGGCCATTCGCCCGCCGCAGCGTGACGATTGCCTCACCCAAGCTCACAGCTCTTGAGACCTCGGATCGTCGCTTCGCAGCCGCTCGAGCCGCAGGCGGACCTGCGTGTTCTCGTGCTCGTCGCGGGGCGGCAGTGGCGTTGCGACGTCCGCGGACCTGTCAAGGTCGGTCTCGGGCAGTTCATGGACCCACAGCACGTTGTCCTGCCCGTCACGCAAGGACAGAACAGCTGCTCCGATCTCGGAGCTGTCGCCGAACCACACATAGCCGGCAATGAGGTTGACTTGCTCGAGTCCCTCAAGGACGAGTTGCTCCGGCGCTTGGCTCATGAAGTGCATTGCGGTCTGCGTGGGGTACGTCGCGACCTGCGCCGGCGGATGGTGGCGCTTCATCCGGATCCGGTACCGGCCTCCGAGCACGACCTCTCGCGTTACGCCGAGATCGATGAGAAGCACATCGTCAATATCGTCCAAGAGAGCCCGCACATGGTGCCAGAGCCGGTCGTGGATCCAGTTTGCCGATCCTCGTGAACTCGCCTGAGCAGCGAAGTCTGGAAGCGTGCCTTGGTAGCGGAGGAAGTCCCTACGGGCGCCTGTGACGCTCGCAGCGAGCGCTTCCAGCACCTTGTCGCCGAGCTCGTCGAGCACCCTTGCCTTGTCGCGGATGTCGATCATCGCGAACTTGCCGATACGGTGGCATTATCGAGCGAATTCATACCAGAAAATATACCAGCACCTCGACAAGTCGGCGCGCCACGCCGCTTGCAGGCGGTCTCTGGAGCAGCAGCATTGGCCAGGCCAAGCAGGCTTGCGGGGTGGAATGCGTAGGCTCCCGGCAGTCGAGGGGCTGCGGGGGTTGAAGCAAGGGCCGGCGAGGGGATCGGCAACCTCTTGGGCCACAACGAGGGGCAATGCGTGACTGGTCTGGACGAATCCACGGTCGAGCAGGCGGCGCTCGACTGGCTCAGGAGCCTTGGATGGACCGTCGCCAAAGGCTCGACCCTGTTTGGAGACGGGGGCACCGCGGAGCGCGCAGATTCCACTGAGGTCGTGCTGGAGGGACGGCTGCAGGCGGCTCTGGAGCGGCTGAACCCCGAACTGCCGGGCGATGCTCTCGACGATGCGTTTCGGCGGCTGACCACGCTGGCGGAGTCGACGCTCGAGGGCCGTAATCGTGCTCTTCATCGGATGCTCGTGGGTGGGGTTGCGGTGGAGCACCGCAACGAGCGCAGCGAACTCCGGGGCGCGCAGGCGCAGGTGCTCGGCTTCGATGATCCGTTGGCCAACGACTGGCTGGCGGTCAACCAGCTCACCGTGACCGAGGGCGACCATCACCGGCGGTTCGACGTCGCGCTGTACGTCAACGGGCTGCCACTGGGGGTCATTGAGCTCAAGAGCCCGACTGACCCCGACGCCACAGTGTGGACAGCGTGGCAGCAGCTCCAGACGTACAAGAACGAACTGCCCAGCTTCTTCGCCTACAACGCGGCACTGGTCGTCTCTGACGGCATCGAGGCGAGATTCGGCACGCTCACCGCCGGGCGCGAGTGGTTCAAGTCTTGGCGCACCATCGACGGCGATGACATCGCCGAGGCCACAACACCGCAACTCGAGGTTCTGCTGCGAGGAGCGTGCGCGCCATCTCGCTTGCTCTCGTTGGTTCGCGACTTCATCGTGTTCGATGACGATGGCAGCGGCCGGCTCGTCAAGAAGATGGCGGGATACCACCAGTTCCACGCCGTCAACGTCGCCGTCGGTGAGACGCTGCGTGCCGCCGGGTTGGGCCCCGACGGCAAACGGCCCGATGATGCCGAAGCACTGCGCAGCGAACAGTCGAGTGTCGATGATCGCCGCATCGGTGTCGTCTGGCACACCCAGGGGTCGGGCAAGTCGCTGACGATGGCGTTCTACGCGGGGCGGATCATCCGTGAGCCTGCCATGGGAAACCCAACGCTCGTCGTGCTGACTGACCGGAACGATCTCGACAACCAGCTGTTCGCAACGTTCTCTCGATGTTCGGACTTGCTGCGGCAGCCGCCGACCCAGGCCGAGAGCCGGAAGGACTTGCGAAGCAAGCTGGCGGTCGCATCAGGTGGGGTGGTTTTCACGACGATCCAGAAGTTCTTTCCCGAAGAGCAGGGAGATCGGCACCCGGTGCTCTCGGACCGTCGGAACATTGTTGTGATTGCCGATGAGGCGCACCGAAGCCAGTACGACTTCATCGACGGCTTCGCCAGGCACATGCGTGATGCGCTGCCGAACGCCTCGTTCATCGGCTTCACCGGTACGCCGATCGAGCAGGTGGACGCCAACACCCGAGCGGTGTTCGGCGACTACATCAGCGTCTACGACATTCAGCGCGCCGTTGAAGACGAGGCCACGGTTCCCATCTACTACGAGAGCCGGCTGGCTGAGCTCGGTCTCGACCCCGATACACATCCGAGCATCGACGCCGACTTCGAAGAGGCGACGGAGGCCGAAGAGCTCGAGCAGACCGAGAAGCTGAAAACGAAGTGGGCCGCGCTTGAAGCGGTCGTCGGCACGCCCAGCCGGATCGCGCTCGTCGCTGCCGACATCGTCGAGCACTTCGAGAGCCGGCTCGACGTCATGGACGGTAAGGCCATGGTCGTGTGCATGAGCCGGCGCATCTGCGTCGATCTCTACGACGAATTGGTACGGCTGAGGCCGTCATGGCACAGCGACGACGACTCCGACGGTGCGATCAAGATTGTCATGACCGGCTCAGCCAAGGATCCAACGGAGTGGCAGCAGCACATTCGCAAGAAGTCGCGCCGCGAGATGCTGGCGAACCGCTTTCGTGACGCCGCCGACCCGCTGCAGATCGTGCTCGTGCGAGATATGTGGCTCACCGGCTTCGATGCACCCAGCTTGCACACGATGTATGTCGACAAGCCGATGAGGGGCCACGGGCTGATGCAGGCCATCGCGCGCGTCAACAGGGTTTTTCGGGACAAGCCAGGCGGCCTTGTCGTCGACTACCTGGGGCTCGCGCACGAGTTGCGTCAGGCGCTACGGACCTACACGCAGAGCGGTGGCAGGGGCGACGCAGTCCTCAACCGTGACGACGCGGTTGCAGCGATGCTTGAGAAGCACGACGTGTGCTCAGGACTCATGCACGGTTTCGACTGGTCGAAGTGGGTCGACGGGTCTCCTGCTGAACGGCTCGCGCTCTTGCCCGCCGCCCAAGAACATGTATTGGCGCAGGAGGACGGCAAGGATCGTTTCATCCAAGCGGTTCGGGAGCTGTCCCAGGCGTTCGCGCTCGCCGTGCCTGACGAGGCGGCGATCGCCATCCGTGACGACGTGGGCTTCTTCCAGGCTGTTCGCAGCAGGTTGATGCAGCGGTCGCCCGACGAGGAACGAGCACAGGACGATCTCGATCACGCCGTTCGTCAGATCATCTCGAGGGCGGTGTCATCCGGCGAGGTGACCGACATCTTCGAGGCTGCTGGCCTCGACAAGCCCGACATCTCCATCCTGTCCGAGGAGTTCCTCGCCGAAGTGCGCAACATGCCGCACCGAAACCTCGCGGTTGAACTGCTGCAGAAGCTCTTGCGCGGGGAAGTCCGCCAGCGCCAGCGTCGCAACGTCACACAAGGCAGATCGTTCGCCGCAATGCTCGCGGAGACAATCCGCCGCTACCAGAACCGAGGCATAGAGGCGGCGCAGGTCATCGAAGAGCTGATCGAGTTGGCGCGCGAGCTTCGGGCGGCCGACGAGCGCGGTGAGCAGCTCGGCCTCACCGACAACGAACTGGCGTTCTACGACGCCCTGGAAACGAACGACAGTGCTGTGGCCGTACTCGGCGACGAGACGCTCCAGGCCATCGCTCGCGAACTCGTGGAGTCAGTCCGCAACAGCGTGACCATCGACTGGACGCTGCGCGAGAACGTCCGCGCGGGCATCCGCGTCAAGGTGCGACGAATCCTGAAACGTCACGGCTACCCGCCCGACAAGCAAGAGCAAGCTACTCAGACCGTCCTCGAACAAGCCGAGGCCCTCTCCGCCGACTGGTCCACCGCCTAGATTCGCGCAGTACGCCTCGAGAGCTATGCAATTGCAGTGACGGCTGACACGATGGCTCTATTGAGGAGCCAAAGCCGACACATCAACAGACATGTCAAGGCCCAATCGGCGGGCGCGTTGTCGGAACGCTTCTGCGCCACCTTCGAGTATCTCGCATACTGAGCGACGTATCTCAGGGTCCTCTAGACCACCGCATCGATATTGAATCTCGGGCAGCTGTCCCTTGGCCAGCGGTCCACAGTGAGCGACGATGACTTGGTCAACATCGGTGTTGACGACCAAGTTTGCATTGTGTGTGACCATGATGATCTGTCGGCGTTGACTTGCCAACCTGAACAACTGGACTAGCTCCGAATGCACGGATTCCGGGTCAAGGTTCTCTTCCGGTTGGTCGATGATCAGCGGATCGCTCTCTTGTTGATCTACCGCCAGATACAAGAGTAGCAATACAATCCCACGCGTCCCCGGTGAGAGTTGTTCAATGTTCAACCCATCGTAGTCCAAACTGTATCGAAGCTGGATGTGATCAGTCCTGAATAGCCAGCGTGATACACTTCGTTCCCAGTTGTCAATTTGCGAGTCATTTGCCACACGCGCCGGCTGTTGGCTTCGAATATCGCCACCATATTTTCTGGCAAAGTTGTCAATCGCATCGGCGGCTTCACCAGAATCGCCGAATTCCCAGGCGTGGACGAGTTCGGTCATCGCAGCGCGTTCTAGGGCACCCTCTCCACGAAAGCGACCTTCCTTCCTCAAGTCGAGCAGTTCCTCACCCATCCTTGCCCATGAGCTGACGTCAACTGCTCGTCGAACGCTAAATCGAAGTTTCGACACCGAAGAGCCAATGTCCTCTAGCACAGCGCTAAGCGGCTCATAGAGCTTTCGTAACGCATCTTCTTCTTCGATTAGAGCCTGAAAATAGGATTCGTAGTGGTCGCGTCGACTTATGATGAGTTCGTCAATGTCCTCACTCAAAGCGCGTTCGATGTCTTCCGACAACCTTGATATGTGTGTGCGGACGCCTGCGGCAGATTCAGAGAGCTTCGTAAGCCGCTTGCGTCGTTCAGTATCGAGCCCTACGAGTTCTTGAAGCCGCATGACGTCACTATTGAGTTGAGCGAGCGAGAAGGTAGAGAGTTCCTCGCGAGAGTACTCGTCAAGCACAATTGGAATGGTGTCGACGACAGGCTCCCCTCTTAAGCTGTTCAGCTCATTAGAGATGTCTTGAAGCGCTTGCCCTATCAGACTATCTACGTCATGAGTGAAGTCAATTGTAAAGGATGCCCATTGTATGTCAGTTAGGCCTGATGCCGAATATTCGTCGCGAAGGCGTCGGTGGTATTGAGGGAATGCGGTTGATCGAGCCGAGCTAACGGCACTCTGCAACCCGCTCAAAGCCGTCCGACGTCGATCAAGCGCTTGAACTAGCCCTTGCCGTTCAACAAAGACTTCAGATACGACTGCAAGCCGGTTCGCGCTCCTTTGGTCCGAATTCGTAGTCAAGGCGGCTATCTGACCCTCGAGTCGCTTGAGTTGCGCTTCGTATTGTGCTTTCTCCGATCGTTGCGCCCCAACTTGTCTGCGACGAAGCCTTAGATCTGCGATACGATCGCTGTAATCCAACACCTCTTGGAGCTCCGACGATTGGCGTGCTCGTGCCGACGTCAACTGTATCTCTAGCAGTTCGCGAAAATTGGTGGCACCCTGACGTTCTTCGCCTGGCCAGGCTTCGAATATCACGCGCTCAATCTCTACCAGGAGCTGATCGGATACGCCATCCGAAGCACACAGTCGCTCCACAAACTGTTGGCTCAGGTATCGCACTGGTCGTGGGTAAGCTTCGTTGGCATCGTCGTTGGCCAGGCGATGTTCCATCGTCTCGTCATGGCTCCATTCGACTCTGACTACTGTGCTGCTGAGCAGTCGTCCAGCGCGCCGAATGAAGGATGAATCATTATCGAATGGTTCCCTTGAGCCCGCGCCAGCTGCTATCAGGTCGGCGAGAGCAGTTTTGCCCGAACCGCGCGGTCCAATAATCGAGACTAATCCAGGATTGAGTTCAATCGTACCATTGGCAAACCAACTCTCGTTAGGTACGCCTACTCTAATCACTCTGCCATAGGTACTGGACACGGCAGGTGATTCTTGTCCGATGAAGCTCCTCGTCTTGGGCGACAGGCAAGCAAGACGCAGTGTATCGAAAGTCGGATCACCGTTGAGCCAACAGAATCTATCGTCGTCCGGTATACCAAGTCTTGAGGGATCATGCGCGTCGCTTCCGTGGAGACAGACCTTCATGCCGCCGTATGTCTGTTCGAGCTCTGTCTCACTCAAGTCACCATCGCCCGACCAAAACCTCACTTGCTGTGGGTTGCTACTGAAAATTATGTGCGCTAGACGTTCAATGGATTGTCGTCTCGCAGCGAAGCCTCCGGCTTGGTCACGTAGGCCTGACGTGCCATCGCGTCCACCACCAGCAACCGCAATGAGGATGTTCTCTAGCGCCCAGTTATTGTTCCGGAATTGCTGGCGTAGCTGCTCGAAGTTTACTTTGAACTGCGTCACACCGATTCGTAATGCTGCATCATCTGGGAGACTCGCATCCTGCGAGAATTCTCGACCAAGCCGGATTAGATCGTCGTGTGTGGCTCTGAACGTCGTATCTCGCCAGCTGAATTCAAGACCACTGATGAACTGGTCGAGTCGGTCTACTTCATTGGGAGAGCAAAGGAGGTGAATATTGACTCCGTGATTTGATGACGTAGCGTTATCGAGCCGGAGTTCAACGTTCGGGAAAGCGAAGTGAATTCCGGGAGCAACCCCTGTTGCTAGCGCGTTGGCAGCAGCGCGAAAACTAGTCGTGGTGTAGTAATCGGTAACCCCTATGGCTTCGATCCGAGGTTGAACACGGGAGAGTTGCCTCAGCGCGTCCTCGATACTCATTGCACCGAATTGATCGTTCGAGACCGTTCCGGGAAGGTGAATATGCGGATCCCAGCGCCGCCAGAGGGAACCTTGGTTTTGCGAATTCACGTCATCCATGCTGATACTTCCGCCGTGAGAGCGCGATGATAGGGACTTGACGGTGCAGCAAGTGGGAATTCGGAGACCGCTCATTCCGAGTGCTCGACCTGATTTCGTTCTCCAACAGAGCTGGGTCCGAGAGTCACCAGGGCGGCATGACTTGACGGGCGTCGAGATGGTTGTGCAGGCGAACTGGTGCTCGGCGCGGGCAGACTTGTGGTGTGGGCACGGCCATGATGACCGACCTGTACGAGCTCACCATGCTCGATGCGGCCTTGCAGTCAGGTGTCGCGTCGCGGCGCTCGTGCTTTGAGGTGTTCGCCAGGCGATTGCCGCCGGGACGCGGCTACGGCGTGGTGGCGGGTCCGGGCCGGCTGGCCGGGCTGCTGGCTGACTACCGGTTCGAGGCCGACGATCTGGACTACTTGGCTGGGCTCGGCCGTTTCAGCGACAGCCTGCTCGATCACCTGGCGACGTTCCGATTCGACGGTGATGCCTGGAGCTACCGCGAGGGCGACTTCTACGTGCCCGGCAGCCCAGTGCTGCGTGTCGATGCCTCGGTAGGCACGGCGCTGCTCGTGGAAACGCTGGTGCTGTCGGTGCTCAACCACGACTGCGCTGTCGCGTCTGCGGCTGCACGGATGCACGATGTCGCAGAAGGACGCCACCTCATCGAGATGGGCGGCCGCCGCACCCACGAACTCGCTGCCGTTGCCGCCGCGCGTGCCGCCTGGTTGGTTGGTTTCGATGCGACATCCAACCTGCTCGCCGGTGAGCAGTTCGAGATCCCGACGGCCGGCACCGCTGCTCACGCCTTCACGCTGGCGCACCACGACGAGGAAGCAGCCTTCGAGGCGCAGATGCGTGCGCACGGCCTCGAGACCACGCTGCTCATCGACACCTTCGACCTGAGAACAGGGCTTGAACGGGGTCTCGCAGCGGCGAAGCGTCTCGGCGGGGTGCCGGGCGCGGTACGCATCGACTCGGGAGATCTCACGGTGGAGGTGCCGCGGGTACGGCAGTGGCTGGATGACGCAGGCGCCGAGGAGACCCGCATCGTGGTGTCAGGCGATCTAGACGAGTACCGCATCGCCGATCTGGCGCATCTGCCGGTCGATGGCTATGGCGTGGGCACCCAGCTGGTGGTGGGTTCCGGCCATGCAACCGCCGGCATGGTGTACAAGGCGGTGGCTATCGCACGGCACTCCGGCACGTTCGAGCCGGTGGTGCCCGTCTACAAGGAATCAGAGGGCAAGGCCACCCGTGGCGGCGTGGTGAGGCCCTACCGGGTAGTGCGCGATGGCGAGGCCACCTCGGAGACGCTCGTCGAGCAGGATCGTCCCGGTCCTACCAACAGCCGGCCGCTGCACGTTCCGCTGCTGCGATCCGGTCAGGCGGCCTATCCCTACACGCTGGCCCAGGACCGCGTCTTCCACCAGCGAGTCCGGGCCGAGCTGCCCGATTCGATGCGCCGCCTCGACGGTGCCCCGGCCTTCGAAGCCGAAGTCGTCGCCGAATCCGGCGTGAGCTAAGCGCTCGGCTAGGGCCTGTGCCGTCGAGGTTGCCGCAGCCTCGTATCGCCGTTCGCGATTACTTGCCGGGTTGGGGCACCAGGCGCAGGTAGGGCAGCGGTGATTCCCAGCCGTCGGGGTACTTCTCGGCGGCCGCCTCATTCGACACGGCAGGCACGATGATGACGTTCTCGCCTTGCTGCCAGTTGGCCGGCGTGGCGACCTGCTCGGCGGCGGTGAGCTGGCACGAGTCGAGCAGGCGCAGGATCTCGGCGAAGTTGCGGCCGGTCGTCATCGGGTAGGTGAGCGACGCCTTGATCTTCTTGTCCGGGCCGATGATGAACACGGTGCGGGCCGTGGCGTTGTCGGCCGCGGTGCGCCCCGCCGATGTGTCGCCGGCGTCTGCGGGAAGCATGTCGTAGAGCTTCACCACCGCCAGCTCAGGATCGCCGATGAGCGGGTAGTTGGCCTCGTGGCCGGTCGCAGAAGCGATGTCGGCCTTCCAGCTCACGTGGTCGCTCACGCCGTCGACGCTGATGCCGATGATCTTGCAGTTGCGCGCTGTGAACTCATCGGCCAGCGCGGCAACGGCGCCCAGCTCGGTGGTGCACACCGGGGTGAAATCCTTCGGATGGGAGAAGAGCAGCGCCCAGCCGTCGCCGATCCAGTCGTGGAAGCTGATCTCGCCTTCGGTGGTGTCGGCAGTGAAATCGGGGGCGGTGTCATTGAGACGCAGTGCCATGTTCGTCCTCCTTGCGATGCGGCAAATGCCGGGCTGCGCGAGCCGGCGCAGCCCGTGCCGCGGAGGATAGCCGCATTTGACGACAAACCCGACCGGATTAGTCGGGAATTGGCGGCGGCTCAGCCGCTCAGCAGCAATCGCGGATCGGGCTGCCGTCGGCGTGGTGGTAATGGACCTTGGAGGCCTCGTTGAGCGCACGGTCGCCGGTCGGCGCCCGAGAAGTCTCGAACACCCCGGCGGCAGCACCCAATTCCAGTGCCCGATCCACGTCCACCACCCGGGGCCCGCTGCGCTGCACATCGGCAATTGCTGCTTCATCGGGGCCGATCGTGCGCTCGCGGTCGCCGTCGAGCGACAGCACTGTCGGACCCCGGAGCTCGACGGCTTCTCCCAGCTCGACGCTGCGGTGATCGATCACCGGCACCGTGCGGTACAGCCCGGGTGCGAGCGCCACGCGCATCGGGCGCCCGCCCGGTCCGCAGTTCACCAGCACGCCCGCGTCGTCGGAGAACGAGCAGGGTTGCAGCAGCCCCGCGAGCGAGCTCAGCCCGATGCTGGCCGGATGGGCGCGCGACACGAGCACCTGCCGCATGCGCACCCCGTCCGCGGGCATGCGATTGCCGACGAAGTCATCGGCCAGCGTGACCGCATCGATCAGTGCGATCTCGGTCCAGCCGCGCGCTGGCTCCCCCGTCTGCGATGGGCCGTCACCCGATGTGCCCTTTCCTGATGTCACAGTGATCAGCTTCGACCGGGGCGCACACGCTTCAGGGTCCACCATGCCGCTCGCCAGCAGTCCCGCGGCGGCACCGGCGACGGTGGGCTCGGTGAGGCTGGGAAACACGTTGTTGGTGCCGGTGGACATCGGCACCAGCGTCGCCTCGGGCCAGACCCCGCAGATCGTGCGGTTGGTGCCGTCACCGCCCAGCGTCACCAGCACATTGACATCCCGGGCCCGCATGGCCTCGACTGCGCGGATCGTGTCGGTGGGCGAGACGGTCGCGCCCACGTCCACGATCTCGATCTCGGCGTCGATGCGCAGATCGGTGAGCGCGCCGGTTGCGATGCCGAACGGTTCTGCCATGGCCACGATCCGTGTGGCCCCCGCGGTGACGGCGCCGATGACTGCTCGGGCGATCCGGTTGCGCTTGTCCTCGGTAGTGGACACCGCGCCTCGCGCCGCCACCCGGCGAACGTCGCGCCCCGAGACCGGGTTGGCGATGATCCCCACGGTCCCGTCGGGGGAGATGCTGCGAGTGCAGGAGCCGCTCAGTCTCGACGCAGATCCGGCCATCGCCTGCCGACGCTAACCACAGGCGGGAGTGACTGCCGCGCAGCGCGCCCAACTGTTGTACTGGTGACATGGCCGGTGGGATCGCGAGCGAGAACCCCCGTCCGCCCGCGCAGCACGCCTGGTGGCCCGCGGCGTTGACCATTGCGGGGGCGGATTCTTCGGGCGGGGCCGGTCTCGCGGCGGACCTGCGGGCGTTCGCGGCATGCGGCGTGCACGGGACATTCGCGTTGACGCTGGTTTCGGCGCAGAACACGGCCGAGTTCCGGGCCGCGCAGCCCGTCGATGCCGAGCTGGTGGCCGCACAGGTCCACGCAGTGCTCGACGACATGCCCATTGCGGCGTCCAAGACGGGCCTGCTGCTCACTGCGGAGACCGTCGCGGCGGTGGCGTCGATTGCTGCCCGCCGGCTTCCCCAGCTGGTGGTGGACCCGGTGCTGGTCGACGGGGTCGGCGAGCCGCTGCTCAGCGCCGAGGCAGAGCGATCGGTCGCGACGCGCCTGCTGCCGAACGCCCGGGTCGTGACGCCCAACCACCTCGAGGCAGGCCGACTCGTGGGCAGGGACCTCGGCGACGAGGTCGAGGCGTGGGTCGAGGCGGCCCACGAGCTCGCAGCCACTGGCCCGGAGGCCGTGGTCGTCACCGGCGGCCGACTCCGGATCGGTGAGACGATCACCGATGTCGTCGTTCGGGACGGCAGCGCCCGGCTGCTGTCGGCGCCGCGCATCGAGACTCGCAACGTCCGGGGGTCGGGCGATGTCTTCTCGGCCGCCATCTGCGCCGAGCTGGCCAAGGGCACCGACGTGGACTCAGCGATTGACCGAGCCCACGATCTGACCGCGCGAGCTATCGCGGCAGGAGCAGATCGCCTGCTCGGCAGCGGGCGCGGACCCGTCGACCCGCTCACAGGCTGAGACCAGAGGCTGAGCCGCTAGGCGAAGCCGTGGCCCGAGCGGCCCGTGAGCGCAGCGAACAAGAGCGGGAGGCAAGTCGCGTAGCAGTGGGACGGCTCACATTCTTGAGCGGCACGGAGAACCGAACGCGGGCGCCTGCATACACTTCAAGCGCCGCAGGTGTTGTCGACATTGAACGCACTTCGGCAGCGACGAGACTGCGGATCTCAGGAGGCCACGGGTGACACGCGAGCGCTGGCAAGCAGAGTTCGAAGCCACCCCGGTGCGTAACGCCGACTTCGAGACGATGAGCGGTCTCGAGCTTGACCCGCTCTATGCGCCTGTGGAGAGCGAACCCGATCCTGAGGTGGGCTGGCCGGGGCAATTCCCGTACACGCGTGGCGTGCATCCCAGCGGCTACCGCGGCCGGCTGTGGACGATGCGCATGTTCGCAGGCTTCGGAACGCCCGAGGACACCAACAAGCGTTTCCACGAGATCCTCGAAGCGGGCGGGGGCGGGCTGTCGACCGCATTCGACATGCCCACGCTCATGGGACTCGACTCCGACGATGTCATGTCGCTGGGCGAGGTCGGCCGCTGCGGCGTGGCCGTGGACTCCATCGAGGACATGTCGACGCTGTACGACGGCATCGACCTTGAGGCGACCACCACGTCGATGACCATCAACGCACCTGCGGCCACGATCTGGGCGATGTTCGTCGCCAACGCCGAAGAGCACGGTGCGGACCGCCGCAAGCTCGGCGGCACGCTGCAGAACGACATTCTCAAGGAGTACCAAGCCCAGAAGGAATGGGTGTACCCGCCGCGGCCATCGATGCGCATCGTCGCCGACACCATCGAGTTCGCCACCCATGAGATGCCCCGGTGGAATTCGGTGTCGATCAGCGGTTATCACATTCGAGAAGCAGGCTCGACAGCTGCACAGGAGCTTGCTTTCACCTTGGCGAACGGGTTCGCGTACGTCGAGGCCGCTGCAGAGCGGGGGCTGTCCACCGACGAATTCGCGCCACGGCTGAGCTTCTTCTTCAATGCCCACATCGACTTCTTCGAGGAGATCGCCAAGTACCGGGCGGCGCGCCGCATC
>JAJEFK010000048.1 GCA_022820505.1 Acidimicrobiia bacterium | reverse complement strand
GTGCCCATCGCCACGGCGGCCGAGATGGGCCTGCCGATCGTGAACGCCGACGCCATGCGCCGGGCGTTCCCGCAGATCGAGATGACGGTCTTCACGCTGGCCGGCCTGCCCGCAGGCCCGCTGTCGATCGCCGATGAGAAGGGCAACCAGTGCGTGTTCCGCACCACGAACAACCACGTGGCCGAGGCGCTGGCCCGGGCCGCGGTGATCCAGCTGGGCATGGCCAACGCCATCAGCTGCTACCCGCTGACCGCCGGGCAGATCGACGAGCACGGCATACACGGCTCGCTGACCTACTGCAACAAGGTGGCCGGGCTGCTCGAGGCGGTCCAGCGGGCCGAGGAGGGCGCCTGGGAGACGTTCCTGTCGGAGTCCGGCTCGGTGGAGTTCTTCCGGGGCAAGGTCGTGGACCTGGATCGGCGGACGACGGCGGGGTTCGCTCGCTCCACGGTGATCCTCGAGGACCTCGACGGCACCGACGACACCATGCGCATCGAGGTGCAGAACGAGAACCTCATCGCCTTCCGCGACGGCGAGGCCGTCATCACCACGCCGAATCTCATCTGCATGCTGGACCTCGAGACGTTCGACCCCGTCACCACCGAGTACATCGCCTACGGCCACCGGGTCATCGTCATCGGCATGCCCTGCGCGCCCGAATGGCACCAGCCGGGAGTGCTCGAACTCGTGGGCCCGGAGGCGTTCGGCTATGACGACGTGGACTTCGTGGAGCTGCCGCGATGAGTCCGGCGAGCGACTCGCGGGATCTCCGCGTCGGCGTCGACGTCGGCGGCACCAACACCGACGCGGTCGTGATCGATGCCTCCGGCGACGTTGTTGCCACGGTGAAGGTGGCCACCACGCCCGAGCCCATCGACGGCATCAGGGCGGCCCTCGACGGGGTGCTGGTGGGGCTCGAGCACTCGCGGATCTCCAAGGCGATGCTGGGGACCACGCACTCGGCCAACGCCATCATCCAGCGGCGCGGCCTGGACAGGGTGGCCATGCTGCGACTCGCCGCCCCCTCCTCGCTGGGGATCAGCCCCGGTGCCGCCTGGCCCGACGACATTCGCTCCGGGGTCATCGGCACGACCGCCATCATCGAGGGCGGCCACGAGTACAACGGCAAGGAGATCGCCGCGCTGGACACCGAGGCGGTCAAGCGGCTGGCCGCCGAGGCGATCCGGGCGGAGTGCCGTTCGATCGCGGTTGCCGGCGCCTTCAGCCCGGCGACCACCGAGCACGAGATCCGCGCCCGGGAGATCCTGCAGGCCGAACTCGGCGCCGACTTCCCGGTCTCGCTCAGCTACGAGATCGGCTCGCTGGGCCTGCTGGAGCGGGAGAACGCCACGATCCTGAACGCCGCGCTGCTGAGCGTGGCGACCGGCGTGATCAGCGGCTTCGAGGGAGCGCTCGCCGAGCATCGCCTGGATGTCGCCGCCTATCTCACGCAGAACGACGGGACGCTGATGATGGCGGCCGAGGCGGGTCAGTATCCGGTGTTGACCCTCGGCTCGGGACCGACCAACTCCATGCGGGGCGCCTGCGCACTCGCCGGCACCGATGACGCCATCGTCATCGACGTGGGCGGCACGTCCGCCGACGCCGGGATCCTGGTGGGGGGCTTCCCGCGGCAGTCGTCCGCGGCGGTGGAGGTCGGCGGTGTGCGGACCAACTTCCGCATGCCCGACCTGATCTCGGTGGGCCTCGGAGGCGGCACCATCGTGCGCCACGACGGCGAGGCCGACGGCGATGTGTCCGTAGGCCCGGACTCGGTGGGCTACCGGGTCATCAGCGATGCGATGTGCATGGGCGGCCCCACGCTGACGCTCTCCGATGTGTCGTTGGCGATGGGCCGGCTGGACGGGTTCGGCGATCCGTCGCTGCTGGGCGGCGTCGAGAACGAGATCTGCGAAGCGGCGATCGCCTGGGTCGACGAACGGATCGGTGTGCTGGGCGAGCGGATGAAGGCATCCAGCACACCGCTGCCGCTGATGGCCGTGGGAGGCGGCGCTCACTTGGTACCGGCGGAGCTGCCGGGTTTCAGCGAGGTCATCTGGCCGCCGCATCACTCGGTGGCGAACGCGTTCGGCGCGGCCATCGCCGAAGCCGCGGGATCGATCGACAAGGTGTACAGCTACGACGTCACCAGCCGCGAGGACTGCCTGCGCAGCGCCCGGGAGGAAGCAACAGACGCCGCCATCCGCGCGGGTGCCAACGCCGGCGAGGTGCGGATCACGAGCGTCGTGGAGATCCCGATGACGTACGTGCCGGGCGGCGGGTGCCGGGTCATCGTCAAGGCGGTCGGGCCGCTCGCCGCGTGAGCCACGCCGGGGTCCGCGTCGCCGACGCTCACAACGACCTGCTGCTCGCGGTCCTGCATCAACGAGAACGCGGCCGTTCCGACCCCTTCGGGGACTACTGGCTGCCGCAGCTGCGCTCCGGCGGCGTGGACCTGCAGTTCCTGCCGATCTTCACCGAGGACCAGCACGTCGGCGAGGGCGCCTTGCGGCGCGCCTTGCTGCTGCTCGAAGAAGCTCGACGCATCGCTCACGTCCACGCTGCCGATGTCGCCATCGTCGAGACCCCATCTGATCTCGAACAGGCGCTGGAATCCAACCGGATCGGACTGCTGCTTGCCCTCGAGGGCTCCGAGCCGCTCGGCGCTGATCTCGAGCTGCTCGAGACGTTCTTCCGGCTCGGCGTGCGCAGCATGTCGATGACGTGGAACCGTCGCACGATGATGGCTGACGGCGTCGGCGAGGCCGCCACCGGTGCTGGGCTGACCAGCCTCGGCGCCGATGCTGTGGCCGAAATGGAACGGCTCGGGATCATCGTCGACGTGAGCCATCTCTCGGCGGCCGGCGTGGCCCACGTGTCCGAAATTGCGACCCGTCCCTTCGTGGCGACCCATTCGTCGTGCCAGGCGCTGTGCGGCCACCCGCGCAATCTCAGCGACGAGCAGATGCGCCAGATCACAGCTGCCGGCGGCGTCATCGGCATCAACGCGTTCGGCGGCTTCCTCGCTGATGAGCAGCCTGCGCTGGCCGACTATGTGGCGCACATCGCCTATGCGCTCGACGTTGCGGGCGATGGGGCGGTCGGTCTGGGCCCGGATTTCATCGACGATCTCCTGCACACGATCGACCCGATTCTGGGCGCAGGCCTCGTCGATCCTGACCGCCTGCCGCTGGTGGACGAGTTGCGCTCGCCGACCGATCTGGCGCCGCTCGTCGAGCTGCTGGTGGCGAAACTCGGCCCCGAGATCGCGTGCCGTGTCGCGGGCGACAACTGGATCGACTTCGTCCTGGCCAATCTGCCGTCCCGTCGACCGCACGAGGTCGCGGAGAATAGAGCTGCCGGGCCCGCCGACGCCTAGGAGCCAGAGTGTTGCAATCCAGCGAGCAAGCTCGACCGCTGACTCTGCGGCAACTGCTGGCGGCAGGCGTGCTCGGCGAGTCGCATGTGGTGGCCGGTGCCAAAGGGCTCGACAGTGTGGTTGCCGATATCGCCGTAACCGAGCGTTGCGACCGGACGACGCCGATCTCCAGCGGGCTCCTGGTGGTGCTGGACGCGAGTTCGCTGGCGCCGAACTCCTACGCGCTGGACATCGCTCTGCGCGCGGTGCGCGATGGCAGCGGCGCCGGACTGGTGGCGGTCAACGCCGTGGCAGCACCAGGACTCGCCACGCGGCGATTGGCCGATCGCTTCTCCACGGCCCTCGTCGAGGTCAGCGCGCCCGATGTGCTGTCGATGGCAGCTGCGGCACGCGAACTGCTGCTGCAGCCCACCGTCCGTCAAGCAGCGATGGTGTCCAAGCTGCTGCATGGCCTAATGGGCACCAAGACCGTGCCGGACACGCTGGCGCTGGTGACCGACGTGCTAGGCCGACCGTGCTCGCTGGTAGAGGCCACCGGCGCGGTGGTTGCCGGTCCTGATGTCGCCGTCGAAGCCGGCGCGCTGCGACAGAGTGCTTTCAGCTCTCCCCGTGTGGGTGGCGAAGGCGCGGCGGGCATGACGTGTCCTGTGATCGTGGTACCGGGCGAGCCGGCCCGCTTCTGGCTGGTGTGTGTACTCGACGCAGCCGACGAGGCATTCATGGGCACCGGGCTGGAGCTGATGGGCGTGGCGTCGTGGGCGGTCGGCGCCTATCTGGTTCGGGATCGGCTGGTAATGGAGCGCGACGCTCGTCACCGGCTGGCGCTGCTCAACGAGATCGTGGGCGGCGGCGAATTGCCCGATGAGACCGTGCTGGCGCAGATGGCCACCGCCGGCTGGTCGGCCGCGGGATGGGTGACTGCCTTCCACGTCGAGGTGTCCGGCGCGGTCGATGCGGCATGGGTGCTGGTGAACACCGACACGCTGGGCGAGCTGCTGAGCTCCTGCGGCATCGACGGTCCGCTGATCGAACGCACCGACGGCTGGTCTGGCTGGGTCAGCTCCCGCGCGGAGCCGCCCGTGGAGGAATACCGTGCGATGACGCGCCAGCTGCGGGACGCGGTCACCCAGCTCACCGGCGAGGCAGCCGAAGTCATGGCACACGGAGGGGTCGGGCGGCCGGCGACGGGCCTGCCGGGCCTGCGCGCCAGCCTGACCGATGCGCGCCAAGCCGCAACCTTGGCTGGTGCTGGCGGCCGACGGGTCGCTGTGCGACACATCGACGAGCTCGGCATCCAGCGGATCATGCTGGGCTGGTACGGCTCCGCCGATTTCGGCCGGGTCGTCGATGCATTCCTGGCACCGCTGGCCGCAACCGACGCCGACGAAACACTGCTGCGGACGCTGGAGGCATACCTGGACTGCCAGTCGTCAGCCACCAACACAGCGGCCGTGCTCGGCGTGCACCGCAACACTGTGATGAAACGGATCGACCGCATCTCTGAGGCGCTCCACGTCAACCTCGCCGACCCTGATCAGCGTC
The DNA here is from genome assembly GCA_022820505.1 of Acidimicrobiia bacterium. Lineage (GTDB taxonomy): Bacteria > Actinomycetota > Acidimicrobiia > Acidimicrobiales > Poriferisodalaceae > Poriferisodalis. Next base: position 19,133 of record JAJEFK010000048.1, on the reverse strand, counting down.
TGGCTCTGCAGCTCGTGATGCGCAAGCACCGGCTGGACCGGACCCAGCAGTGACAGGACCCCGAGACGCGGCCGATGTCGTGGTCATCGGCGGTGGTATCGCCGGAATCTCGGCTGCGTTCGAACTCGCCGGGACTGGTCACGAGGTGGTGCTGGTGGAGCGCGAACCGACGCTGACCGCGCACAGCACGGGCCGATCTGCCGCCCAGTTCCTGGCCTCCTACGGCGAGGCGACCAATCGACGGCTGAGCGCGGCCTCTCGGCAGTTTCTGGACTCGAACGCCGACGGGCTCGCTGACAGCGATGTGCTGCTGCCGCGCAATGTGCTCTGGGTCGCTCCGGCACGGCACGAGGCTCAGCTTGAGGAGCGTCTGCGGGCCAATGCCACCACCGGCCCGCCCTGTGACCGGCTCGATGTCGACGAGGCGATGCAGGTGTGCGGGGCACTCGATTCCGCATGGGTTGCTGGGGCTGTGCTTGAGCACGGCGGGTTTGACATCGACGTCGCGGGTCTGCACCAGGCCTACGTGAGAGGTGCCCGCTCGCGTGGGGTCAAGATCTTGCGGCAGCACGGTGTGCGCGGCCTCGCCTCGGCTGGCGACGGCTGGCGGGTGGACACCGATGCGGGCGAGTTCAGCTGCAGAGTCGTCGTGAACGCGGCCGGCGCCTGGACCGACGAGGTAGCTGCGCTGGCTGGTGCATGCAAACTTGGCATGCGCCCGCTCCGCAGGACCGTCTTCACCTTCTCTACGAGCTATGACTGCGACAACTGGCCGCTCGTCATCTCGGCCGACGAGAGCTTCTACTTCAAGCCCGAAGGGCCAGGGCAGCTGCTGGGATCTCCGGCCGACGAGCACCCTGACCGACCGGGCGATGCACGGCCGCGCGAGGTCGATGTCGCGCTCGGCATCGAGGCCGTCAACCGGGCGACCACGCTCTCCATCCGAGCCGTTCGCTCGACATGGGCGGGATTGCGGACGTTCTCGCCCGATCGCGTCCCGGTCGTCGGATTCGACCCGTACGTGCCGGGATTCTTCTGGTGCGCCGGCCAAGGCGGGACCGGAATCCAGACAGCGCCGGCTGTTGCCCGGCTCACGGCTGCCCTCATTGGGGGCGAGATTCCTGCTGGCGACTTGGGGGCGCTCGAATCGCAACTCAGTCCAAAGCGCTTTGCCGCCATCTAGCTGCCTCCCTTACGTGAAGCTCCGCCTCGGGCATGCGTGATCTGCACCACTAGGGCCTCCAATCGCAGCGATCTGCCCATTGAGGGGCGAAGTCCTCCTCCTTACGGTCGCCTCCACAGGCCGGAACGAGGCCCTGAGGGGGGATCCGATGAAGGCACGCACCTTGACGAGACTGCTCGGCGCGGCGCTCGCGCTGATGCTCGTTGCCGCCGCATGCGGCGACGGCGACGATGGCAGCGACGCAACCACCGACGTCACCGCAGTGCCCACGCAGACCGCCGCGGAACCCGCTGCGAGCGACGACGAGCCCGACGCCACCGCGGACACCGCCGCGACCGAAGCTGATGACAGCGCCCCGGCAACGACCGCGGCGCCCGCCGAACCGGCCGACGAGCCCGATCCCGAGCCGTGGCGCATCGCCTACCTCTCGGCCAGCTCGGCCAACACGTTCCTGCTGGCATCAGTCGGTGAGATGCAGCGGCTCGCGGACGAGAACAACATCGAATTGGTCGAGTTCGACGCCCAGTTCAATGCCGAGCTGCAAACCACCCAGCTGCAGGACGCCATCGCCAGCGGTCAGTACGACGGCATCATCCTGGTAGCGCTCAACGGACCCGGGCTCGTTCCCGACGTCGAGGCAGCGCTCGCAAGCGGCCTGCAGGTCGTGCTCTTCAACCAGATCGTCGGCGACGATCTCTCGACGAACGAGCCGCAAGTCGACGGCATCGCAGCCTCGGTGATGGCGCCTCCGGTTGTGACCGGCGAACGCGCCGGCCGACTCACGATCCAGGCATGTGAGGGACTCGACCACTGTCGCGTCGTGTACCTGTTCGGCATCCGGGGGATCCCGCTGGATGTGGCGCTGCGGCAGGGCTTCGACAGCGCTGTTGCCGGACACGCCAACATCGAAGTCGTCGCTGAAGGCGAGGGCCTCTACCTGGGGCCCGAGGGCGGCATCAACGCCATCCAGGACATCCTGCAGGCGCAGCCAGAGTTCGACGTCGTGGTCGGTGCGGATCAATCGCTGCAGGGCGTCGAGCTGGTGCTGACCGACGAGGGCAAGCTCGACGGTGTCGCCCTGATCGGCTTGGGCGGCTCCTCACCTGCGATCGAAGGCGTGCGCGACGGCCGCTGGTTCGCCACCGTGTACTACGCGCCAGCGAGCGAAGGCCGCCTGGCGATGGAGGCGATGATCGCCGCCCTGCGCGACGGCACCATGACCGGCGGCATCGACCCCAATGCCAACTTCCTCGATGAGGGTCTGGTCACTTCCGCCAACGTGGATCAGTTCACTGCGGAGTGGGATGGGTGATCGTCGAGCCGGCTCAGGGCCCAGTCCAAGCACCGGTTCACATTGAGCTGACGGGCGTCTCCAAGCGATTCGGATCGACGCAAGCGGTGGACGGCGTGAACCTCGCCGTCCGCCGCGGCGCGATCCACGCCCTCGTCGGCGAGAACGGTGCGGGCAAGTCCACGGTCGGCAAAGTCATCTCGGGGCTGTACGGCCCCGACAGCGGTTCGGTGGCTGTGAACGGTCGGCCGGTCCGGTTTCGGTCGCCGCGGCACGCCTTTGACGCCGGCATCACGGCCATTGCCCAGGAATTGGCGCTGGTTCCCGACCGCACCGTGGTGGACAACGTGTTCCTCGGCGTGGAGGCCACGCGATGGGGATGGGTGCGACCCCAGGAGTCGCGCAGGCGGTTCCTGGCGCTGGCTGAGCGCACGGGCATCCACGTCGATCCCGCCGCGCGGGTGGGCGACCTCAGCGTCGCCGACCAGCAGTGCGTCGAGATTCTGCGAGCAGTTGCGCGCCGCACCGAGTTGGTGGTGATGGACGAGCCTTCGGCCCGGCTCTCGATTGCGGAGCGCGATCAGCTTCACCGCTTGGTCCGTTCTCTACGCGACCAGGGCATCACCGTTCTGTTCATCTCGCACTTCCTGGATGAGGTGCTGGCGTTGGCCGATGAGGTGACGATCATGCGCGACGGGCGGGTCGTGCGCACCACGACCCCGTCGTCGGAGACGGCCGGTTCCCTCGTCGAGGCCATGATCGGTCGGGAGCTCGACGCCACGTTCCCGCCAAAGGCAGCGCTACCCGACTCCGCTGCGACGCCCGCGCTGCGTGTGCGGGGACTGCGGTGCACAGGTTCGGTCCGCGAGAGCTCGCCGGCAGGCCTGGATCTCGACGTGACTGCCGGTGAGATCGTCGGCATCGCCGGATTGGTCGGCTCAGGTCGCACCGAGTTCTTGCGAGCGATCTATGGGGCGGATCCTGGCGATGGCGGCGAAGTGGTGGTTGGCACACAGTCCCTGCGGGGTTCGCGTCCAGACCGGGCTATCCGAGCGGGTGTGGGCCTGATCCCTGAGTCGCGCAAGGACCACGGGCTGCTGATTGAGCGCAGCGTCCGCGAGAACGTCAGCCTGCCTCATCTGGCACGGATGACCCGAGCAGGCGTCGTCAACCGCATCGCCGAGCGCCGCTTCGTCCGGGCCGCAAGCACCGATGCCGGGGTGCGCGACGGCGGCATGGAAACCCCCATGCGGCTGCTGTCGGGCGGCAACCAGCAGAAGTGCCTCTTCGCACGCTGGCTGGTGCCGGGGCTGCGGGTGTTGATTGCCGACGAGCCGACCCGAGGCGTCGATGTGGGCTCCAAGCGCGCCATCTACGACCTCATCGCATCCGCTGCCGCAGACGGTCTCGCCGTGCTGGTCGTATCGTCCGAGCTGGAGGAACTGGTGGGCCTGTGCCATCGCATCTTGGTGATGCGCGACGGCAGCTTCGTCGGCGAGTTCACCCACCCTGACCTTGACGAGGCCGAGTTGCTGCGCCATGCCTTCGGCGAAGCCTCCCTGAGCGCAGCGACGTGAGGGCGGCAGGGCCTGCCGTGGCCGATGCCGCAGTATCCGTTCCGTCGACATCGGGTGCCAGGCACCAGCTCAACGTGCTGGCGCGTTTCGGCATCGTCTGGGTCACCCTTGCGCTCTTCGTCGTGCTGGCCATCACGACAGACGGCTTCCTGACTGCTCCGAATCTGCGCAATGTGCTGGATCAGCAGGCGACCCTGCTGATCGCAGCCTCGGTCGCAACGCTCACCATGATCGCCGGCGGCTTCGACGTGTCGATCGCCGCAGTGGCGGTCGTAGCGCCGCTGGTTGCGCTGCGGGTCGAGAACGCCACCGGATCGGTCGTGCTCGCGCTGATTGCCGGGTGCGCCTTCGGTCTGGCGGTGGGGCTCGCCAACGGGTCGATCGTGGCGTTCGCACGCATCAACTCATTCATCACGACGCTGGCCATGTCGTTCATCGTGTTCGGACTCGGCTACATCGTGAGCGAGCGCAGCATCCTGCGACCGGTCAGCGAGAACTTCCGTGACATTGCACGGACGCGCGTGCTGAGCCTGACCACGGCGACCTGGATCTCGCTCGCCGTGGTGGCAGTGGCGTGGATCGCGCTCGCAGGCACCCGCTTCGGCCGTCACGTGTACGCAACAGGCGGCAACGCGGAAGCGGCGCGGCTGGCAGGTGTGCGCACCCGGCACATCGTGGTGTCGGTCTTCGCCCTGTCGGGGCTCGCAGCCGGCCTGGCCGGTGTCGTAGCGGCCTCCCGCACGATCAGCGCCACCCCCTCCGATGACTTCAGCTTCGTCTTCGGCGTCATCGCCGCCATCGTTGTCGGCGGCACATCGATCGCCGGCGGCACCGGTGCCGTGTGGAGGACACTGCTCGGCGCCCTCTTCATCGCCTTCATGGTCAACGGCTTCAACCTGCACCAGGTCGACCCGATCTGGCAGCGAGTCATCCAAGGCGTTGTGATTCTTGTTGCGGTCGCCGCTGACGCCTGGTCCCGTTCCCGTCGAGCCTGACTGCCAACCCTTCTCCCATACGAAAGGACTCATCATGAAGATCCACATCGTCGTTCCGATCACCTCGGACACGTTCAACGAACAGATCACCCTTGAAGCCCGAAGCTTTCTGGGGCCGGAGATCGACATCGAGGTCTCGAACCTGCGCTACGGGCCGGCCTCCATCGAGTCGTTCTACGACGAGGTGCTGGCGGGCCCGGCAATTGTCGAGGAGGTGCGCCGCGCAGCCGACGCCGGGGCGGACAGCGTGTTCATCACCTGCTTCGGCGACCCGGCTGTGCCTGCGGCCCGTGAACTGGTGGACATCCCCGTCGTCGGCGGTTTCGAACCGGCCATAGCGACAGCGCTCACTTTGGGCGCTCGCTTTTCGGTCATCACCGTGCTGGAGAACGTTGTGCCCATGATCTCGGATCTCGCGACACGCATGGGCATCCGGGAGCGCATGGTGTCCGTCGAAGTGGTGGACACGCCGGTGCTCGAATTGCACGACGGCGACGCCCTCCTCAAGAGCCTCTCCCAAGCGTCACACCGTGCCTTGGATCAAGGTGCGGATGTGCTGGTGCTGGGGTGCACTGGCATGCTCGGCGTGGCGGCGGCACTGCAGTCCCAGCTCGAAACGGAGCGCGTGAGGGTTCCCGTGGTCGACCCGACCGGTGCTTCGCTCGGACTCCTGCTCACACTGCACTCGATGGGCTTGAAGCCGAGCCGGTGCACCTACATGCCGCCGCCTGACAAGGAGCGCGTCAGCGCCTGACGGGGAGTTCAGGTCTCACGCCTGGGCGCTGTGGCCAGTCTGTGACTCATCAATCACTGCTTCGAGCCAGTCGAGCTGGCGACGTCCCAAGTCCTCGTCGGGGAACACCTTGCGGACGAGTGCTGCGATGTCGGCGATATCGGCGATGCCAGTGATCTCTATGAGTCGCATCGCATCACTGATGTCGGTGCGACGAGCCGCTCGCGCCTTCATCGCCAGCATGTGCTCTGGGCTCGCGGCGATGACCGTCAAGTACGGATGCTCGAACACCTCGCGCCCGTGCCGCTGCTCGGCCTTGGGCATGTACGGCGTTGCTTGTTCGTTCAGCCAAGTTGACGGCCAGCCTCGCTCGCGTGCCATTTCAGCGGCGATGGACATGACCGCCTCGTAGCCGTCGAGGATGGCTGTGTCGATGTCGCGGGTGGCTCGATCGGCGTCGTACGCCAGCACCATCGCGGCACCGCCGGCGATGTAGAGGCGTGCATGCGTTCGCCGACGCTCAAGTCGCTCGGCGAGCTCGCTGAGGGCGGCGCGGATCTCAGATTCAGCGAGCGGGGTCACCGTCAGACGACCGCTAGCTCGCTGCGAGGAAACCACACGCCGTGTTCCTCGAAGGCACCGGGCGTGGTGATGATGGTGCGCACTCGATCGAAGGGGTAACAGCCGCCGACGTACCAGAAGTCGGGGAGAAACCTGTGCTTGGACGATGTCCATGGTGGGGGTGCCATGGCTGCGGAGCGTGCGAGGTGTTCGGCGTAGGCGGCCAGGAAGGCGTCCCAGCGGGAGTCGAACAGCTCTGGTTCTTCAGCAATCAAGGCAGCTCGCTCGTGGGGGCCGGCTTCCTGCCATACGAGTCCGAAGTCGTGCAGCAAGAGACGCAGCCGAAACTCGTCGTCGCTGGCGCGTAGATCTGGCACGTAGTCGGCCAGTGCGTTCGGGGGCCGGGTGGATGAAGTCATGGCGGCGCCTGTAGTTCGCAGCGTACCGACGAACAGGCATCCGCTCGGCTGTCAGCGGCAGCGGGTCAGCCTGAGGGGCCGTAGGTGTAGCGGCCTATGGCGTCGAGGGTGAGCCGGCGCAGGGTGTTGCAGCTTCCGGTGCGGATGATCAACGGTTCGTTGGCGATCATGGCGAAGGTGAGCACGTCGCCGTTGGCAGCAGTGCTGACCCCGGCGATGGCTGAGCTGTCGTTGAGCTGACCGCCCTTGGCGAAGACCGTGTTCGCCGGGCCCTGCCCGTTTCCGGGAGACCGAGGCCCGCAGCTCTGCAGCGTCGGGGTCCGTCCAGCGATCGACAGCGAGCCCACGAAGCGGGAATCACTGCCCGCCAGCAGCAGCAGCCGCACGGCGGCCTCGCAGCTCATGCGGTTGTGCACCGACAGCCCCGAGCCGTCCACCAGGACGATCTCGTCGGCCGTGGTGCCCAGGAGGCCGCTGAGCGCCGCGGTCGCCGCTGCCGCCGAGCCCGCACGGGACGAGTCGCCGCGATGCCGGCCGATCTGCTTGAACAGCATCTCCGCGGGCGTGTTCTCCGAGTAGCGCAGGATCCGCACCAGCATCTCGGCGATCGACGGTGAGGTGATGTTGCCCAGATCGGTCGAATCGCCGGCTGCGGGGGCGCTGCCCGAACGCGGCCGGTGACGGATCACCATGCCACGCGCTTCGAGGATGTCGTCGAAGTCTGACGCTGCGGCCTGGGTCGAATCGGCGCTGCGGGTGTGGCTCCGGCGGTCGATGGCGTAGGGCGAGTAGCCGTCGTTGATGATCAAGCCCGACAGCACGCCCACGAAGTTCCCCGACAGGTACGACTCCTTCCAGATCGCCGGGGTCTCCGGCGTCGCGCCCGGCAGGGAGTGCGAGATGTAGCTCTGCTCGCCGTCGGCGAACCACGATCCGTCGCCGATGACGGCGCCTTCGATGGTGTGGATGTCGTGAGCTTCGAGTGTCGCCATGACGATGTCCGCGAGTTGGGTCACGTCGGTGTACGGGCGCGCATTCGCAATGCGGTCGATGTAGCCGGGCGTGGCCAGCACCGGGTCGCCGCCGCCGATCAGGTACAGGTCGCCGCGCAGCACGCCGTCGCTGACAGCATCGAGTGTGCCGGCGTCGGCAACCACTCGGGTGGTGAAGGTGGCGTCGGCGCCCAGTTCGCTCAGCGCCACGGTGACCGTCGCGAGCTTGGCAAGCGATGCCGGCAGCAGCGGTGTGTGCGGCTTGTGCTCGAAGATCGGTTCGCCGTTGCGATACAGCGACATGCACATGTCGTCGGTCGCTTCGCTCGACCGCAGCGCGGCCGAGAATTCGGTTGCCAGCCGCTGCTGCCAGGCAGATGCGCTGTCATCGGACTGGCCGTCTGTGTCGTCGGACCCGCTGGGGTCCTCACCCGCTGCGAGGGCTGCCGCAATGGCACCGACCTCGGTTGCGGTCTCCCAGCGATCTGCGCCGTAGACGCGGATCATCTTGCGGCCCGACAGCTTGACGTTCGGCACGGCTGCTGGCCCGCCCACGACGTAGCCGCCCGCCGCGGCTGTGGCGAGCCGCTCCAGCTGGTCCTGCGGGAACGGGTCGTGACGGCCCCCGGCCAGCACGATGCAGCGCTTGGTGTCCAGCACGCCGGCGAGCGTGACGGCTGAGTAGATGTCGGACTGCGCGTCGGCGTCGGATGCCACGATGATCGGCACCGCATCGGTGCAGTCGCCCAGCACCTCGGGCGGTGGCAGCGTCGCCGACCCAGCCGTCTGCGCGCCCGCGCTCGCAGGCCACATTCCCACCAGACCCGCGACGACAAGTGCCGCCGCAATTGCCTTCGATGTTCTTGCCATCAGTGGCGAAACTGCCGCTCGCCGGTGAACAGCATGGCGAGGCCGAGCTCGTTGGCTCGGGCAATCACGTCGTCGTCTCGCAGGGCGCCGCCCGGCTGCACCACCACGGCCACGCCGGCCGCAGCAGCGGCCTCCACACCGTCACCGAAGGGGTAGAACGCGTCGCTGGCGCAGGCGCCGCCGGCAGCCCGCTCGTCGGCTTTCGCCGCGGCGAGCTGACCGGACTCCACGCGGTTCTGCTGGCCGGCGCCGATGCCCCACGCTGTGCGGTCCCGCGCCAGCACGATCGCATTCGACATCACATGCCCGCAGACCCGCCAGGCGAAGCGGGCATCGGCCAGCTCGCTCGCCGTCGGCTTGCGCTGGGTGACCACCTGCCAGTCCTCGGGCGCTGAAGCGAACGTGTGGGGCGACTGCACCAGCCATCCGCCGTTGATCTGCCTCAGCGACACGCCGGCCTCGTCGGGCCGGGGTGCCTCGAGCACCCGGGTATTGCGCCGCTTCGCCTCGAGGCGTTCCACCACGCCGTCCTCGTAGCCGGGCGCGATGATCAGATCGGCTTGGGCCGCCGCCTCGATGCGCTCGACCGTGTCGAGGTCGACGATCTTGTTGAACGCCACGATCCCGCCGAAAGCGGAGCGGGCATCGCAGTCGTAGGCCCGCTGGTACACGTCGGCGAGGTCGTCGCCGGCTGCGGCGCCGCACGGGTTGGCGTGCTTCACGATCACCACAGCCGAAGAGCCCTCGGCATCGCCCAAGTCGTGCACGATCCGCCACGCCGCATCGGCATCGAAGAAGTTCAGGTAGCTCAGCGCCAGCCCGCTGTGCTGGTAGGCGTGGTCCCACCAGGTCGGCTCGCCGACCGGCCGGTAGCGGGCCCCGAGATGGTGCGGGTTCTCGCCGTAGCGGCATTCGTCCACCCGTTCCAGCGCCAGGTGCATGGTGGGCGGCAGGGGAGCGGGCTCGGGCGACTCGCCTGCACCCACCGCTTCGGTCTCGCTGCCGGCCGACTCGTCCAGCCAGCTCACGATCGCCGCGTCATAGGCAGCCGTATGGGCGAATGCGGCTCGCGCCAACCGCCGCCGCGTGGCTGCGCTCAGCCCACCAGCACCTGACCCCGCCGAATCGGCCGATTCAGCCAGCTCGTCAAGCACCGCCTCGTAGTCGGCCGGGTCCACCACCACACCCACGCCGCCGCTCTCGTCGCCGTGATTCTTGGCAGCAGCCCGCACCATCGCCGGCCCGCCGATGTCGATCAGATCGGGCCCCGGGTCGGACCGGAACGGGTACAGGTTGCACACCACCAGGTCGATGGCCGCGATGCCGTGCTCGTCGAGCGACGCCAAGTGCGCCGGCTTCGACCGGTCCGCCAGGATCCCGCCGTGGATGCGCGGGTGCAGCGTCTTCACCCGGCCGTCCAGCATCTCGGGGCTGCCGGTGACGTCCTCCACCGCCACCACCGGCACCCCGGCCTCGGCCAGCGCCGCAGCGGTCCCGCCGCTTGAGACGATCTCCCACCCGAGGCCTGACAGCCGGGTCGCGAAGTCCACCACACCCGTCTTGTCCCACACCGAGATCAACGCCCTCATCGGGTCAGTCCTTCCTGCCTGCGTTCGAGTTCGACTTCCCGCAGGCCCATCGCGTCCTCGCCGGCGCAGCGCTCCAGGAACGCCGCAATCGTGGCCGGGTAGAGCTCGCGTTCCACCGCTTTGATGCGCTCGTGCAGCGTGGCCTCGTCGTCGTCGGCCAGCACCGGCACTGCTTGCTGCGCCAGCACCGGGCCGGCGTCCACCTCGGGAATCGCCACATGCACGGTGCAGCCCGACTCGGCGGCCCCTGCATCCAGCGCGTCACGCACCGCGTGCCAGCCCGGGAACACCGGCAGCAGCGACGGATGCGTGTTCAGCACCCGCCCTTGGTATCGGCCGCCATCCCATGCGAAGAACGACCCGTCCAGCACCGTGCCGAAGCCGGCCATGGCCACCACGTCCACGCCGCGACCGCTGAGCACGGCAGCCAGCTCGCAGCTGTGACCCTGCCGGTCGAACTGCCGCGGCCCCGGACCAGCGTGTTCTCCGGCCGCGTCTTCCCTGCCGATGGCGCTGCCTGCGCCCGGATCGCTGCTCCCGTCCATCCAGTCCGAACGTGCCACCAGCACCGTCTCGATCCCCGCATCGGCGGCAACTCCCAGCCCCCGGCAGGGTCGATCGGCCCCCACCAAGTCCACCGGCAGCCCCACGCCGAGCATCGCTTCGAGGATGGATCCGGTTCCCGAGACCAATACCGCCAGCCGCACGGCGCCGAACCTACGCGCCCCGCGCTGCGGTGGCGCGGTACGCCGGCTGCGGCGGCTGCGCTCCCCAGTAGCCTCAGCGCCGTATGCGCCCGCCCGAGGACATGCCGCCCCCGTCGTCTGGGCCACCAGGCGGGCCTCAGGGTCCCCAAGGCCCCGGTGGCCCCCAGGGTCCCGGCGGTCCCCGGCGGATGCCGCGCCGCCCACGGGGACTCACCCGCTTCCGCCTGATCATCGGCATCGTCGTCGCGGTCGGCCTCATCCTGCTGCTGTCCTTCCGGGGCCTCGCCGGCTTCTGGACCGACTACCTGTGGTTCGACAGCCTCGGCTACGCCTCGGTGTGGTGGAAGGTGCTGTGGGCCAAGATCGGCCTCGGCCTGCTGTTCACGGCGATCTTCTTCGTCCTGATGTGGGTGAACCTGTTCATCGCCGAGCGTCTCGCCGCGCGCGCAACGCCGACGGGTCCGGCCGAGGACATCGCCGCCCGCTGGCACCAGATTTCCCGCCGTCGCCGTGCCCTTATCCGCATCGGCGTCTCGCTGGTGCTCGCCTTCATGGTCGGCACTGGCGTCTCGGGCCAGTGGGAGTCGTGGCTGTTCTTCATCAACGCCACCGACTTCGGCCTCGCCGACCCCCAGTTCGGCCGCGACATCGGCTTCTACGTCTTCCGCCTGCCGTTCTTCAACTTCCTGGTCGGCTGGGCATTCGCCGCCGTCCTGGTCACGTTCATCTTCACCACCATCTGGCACTACCTGAACGGCGCGATCCGGGTGCAGGCCCCTGCCGGCAGCCGGGTGCAGCCGCAGGTGAAGGCGCACCTGTCGCTGCTGCTGGGCCTGCTGGCGCTCATCAAGGCGGTGGGCTACTACTTCGACCAGTTCGAGCTCACGCTGTCCACCCGGGGATTCGTCGACGGCGCCACCTACACCGACGTCAACGCCCAGCTGCCGGTGCTGCGGCTGCTGATGGTGATCAGCCTGTTCAGCTTCCTGCTGCTGGTGGTGAACATCTGGCGGCGCGGCTTCACCTACCCGGTGATCGCCGTGGCGCTGTGGGTGGTGATCGCCGGGCTGGCGGGCGCTGCCTACCCGGCCATCGTGCAGCGCTTCCAGGTGGAGCCCTCGGAATCCACCCGCGAGGCGCCCTACATCGAGCGCAACATCGAGATGACCCGCATCGCGCTCGGGCTCGACAACGTGTCGCCCCGCGAGTTCAACTACGAACCCGGGCTGACTGCCGAAGACATCGAGAACAACTTCGACACGGTGCGCAACGTGCGTCTGCTCGATCCCGCCGTCATGCAGGACACGTTCCAGCAGACCCAGGGCATCAAGAGCTTCTACGACTTCCGCGACATCGACGTCGACCGCTACGAGATCGACGGCCAGGTCACCCAGATCGTGCTGGCGGCCCGTGAGCTGCGCCCCACCGAGCTGCCCACCGACACATGGGAGACCGAGCACGTCGCCTACACCCATGGCTACGGCGTGGCAGCGGCGCCGGCCAACGGGGTCGACGCCAACGGCCGCCCGGCGTACGTGCTGGGCGACATCCCGAATGTGATCACTCCGGGAGCGGAGACCCTCGAGCTCGACGAGCCGGGCCTGTACGTGGGCGAGGACCTGCACGGCTACGCCATCGTGGGCGCCCAGCGTGCCGAGGTCGACTTCCAGGACGACGACGACCGCACCGAGACCACCCGCTACGACGGCGCCGACGGCGTGGGCATCGGCGGCTTCTTCCGGCGCTTGGCGTTCGCGGTGCGCTTCGCCGAGCCGAACCTGCTCGTGTCGGGCGAGATCCAGAGCGAGAGCCGGATCCTGTTCAACCGTGACATTCAGGAGCGGGTGAGCCTGCTGGCGCCGTTCCTGGACTACGACAACGACCCCTACCCCGTCGTGCTCGACGGGAAGGTGAAGTGGGTGCTCGACGCCTACACCACCACCACGCAGTTCCCGTACGCGCAGCGCACCAATTCGCGGGCGGCCACGCTGGGCAGCGACCTGCGCGACCCGTTCAACTATGTGCGCAACTCGGTGAAGGCCGTGGTGGACGCGCACGACGGCACGGTCACGTTCTACGTGGTCGACCGCAGCGACCCGATCGTGCAGTCGTACATCAAGCAGTTCCCGGCGCTGTTCGCCGAAGAGGAGCCGCCCGTCGAGCTGCAGGAGCACTTCCGCTATCCCGAGGACCTGTTCCGGGTGCAGACCGATGCGTGGGGCCGCTACCGCCTGAGCGACCCGTCGGAGTTCTACGACGCCGCCGGTGCATGGGCGGTGGCGCAGGATCCGGGCGACTCGATCGGCCAGACCACTGTGGAGACGGTGCGCGACGAGACGACCGGGCAGGTGATCGCCACGGTCGAGGCCAGGATCTCGCCGCAGTACCTGCTGTTCCGATTGCCCGGCGACGACGATGCGTCGTTCGTGATCTTCCGGCCGTTCGTGCCGTTCTCCGAGGATGATTCCCGCAAGAACCTCGAAGGCTTCATGGTGGTCCACAACGATCCGGACCGGTACGGCCAGATCGAGGTGTTCGAGATCCGGTCGGATCAGCCGATCGACGGTCCGGCGCTGTTCAACTCGAACATCCAGACCGAGGAGGAGATCTCCGAGCGGCTCACGCTGCTGAACCAGAACGGCTCGGTGGTGCGGCCCGGCAACCTGCTGCTGATCCCGGTGGAGAACTCGCTGCTGTACGTGCGGCCGCTGTTCATTGCGGCGACTGGGCCGACGGCCGTGCCCGAGCTGCAGCTCGTGATTGCCGGCATCGGCTCGAGAGTGGTGATCTCCGAGACGTTCGAAGGGGCGCTCGAGAAGGCGATCGGCGCCAGCATCGACATCGGCAACGGCACAGTGCGCATGCCCGATGAGCCCGAAGCGCCCGACGACACCGAGGACAAGCCTGCAGCCGCCGAGCCCGATGACGAGGCCGACGAGCCCGACACGGCGCCAGACACCGACGACGTGGGCGACCTGCTCGAACGCGCCGCCAGGGCCTTCGAACGTGCCGACGCCGCCCTGCGAGAAGGCGACCTGGCCGCCTACCAAACGGCAGTCGACGAGGCCGAGCGTCTCATAGCCAGAGCCGCCCGAATCCTCCAACAAGCCGCCACCGGCTAACCCGGCACGTCGCCGCTGATGGGGGCTTCGGCCCTAGTCAGGAGGCGCGTGCTACAAGCCGAATGTCGGCATCGAGGGCGTCAGCGATCCGCTGAAGCGTGCGCGCCGTCGGGCTCGTGGAGCCGCGCTCGATCCTGCTGATGTCGGCTTGATTCACACCGCAGCGTTCGGCCAGCTGGCCCTGGGTCAAGCCGTGCTTCTCACGCAGGTCCACGACCTGCATCGCAATCTCGTACGCCCGCGCGAACACCTCGCCTTGAGCCGCGACCTCAGGGGCAAGTCGTGCCCGGCGTGCTGAGACGACCTCTTCGTAGGGAAGTGACATAGGTAGGCCATCCCTCCTCAACCCATTATGGGGAATTCACCATAGGGGTTGCCAATGGGAGAACCGCGACCTTGCTGGCCTCGGGAGGCCGCTGGTAGTGTTGACGCTCTCGCCGCGGGGTGGAGCAGTCTGGAAGCTCGTCGGGCTCATAACCCGAAGGTCGCAGGTTCAAATCCTGCCCCCGCCACCAAGGGGTCTTGGCCAGTGCACCCCATTTGTGTTGGCCAGTTGCACCTAGATCGGGCCTTTTTGGCCCGATTTTGCGCGTTTCGGCCCGTGTTCAGGGCTTGTTTTGGTGGTGGTTTGCCGGTTCGCGTTCGTTAGGCGGTGAGGTGCGTGTGGACGCACGCGACGAAGCAGACGGCTTCGTGGCCGTCTGCTTCGCTGGCGGGTCGCCGGTCCGCTATGGGGGTGGTCGTGCGCGGAAGTCGGGTGCCTCGCCGGTCGGCGGGCTTGAGGCCGGTTGGTCGGTGTCCGGCTGCTGTTGGGGTGTGTTGTTTGTGGGTTGTGTCTTGTTGGCGGCTCGTCGGGCCTGTTTGGCGGCTGTGAGTTCTGCTTCGAGTTGTGCTTCGCCGTTGCGGGTGAGTTTGAGGTTGTACCAGACGGCTTGTGCGAGGCACATGATGTGGCGGGCGGCGATGCCCATGATGCGGTTGACCTTTTTGGAGAGGCCGTTCTCGTCTTTGATCTGGGCGAAGATGTTCTCGGCGGGATTGCGCTGTCCGTAGACCTGGTCGTGCAGCGGTGTGCCCCATGGTGGCCACTGGAAGTAGTCGAGGTCTTCGACGATTGCGGTGATGAGTCCTTGGTGGAGGATGCCTTGGGGGAGGTTCTTGAAGATGCTGGTGAGATCTGCCGGCGGCGGGTACAGCGGCTGTTGACTGGGTCCGGCGTTCTGGTCGGGGTCGATGTTGAGCCGTCCGTCTCGGGTGGGCGACGAGAGCCGCTTGGCGCCGCCTTCGATGTGCGCGTGGACTCGCAGCGCGAATCGTTGGGCTCGTTCTGTGTAGAACTGCTGGAGCTCGTCGCCTTTGAGTCCTGGTGGGGGTTTGCGCCAGCTGCGCGGGGTGCAGGCGTTAATCGCCAATCACCGAAGGCAGGCCAGGGGGCGTGCCCGTATTCGAACTACTACGGTCGACGACATGGCTGAGAACGCTGCGGTGGTCATCAAGGGAGCCACGATCGTGTCGATGGACGCCGAGATGGGCACGGTCGTGGGCGACGTGTTGATCCGGGACGGTTCCATCAGCGCGGTCGGGTCGGTCGACGAAGCCACAACACGTGATGCGGAGCGGGTTGACGCTCGCGGGATGATCCTCATCCCAGGGCTGGTCGACTGCCACCGTCACGTGTGGCAGCTTCCGCTGCGCAGCGTGACGGCGAACTGGTCGCTCATGGACTATGTGATCGGCATTCGCACCACGGCCGCCGACGCGTACCGGCCCGAAGATCTCTACATCGCGCAGTTGGCCGGGGCGCTCGACGCGTTGAGCTGCGGCGTCACGACGGTGGCCGATTACAGCCACAACATCTTGAGCCCGGCCCACGGCGCGGCCGCATTGCGGGGCCTTTCCGAGTCCGGGATCCGCGCGTGGTGGGGAGCGGGGTTCAACGTCCCGCCGGGAAGCGCAGACCGCTACGGATCCAATGCCGACCGGGCGGCGCGGCTCGTCGATCTCGCCGCCGCGGCGGCCGACCATCCGCTCATCACGATGGGCATCTGCCCCGAGGAGTTCGGTATAGCGCGGCCCGTCGACGTGCCCGATCAATACGAGTTCGCCCGATCCAATGGGCTGCGCATCATGCATCACGTCAACAGCACCGCCGGCGGCCACGAGGTGGGCAACCACCTCGGTCCCCGGGGGTTGCTTGGCCCTGATGTCTTGCTCGTCCACATGAACTTCAGCACCGACGAAGAGTGGGAGACCGTCGCGGCCTCCGGTGCGTCGGTGGTCTTCACCCCCGAGACCGAACTCCAGATGGGCATGGGCATGTCGTCAACCGAGAAGGTCCGATCCGCCGGCATGGCGCCGACGATCGGCACCGACATCGTCTCCAACAACAACGGCGACATGTTCTTCGCGGCCCGGCTCGCGCTCCAGGTCGAACGGGCCCTGGCCAACGAGGCCCGCATCGCATCCGGCGAGATGTTCAGTGGCACCACGGTTGCGGCCGGCGACGCGCTCGCGTGGATAACCGTCAACGGTGCGCGAGCGTGCGGCCTCGAGGCAACCGTCGGCCGTATCGCCGTGGGTATGGCTGCCGACCTCGTACTGCTCGACGGCACCGACATCTCGATGAGCGGCTGGACCGGCGCCGACGCGGCCGGCCACGTCGTGCTTCAAGGCCACCCCGGAGTCGTCGACTCGGTCATGGTCGGTGGCACGTGGCGCAAACGCAGCGGACGACTGACCCACGATCTCGAACAGGTACGCGGTCTCGTGACCGACACCGCCCAGTACCTCCGGCAATCGATCGACGACGCCGGCGGATTCCTCAACGCCCAGTCCTTCGAGGCGATCGCCAACCAGCTCGCCATCATCGAGGGCGAGTAGAGCCAGAAAGGTCAGCTCATGCACACGAGACGCGTCGTAACCGGCCACAACGAACAGGGCAAGGCCGTCTTCACCATCAACGAGGTCGTAGAACCGATCGCGTCCGCCGTCGCCCCCGGGTACGAGTTCCGCCGCATTTGGGGCGCCGACACCATCCCCGAGTTCCCCGACGCCGGCCAACCACGACCAAGTCACGACTACTTCCCGCCGACCGGCGGGATCCGGTTCGCGACCTTCACCGTGCCGCCGACCCAGGTCGTCGACCTCGACGACATCGACTTCGAGGCGGCCGCGGCGGAGATGGAGGAGCGCCTGCCCGGCCTGGCCGGCCACATGGAGCCCGACAACCCGGGAATGCACACCACCGCCTCGATCGACTTCGACTACGTCGTGTCGGGTCGCGTCGTGCTCGAACTCGACGACGGAGCGGCCGTCGAACTCGGCCCTGGCGACGCCGTAGTCCAGAACGGCACCCGGCACGCATGGCGCAACCCATTCGACGAACCCGCGGTCATCGTGGTCACGCTCATCGGCACCACCCACAACGGCCTGCCTGGGTAACGCTTGGGTAACGGACTTCTCACGATTCGCCGGCACAGCCCGGGACCAGCCGGACCCCCCCTCCGCGGATTCCCGCAGAACTCAGCACAACCCGGCACTCGACGGGAGCGGACCGCACCGGCGGGCGGGAATTCCTAAACCGTGCGTCGCAGGTTCAAATCCTGCCCCCGCCACCAAGGGGTGGGAGTGAGTTGCTGCACGTCCCCACCGGGTCACGGCGGGGGAGCGTTGCCTCAATCGCCGGGTTCGGCGAAGATCTGAGCGAGGGGGCAGCTGAAACCGGGCAGCACGTCGTGCCCGTCGAGCGAAGCCTCGGGCGCCAGCAGTTCGACCGGTCCGTCGAGCCGGTGGACCCGGGCCGAGCGTGACTCGGGATAGATCACCCACACCAACCGCACGCCGAAGCTGAGCCACATGCGAGCTTTGTCGTGCGTTTCGCCACGGCGCTCGCTGGGCGAGGCCACCTCGACCACCAAATCCGGCACGACTTCGGCGTACCCCGCCAGCTCCTGCCCGACAGCCAGCCGCCGTGCGGAAGTGAACGCGATGTCGGGCTCTCGCACTGTGTCGGGATCGCGTTCGAGCAATACCCCCGAATCAGAGCCGACCACGGTGCCGAGGCCAGCAGGCGCCACGAAGTCGACCAGTCGCGCGCCTAACCGCATGACGATCGCTCCATGCATCTGGCCCGCCGACATCGTCTCGCAGAACACCCCTTCGATGAGTTCGCCACGTACGCCGGAGCCGTCGAGCCGCAGCAAGTCGGCTGCGGTCAGCAGCGCCGTTTCAGCTCTCGCCTCGGTCATCGTCATCGGTCTCCGCGGAACCTAACCCTGTCCAATCGTAGGTCCAAGCGATTATCGGCCAGTCCCACATAGTGTCGAGTGAATGGGGACCGGGCGCTCTTGGCGACGCAGCTTGGCCGCATTGGTTGTGGTGGGCGGATCGTTGGGTGCCTTGGTCACGGGTGCCGTCCGCGGAGCGCTGGCAGTCGACGATGCCGAGCAGTGCAGCGACATCTTCAGTGTGTACGAGGGATCGATCTGGACTACCCGATCCCGCGTCGATCAGCATGAAGCGATGATCGCCAAGCCACCCCCTGATGCGGGCGCCTACCTGGGTTGGGAGTCCACTCGATCTGACGATCCAAGGGAGTACATCGATTGGATGCAGGGGTATCAGCGCAGGGTCGATGAGTGTGGGTCAATCATCGCCAAGTGGGAGGACACCAGTGCGTCGGAACTGGCTCAGATGCGGGAAGAAGTCCGAGTGCTATCCGAGTGCATCAATGCGTGGAGCGCTGTTCAGCCAGGTGCGTGGCCGCATTCTTCGACGCAATGCCGGCCATGCTCTGAAGGTTCCGTGGTCACCCAGTCAGATGAGCTGCGGGCTCAGGCGGACCGGCCGGATTCATCTCGTTGGTGCGTGAGCAGACTGGACTCGTAACGCTGGCTAACTGGTTGTTGCTGACGACGGCGACCGAAATGTGGCGTGCGCGCTTGGGCCCGTACAGCGCTACGTGCGCTCATCGATGTGCTGGTTCGCAAGCAGGGAGTTGGCCGACTAGCGAGTTGGGTTCATGATTGTCCCCGCTAGCTGGTGCGGCCACCCTCGGCGATCAGTGCGCATATGTGCGCTGCCATGTGTCAGGAG
>JAJEFK010000008.1 GCA_022820505.1 Acidimicrobiia bacterium | reverse complement strand
GTCGACGAAGGTCGTGCCGGGCACCGGGTCGCCGCCGATGCCCACGCAGGTGGTCACGCCGATCCGTTGCTGCTTGAGTTCGTACAGCGCCTGGTAGGTCAGCGTGCCCGAGCGGCTGACGATCCCCACCGGGCCTCCAGCCTCAGCGATGTGCCCGGCCGTGATGCCGATGTTGCACTTGCCGGGGCTGATGATGCCCGGGCAGTTGGGCCCGAGCAGCCGCACGTCCGGATGATCGCGCCGCAGCTTGTTGAACAGGAACGCCTCGTCGTGGGCGGGCACTCCCTCGGTGATGACCACCACCAGCTCCATGCCGGCCTCGGCCGCCTCGAGCACCGCGCCGGGCACTCCCGGCGCGGGGATGAACACGCAGCTCGCGGTGGCACCAGTGGCCGCCGCGGCGTCGGCGACGGTGGCGAAGACGGGCACGCCCTCCACGTCGGTCCCGGCCTTGCGGGGGTTGGTGCCGGCCACGACCTGGGTGCCGTAGTCCCGGTTGAGCAGGCCGTAGTAGCGGCCCTGCGAGCCGGTGAGCCCCTGGTACACCACCCGGGTGGTCTCGTCCACGAAGATGCTCATGGCTGTTCCTGCCCGCCCGCGCCGGCCAGCTCCACCGCCCGGCGGGCGGCGTCCAGCATCGTCGGCTCCATCATCAGCTCACCGCTCAGGTGGGGCTCCAGCAGTGCCCGGCCCTCGGCCGCGTTGGTGCCGTCGAGGCGGATCACTATGGGCGAGTCGATGTCGACCCGGCGAGTGGCCTCGATGATGCCGTTGGCGATCTCCTCGCCGCGGGTGATGCCCCCGAAGATGTTGATCAGGATGGCCCTCACCGCGGGATCGTTGTTGATCACCTCCAGCGCGCCCGCCATGACCTCTGCGTTGGCCCCTCCGCCGATGTCGAGGAAGTTGGCCGGCTGGCCGCCCACCTGGTTCACGACGTCCACGGTGCTCATGGCCAAGCCCGCGCCGTTGGCAATCACCCCGACCGAGCCGTCCAGGCCCACGTACTGGAGCCGCTTGGCGTGGGCGGCCTGCTCCCGCTCGTCTCGGGTCTGGGTGGCGTCGTAGGTGGCGTAGTCGTCGTGGCGGAACGTGCTGTTGGCGTCCAGGGTGACCTTGGAGTCGAGCAGCACCACATCGCCGCCGGAGGTCACGATGAGCGGGTTGACCTCGACCAGGTCGGCGTCGGCGTCCACGTAGGCGCCGTACAGGGTCACCAGCACCTCGGCCACCGCTTCCGCGGCGGAGCCGGCGATGCGGGCAGCCTGCACCCACTGGCGGCATACCGGTTGCGTCAGGCCGTCCACCGGATCGATGTGGATGCGGGCGATGGCTTCGGGGTCGCGGGCGGCCACGGTCTCGATGTCCACGCCGCCCTCGGCCGACAGCATCCCGAGGTGCTTCTTGGCCGAGCGGTCCAGCGTGAAGCTGGCGTAGTACTCCTCGGAGATGTCCGACGCCTTCTCGATCCACAGCCGTCGCACGATGTGGCCGTTGATGTCGAGTCCCAGGATGTTGGATGCGTGGGTCTGCACGTCGTCGACGGAGGCGGCGAACTTCACGCCTCCCGCCTTGCCGCGCCCGCCGGTGTGCACCTGCGCCTTCACCATCACCGGCGTGCCCAAGCGCTCCGCGGCGGCCACTGCGTCGTCGACGCTGAAGGCGACTTCGCCGTCGGATACCGGCATGCCGTAGCCCTTGAAGAACTGCTTGCCCTGATACTCGAAGAGATCCACGGCGGGGAGCATAGGAGCGGAGCCCTGCCGCCCGCTGTGAAGGCTCTTGGGACTGCGGCCCTCTAGGAGCGGACGCGGCGGAGGTTGGCGAAGCTGGCGACGAGGGTCTTGTTGCCGAGGTCGGCGAAGTGGACGGTGACCTCCCAGTCGTCGCCGTCGGGCCGTACGTCCTGCACGACGCCGGCGCCGAAACGGTCATGCAGCACGTCGTCGCCGACGCCGTACCCGAGGTCGGCCGAGGGGGCCGGCTTCGGCTCGCCCATCCGGGCGGCCACCCGGCGGCGCGCCTCCTCCCGGCGCGACTCGCGGCCCTTCGCCGCGCTGTCGTCGTGGCGGGCGGGATCGCTGCGGGGCTGGCTCCGGCCCGCCAGCTCCGTCTCGCTGAGTTGGCTGTACTCGCTGGGCTCGCTGGCCCGCCGATTGGCGCCCCAGTCGCTGGTGACGGGCCGCCAGGAGCTGCCGAGCCGCTGGGTGTCGTCGGAGCGGTCGTCCAGCAGGTCCGCCGGGATCTCGTCGATGAAGCGGCTGGGCGGGTTGTAGCTGGTCTGTCCGTGCAGCATCCGGCTCCATGAGTGGGTCAGGTAGAGCTGCTTGCGTGCCCGGGTGATGCCGACGTACGCCAGACGGCGCTCTTCCTCCAGCTCGTAGGGATCGGTCATCGAGCGATGGTGCGGGAAGATGCCGTCTTCCATGCCGGTCACGAACACGATGTCGAACTCGAGCCCCTTGGCGGAATGCAGCGTCATCAGCGAGACCTGGGAGGCGTCGGTCATCTCATCCACGTCGCTGACGAGCGACACCTGCTCGAGGAACTCGTCGCACGACTCGAACTCGGCGGCGGCGCCGGCGAGTTCTTCGAGGTGCTCCAGCCGCCCGTCGGATTCGACGGTTCCCTCATCGTGCAGCGCCTGGATGTAGCCAGATTCGTTCAGCGCCACCTCGAGCACAGCAGCGGGGCCCTGGTCGATGCGGGCCCGGGCACGTTGCATCAGCTCGCGGAACTGCTGCAGGCCGCCGCGGGCGGTGCCGCGCACGCCCAGCGATTCGGCACGGTCGATCACCTCGGCCAGCGATGTGTCGCCCCGCGCCGCCGCGTCGTCCAGCTTGGCAATCGTGCGGTCGCCGATGCCGCGGGCGGGCAGGTTCACGACCCGCTTGAGCGACACCTCATCAGACGGGTTGACTGCGGCCCGCAGGTACGCCAGCGCGTCCTTGATCTCACGCCGGTCGTAGAAACGGGTGCCGCCGATGATCTGGTACGGCACGTCGTTGGCGACGAGCTCTTCCTCGATCACGCGCGACTGGGCGTTGGACCGGTAGAACACCGCAGCGTCAGACCAGTCGATCCGGCCGTCGCCGTGCAGGCGACGCAGCTCCGCGCAGACGTAGTGCGCCTCGTCTTCCTCGTTGGTGCCGCGGTAGCGGATGGGCTTGGCGCCGCCGGACTGATCGGTCCAGAGATTCTTCGGCGGCCGTCCGAAGTTGTTGCGGATCACCGAGTTGGCGGCGTCGAGGATCGACTGGCTGGAGCGGTAGTTCTGGTCGAGCACGTAGGTCGAGGCATTGTCAAAGGTGGCGCCGAACTCCAGGATGTTGGTGATGTCGGCGCCCCGGAACGCGTAGATCGACTGGTCGGAGTCGCCGACCACGAAGACGTTCTGGGCAGGTCCGCTCAGCAGGCCGATCAGGCGCACCTGCGCCAGATTCGTGTCCTGGTACTCGTCGACCAGGATGTGCTCGAAGCGCTGCCGGTAGTGCTCGGCCACCTCGTCATGAGCACTGAGCAGCTCCACGCCCAGCATCAGCAGATCGTCGAAGTCCATGGCGCCGGCGCGCCGCAGCCGCTTCTGGTACTCGGAGTAGACGCGGGCCACTTCACGGTTGAACGGCCCGCCGCCGTCGGGCGATCCGGCCCGCTCCGCGGCCTGCGGCGGCGTGGTGAGCTGGTTCTTCAGCGTCGAGATCGCCGCATGCACGGCGCGCTCGTTGAATCGCTTGGCGTCGAGGTCAAGGTCTCGCACCACGTAGCGGGTGAGCCGCCGCGAGTCGGCTTGGTCGTAGATGCTGAACGTGCCCGGGTAGCCGAGCACATCGGCGTGACTGCGCAGGATGCGAGCGCAGGCACTGTGGAAGGTGGAGATCCACATCCGCTGCGCCACGGGACCGACGAGGCTGCCGATGCGCTCTCGCATCTCCCCCGCCGCCTTGTTGGTGAACGTGATCGCCAGCAGGCCGAACGGGCTGACCTGCCGATGAGCCAGCAGGTGCGCGATGCGGTGGCTGAGCACGCGTGTCTTGCCGGAACCGGCTCCGGCGACGACCAGGGCCGGGCCGTCGCCGTGCAGCACGGCGGCCCGCTGGCCCGCGTTGAGTGGCGCCAGGATCGGATCGCTGTTCAGATCGTCATTCACGGGCGGCCATCCGCGGGGATTCAACTACGTCGTGTAGTCGGCGTTGATGCGGACGTACTGGTCGGTGAGGTCGCAGCCGTACACGGTGAACGAGCCATCCGCGATTCCCAAGTCCACTGAGATGAGCACCTCGTCCGACGCCAGATACGCCTCGAGCTCGGCGAGGGCTTCGGCCGTTGCGGGAGTGGGATACAGCTCTTGGTCGCCGAAGCGGATCCTGACGCGATCCGGGTCGATGTCGGTCTCGTGGCTGCACTTGCCGATCGCCATCGCGACCCGGCCCCAGTTGGGATCGCGGCCATGCACGGCGGTCTTCACCAGTGGGGAGTTCACGATGGCCTTGGCGACACGCTTGGCTTGCGCGTCGTCGCGGGCGCCGTTCGCGGTCACCACGATGAGGGTCTCCGCTCCCTCGCCGTCGAACGCGAGTTGACGGGTGAGGTCCAGGCTGACAGCGCCGAGCGCGGCTTCCAGTTCGGCCTCGTCGACCGGCCCGGCTGCGCCGTTCGCCAGCATGACCACCATGTCGCTGGTGGATGTGTCGGTGTCGACGCTGAGCGCGTTGAAGGTCACCTCGCAGACGCGGCGCAGCATGGCGTCGAGCCGGTCGGGGGCGATCTCGGCGTCGGTGGTGATCACCGAGATCATCGTGGCCATGTCGGGCTCGATCATTCCCGAGCCCTTCGCGATGCCCACCACCGTGGCGGCGCCTGCTGAGGCGCTCGCCGTCTTGGGATGCGTGTCGGTGGTCATGATCGCCGACGCAGCGGCAACGGCATCGTTGCTGTCGAGCGCTGGCCCGGGGCCTGCGATCAGCCGGTCGAAGTACGTGTCGATCTTGCCGTCGGGGTAGGGCACGCCGATCAAGCCGGTGGAGCCGACCAGCACTTGGCCGGGCGCGCAGCCCACCAGTTCCGCGACTCGATCCGCGAGGTTCGCGGCGTCTCGCTCACCCTGCTCGCCAGTTGCCACGTTCGAGTTCTTCGATATGACCACCACGGCCTGCACGCGTCCGTCGGCAACGTTGGCCTGGCTGCGACGCACGCTGGCCCCCGAGAACAGACTCTTGGTGAACACACCGGCTGCGGCCGCCACCCGATCAGCTGCCAGCACCATCACATCGTCGGTGTCGTCCTTGATGCCGATGTTGCCCACATGGCAGGCGAACCCCTCCGGCAGGTCCACCGATGCAGCCGCATTCGCGGCCCCTGCTGGATTCATGATCAGCCCTTGTCGCACGCTTTCCGCGGCCCGGCCGCGGCTGTGGGGCCAAGGTAGTTGCGGCTGTGCTGTGAACCTCCGCCTATTTCCATGGGTCTATTCCCATTCGGCTATTCCCATTCGATGGTGCCGGGGGGCTTGGAGGTGATGTCGTACACGACTCGGTTCACGCCGGGCACTTCGTTGACGATCCGTGACGAGATCAACTCGAGCAGATCGTGGGGCAGGCGGGCCCAGTCGGCAGTCATCGCGTCCTCGCTGGTGACCGCGCGCACGATGATCGGGCGGGCGTAGGTGCGCTCGTCGCCCATCACGCCGACGCTGCGGATGTCGGCCAGCACGGCGAATCCCTGCCACACCTCGCCGTCGAGGCCGGCCTTGGTGATCTCGTCACGCACAATGACATCGGCCGCCCTCACTGTCTCGACGGCCTCAGGCGTGACCTCGCCCACGATCCGGACGCCCAGGCCCGGCCCGGGGAACGGCTGGCGCTGCACGATCTCTGGCGGCAGGCCCAGCTCGGTGCCGACGGCCCGCACCTCGTCCTTGAACAGGTTCCGCAGCGGCTCCACCAAC
>JAJEFK010000046.1 GCA_022820505.1 Acidimicrobiia bacterium | reverse complement strand
CGCTTTCTCGACGCCCTGTCGGAAGTTGTCTCGCGATAATGAGGTTGCCATGACTGCTCGTACTGCCACTGTGCAGCGCAATACCAAAGAGACCCAGATCGATCTGACGCTGGATCTCGACGGTTCCGGCCAGAACGACATCTCGACGGGTCTGCCGTTCTTCGACCACATGGTGGCCCAGCTCGCCAAGCACGCCCGCTTCGACCTGCAGCTGCGCACCGTGGGCGATCTCGAGATCGACGCCCACCACACGGTGGAAGACACCGGCATCGCGCTCGGCGAGGCAATGCGGCAGGCCTGGGGCGACAAGGCCGGCGTGCGCCGCTTTGCGTCTTACGTGGTGCCGCTCGACGAGGCCGCCGTGGAGGTGGTGCTCGACCTGTCGGGCCGGCCGTTCCTGCACTACGACATCGAGCCGCCCGGCGAGAAGATCCTGGGCGACCCGCCGTTCGACCCCCAGCTCTGCGAGGAGTTCTGGCGGGGGCTGGTGATGTCGGCCGGCATCACCCTGCACCTGGTGATGCTGCGCGGCCGCAACACTCACCACATCATCGAGGCCAGCTTCAAGGGTGCAGCGCGAGCCTTCTACGACGCCATCCGCGTCGCCGACGACGTGCTGCCCTCCACCAAGGGCGTCCTGTGAAGGACGCCAGGTGAATGGCGATCGCCCACTGGTCGCCGTGCTCGACTACGGCATCGGCAACCTGCGCTCGGCGCAGAAGGCACTCGAACGGGTCGGTGCCGACGCCCGACTGACCGCCGACCCTGGACTGATCGCCGACGCGGCGGGCGTCGTGCTGCCGGGGGTTGGGCACTTCGGCACCTGCATGGACCAGCTGCGGGCGACGGGCTTGGAGCAGCCCGCGTTCGATGTCATCGAGAGCGGGCGGCCGTTCCTGGGCATCTGTGTCGGCATGCAGATGCTGTTCGAGGCATCCGAAGAGGCGCCGGGCGTTCCGGGCATGGGCGTCATGCCGGGCACGGTGCGCTTGCTGCCCGACGGCATCGTGCGCCCGCAGATGCAGTGGAACCGGCTCGATGTGCAACGCCCAAGCTGCCCATTGCTGGCCGGACTGACCGACGGCGCCTGGATGTACTTCGTCCACAGCTACGCGCCCGATACCGATCCCGAACTGGTTGCCGCGACATGCGACTACCCCACGCCGATCACCGCGGTCACCGAGCGCGGCCGGCTGTGGGCCACCCAGTTCCACCCGGAGAAGTCCGGCGATGCCGGCAAGCGGCTGGCACAGAACTTCCTCGCCGCAGTGAGGGCTGACCAATGCCGCCGGTGAGCTTCGATCTCTATCCGGCGATCGACCTGCGCGGCGGGCGCTGCGTCCGCCTCGTGCAGGGCGACTACGACCGCGAGGTGCGGTACGACGCCAACCCCGTGGAAGTGGCCCACGAGTTCGCGGAAGCGGGCACCCGCTGGATCCACATGGTCGATCTCGACGCTGCCCGCACCGGCGAGCCGCAGCCGCAGAACCGGGCCGTGATCCGGTCGGTCGTGGCCGCGGTCGGCGACGCCGGTGTGCACGTGCAGGTCGGCGGCGGCGTGCGCAACCGTGAGCGCGCCGAAGCCCTGTACGACGCCGGGGTCGCCCGATGCGTGGTGGGCACCGCTGCGATCGAGAACCCCGACCTCGTCGGGGAATTGACTGCCGCCGGTCACCGCATCGCCGTCGGTCTCGATGTGCGGGGCACCGAGGTGGCCACCCGCGGATGGGAACACCAGAGCGGCGTCAGCCTCGGCGATGCCCTCACCCGGCTGGCAGGCAGCGGTGCCGAAGCGGTGATCGTGACGCAGATCGCACACGACGGCATGGGCGGCGGCAGCGACCTGGCCGGGCTGCGCGGCGTGCTGGATGCGCCCCAACGGCCCCCGGCGATGTCGGTGATCGCCAGCGGCGGCGTGGGCTGTCTCGCCGACATCGCCGACCTGCGCGACCTGCGTTCGCCGCACGGGCACACGCTCGCGGGGGCCATCGTGGGCAAGGCCCTCCATGACGGGGTGATCTCGCCCGTCGCCGCGGTGGTGGTGGCCCGCGGCAGTGCAGAGGTAGACGAGCCCGGCCCAGGGCCAGGCCAGTGACCGGGGCACCCGCACGAGAGGCTGAGCCGACATGAAGACCGTGCGGGTCATCCCGTGCCTCGACGTGGACGACGGGCGGGTCGTCAAGGGCGTCAACTTCGTCGGGCTGCGCGACGCCGGCGACCCGGTCGAGCTGGCGGCTGCGTACGACCGCCAGGGCGCCGACGAGATCGTCTTCCTCGACATCACGGCCTCAGCGCACAACCGCGACACGATCATCGAGCTCGCCCGTCACACCGCCGCAGAGGTCTTCATCCCGTTCACGATCGGCGGGGGAATCCGCTCAGTCGACGACGCCCGGGCGTTGCTGCGGGCCGGAGCCGACAAGGTGTCGGTGAACTCGGCTGCGGTGGCCCGCCCAGAGCTGGTGCGCGAGATCGCCGGTGAGTTCGGCACCCAGTGCGTCGTGGTGGCGGTGGATGCGAAATCGAACGGCGCCGGTGCCGACGGAAGCACCACCTGGAACGTCTATGTCAAGGGCGGCCGGGAAGACACCGGCATCGACGCGCTCGACTGGGTGCGTCAGGTGGCCGACCTCGGCGCCGGCGAGATCCTGCTGACGTCCATGGACGCCGACGGCACCAAGGCGGGCTTCGACCTCGAGCTCACACGGGCCGTCGTGGACGCGGTGGAGATACCTGTGGTGGCCAGCGGGGGAGTGGGCACGTTGCAGCACTTGGTGGATGGCGCCCTCATCGCCAACGCCGATGCCGTGCTCGCGGCCTCGATCTTCCACTTCGGCGAGCACACGATCGCCGACGCCAAGCGAGCACTGCTGGACGCAGGCGTGGCCGTCCGCCCGCCCACTGCCTGATTGATTGCCGGGTTCGGGCGCCGCTAGACGGTTTCAGTCCAGCTCGAAGGCGCCCGCTAGCTTCCCCGCCATGAGCTATCCCGGCACGTACTCGGCGACCGACCCTGACCGTCCAGCGGTGATCATGGCCCGCGACGGCCACACCCGGACGTTCGGCGAGCTCGAGGCCCGCAGCTGCCAGTTCGCGCAGCTCATGTGGGCGGCAGGCCTCCGGCCCGGCGATCACGTGGCGATCTTCGCCGACAACAACATCGGCTACTTCGATGCCTACTGGGCCGCGATGCGCAGCGGCCTGTACTTCACCACGGTCAACCGCTACCTGACGGCCGACGAGGCGGCGTACATCGTCAACGACTGCGGGGCCCGAGTGCTCGTGGCGTCGCCCGCGGTCATCGATGTGGCGACCGAGATGCTGCCGCTCATCGGCGAATGCGACGTCCGGCTGATGTTCGACGATGCTGCCGACGGATTCGACCCGTTCGAAGATGCCATCGCGGCCTATCCCGCCGAACCGCTGGCTGAACAGCCGCGGGGATCGGCGATGCTGTACAGCTCCGGCACTACGGGCCGCCCCAAGGGCATCATGCGTCCGCTGGACGGAACGTCGATCACCGACCCCGATCTGCTCGGCGTCGGACTGCTGGGCGGCGTCTTCGGATTCGGCGAAGGCACTCGCTATCTCTCGCCTGCGCCGCTCTACCACTCTGCGCCCCTGTCGTTCACGACCGGCACGCAGTCGGTCGGCGGCACAGCGGTGGTCATGGACCGCTTCGACGCCGCTGAAGCGCTGTCGTACGTCGAGCGCTACCGCATCACCCACAGCCAGTGGGTGCCGACCATGTTCAGCCGCATGCTGAAACTGCCCGAGGCCGAGCGCACCCGCTATGACCTGTCCAGTCACCAGGTCGCGGTGCATGCGGCAGCGCCGTGCCCCGTCGAGGTGAAGCACCAGATGATCTCGTGGTGGGGCCCGATCCTGCACGAGTACTACGCCGGCACCGAGCTGAACGGCTTCTGCTACGTGAACTCCGACGAATGGCTCGAACGGCCCGGCACGGTGGGCAAGCCGCTCATCGGGGTGATCCACATCTGCGACGACGAGGGCAGCGAGCTGCCGGTCGGCGAGGCCGGCACCATCTACTTCGAGCGTGAGATCCCGGCGTTCGAGTACCACAATGACCCTGCGAAAACCGCCGAGTCCCGGCACGACGATCACGAGCTCTGGTCGACGCTGGGCGATGTCGGGCGTGTCGACGACGACGGCTACCTGTACCTGACCGATCGCAAGGCGTTCATGATCATCTCGGGCGGGGTGAACATCTATCCCCAAGAGATCGAGGACTGCCTGGTGCTGCACCCCAAGGTGGCCGATGCGGCGGTGTTCGGCGTGCCCAATGACGACTTCGGCGAGGAAGTGAAGGCCGTGGTGCAGCCGCTCGCCGGCGTGGAGGCCGGCGATGCATTGGCGACCGAGCTGCTGGGGTACTGCAGGGAGCACCTAGCGAACTACAAGGTGCCCCGTTCGGTTGACTTCCGCGACGAGCTGCCCCGCCATCCCACCGGCAAGCTCTACAAGCGCATCCTGCGCGACGAGTACTGGGGCGACCGGTCCTCACGCATCGTGTAGGAGGCTGCGCCGCTACTGCAGGCTGCTCACAAACGAGGCGATCTTCTCGCCGACAACCCGTGCGTGGCCCATCAGGAAGTGGTCGCCGCCGGAGATCACGTCGAGCTGGGCGTTGGCCCAGCCCTCGGTGATCTCGGATGCTTCGGCGGGGGAGCGGAACTGGTCGTGCTCGGGCACCAGGAGCAGCTTGGGCCGAGGATCGGCTGCGGCGCCCATCGATGCGGGGTCGACGATCCGCAACGGCGCGGCGATGCCGATCCATGCCGACAAGCTGTCGTGGCTGGCCGCCAGCGAGACATCGCCGCCGAACGACCAGCCGGCCGAGACGACCGGCGGCGCGGCAGCGGTGGGCGATCGGTCGGCTGCGAGGCGCACGGCCGCGTCGAATGCCGCCACGGCGTCGAGCCGCTCGGCCTTCCCGTCGTCGTGGCTGCCGCCGGAACGACCGGTGCCCCGGAAGTTGTAGCGAAGCGTTGCGATGCCGCTCGCGGGCATGGCCCTGAACAGGTGATCGACGAGCGGGTTCCACATGTCGCCGCCGTAGAGCGGGTGCGGGTGAGACAGCACAGCCACCGCTGCGGCAGTGCTGCCGGAACCGCCGCCATCGGCGCCTGCTCCCTCAGGCCCTGTCGAGCCGGGCCAGGCAGCTTCGGCCTCGAGCTCGATGCCATCCGAGGTCGCTGTGGTGACCTCGAACGCCTCGACCTCAAATGGCGGCCCGGGAGTGGGCGGTCGCTGCGAATTCTCTGCGTCAATCACGCCGGTGAACGGTACCGTGCGGGCGGTGAGCGCTCCCGAGACCAACAACGAACACGGCGCCGCTTCGGCGACGAAACCCGCTCGTGCCTCGAAGAGCCCGAAGACCGGCAGTCGCTCCAAGCCCGCTGCCAGCAAGCCGAAGCCGTCTGCCCCGCCCGACTCCGACGGCGAGCGCCGGCCCATCAAGATGCTGCACGACCGGCTGCTGGTGCGGCTGCCCAACGACG
>JAJEFK010000003.1 GCA_022820505.1 Acidimicrobiia bacterium | reverse complement strand
ATGTCGTTCTGGCCGGAACCGTCGAGATCCAGCGTCAGATCGATCTGGGTCTCTTTGGTATTGCGCTGCACAGTGGCAGTACGAGCAGTCATGGCAACCTCATTATCGCGAGACAACTTCCGACAGGGCGTCGAGAAAGCGATCGTTCTCGGGCGGCGTTCCCACCGTCACACGCAGGCAATCGGCGAGCCGGGGCCACCCTGAGCAGTTCCGCACGAGCACCGATCGGTCCACGAGCGCCTGCCAGATGCCGTCGCCGCTGTGCCCGCTGGCCGTCGTGCGGAACAGGATGAAGTTGGACTGCGAGGGCCAGACGTCGAGGCCCAAGCCGCTCAGCGCGGCCTCGATCCGCTCCCGCTCGGACACGATCGCTGCGACCCGCTGCTCCATGTCATCGGTGAAGCGCAGCGCCACCCGTCCGGCGATCTGCTTGAAGGTGTCGACGTGGTACGGCAGCACCACCTTCTCGAACTCAGCGGCCATGCCCGCCGGAATGACGGCGTAACCCAGCCGCGCCCCGGCCATCGCCCACGTCTTCGAGTAGGTGCGCGTGACCACCAAGTTGTCGGGGCCCCCTGCGCTGTCGCACAGGTCGATGGCGCTCCAGTCGGCGAACTGCCCGTAGGCCTCGTCGATCACCACGAGGCCCGGTGCGATCTCCAGCGCTCGCCTGAGCACCTCGATGCGCTCGGGCGTACCGGTGGGGTTGTTGGGCGAGCACAGGAACACGATCGACGGCTGGTGCCGCTCGATCACTCGCTCCAGCTCGTACACGCTCACGCTGCCGTCGGCGTGGCGCTCGCCTTCGACGACGGCGCATTGCGTGCTGCGCGCAATCTGTCCGTACATCACATAGGTGGGCTCGAAGGTGGCGACGCTGCGGCCTGCGCCTCCGTAGGTGAGGCACAGCGTCTGCAGCACCTCGTTGGAGCCATTGGCCACGAAGATCCGCTCCGGGTCGGTACCGGCCAGCTTGGCAAGATCGGCCCGCAAGGCAGCGGCCGTGCGGTCGGGGTAGCGGTGCCACTCGACGCTGCGCAGTTCGGCAGCGAGGGCGTCGGCAAACGCCGGCGGCGGCCCCACCGGCGCTTCATTGGTGTTGAGCCGCACCTCCACATCGATCTGCGGCGAGTGGTAGCCGTCGAGCAGCCGAAGATCGTCTCGGACTGGCGGCTTCACGGCCGCACTCCCGAGACGGACCACTCCTTGCGGCGCGACACCGAGGCGGCATGCGCCCACAGGCCCTCAGCCTCGGCAAGCTCGGCCACGGCGGGCGCAAGCTGGTCGAAGCCGGCCTCGCTGACGTCGACGATGTGCATGCGCTTGGCGAAGTCGTCGGTGGTGAGCGCTCCGGCGAAGCGGGCCGTGCCGGCGGTGGGCAACACGTGCGAGGGTCCTGCGACGTAATCGCCGACTGAGGCGGGTGCCCACGGCCCGAGAAACACGGCGCCCGCATGGCGGATGCCGCCGACGAGCTCTTCGGCGCCCTCGCACATGAGCTGCAGGTGCTCGGGCGCGACCAAGTTTGCGACCTCAGCAGCTTGCGACGGCCCGTCCACCAGACACACGAACCCGTCGGCCTCCAGCGTGGCTAGCGTCTCGTCGCGGCGAGGCGACAGGTCGACGATCTGGCCGATGGCATCGCAGACGGCGTCCGCACACCCGTCATCCCACGTGACCAGCCAGGCGCGTCCGCCTGGGCCGTGCTCAGCCTGCAGCACCACATCGGTTGCGGCCGCGGCCGGCGGGCAGGTCGCGTCGGCAATCACCACGATCTCCGACGGTCCGGCGAACGCCGAGGCCACGCCCACGTCCCCGGCAACGAGCTGCTTGGCGGTGGCCACCCAGGCATTGCCGGGCCCGGCCACGACATCGGCGGGCCGGATCGTCTCGGTGCCGTACGCGAGCGCCGCGACGGCCTGCACACCGCCCACCCGATGCACCTCGGTGACCCCGCACAGGTGCGCCGCCGCCAGCACCGGCGCAGCAAGGCTGCCGTCGGAGCCGGGCGGCGAGCACAGCACGATGTCAGCGACGCCGGCGGCGCGGGCGACCAGCACCGTCATCAGCACGGTGGACGGGTAGGCGGCCAGGCCGCCCGGCACGTAGATGCCAGCCCGATCCACCGGCTGGCTGACCGAGCGCACGGTGACGCCGTCGCGCTCGTAGACGTGACCGGCGGCAGCTTCGGCCCGATGAAACTCCAAGACCCGTCGGTGGGCGGTCTCCATTGCCGTACGCAAGCCGGGCGGCAGGCCCTCCCACGCTGCGGACAGCTCCGAGACCGGCACCAGCGGTTCAGCAATGTCGACGCCATCGAAGCGGGCAGTTAGTTCGCGAACAGCTGCGTCCCCGCCGTCCCTGACCTGGGCAATCAACCGCCGGACGGCATCTTGCGGCACCGAATCGCCAGCTCGCGGGCGCGGCAGCAGATCAGTCGGGTCATTGCTCCGACCTCGCAGATCCAGTCGCTCCAGCACCGCGCTGAGGGTACCTGCGCCCTGGTTCGCCACTGCTGTGAATTCCCACCCGCCGCCGACCTGCTGCCACCCGCAGGAAGCGCGGCGACGACGTTGAGTGGATGCACAAGACGCGGCTGGCACTGGTGGCTCTCCTGATGGCCGCGGGCAGCGCGGTCATGAACGTCTCGACAGCGGGGGCGGTTGATCAGCTCGACGAGGTCGACGTGCCGCGCTACGGAGGCGCCGACCGCTACGTCACGTCGCTGCTCGTCGCAGAGGCTGTCGCCGACGATGCCGGCGGCAGCCTGGACTGGGTGGTGATGGTGTCGGGCCGCAACTGGACCGATGCCGTCGTCGCCGCGCCGCTCGCGGGATCGCTGGGCGCCCCGGTGCTGGCTACGCCGCCCGGCGAGCTGCGACCCGATGCCGCGCGGTTCCTGCAACGCACCGGCGTCTCGCAGGCCGTGCTGATCGGCGCCGACAGCGACACCGACGGCGTCGGACCCACAGTTGTGGCGGGACTCGAGACGCTCGGCATCACCACCGAACGGGTCACCCGCCCCGACCAGTACGCGAACTCCGTCGCCGTCGCCCGCAGACTCGGCACTCCCGGGAACATGGGCACTCTCGGCCGGACCGCTGTGGTGGCCAGCGGCAGGGTCTTCGCTGACGCGCTCGTCGCCGGCACCTTCGCCGCGCGGGGCGGACACCCTGTCCTGCTGACCAAACCGGAAATCTTCCGGCGCGATGTGGCCCGCTACCTGACCGACAGGGAAGTCGAGCACGTGGTGCTGATGGGAGGCAAGGCGGCCTTGCACCAAGTGATCGAGGACGCAATCACCGAACTCGGCATCGAGGTGACACGGCTCGCGGGAGCCACTCGCTACGAGACCGCCGTCAAGGCCGCCAAGCTCATCGACGGCCGTTACGGGAACGGGTGCTTCGGCACGCGGCGCATCGGGTTGGCGCGTGCCCACGTTCCGTTCGACTCGTTCAGCGCAGCACCATTGCTCGCCCGCTTGTGTGCCCCGCTGCTGCTGACTGACCCGGATGCCGTTCCCCGCTCGACCGCCGAGTTCCTCAATAGTGCCCTCAAGGTTCGAGCGAGCACACCTCGAAGTGCCGACCTGCACGTGTTCGGCGGCAACGCAGCCGTTTCGCAGACAGCCATCGACAACTACCTCGCTGACCCGCTGGGCACCGAAGGCGGCAGGCTCCGACCTCAAGTCCAGTGCGTTCCGGGCCTCGGCAACGAGCCCGTGCCAGTACTCGGCGACATGTTCTCTCGCCATTCCGCATGGTCGCCGGACTGCAAACGGATCGCGTTTCTCGACATCAAGGAGGCGCTGTGGACGGCGCGAACCGATGGAACCGGCCGAATACGACTGACCGCCGGATATCCAGGTGATGAGGAAGACGGCTCGCCAGCTTGGTCACCAGACGGCACTCGAATCGCCTTTGTCAGATACGCAGGCCGGTTTCGTCACGGGGAACCGATCAACCACATATTCGTCATCAATGCCGACGGGACAGGAGAACGGCAACTCACGTCGGGTGACGTGACTGACAGATCTCCAAGTTGGTCCCCGGACGGCAAGCGGATTGCCTTCTCCCGGGGACACCCGGAGAACCAGCATCGCTACCAGAACTATGACGATGTGTACATCGCCGTGATGGACGCAGACGGTAGCGATGTGCGAGCGCTCACTCGCGGCGATGCGGCAGACCACTTCCCAGCTTGGTCGCCGGACGGTCGCTGGATTGCGTATGACAACAACCAGGAGCTGTGGATCATGGATCCCGAGGGCGAGAACCAGCGCAGGATCGCCTCCGAGTACTCGCCAGACGGTCATTCGTGGTCGCCGGACAGCGGCGCTCTCGCATACACCACATTCGAATTCGTCGAGGACGACACGTACAGCGACGGCATGCGCAACGACCGGACGCTCACCATCGCTTCACTCGACGGCGAGATGGCCGAAGTCGTTCGCTATGTCAGCCACACAGTCCGCGAGTCGTTCAGGGGAACCTTCACGATCATCAGAAGCCCGCAATGGGCTCCCGACGGCCGAAGCATCATGTACGAGCGCAATACTCACCAGGGCGACGCAGCACGAACATATGTCGCTCCCGTATCGGCCCCCTAGATGATCGACATCCCTCGGCATCTCCTCCAGGACCGTGGCAGTTGTCAGCACGACCTTCACCGCGCCTACGGCCTGTACGCAGACTTCATACGCCGGAGAACACTGAGGGCGATTGGTGCAGTGCTCATGGCGACGGTCCTCACGGCAGCAACTGTCTTTCTGCCAGTTGCTGCTGCGGGCGCCGTGCCACAGCTAGCTGACATCGACGAACAGCGCTACGGAGGCGCAGACCGCTACGCAACCTCGCTGCGCGTAGCGGAAGCAGTGGCGGCTGACGCTGGCGGCCGCTTGGACTGGGTGGTCATGGTGTCGGGCCGAAATTGGACCGATGCCGTGGTCGCAGCGCCGCTCGCCGGATCGCTCGGAGCGCCCGTGCTGTCGACGCCCTCGGGTGAGCTGCGACCCGATGCCGCCGCTTTCCTGCAACGCACGGGCGTCTCGAAGGCCCTGATCATCGGCGCCGACAGTGACACCGAGGGTGTCGGGCCGACCGTCGTGGCCGGCCTCGAAGAACTCGGCATCTCGGCCGAGCGGATCACCCGGCCCGACCAGTACGCAACCTCGGTCGCAGCTGCGCGCCGGCTCGGCACGCCCGGAGACATGCGGGGCTTGGGCCGCACTGCGATCGTCGCCAATGGCAGGGTCTTTGCTGACGCGCTCGTCGCCGGCGCTATCGCGGCGCGAGGATCCCATCCGATTCTGCTGACTAAGCCGGAGATCTTCCGACGCGATGTGGCTCGCTACCTGACCGAGAAAGACATCGAGCATGTTGTGCTGATGGGTGGCGAGGCGGCTCTGCACCAAGTGATCGAGAACGACATCACCGCACTTGGCATCAAGGTGACGCGCCTCGCCGGCGCGACCCGCTACGAGACTGCAGTAGAAGCTGCCAAGTTTGCCGTCCGGCGCTTCAGCCTCACGTGCTTCACCGAGCGCCGTGCCGGCTTGGCGCGCGGGCACGTGCCGTTCGACGCATTCAGCGCTGCGCCGCTGCTGGCCCGTCTGTGCACCCCATTGCTGCTCGCCGACCCCGACGCAATCCCAGCGGCGACGGTCCGCTATCTCAACTCGGCGCGCTCGGTGATCGCGCCAAGCGGCGACGACACCATGGACGTTCACATATTCGGCGGCAACGCCGCTATCTCGGACGCCGCCATCGACGACTATCTCGTCGGCGGAACCACTGTTGGCGTCCAATGCAACCTCGAGGTTGGCAGCGAGCCCCAGGCGATTATCGACGACGTCGATGCGATCCTTCCTGTTTGGTCGCCCGACTGTCGCCGCATCGCCTACCAGCACAACCGGGAGATCTGGACAGCAGACATCGACGGCGGCAATCGGGTCAAGCTGACACGTGGTTCATTCCCCGCGTGGTCGCCTGACGGCACGCGCATTGCGTTTTCCCGCTTCACCGGTCAGGAGCTGTACATGGAAGTGGTGGCCCACCTCCACGTCATCAACTCCGATGGAACCGGTGAAGTCCAACTGACCAATTCGATCTCGCAGGACTCTGCGCCAAGATGGTCTCCAGATGGCCGACGGATCCTGTTCCGGCGGATCGATCTGTGGGAAGAGCCAGAAGAGTTCTTCGCCAAGCGACATCTCGCAATCATCGATGACGACGGCGGCAACGAAGTCAACCTGGAAACTCGCGCATTCTTTGGCCGGAGTCACTACTGGACCCATGACGGCGAGCGCATCTCGATCGGGGACGGCGGAGGTGTTGCGACGGTACAAGATGACGGATCCGACTGGAAGCCGGTTTGGCCAGTCACTCTGAGCCGCATCAAGTTCTCCG
Source organism: Acidimicrobiia bacterium (assembly GCA_022820505.1). Classification (GTDB taxonomy): domain Bacteria; phylum Actinomycetota; class Acidimicrobiia; order Acidimicrobiales; family Poriferisodalaceae; genus Poriferisodalis. Next base: position 4,014 of record JAJEFK010000003.1, on the reverse strand, counting down.
GGTATGCGTGGTCACCCGATGGCGGCCGAATCGCGCTGGTCGGCAAGGCTCCATTGGAGAACGGTCAATGGGAGAGCTACATCAAGGTGCTCAACCTCGACAACGACGAGGTCAGAACGGTGGTCCGCTATACCGGAGACGTCTTTCAAGCCGCCGACATAGTCGCACCTCAATGGTCGCCTGACGGTCGTTTCATTGCCTACTACCTTCACGACGGCAAGGTCATTCCGCAGCGGCCGATCGTCGTCGCGCGAATCCCACCTGCTTGAACTCCGTTGAGCAACCGTGTCGCTAGCGTGCCGCGTGTGATCAGTGCGGCTGAGCTGTCGTCGATCGAGACCGCTGTCGGTGAGCTGGGCAACCGCGTGGCACTGGCTGCCGATGAGCTGATGGGCACACCAAACGAGGATGTCGGCGTGGAGCTTTACGAGGTGGAGCGCTCGTTGCGGATGGCTCGCCGTCGCTTGGCCCAAGCCACCGAAGCACTTCGCTGAGCACCCCGTCTGCGGCCGCTGCCTGTCGGGCCCGCGGCGCGGCTACGAACGTGCAGCGATGGCCTCGGCCGTCGCGACGATCTTGCGGGCTCGGGTGAGGTGCGGAACGTCCACCATCTGGCCCTTGTGGGCGAACGCCATGAGCCCGGCGGCCTCGGCCTCGGCGAATGCTTCGAGCAGCTCGCGGGCGTCGGCCATCTCGGCGTCGCTCGGTGTGAACGCGGCGTTGACGATGTCGATCTGGGCGGGATGGATGGTGATCTTGCCAGTGAAGCCCATGGCGGCTGAGGTGGCGCACTCGGCGGCCAGCCCCTCGTCGTCACGGAAGTCCACGAACACCGTGTCGAGCGGCTGCTTGCCCCACGCCGTGGCACCCACCAGACACATCACTCGGGCGTACTCGAACACCGGCAGGTAGGCGCCTGTGGCGTCGCGGTTGGCCTTCGAACCCATGGCCGCGGAGAGATCCTCGGCACCCCAGCTCAGCGCATCCACCCGGTCATGGCGGGCCAGCTCGCCTATGTTCAGCAGTCCCTGCGGAGTCTCGGTCCCCAGCACCAGCAGCACCACGCCGCCGGGCGGGTGGCCGTACTCCAGCTCCCAGCGGGCGATCATGCTGTCGAGCTCGACTACCTCGGCGGCATTGTTGACCTTCGGCACCAGGTAGGCGTCGGGCGGCGACACCATCGTCTCGGCGACATCGGCAGCGCACCACGGGGTGTCGAGCGGGTTGATGCGCACCACCCGCTCCTTGGCGCCGAAGTCGACATCGGCCAGCCAGCCCGCAACCGTGGTGCGGGCGCTGTCCTTGTTGTCAGGGGTGACCGCGTCTTCGAGATCCAGCACGAGGCTGTCGGCATCAGTCGCGATCGACTTCTCCAGCATGCGCTCGTTCGCGCCAGGCACGAAGTGCGATGACCTGCGCACAGTGCCGCTGCCGGGATTCGCTGACTCAGTCATTCGGTCGCACCTCTTGGGTCTCGCATTCGCACTACAGCCGGCGTCGGTGCCGGTTCAGGCCGCGAAGGCGCTCGGGCAGAAGTCGTTGAGCACGCAGTCGTCGCATGCAGGCTTGCGGGACGAGCAGACGCGCCTGCCGTGCAGGATCAGCCGCAGGCTGAAGTCGCCCCGCTCGTACTGGGGGATCATCGGATTCAAGGCCAGTTCCACCTTGACCGGATCCTCCTCGGCGGTGATGCCGAGGCGCCGCACCAAGCGGCCGACATGGGTGTCCACCGGCAGCCCCGGCAGATCGAACGCCACCGAACGGATGACGTTGGCGGTCTTGCGGCCGACGCCTGGCAGCTTCACCAAGTCCTTCAGGCTGGTCGGCACCTCGCCGCCGTAGTCGGCCAGCAGCCGGCGGGCCATTCCCTGCAGGTTGCGCGCCTTGCTGCGGAAGAAGCCGGTGGGATGCACCAGTTCTTCGAGGTCTTCGAGATCGGCGGACGCCAGCGCTTCGGCGTCGGGATACTTCGCGAACACTGCCGGAACGGTGGCATTGACACGGGCATCGGTGCACTGTGCCGACAGGATCGTTGCCACCAGCAGCTCGAATGGGTTGCGATGCTCCAGCTCGCAGACGGCCTCGTACTCGTCCTTGAGTCGCTCGTGGGTTCGCTGGGCGCGCCCCTTCGGCGATCGTGGCCTGGCCATGGCGAGTGTCTAGCAGGCAGTTCGCGAACAGGCCGGCGGCAGCCAGATGCAAGTGCCTGCGGCGAATCTCGGCTGTGGCAGTGGAGGTGTGGTTAGTCGGTGATGGTGATGGTGTAGGTGCTGATGTCGCCGAGTGTGTAGCCGGGGCCGTTGAGCAGGCGCAGGACGATGGTCTCGTTGGGTTCTCGGGTGCGGTCGTTGACGGGTCGGATTGTGGGGAGCCGCCAGTAGCCGTAGGCGGGGGCGGTGGCGGGGGCGGTGATGGTGCCTTCCCAGATGCCGTCGCGGTCGTTGTCGTGGAGGGTGTAGGGGTGGGTCCAGGTGATCTTGTAGTCGGCGCCGAGGGTGGCTGTGGAGGCGTTGGCGTCGATGGCGAAGTGGATGGTGATGGGGGCTGGGGGGGCGGGGCTGATCGTGAAGGAGGGATAGCGGGCGGCGTCGTGCTCGCTGACCGAGCTCGACTCGTGGACGAACGAGACGCGCGGCGTGGCGGGGGTGGCGTCGTCGTCGGCGATGGTCAGGGTGAACGTCGTCGGCGATCCCAGCGCGTATCCCGCGCTGCTGCTGGGTGCGGTCAGTGTCAGCGTGACGGTCTCGTCGCCTTCGTTGGCGGTGTCGTCGGTGATCGGGATGTAGACGGCGGCGGTAGTGGCGTTCGCTGTGACGGTGACGGTGCCGCTGGGGGCGGTGTAGTCGATGCTGCGGGTCGCGGTGCCGCCGATGGTGTAGCGCACGGTGATGGGCGCGGCGGGCGCGGGCTGCACGGTGAGGGTCACCTGGCGGGTGCCGGCGTTCTCGGCTGTCTGGCCGGCTGCGGCCGCGAACGCGACTGCGGGCGACACGTCCTGGTCGGTGATCGTCAGCGTGTGGGCGCCGCGCGGGCCGACCTGGTAGCCGGCGCCGCCGGTCAGCGTCAGGGTCACGGTCTCGTCGGGCTCCTGGCGGGAGTCGTCGATGACCGTGACGGGGATGTCGACGAACGCGGCGCCGGCCGGCGCGCTCACCGATCCCGCCGCTGTGAAGTCGCCGCCGCGGGTCGCGCTGCCGCCGGTCGTGTAGGCGACGGTGATGGCGCGGTGCGGCGCCGGGCTGAGGCTCACCCGCACCCGGCGGACGCCTGAGCTCTCGTCGGCGCTGGACGCCGCCGCCGTGAACTGCGCGGTGGGCACGTCGTCGTCGCGCACCGTCACCGTCGCTGTAGCCGGCGTTCCGACTGTGTAGCCGCTGGCGGCCTCCAATGTGACGGTCACCGACCCGTCGGCCTCGTCCGCGCTGTCGTTCAGCGTCGGGACGCTGATAGTGGCGGCGGCGCCGCTGAGAGTGCGGGTCTTGCCCGAGCCGAGCTGTCCCGAGGCGAGGTACTGTCCGTTCTGGGTGACCGTGTAGCGCACGGCGACCGTGCCGGCCGCCGACGGGCTGGCCGACAGCGTGAACACGGCGTTGGCGCCCTCGTCCACCGCGGGGCCGGCTGCGACGCTGACCTGCGGCGCCGGGGGCGGCGGCGGGGGCGGCAGCGGCCCGCTCTCGTTGTCGGCGATGGTGACGGTGTAGGCGGTGATGCCGCCGAGCGTGTAGCCGGCGCCGTCGAGCAGGCGCATCACGATCGTCTCGTCGCGCTCGCGGACACGGTCGTCGACGAAGCGGACCGTGGGCAATCGCCAATAGCCATAGGCAGGAGCGCTGACAGGGGCGGTGATGGCGCCCTCCCAGATGCCGTCTCGGTCGTTGTCGTGGAGGGTGTAGGGATGCTGCCACGTGATCCTGTAGTCGGCGCCGAGAGTGGCGGTGGACGCGTTCGCGTCGACGGCGAAACGGACGGTGAGAGGCGCAGCGGGGGCAGGACTGATCGTGAAGGAGGGATAGC
>JAJEFK010000034.1 GCA_022820505.1 Acidimicrobiia bacterium | reverse complement strand
CCGGGTGGCCAGCAGTGTGAAGCCCATCTCGGCGAGGAGCCGCGCCACGGTGATCCCCACCTCCTTGTCCCTGTCGGCGAGCGAAAGGAACACCGACCCACCCGTCGGCAGGGCGGCACCGGCGGCGATCTGGCTCTTGGCGAAGGCCAGGCCCGGCCGCTGGTCGATGCCCATCACCTCACCGGTGCAGCGCATCTCGGGTCCCAGCACCGCATCCACGCCCGGGAAGCGGTTGAAGGGCAGCACCGCCTCCTTCACCGAGATGTGCTCGGGCGGCCGCCAGTCCACCGCCGAGCCGGGAGCGGGCACCGGCCCCGTCCAGCCCTCGACCGACCCGGAGGCGGCGATCTCGGCCAGGCTCCGCCCCATCATCGCCAGCGTGGCCAGCTTCACCAGCGGCACGCCGGTCGCCTTGGCCACGAACGGCACCGTGCGCGAGGCCCGCGGGTTGGCCTCCAGCACGAACACCGAACGGCCGTCGGAGCCGCCGAGGGCGCCGTCGGGGGCGCGGGGCACGGCGTACTGCACGTTCAGCAGGCCGACCACCTGCAGTTCGTCGGCGATCGCCCGCGTGTGCCGCTGCAGCGTCTCGACCACACCCGCCGGGAGGTTCACCGGCGGCAGCAGGCAGGCGCTGTCACCGGAGTGCACGCCCGCCTCCTCGACGTGCTCCATGACCCCGCCGATGAGCACCGAGCCGGCGCGGTCCCGCACGGCATCCACGTCCACCTCCACGGCGTCCTCCAGGAAGCGGTCCACCAGCACGGGCCGCTCCGCCGAGAGGCCTCCCTCGCGGCCGAGCGAACCCTCGTGGCTCATCTCGGCCATGGCGGCCGCCAGCTCCTCGTCGTCGTGCACGATGACCATGGCGCGCCCGCCCAGCACGTAGGAGGGACGCACAAGCACCGGGTAGCCGATCCGCCGGGCGACCTCCCGGGCCTCCTCGGGGGAGGCGGCGACATCGCCGGGCGGCTGGGGGATCCCCAGGCGCCTGCAGAGCGCCCCCCACTGCTCGCGATCCTCCGCCGCGTCGATGGCGGCCGGCGAGGTGCCCGCCACCAGCCCCGGCGGCAGTTCGCCCGCCAGCTTGAGCGGCGTCTGCCCGCCGAGTCCCACGATCACGCCGGCGAGGCCCGGCCCCCCGCCACGGCGCGCCGAGCGCTCCTCGGCGTCCAGCACCGCCAGCACGTCCTCGGTGGTCAGGGGCTCGAAGTAGAGCCGGTCGCTGGTGTCGTAGTCGGTGGACACCGTCTCGGGGTTGCAGTTCACCATGACCGTCTCGTAGCCGGCGCCGCCCAACACCTGGGCGGCGTGCACGCAGCAGTAGTCGAACTCGATGCCCTGGCCGATGCGGTTGGGGCCCGAGCCCAGGATCACCACCTTCGGGCGGTCCGAGGGAGCCACCTCGTCGGAGTCCTCGAAGGTGGAGTAGTGGTAGGGGGTCTCGGCGGCGAACTCCGCCCCGCAGGTGTCCACCGTCTTGAACGTGGGCTCCACCCCGGCGGCCAGCCGCGCCCGGCGCACTTCGGCGACCTCGGCGCCCCAGAGGTACGCCATCTGGGCGTCGCTGAAGCCCAGGCGCTTCAGCCCCCGCCAGTCGCGCCGGCTCAGCGACGCGGGAGCGGCATCGGCCCGACGGGCCCGCTCGGCGCAGATGAGGCGCATCTGCTCGAGGAACCACGGGTCCACGCCGCTGGCGGCGTGCAGGTCCGCAACGTGCAGGCCGCGCCGCAGGGCGGCCTCCAGCTGGAAGACCCGCTCGGGGGTGGCCACGGCGCAGGCCTCCAGCAGAGCGGCGTCCCCGAGCCGCTCGTAGGCGGACTCGGCGGGATCGCAGTTGAGGCCCGCCCGGCCCAGTTCCAGGGAGCGCAGAGCCTTCTGGAGCGACTCGCAGAACGTGCGGCCGATGGCCATGACCTCGCCGACGGACTGCATGGAGGTGCCCAGCTCGGGCCGCGCCCCGGGGAACTTCTCGAACGCCCAGCGAGGCACCTTCGTGACCACGTAGTCGATGGTCGGCTCGAAGCTGGCGGGCGTCTCGCCGGTGATGTCGTTGGTGATCTCGTCGAGCGTGTAACCGACGGCGAGCCGGGCGGCGATCTTGGCGATCGGGAAGCCGGTCGCCTTCGACGCTAGGGCGGAGCTGCGGCTGACCCGCGGGTTCATCTCGATGATGATCTGCTCGCCGTTGGCGGGGTTCACCGCGAACTGCACGTTCGAGCCGCCGGTCTCCACGCCGATGCGGCGGATGCAGGCGAAGGCCGCATCGCGCATCTGCTGGTACTCCACGTCGGACAGGGTCTGGGTGGGGGCGACCGTGATCGAGTCGCCGGTGTGCACGCCCATCGCGTCGAAGTTCTCGATGGAGCAGATCACCACGCAGTTGTCGGCGCGGTCGCGCATCACCTCGAACTCGAATTCCTTCCAGCCCTTCACCGACTGCTCGATGAGGATCTCGCTGATCGGGCTGGCGTCGAGGCCTGCGGCTGCGGCGGTTTCGAACTCGGCGGCCGTGGTGGCGAAGCCGGTGCCCTGCCCGCCCAGGATGTAGGCAGGGCGGATGATGACCGGCAGACCGATCTCGTCGATCGCCCGGCGGGCCTCGTCCATGGAGTGCGCTATGGCCGAACGAGCGCAGCGCAGGCCGATCTCGGTCATCGCCTGGCGGAAGCGGTCGCGGTCCTCCGCGGTGTTGATGGCCTGTTCGGACGCGCCGATCATCTCGACGCCGTAGCGGTCGAGCACGCCGCTGTTGGAGAGCTCGGTGGCGAGGTTCAGCGCCGTCTGGCCGCCGAGCGTCGGCAGCAGCGCATCCGGGCGTTCGCGGGCGATGATCGCCTCGAGCACGGCCGCGTCGAGCGGCTCGACGTAGGTGGCATCGGCGAACTCGGGGTCGGTCATGATCGTGGCCGGGTTCGAGTTGGCCAGGATCACCCGGTAGCCCTCTTCGCGCAGCACCCGGCAGGCCTGGGTGCCCGAGTAGTCGAACTCGCAGGCCTGGCCGATCACGATGGGCCCCGAGCCGATGATGAGGATCGAGTCGATGTCGTCGCGGCGCGGCATCAGCCGGCCTTGCCGTGACTGCCGGCGCCGTTGGGGGTTCCGCCCCAGAACTGCGACATGAGGCCGGCGAAGCGGTCGAAGAGGTAGCGCGAATCGTGCGGGCCGGGGCTGGCCTCGGGGTGGTACTGCACGGCGAACGCGGGAAGCTCGCGGCAGGCGAATCCTTCGAGCGATCCGTCGTTCAGGCACACGTGCGTCTCGTCCACGCCGGGCACCGAGCCGGATTCGATGGCGAAGTTGTGGTTCTGGCTGGTGATCTCGACGCGGCCCGTCGACTCGTCGCGCACCGGCACGTTGCCCCCGTGGTGGCCGAAGGGCAGCTTGTAGGAGCGGCCGCCCAGCGCGAGGCCGAGCACTTGCTGGCCGAGGCAGATGCCGAAGATCGGCACCCGGTCGAGCAAATCGCCGAGCGCGCCGATGACGCTGCCCGCCATCTCGGGGTCGCCCGGGCCGTTGGAGAGGAACACGCCGTGGGGCTCGCGTGCAAGCACCTCGTCCGCGTTGGTGTGCGCCGGCACCACCTCGACAGTGGCGATGCGCCCGAGGTTGACAGCGATGGCGCGCTTGATGCCCAGGTCGTAGGCCACCACTCGCCACGGCCCGTCGCCAGCGGAGTACGGCTCGGCAGTGGTGACCTCACCGACGAGATCGACACCGGCGGTGCCGGGCTCGGCGCTGGCCGCGGCCGCGATGCGTTGCAGCGCCTCATCGTCGGGCGCGGGCCCGAACGCACCGGGCATCGCGCCGTGATCACGCACGTGGCGTGTCAGGCGGCGCGTGTCCACGCCCGCGATGCCGGCGATGTCGTGACGGGTGAGATAGGCGTCGAGATCGCTGTCGGAGCGCCAGTTGGAACGGCGGCGGGCCAGGTCGCGGATGACGACGCCCCGGCAGAAGGGGCGGCGAGATTCGGCATCGACGCCAGTGGTGCCGTAGTTGCCGATGTGCGGATAGGTGAACGCGATGATCTGGCCTGCGTAGGAGGGGTCGGTAATGACCTCCTGGTAGCCGGTCATCACGGTGTTGAACACGACCTCGCCCGACGCGATGCCGCCAGAGGGACCCAGGGGCGCGCCGATCATCTCGCCCTCGAACGTGGTGCCGTCGGCGAGCACGAGTGCGCCGGCAGTGGGAGCGGCGGGGTTGTCTGCGACTGGGGTCATCGGGTGTTTCCTGCGGCGAGCGCAGCGACGGTACCGGCAGTGCTGCACGGCGCACCGTCGGCCACCGCCAAGTGGCCGGCGACAACCGTTGCCGTCACCATCACGCTCATCTCGCGGCGGCGGTGAGGCGTATTGCGTGCCATCGAGACTGAGCCGCGCTCTGCCAGCGTCCAGGGTCGGGCGAGGTCGATGGCCACGAGGTTCGCCGGCTGGCCGGGCTCGATCGCTCCACCGCCGAGATGGGTTGCACTGGCCAGTTCGGCAGGTCGCCAGGCGAGCGCTTCCAACGCCGCCTCGACGCCGATGCCCGGGTGGCCCAGGACGAGTGCGGCACAGGTCTCCAGCGCCGCCACCCCGGGCGGTGCCTCGTCGAAGGGCAGGTCCTTCGCCTGCGGCGGTACCGGCGAGTGACCGCTGACCACCGCATCGATCGTGCGGTCGTTGATGCCGGCGATCAGCGCTTCCCGGTCCAGCGCCGTGCGGTAGGGCGGTTCGGCCCGCATGAGCGTGTCGTAGCCATCAGCGTCGGCGTCGATGAAGAGCAGGTGCTCGGCGGCAACCGACGCGGTCACGTCGATGCCCTCGGCCTTGGCGGCACGCACCAGCTCGACCGTGCGGGCGGCGCTGATCCGGTCGAGGTGCAGCCGGCCCCCGGTGAGCCTCGCGACACCGACCGCAGCGCCGGCTGCCAGCTCTTCGGAAGTTGCCGGTTCCCCGGCCAGGCCCATGCGTGCCGACACTGCGCCTTCGGCCATGGCAGCAGTGCCGCCGAGATGGGCTGTGGCGGGGCGCACCGACACGGTCCCGCCCAGCGGCTCTGCGTACTGCAGAGCTCGCCGCAGCAGGCCGGTGTCGGCCAGCGGCCCCACGTCGGTGAACCAGCGAACGCCCGCGTCGGCCAGCTCGGCCATCGGCGACAGGCGCTCCCCTGCCCGGTCAGCGGTGATCGTGGCAGCCGCAATGACGGCGCAGTATCCACCGGACGCGTTGCGGCGCAGCTCGGCGAGCTGGCCCAGCCGATCGAGCGGCGGGTCGGTGTCGGGCTGTGCGAGCAGTGCCGTGAAGCCGCCGAGCGCGGCGGCCGCAGTGGCGGTGGCGACGGTCTCGGCCTCCTCGTTGCCGGGCTCGCCGAGGCGGCTGAACAGGTCGACCAGTCCGGAGGCGATCACGCACCCGGTCGCATCGATGACATGAGCCGAACCGTTGCGGCTCGTGCCGGGAGGATCAACAGAGGCGATCCGGCCGTCGAGCACGGTGATGTCCGCGTGCCGCCGACCGGTGCGCTCGACGATCTCGCCGCCCGCGAGCACCAACATCCCGCCGGCGGGCGACAGCTGCTGCTCCGCCATCTCAGACACCGCCTCCGCCCGTCAGCTCCGCCTCTGAGGGCGCGGTGCCGGGCGGGCCGTCTGCATGGGGCAGGGATGTGCCCGATCCGATCAGGCGGAACAGCACTGCCATGCGAGCGGCCACGCCGTGCGACACCTGCTGGGTGACCAGCACCCGGCTGGCGGCCAGGTCCTCGAACACCGCACCTGCAATCTCGATGCCGCGGTTCATCGGCCCGGGATGGGTGATGACCGCATCTGGGCGCAGGCGCTGGGCGCGTTCGGCGGTGAGGCCGTAGCGGGCCACGTACTCGGGCACCGACCCGATCAGGCCGTCCGCCATGCGCTCGCGCTGGCAGCGCAGCAGCCCCACCACGTCGAGCTCGTCGAGCACGTCGTCGAGGCGGTGGGAGATCTCGACCCGCTTGGCTGCGTCGGCCGGGAGCCAGCAGTCGATCCAGTCACGCGGCTGCGCCGGCAGCAGCGTGGGCGGTGCGACCAGCACGATGCTGGCGCCGAGCGCGGTGTAGGCCTCGATGTCGCTGCGGGCGACGCGGCTGTGGACGATGTCGCCGACGATGCCGACCCGAAGCCCCGCCAGCGTGGGTTCATCGGCGGCCTCGGCGCCCGGCTGGCCGTCTGCCATCGGGGTGAAGTGGCGCCACAGCGTGTAGGCGTCCTGCAGGCCCTGGGTGGGGTGAGCGTGCCAGCCATCGCCGCCGTTGAGGATCGACACGCCGTCGTCGGCCCAGCGGGCGATCTGGGCAGGCACGCCGGCGCTGCGATGGCGCACTACGGCGGCATGGATGCCCATGGCCTGGACGGTCTCGAAGGTGTCGCGCAGCGATTCGCCCTTCGCGAGCGACGATGAGGCCGCGGAGAAGTTGAGCACGTCGGCTGACAGCCGCTTGGCGGCGGTCTCGAAGGCCAGCCGGGTGCGGGTGGATTCCTCGAAGAACAGCGTGGCCACGGTGCGACCCCGCAGCGCGGGCACCCGAGGGATCGGCCGGCGGCCCACCTCGACGAAGCGGTCGGTGAGCGACAGCAGCTCGGAGATGCCCTCGGTGCCGAGCTCGCCCAGGGTCAGCAGGTGCACGCTCACTTGCGCATCTCCCCCAGCAGCACGCCCTCGAGCGTGACGTCCACCATCTCCTCGCGGCTGGTGGGCAGGTTCTTGCCGACGAAGTCGGGGCGGATGGGCAGCTCGCGGTGACCGCGGTCGATCACCACGGCGAGCTGCACCGCCCGGGGCCGCCCGAAGTCGTTGAGGGCATCGAGCGCTGCACGGATGGTGCGGCCGGTGTAGAGCACGTCGTCGACCAGCACCACCGTCATGCCGTCGAGGTCGAAGGGGATGTCGGTGACGGCTTCGGCCATGACGGGGCGCAGGCCGATGTCGTCGCGGTGCATCGCCACGTCGAGCGTGCCGAAGGGCACGTCGGTGCCATCGATCTCGAACAGCAGGCGCACGATCCGCAGGGCGATCTGCACGCCGCCGGTCTGCAGGCCCACCACGAGGACGTTGTCGAGACCCTCGTTCCGCTCGATGATCTCGTGGCTCACACGGGTGAGCGCCCGATGGACGCCGCTGGCATCGAGAATGGTGGTCCGGGCAACGAAAACGCCCCCGTAGGGGGGCGTCATGCGTCGCTCGCGGTCTGCCACGCGCAGGTCCTTCCTGTCCGTTCGGGCCTCACCGGACCCGCTTCACGGTCAGAACCGCACCCTAGCGCGGGCCTCCCGCGACTCGGCGCGCAATTTCGTGTCCAGCAGAGATCCGACACAATGATGCAGTCATGTGCTCAGTTGCACATATGCATGTCTTATTATTCCCATGTGTATGCTAGCTTATGCCCATGCGTACGACCATTGAGTTCGACGAGGATGCCGCCCGGGCGCTGGCACGTCTGCGCCAGGACACCGGCATGGGCGTTTCCGAGGCCGTCAACCACCTCGTGCGGCGGGGGCTTGCAGCTTCATCGGATGCCCGCCCCTTCAGCCAGCGGACTCATCCGCTCGGCATCCAGGTCGACGTCAGCAACGTGGCCGAGACCATCGACGTGCTCGAAGGCTCGCGCACGAGGTAGCTGCCGGTGCTCATCGACGCCAACGTCCTGCTGTACGCGGTCGACGAACGGAGCCCGTTCCACGACGCAACGCGGACGTGGCTCGAAGGCGCGCTGAACGGGCCGCGCCGGGTCGGGCTTCCGTGGCAGTCGCTCACCGGCTTCCTGCGGATCGTCACGAACCCGCGGGCAGTGCCGAACCCGCTCGGGCCCGCCGAGGCGTGGGCGTTCGTCGACGACTGGCTGGGCGCTCCCAGCGCTTGGATTCCCGAACCCGGCCGTGGGCACCGGAACATCCTCGGGCGTCTGGTGCGAGACCTGCATCTCAGCGCCAACCTGATTCCCGATGCTGCGCTCGCGGCGCTGTGCATCGAGCACGGCCTGGCCATCGTCTCAGCCGACTCCGATTTCGCCCGTTTCGCCGAGCTGCGCTGGATCAACCCGACATCGAATACGTGACGCTGGACCAGCGGGACTCCGGCGCATCGCGAACCTTCACCGGCAAGCCATTGCACATCGTGCCGAACAAGCAGCATTCGCTCACGTGCAGGTGGGCAAGGTTGTTCCAGCTAGGTCGGCTACGTCGAGCGCTGTGAGGCTGAGCGCGTGACGGCCGTGTGCCGGGGCGAGGCCTCGCAGAACCACAGGCGACCAGTCCAGCGACACGTCGGCTTGGACGGCGTCGCCGCGCCGGCACACCGCGCACGTCGGAGCGGTGCAGCCCGGCGGCGGCACGCAGCGCCTGGTGGCGTCGTTGCTGACGGCGCACGAGTCGAGTGTGCTGATCGCGACCCGGCGGGCCTCGTCCGCGGACTGGTTGCGCAGGCCCATGACCTGCGCGGTATCGGCGGCTGCGGCGCTGAACAGCGCGCACATCGCGGCGAGCGCGAGCGCGACGAAGGGCGTGCTCATCGCAGCGACCGACGAGCGAGCGCCCGGGCCTCGAGACGATTGCCGGCGATGCCGCGTGTGGTGCTCATGGCTGGGAGGCGGGTGCCGGCGGGATCGGGACAGCGACGCGGGTGCTGACGGTGTCGGTGAACAGGGGTGAGACCGCGAGCGGGCAGGTCACGTCGACCGTCACGGCGGCAGGTTCGGTGTTCGAGGGCAGGCGATGGACGGCGGCAGTGACGCTGTAGCGCTGATCGGCGCTGTCGCAGTCGGCGATGGCTGTGGCCCCCATGACGTGCTCGGCGATGTCTGCGGCGTGCCGGTCGATCTCGGCACCGGTGGTCGCGGCCGGTGGCGATGCGAGCGCGCTGGCTGCATAGTGCGCTGCTTCGACGCTCGCCGCCCGGATCGACCCCGACGCTCGCGTGGCGTCGCCGGAATAGTCCACGAGCCAGATACCGAACACCAGCACTGCCGCCGCGCTCAGCATCCCGACGGCTTCATCCATGGTCCGACCGTTTCCTCGAGCGCGGCGCGTTGCTCAGCACGGCGGCGCCACCGGTGCCCACAGCGCGGCGCCGTCTGCCGACGGCGGACGGCGGCAGGCCACGCCGAGCGCCTCGCCCCCGCTGAGCCAACCGTGGGAGGACACCCGCACCGACACGATGACCGAGCACGTCGGGTCGGCATGCACTTCAACCGCCGTGGGCTGGACAGCAGCGAGCTGCGCGGCGCGATCCACCGCAACCCGGGCCGCCGTGGCCGTTGCGTCGGCTGGCAGGTCCGTCTCGGTGCAGTCCCAGTCGGGCGGCACGAGGTCGGTCACGGCGATGGCTGCGGCGTCGGCCGCCCCCTGCGCCGCGGCAGCGCCGACTTGGCGGGCGAACATCGAGATCACCAGCGCCATGAACACCACCAGCACGCTGAACAAGCGCAGGATCGACAGCGAGCTATCCATGTGGCGTCAGGCACACGGCGGCGAGTTTCCCGCCGTCCAGGTACCGCGGGCCGCTTCGCACAGCGCCTGCGTGGTGATCTTCGAGTAATCGACGTCGTCGACTGTCTCGGGGGCGTTGTTGCTCAGCGTCGACCACATGACGGCGACGACGAGGGCGGCAGCGGCGACGGCGGCGGCGATGAAGATCAGCTTGGTGACTGGTGAATCCATGTGTTTGCTCCTTGCCTGCTCCTGCAGGCGATCGGGTTCGTTGGGGTCGGAAGATGGCGCCGGTCTCACCCCGTCGGCAGGGTCATGACGACGGTCACCATGACGACGGCGGAGGCGACGACGGCGAGCAGCGAGGCGGCTGCCCCAACCGAGCGGCCGAGACGGTCGATGGACTCGCGACGACGGTCGTCCATGGCACGCACGACACGGTCGAGGACGCGGTCGAGCAACTGCGAGGCGGCAGCTCCGGATCGCTCGGCAGCGTCCACCGTGCGCAGCAGCGACGCCGTCGGCGAGTCGGCCAGCTGTGCCGCTACGGCGGCGAGCGGATCGCGCCCGCCGAGCACTGCGGCATTGACCGCGCCGGCCGCAGGCGCGAAGGCGGGATCGGTGACGCGCTCGGCCGCGTCGAGCACCGCCACGCTGATCGGATGCCCTGCCGCCACGAAGAGTCGTATGCGGCGCAGCCACAGCAGCACGGCGTCATCGACGCGGTGCCGGTGACCGGCCAGCACGGCACCAGCCATGAGTCCCGGCACTGCCCACGCCGCCACTACGGCGGCCAGCAGCGACCACGCCAGCGCGGTGGTGGGCGAGCTTCCCTCGCTGCCCGACAGCCGACCTGCGGCAACGAAGCCGACACCGATCGTGCAGACTGCCACGATCACGGTCAGGCTGGTTAGCCGCGCCGGGCTCCAGCCCAATGCGCTCAGCCGACGGCGGTCGCGGCGACGACGCTCGCTCGACGCCAGCAGGTGGATCGCAGCGCACGCACCCGTGCCGGCCATCAGCCACATGCCGAGTGCGCCGGCCGGTGGCCACAGCACGCTCATCGAAGCATCTCCCGGGCCGGCAGCACCCGGCGGCTGCACGGCACCGTCACCTCAGCATCTCCCAGGCCGACGCAAGCGGGCGCGCGCTCACGGCGACGCCGATCACCGTGGCTGCAAGCCCGATGCGTTGCCCCTGTGGTCCCGACAGCCACGCCCATGCCTCGGGGCTGACCAGCGCGCTGCCGAGGGCGACTGCCGCGCCGAGGGCGGCCGCGAGCCCTAGTTGGGGCAGGTTGGCGGCGACGTGACGGTGGAAGTGGCGTGCGGTCGAGGCGGCCTCCGCGGCCTCGGTTTCCAGCACGCCCAGGATCGGCACCCACTGGCCGCCGCTCGCTGCGGCCACTGCCACCACGTCGGCCAGCCAGGCGGCCACCGCGCCGTCGGCGCCGGTCGCGAACTGCTGCGCTGCAGCTTCCACGCCCACACTGCGACATTCGTCGACGAGCTTGGCCGCTGTCTGGGCCACCGGCCCGGTGGCCAGCGGTGCTGAGGTCTCGAGTGCATCCACCACCGTGCGCGAAACCTGAGCTTGGTTCGCAAGAATCGACGCGAACTGAGCCACCGACTCTGCCGCATCGACACGTTGGCGGCTGCGGACGATGCACGCCGCGCACCAGGCACCAATGCCGACCACGGCGCCTGTTAGCCCAGCCGCCGTCGGCCCGTACGCCAGCCCGGCGACGAATGCCGCAGCGCCGGTCACAAGCAGGGGCCAGCGGAGCGACTCATCGCTGCGCGAGCGGGCCCTCCGGCCAGCGCTGAACAGCGTCCACAGCGCGGTTGCACAGCCAGCCGCGCCCAGCGCCGCGAACCTCAGCACGCTTTCTCCTCGGCAACGAGCGGCTCGTACGGCGGCGGATCGTCGATGGGGATGAGCGGACCGGGATCCCACAGCGCGCCGCGCGACAGCTCGCTGTGAGGCGCGGGCGGGCCCGAGAGCGATTCCGCTGGTTGCGGAGGTTCCGCCTGCGGATCCGACGGCTCGACCGGCGGCACTGCCCGGCCGGGGTTCGGCATCAGCGGGACATCCACGATGTGCGAATACTCGTTCGGCAGGTCGGCGTCGCCACCTGCTGCGGGGAGACCAGCGGACACGTACACCTCCGCCATGCGGCCAGCGGGCCGTCCGGCCGGAGTCGCCCACCGGTCGCCCGGCCGCAGCGCCCACAGGCAGGTCGTCGAGATGACCCCGGTGACATCGTCGATGCCGGTGAGCTGCGTGACGTCAACGACGACCCGTTCACCGGCGTCATTGCGACCCATCCAGACGCACAGGTCAACTGCAGCGGCGATCTGACGGCGCGCGTAGTCGGGCTCTGCTCCCTCGGAGCAGGCATACGCCACGAGCTTCTCGAGCACGCCCTTGCCCGGCTGCGAGTGGAGCGTGACCAGACACCCGTCCAAGCCCGAGGACATGGCGTCCAGCAGCGCCTCGCAGCCCTCGCCGCGGATCTCCCCTACCACGAGCTTGGCGGCGTTCGCCCGCTTGGCATCGCGGATGTGGTCGGCCATCGAATGACGCCCGTGCCCGTCCTGATTCGCATCGCGGGTCAGCCGCTCATAGGTGTTGGGATGAATGCCGTACTCCGCCAGGCGCAGCTCCGGTGTGTCCTCGATGGTGTCGATGCGCTCGTGGTCAGGCACCGCCGCGAGCAGTGCCTGGCACAGCGTGGTCTTGCCGCCGCCCATCGCCGCCGCGACCACCACGTTGGCCCGCACCCTCCCGGCAATGGCCTCGATCAGCACGCTGCCGAGCTCGTTCGAAGCGATACCGAGATCGTCGAGACGCATCCGGCCGGCCATGTTCGAGCGGAGCACGACGTTGGGCGGGCTCGTCACGAACGCCTCGGCGTGCAGGCGCCAGCGGTCGCCGACGCGCACATCCAGCCGGGGGTCCAGCTCGTCGAAGCGCTGGGGTCGATCGCCGGAATAACTCGCCAGGAATCGCACCGCCTCGATGAGATCGTCGTCAGCGGCGAACGGTGACGACCGTCGCTCCACCCGGCCGTCCGCGTACTGCGCCAGCATCGACTCCCCGCCGCGTATCTGGAATTCCTCGATGTCGGGCTCGTCGAGCAGCTCGGAGAGCGCGTCGGTGGCGGCGCGCGCCGCGGTTCGTCGCCGCACCGCGCCGTCGGTGCGGTCGAGTCGCTGCGGGGCGCACGCGGACGACGCCAGCGAGCGCCCGAGCCGATGGAGCTGGCGGTACGCGCTGCGGGATCCCACCCGCTTGATGCGCACCACCCGGTTCGCATCCAGCGCAGCCGACAGCTCGCCGGTTGGATCACCGCGCCCGCCGTCTGCGGTCGGCAGCCACACTGCGGTGCGTGGTGCGCCGCCCGAGGCCGCGGCGTGCCACGCCTGCGCAGCGTGCGGATCGCCGGCTGGACGGGTTGCGGCACGAGCAGCGGTCACACCGAGCAGCAGCACCACCTCGGCGGACGCAGCCGTCGCGGCCGCGATGGCATCAGGCTCCATATCGCTGGTCAGCCACACCACGTACGGCTCGCCCCCCTCGTCCGGGCGCGGCATCGACGCCACATCGGCGGCGAACCAGACCTGGCCCGCGACGGCGGACAAGCCAGCCCGCATTGCGTCGCGCACCCAGTCGCGCGTCGCGGGGTCCACGGCGTCGTCGCACAGCGCGAGCAACACTGCTCAGCCTCCTGCCGAATCCGCGAGCGGCGACGGCGCTTCGTTGCCGGATCCCGGCGGCACATTGCTGCCGAACGTCGACGGAACCGTTCCAGCACTGCTCACCGGTCGGCACTGGGGCCAGCCTGCGGGCGGCGCCGGCCACACCACCAGGCCGTCGAGCTCGGAGGCACGGGCGTAACGCGCAGCGCCGACCGCATCGACGTGAACCACAATGCTCCCCTCCGCGCCGCCTGCCAAGGTGGTCACGTCGAGTGCACAGCCGCCCAGCACGCCGGCCACCACCGCGCGGCTGCCGGCTCGAGGGCCCGGTGCTGGCCACGCGGAGGTGTCCGCGCTCAAGCGCATGACGGTGGTCGCGCCAGCAGCAGCTTCGGGCGGACCCAGCAGGGCCGGCGTGACGAACGTCCCGGCGGGCACATCGAAGGCCACGATGCTGCCCGTTATGGCTTCAGGATCGGCAAACCGGCCAGCGAGATCCTGCGGGATCTCCGCCGCGTCAAAAGCTCCCGGCGGCTGGCCTGCGAGCCACGCCTCCGATGTCACCGCCACGAGCGCCTGCGGCGACTCCTGATGCGGGCGACCCCACAGCCAGATCGCCGCCACGACAACAACCACGATCACTGCTGAGACGCCGACCCGCCACGGTTCGATCGTCACGCCGGACGGGGCCGGTGCCCGCTCTTCGGGTCCGAAGCCGGGGCGAGCCGGCGGCATCACGGCCGCGCCCCGCTCTGTGTGACGGTGACCCGGCCGTCCGCATACTCGCTCACTGGCCGGATCCAGCTTGCCCCTGAGGCCAGCGTGACCCAGCAGTCGTCGTTCGCGGGCGGCCCGTCCCCATTGGCGCTGGCTTTCCCGGGATCCCGTCCCGCCGCCGGCACCGCTTCGAAGCACACCTCGAAGCGCCAGGCGTATGCCGCAGGGTGGCTGAAGAGCCATCCGCAGCTTCCCGCTGCTGCGGGCCCCGCGGCATCTGCGACTGCGCACGTCACCTCCGCAGGCGCCACACCAGGTCGGTGCCACTGGCGCAGGAGCTGCTGCTGATCAGCGCTCAGCGCATCCCACCGGCCGACGAGGTGCCCGGCGCCGGTCTCGGCTTCGATAATCCGTCGCTCGGCCGCGATCCACGGCCGCAGTTCCGACCAGGCAGTACGCATCTGCGCCGCAATCCACGCGCAGTCCGCGTCGCTGATCTGCACGGTGCGGTGGGCGCGCATCCAGCCGCGACCGGGGGCCACCTGCAAGTGCCGACCCCCACCGGGCATATCGCCCTGGCGAGATGCGGCCACGCTCGCTGAGCGCACGTGCGATTCCCACGCCAGCGCAGCCGCATCGGCAGCACTCAGCGGCAGCGGCGGCACTGCCGGACACAGCGGGCCGGGGGCAGCGGTGGTCGTGGTGGGCTGCGTGACAACGGTCGTGGTGTCGGGTCGACTGTCGGGACCGTCGCCGTCACCATCATCGTCGTTTGAATCATCCTTTGCGTCGTCATCGGAGCCACCGTCAGGCTCGGTGGTGGTCGTTGTCGTGGCAGTCGTCGGCGGCGGGTCCTTTTCGGGCGAAGGCAGGCATGCGTAGTCGTAGGAACCGTTGATGCGTGTTTGCACGTACCGCGGCAAGGTTCCGAAGCTCGAGCAGTCGAAGATGCACACCCGGTAGGTCTCCGCGCCGCGATGAGGGTGTGCATGCTCCTGTATCTGCGTGTTCGCCAGCTCCCCGATCGCCGGGCAGTAGGTGCGGATGGTGGTTTCCTCGCAGTCGCCGGGCGTCGTGCACTTGTTCAGCAGGTCGCTCTCGGTGACACAGCTCCCGCCGTGATCAGAGCGGTATGTCGTGCCCTCGATGCCCTCGCAGACATCGGGATCGCTGTCCCAGGTGCGGCCCGGCAGCTCGTCGCACGGCACATACGACAGCAGCCCGTCTGCGCAGCGATGAATGCCCAACTCGGCAAGCCGCTCGTCGCTCTCGCCAGCCAAGTGGTGCAATGGCCGCGCCCTGCCGTCAGCGCTGTCGCTGGGGCCGCCGCTGTCTTCCTGCTCGGTGCCGGTGTCCGGGTTCGAGCCCGGCGCTGACGACTGGCATGTCAGCACCGATGGACCGGTGCCGCCCAGCGCATCGCCGTAACGGGGCACCGAACCCGACGGGCAGCTCTGCGCGGGCGCAGCAGACGGCTGGCCGAGAACGGTGCGCGAGCACTGGCTCCCGGCAGACTGCCAGCCCGACGGGCACGGACCGGGCGATGCGGGCGTGGTCACCCACTCCGTCACGGTTTCGTAGACCGGCACCGTGGTGTAGTGGATGGTGGGCACCCGGTCCCAGTAGCCGGTCTCGACCTCGGAGTAGACAGGTGTCTCGCTCCAGTAGCCGGGAATGGTGACCGTGTGGGTGGTCTGGTAGCCGTACACCGGCACGTTGCGGCAGTTGTACTGCTGGCCCGAGATGGGATCGAAGTCGCAACGCCGGGTGGTGCCGGTCTGCACTCGCAGCGGCGGCACGAGCGGCTCGATCTGCGTTCGCGGCGGCGTCCAGACGCGGTTCGTTCCGGTCTGGACCGTCTTGGTGCCCGTCGATATCCACACGTCGTCATAGGTGGTGTGGCTGTACACCTGCTGGGTACGGCCGGTGTCCACTCTCGTGGTCACCTTCCTCTGACACTCATGGCCGCCGTACTGGCCGGGAACCTGGGTGGATCCGCCCCTACAACTCGACGGGCGAAGCACGGTCTCGGTGCGCTCCGTGAGACATGTCCCGCTCGCGCTGTCGAGCGCCATGCCTGCTTCGCAGCTCAGCACCGGCGCCGCCGACGTCTGCGCCGCTGCTGCATCGCCGCGTGCCGCCAACGCGGCGAGCGAGAGCACAGCCCCAATGACGGCCGGCGTCCACGACGCAGCACGGGCTCTGGGGCGACTCGTGGTGCTCACGACGCGACGCCCGCCAGCGACAGCTCAGCCAGCGGTTCGGCCTGCGGCCACCAGTAGCGGTCTGACGACGGCGGCCAGCTGGCCCCGAGACACGGCGGCATCGGGCGCGGGTAGGCATGCCCGTCTGCAGTCCGAGGCAGCGACTCTGGCGGCCACGGCTTCTTTGGCCGTCGCTCTGCCGGCAGCCCGGTCTGACGCCGCAGCGTCTCGGCGATCATGTCGGTGTGCGGTGTGCAACCGAGAATCTGCTCGAGGGACTTGAATGGCGAGAGGTACATGCGCTCGTGCCAGCTCACGCCAGGCGCCCACTGGGTGGCGGACAGCTCCCAGCCGACGACCGGCGCGCTTGCCGCTGCCTGTGACAGCGCGTCCCACTGAGCCGGCGTGCACCGGTCCTGCAGCGAGGGACGAACCAGCTCCCTGTCGACCAATACGCCGACGGGGATGCCCGTGGCGCACCAGAACTCCAAGTGCCAGTCGTGATCCCGGTGAGCCCGCCACGCCTCCTGCTGGGGCACGTCCACCCATTCACGAACGGCGATCCACTGGTTGCGCACGCCCGAGCCCCATGCACGGGGTTCGCTCCAGTCGATGGCGGCGGCCTCAGTGTCCTTCTCGTTCTGCAGCCACTGCGCTGCCTGGGCAAAGGCATCGCTGTCGCAGTCGCCCTCGAACAGGGCATTGCGCAGCACCCGGTAGCTGAGCCGGGACCAGGTGAGCCACATGGCCTCGACCTGCGCCAGATGATCGGTGCCGGCATCGAGGCGCTCACCCGTCGACGCATCCACCAGGAAGGACTGCCCGGGCGGATGGCAGATCACCGCCAGTGCGTGTCCCGCGGCGCTGAGATCGGCCACCCAGGCCCGCTCGACGGGCGGAGCAGTGAAGCTCAGCCGGAGGCCTCGTGCCCACAGCGATTCGAGCTGGCGGGTGCGATGCGACTCGGTGTAAATGCCGGGGATGATCGTGGCCAGGTCGCTGCACGCCTCCCACAGCGTCTCGGGCCCGATGCCCACGACGGCGTGGCCCACCAACGAGTCGGTCACCGCGCCCTGTGCTGCCCGCAGCGTCAGCCACCGCTTGGCTTGCGTCGACCAGTCGCCGGGGAAGAACCCAGCGTCGGCCAGGCTGTGGCCGCCGAGTGCCAGCTCCATCGGCTCACCGGGGCTGTACACCAACAGCTTGGCGATGTCGTTGACCGTCGTGCCCCATGAGTGCATCGGGCGGCCCCCGGGCGAGCGCATCCCGGTGATGAACGCTTCAATGACGGCAGCTGCCCGATCCCTCTCCGCACCGGTGCGGCCAGGGTCCACGCCGAGCGCTTCGGCTGTCGGATGGGGTGGGCAGAGCGCCACGTGGTCATAGACGCCACTGCGATCCGCGCTGAGGCGGGTCTCGTAGCCGAGTCCCGCAGGGTCGACCACCAGCTCCCATGCCCTGGGGGTTCCCCCGCGCCGATGTGCCAGCCGGGTGCTGTCGGCAAGCGCTGCCCGGGCTTCTGGCAGGTAGGGCGGCATCGCCGCCCACTGCGCTCGCTGAGCGACGACATAGCTCTGACCTTGTCCGACGTCGCCCAGCAGCTCAGATCGCGAGCCAGCCACCGCCGGCTGGCCGGGCTCTTGTCGAGCGGGATCCAGCTCCGGGTATGGCGGCCACGGGACCCAGATCCGACCGCTGCCGATCTGGACTGCCGTCGGAAGCTCCAATGTCGAGTGGTGCTCGGTGGCGGTCGGGAACTGGCCGTTGCCCGCCACGATCGGCCGGGCCTCGTCGGCGGGTCGACCGCCCAGCGCCGAAGCCTGCTGTTCGGAGATGCTGCGGGCATCGTCGATCGCGGCGTCGCCGGGCTCGGCGGTGATCGACGGGCCGAGGTCGACCGGCTCACCGCCATCGCCGCTGCAGGCCACCGTGAGCGCCCCGACGAGCACCACCAGCAGAGCCAGCGCTGTCCCCCTGCCGCACTCTTGATTCGCCATCGCTCAACTCCTCGATCTCGTAGTCCGAGGTCGTCTTTGCGGTCATCTCGTTCGGTCGGGATTGCCGCGAAGATTCGATGCGAGTTCTAAGCGCGTTGTTTCACCTCATTCCAATGATTTTCAAGATACGTGATACAAGCAGGCAAATTGCGGCTGTCTCGCACTTC
Source organism: Acidimicrobiia bacterium (assembly GCA_022820505.1). Lineage (GTDB taxonomy): Bacteria > Actinomycetota > Acidimicrobiia > Acidimicrobiales > Poriferisodalaceae > Poriferisodalis. The sequence continues at coordinate 39,580 of JAJEFK010000034.1, read as the reverse complement.
CTGCGAGCGCGATGTCTTGTCCTCGCCGCTGCCGACCGCAGGCGCGGCGACAGCCGCCGGCTTCAGGCGCCGGCGGCGAATGAAGACAGCCGGTGCCGTCGGGCCCACAGGGCGAACGCCAGGCTGATCGCTCCGTAGCCGGCGTATGCGGTGACCAGCGGGGTCACCGAGCCGGCGATCATGCGGTCGATGAGCATGGCGAGCACTGCGCCTCCGCCCATCGAGATCGTGCCGATCACCGCCGAGGCGGTGCCCGCCAGCTCGCCCATGGGCCCCATGGCCTGGGCCTGGATCAGCGGGTTGACGAATGTGCGCAGGGCATTGATCACCACAATGACCGCGAACCAGCCGAAGAACCACGGCCGGCCGCCGGCCTGCCACGACCACAGTGCGAGAGCACACGACAGCGCCACGGCGGTCGGCATCAGCGTCACGATCATCCGATCGGCACCGATCTGTGTCACCAGCCGGCTGCCGGTGAACACCACCAATCCCATGAACACGCTCATCGCGGCGAAGTAGTAGGCGAACACGTCGCCCCGGCCGTACACGTCGTCGAACAGGAGCTGGCTGCTCCCCAGGAACGAGAAGAACGCGCCCATGTCGAACATGACGGCCAGCGCCGAGCCGATGGTGAGCTTGTTGGCGAACACCGCGGCGATGGCCTCACGGGTGCGGCCGAGCGTGAGGGGGCGGCGACGCTCGGGCGGGAGAGATTCGGGGAGCCGGATGATCCAGAGCGCCAGCACCACGGTCAGCGCCATCGGGGCGGCCATCACCCAGCGCCACGAACCGAGGGCCAGCACCGCCTGGCCCCCCAGCGGTGCAATGGCGGGCACCACCATGAATACCGCCATGACGGCCGTCAGCACGCGGCCCAGCCGGTCGCCTTCGTACAGGTCGCGGCCGATGGCCAGCGACAGCGCGCGCGGCCCCGCAGCGCCGATGCCCCAGACCAGCCGGCTGGCAATCAGGACGCCGAACGAGGGCGCCAATGCCGACCCCAGCGCGCCGAGGGTGTAGAGGGCCAGGCCGGCGTAGAGCACCGGCTTGCGGCCGAAGCGATCGGTGAAGGGGCCATAGAACATCTGCGCGCCGGCCAGGCCGAAGAAATACAGCGTGACGGTGAGCGCGACCCGGGGCGAATCGGCGGCAAGACCCAGACCCAGCCGGATGTCGCCGAAGGCGGGCAGCGCCATGTCGATGCCCAGCGCCGTCGTGGCGCTGATGGCGCCCAGCAGGAAGACGAGTTCGCGTTCGGCGATCCGTCGCGGCCGCGGACCGCCCTCTTCGCTCATGCGGTGACCGTCACGATCCGGCCGCTGTCGAGGCGATCGTCCTCGTGGTGTTCGTCACCGGCCGTCGGCGGCCGCCAGAACGCCGTTCACCAAGGCGCCGCTGCGATCGGTGGCGCCCAGCTGGTGTGCCAGCTCGACGGCTTCGTTGATCACCACCGCCGCGGGGGCCGCCCCTCGTTCGAGCTCGAAGAGGCCTTGCAGCAGGATCAGCCGGTCGCACGCACCGAGGCGCTCGGGCGTCCAGCCCACGTTGAGCAGCTCGGCGAGCCGCTGGGTCAGCGCCTCGCGCTGGGCGGCGACGCCGGTGGCCAGCTCGAGCGCGAACGGGTCGACATCGCTGACCTGCTCGGCAAGCACATCGGCCAGCTCGCACGACTTCATCTCGGCCTCATACAGAAGCTCCACCGAGCGCTGGCGCGCTTCGCGGCGGCGAGTCGGCTCGTCGGGAGCGGCGAATGGATCGCTCGGGCGGCTCATGGCAGTGGGCTCGAGCCCGTATCGGCCACCCTGCGGCGTCAGCCGCGGGCCCGCTCGATGTAGTCGCCGCTGCGGGTGTCCACCTTCAGTCGCTCGCCGGTCTCGATGAACAGCGGCACCTGCACCGCCAGCCCGGTGGACATCGTGGCCGGCTTGCGCGCGCCCGACACCCGGTCGCCCTGCACGCCGGGGTCGGTGTCGGCCACCTCCAGCACCACCGATGCGGGCAGCTCCACGCCCAGCACCTCGTCGCCGTAGCGCACCACCGTGGCCATCTCGCCCTCCACCAGGAAGTTCGTGGCGCTGCCGGCCGCCGTGCGGCTGACCGGGAGCTGCTCGTAGGTGTCGGTATCCATGAACACCAGCGAGTCGCCGTCGGCGTACAGGTACTGCATGTCGCGCTGGTCGATGACCGCGCGCTCCATGCGCTCGCCCGCCCGGAACGTGCGCTCCAGCGTGGCGCCGGTGCGGACGTTCTTCAGCGTGGTGCGGACGAACGCGCCGCCCTTGCCCGGCTTGACGTGCTGGAACTCGGTGAGCTGGAACAGCCCGTCGGCGAGATCGAGCGTCATGCCGTTGCGGAAGTCGGCGGTGGAGATGGCCATGTCAACGCCTCGCGGTCAGCCTGGCTGCTTGCAGGTTCGCAGCGGGACGGTACAAGCACGGACCGCCGTCACGACAGGGCGTCACGATGGCCGTTCAGCTTCGTCGCCGGTGTCGGGTGTGTCGGCGGCGGCGACCGCCGCATCGATGGCCAGTGCGACTGCCCGTGGGTAGCCGGCGCCGCCCTCCCCCGCCACCCGGGCGGTCGCGAGCGGCTCCACCACCGAGGTGTGCCGCCACGGCTCGCGCTCGCGGGGCTCGGACAGGTGCAGCTCCACGATCGGGCCCTCGAATGCGGCCAGCGCGTCGTGCAGTGACCAGCCGTAGTGGGTGAGGGCGCCGGGGTTCACCACGATCGCCTCCACCCGGCCGATGCCCGCGTGCACTGCATCGACCAGGTCGCCTTCGTGGTTGCTCTGGCGGTGCTCGAGGTCCCAGCCGCGCTCGGTTGCGGCCCGACGGGCGGCGCGAACGTGATCGAGCAGCGTGTCGGTGCCGTAGATCTCGGGTTGGCGGGTGCCCAGCAGGTTCAGGTTCGGGCCCGACAGCAGCAGCACGACGTGGCGAGGCATGACTGCACTCACATCCGCTCGAGCGCGCTGCGCAGCACGCCCGGATCGATGCCGGGCACCACTTCGAGGCCGTCGGGACCGTCGAGCACGAACGTGATGCCTCCGGCAGCCTTCTTGTCGCGGCCGAACAGCTCAATGATCTCGTCGTGATCGATGTCGGCGGGCAGGCTCGCATCGAGCCCGTAGGCGTCGAGCACCCGCTCGTGCTCAGCGACACGATCGTCGTCGATACGTCCGAGCAGGCGAGCGACCACTGCCGCGTACCGCAGCCCAATGGCCACCGCCTCGCCATGACGCAGGTCGAAACGCCCGGCGATCTCGAGCGCATGCCCCAGGGTGTGCCCGTAGTTCAGCAGCGCCCGGCGACCGCTCTCGGTCTCGTCGGAAGCCACCACTTCGGCCTTGACGGCGACGCACGCGGCTACCAGCTCTGCCCCTACGAGCGAGCTGAGCGGTTCGCCGCCGGCCAAGCGCTGCGCGAGCGACGGGTGGGAGCCGACGAGACGCGCAGCCTGCGGTGTGCAGCCGATGAAGTGGTACTTGGCCAGCTCGCCGTAGCCGGCGCGCAGCTCGCGCTGGGGCAGCGTGTCGAGCACCTCGGTATCGCACAGCACTGCTGCGGGCTGCCAGAACGCCCCGACGAGGTTCTTGCCCTCGGCCAGGTTCACACCGGTCTTGCCGCCAACGGCGGCATCGATCTGGCCCAGCAGGGTGGTGGGAACGTGCACCGCCGCAATGCCGCGGTGGTACACCGCTGCCGCAAATCCGGCTACGTCGGTGACCACGCCTCCGCCGACGCCCACCACGACGTCACGGCGGGTGAGGCCGAAGCGGGCGAACCCGCTGCACAGCTCGCCCACGGTGGCCATCTCCTTGGCCTGTTCGCCGTCGGGAATCTCGAATTTCTCGAACCCGATGCCCGGATCGACGTCGACGCCGATGCCCGGCTGGGTGACCACCGCGGCACGCTGCGCCCCGGAGGTCTGCTTGGACTCGCGCAGGACCGCGGCGAGCTCGTGACGCGCGCCGGCGCCGACCAGCACGGGGTACGAGCGGTCGCCCAGCGGAACATCGACGCGGATGGTGCCCGACATCAGGGGCGAGGGTACCGATGCATGCCAGCCGGCTCCCCGCCGGGACGTCTCACCGCGCGGCGGATTTCTGGCAGGCAGCGAGCAACCGGGACTGTGACGTGATCAGGTGGCAATGCCCGGCGGCAGGAACCACCAAACGGCGGCGAGAGCGCCGACGACCAGCGACGGTCCGAGGGCGAACCGGTGGTCGGCGCTCCGGCCCAACGCGACTACCCCGACAGCGCCGACCACGGCGGCGATAGCGAAGCCCGCCAGCAGGCCTGCCCACACGGCAGAAAGCCCGCCGAGGCCCAGGTGCAGACCGAGGTAGGCGCCGAGCCGCACATCGCCGTAGCCGAGCCCGCCCCGGGCAGTTCGCCAGATGACGTGCATCGCCCCCCATCCGAGCGCCGCTCCGATGGCGGCCGCGGCTGATGCCCGCGTGAGCCCTGCGAGGCCGCCTTCGAGCACAGCAGCCATGCACACCAACGGAACCGCGACGGCTGCGCAGGCGCGCAGCAGCCGCGTGGGTATCAGGTGGGTGCGCAGGTCGACTGCGGAGATGAGCACGCCGGTCCAGCCGAATGCCAGCAGCGGCGCGAGGTAGGGGTCGGCACCGATTCGCAGCGCGAGCATCGCGCCTGACGCCATGCACGCCGCCATCGTCAATGCAGGCTGCAGGTGGACGTCGAAGCAGCGCTTCGCGCAGCGAACCGCCGCGGCACCCGCGGCAGCGCCGCCCAGTCCGGCGACCGCACCGGCGACGAGACTCGGCCCCACCTGGGCGATCATCACGCAGCCCTCGCTGAGGATGACGGCCGCACGCTGGGTGGAGCCCTCGGATTACGAACCGGCGAGGTCGAGGCCGACGGCTGCTGCCATCGCGTCGACCGGAGCGTCGTGTCCGGTCCACATCGTGAATTGCTCTGCGGCTTGATACAGGAGCATGCCGACGCCGTTCAGCGTCGTCGCACCGGCCTCGGCGGCCGCCTCGAGCAGCGATGTCCGCTCAGGCCGGTAGATGAGATCGACCACGAGCTGGCCGTCGCTCAACAGCGCCGGATCAACCGGCAGCGGATCGCCGTCAGTCATGCCGAGCGGTGTGGCATTCACCACCACGTCGGCGTCGCGCACCGCCTTGGCGCCGCCGACTATCGCCGAGCCTGACGGCCCGCCCGACGCCTCGGCTGCTGCACCGCCCGCCGCCGCACCCAACGCTGCGGCCCGTGCCGCCGCGTCCGGCGAGCGGTTCACCACCGTCACCAGCGCCCCATCGGCTGCCAGCGCAACGATCACCGCCCGCGCCGCGCCGCCGGCCCCCAGCACGACCGTGCGCAGCCCTGCTGGGTCGACCGCTGCCTGCGTACGCAGCGAGCGCAAGAAACCGGCGCCGTCGGTGTTCTCTCCGATCAGCCGGTCGCCCTCACGGCGCACGCAGTTCACGGCGCCGAGCAGCGCTGCCGCAGGCGACAGCTCGTCAACCGCAGCGGCCACGGTGTCCTTGTGCGGCATGGTCACCGACAGGCCGTCGATGCCGAGTACCCGCATTGCGGCCACGGCATCGGCGCCCTGGCCGGCGGGCACCTCGAACGCCAGGTACGTCCAGTCCAGGCCCAGCTCGGCGAACGCGGCGTTGTGCAGCGCCGGGCTGAGCGAGTGCCGCACAGGATCGCCGATCACTCCTGCCACGCGTGTGCTGCCAGTTGGAACGATCATCGGCCCTTCTCCTCGCCCGACTTGTCGCGAGGCATGACGACGCTCCGACACTATGTGAACGACCAGTGCTGGGTGCCGAGATTTTTCAGCCGCACAAACCCAGTTCTTGGCACACCGCCTCGTCCCGCTGGAACTCCTCGTCGGTCACCGAGAACGACAGCGTGCCGTCGGGAGAGGTCAGCACGAAGTACATCCAGGGCCCGTCGGTTGGGTTCAGCGCGGCCTCGAGCGACGCACGTCCCGGGGTGGCGATCGGCGTGGGCGGCAGCCCCACGAGCACCCGCGTGTTGTATGGCGAGTTGACTGCCAGCAGATCTGCGGTCAGTTCCTGGGTTCCCACCACATAGACGACGGTGGCGTCGAGGCCGAGCGACCAGCCCCGAGCAAGCCGGTTGTAGATCACCCGCGCCACCCTGGCCCGGTCCTCGGGCCGCTGGGCCTCCCGCTCGATCATGCTCGCCACGATCAGCGCCTCATACGGCGTCAATCCCACACGCCGGGGGGCGTCGTCGTAGCCCAGATCGGTCAGCACCGCGTCGAGCCGGTCGACCATCAGCGCGACGAGCTGTTCGGCGCTCGTCTGGGAGTCGAAGAAGTAGGTGTCGGCGAAGAGCTGTCCCTCGGCCGGATCGATGACCCCGTCGGGCAGCACGCGAGGCACTGGCGCTACCAGCGAGAGCACCGGACGTGCCCGGACGGCCTCGAGGAAGTCCCTGCCGCTGAAGCTCAGCCCCTCCACCTCGTCGAGCAGCGCCGCCATCTGGGCCACCGTCAGGCCTTCGGGAATGGTGAGCGGCTGCTGGGCGGCTTGGGCAACGCGGCTCGGCCCGGCTTCGAGCACTGCCATGGTCTCCCACACCGACGAGTTGGCCTGGAACGTGTACTCCCCGGCCTGGAACGCCGGACCGCCCCGTAATCTCACGTACCACTCATAAGCCCGCGAACTGGGAACCACGCCGTGCTCGCCGAGCAGGTCGGAGATGCTCGCTGTGCTCGATCCGGGCGGCAGCGTCAGCACGATCTCGCCGGTGGGATCGCCGGGCGGGTCGAGCTGTTCGCTCACCCAGCGGTAGCCGCGGCTGCCCGCCATCCACGCGACGAGGCCGAGCACCACGAGAAACAGCAACGCTCCCCACGTGCCCGGACCTCGCCGAGTGCTGACCACTTCGTAGTCGACCCCGCGACGGCCTTCGGCCCGGGGCGTTGTCGCACCGCTGGCCGGTAGCTGTTCGGGCCGCGGGGCCACTGCGCGCCGGACCGGTCGTGCCCGCTGCGGCGACGTGGTGATTCCAGGTTCGGCCTCGGTCGGCGTGTCTCCTGCGCCGATTCCCAACGCGCCGGCAAGCCGATCCGACAGCTTGCGCCGGCGCGACGGCGGCGATGGCTCGTCGAGAACGTCAGTCACGTGCGTCGAGCCACGACTGCAGGATGACCGCTGCCGCCACCTTGTCGATGACCTTGCGGCGAGCGGGGCCGCGCACGCCTTGCTCGGAAAGGATGCGCTCCGCGCTCACGGTCGTGTAGCGCTCGTCGTGCAAGACCACCGGCACGTCGAGTGCCGCCGCTATCTCGCCGGCCTCGGCTCGCACGCCCACCGCAGCCGGTCCTTCGCCGCCGTCGAGCGAGGTCGGCAGGCCGATCACGACCACCTCCGCACCCACGTCAGCGACCATACCTGCGAGTGCTTCGTGGTCTCGGGCACGCTCGCCGCTGCGTTCGAGGACCTCATAGGGCACAGCCACCGCAGCATCGGCCGGCGCGATGGCCACGCCGATGCGCACCGAGCCCAGATCCACGCCGACAGCCCGCATCATCGGGCCCGGCGCCCCGCTCACTCCCCGAGTGCCGCCGCTCGGGCCTGGGCCAGGGCGTCGCCGATGCCGTCAGGGTTGCGGCCGCCGGCCACGACCAACGGCGGGTCGCCCTTGGCGCCGAAGCCGCCTCCGACGGTACGGGCTGCGTCGCGCAGCAGATCGCCCGCAGACAGATCGCCGCCCGGATCCACCGCGGCAACCAGCGCCACTCCCCCGGCAGCCGGCGCAGAGGCGAGCACCACGGCGCGGATGCCGGCGCGGTCGCGCACCGACACTGCCAAGTCGCGCAGTGAGTCGCGTTCGAGGTCGCCCAGATCGGCGACAACGACGCCGTCATCGGCCCCGGCCGCCAGCTCGTCGGCGCGTGACGCGGCCATGGACCGCTGCAGGTCTCGCACCTGGCGGCGCAGTTCCTTGGTCTCGTCCAGCCGCCGCTGCACCGCTGAGGCGATCTCATCGGGCTGCGCATTCAGCATCTCGGCCAGCAAGTCCAGCGTGTCTTCGGCGTCGGCCAGACGATCGACAGTCGCGAGGCCGGTGACCGCTTCGATGCGGCGCATGTTCGAGCCGATGCTCGCTTCCGACACGATGCGCAGGTGCCCGATGTCGCCGAGCGCGGCCACGTGGGTGCCGCCGCACAGCTCCGTGGAGTGCTCGCCCGCTTCGAGCACCCGCACCACGTCGCCGTACTTGTCGCCGAAGAAGGCGATGGCGCCGATGGCCTGCGCGTGGCTCATCGACGTCTCGTAGTGGCGGCAGCGGCCATTGGCGATGATCTCGGCGTTCGCAACGCGCTCGATCTCGCGCAGCTGGTCGCGGCTGACCGCCTCGTAGTGGCTGAAGTCGAAACGCAGGCGATCGGGCGCCACCAGCGAACCCGCCTGCTTGACGTGGTCGCCGAGAACCTCCCGCAGCGCCCAGTGCAGGATGTGCGTGCCGGTGTGGTTGCGCCGTATCGCCGCCCGGCGATCGTCGTCGATCGCCGCTGTCGCCAGCGATCCGACCTCGACGCCGTTGCCGACGACACGCCCGATGTGGCGATGCAGGTCGGCGAGTGCATACGTGCAGTCGAGCACCTCGATGCTGCCGTCGGGACCGGTGATGGTGCCGATGTCGCCGATCTGCCCGCCGCTCTCGGCGTAGAACGGCGTGCGGTCGAGGAACACCTCGACCAGATCGTCGCTCGGGCCGTCACCGTCCTGCCCGCCGCCGGGAGGCACGTCGAAGGTGGCGAGCACCCGGGCGTCGGCCACGGCCGGTGCGTCCCGCACGAAGTCTGTGGGCCCGAACTGCGCCAGGATCTCCCGGTAGCGCTCGTCCGCGAAAGTCGGGCCGCCGGCCCGGCCGGCCCGTGCTCGCTCGCGCTGGCGTTCCATGGCGGCCTCGAAGCCGCTGCGGTCGAGGCTCAGGCCGCGTTCAGTGAGGATCTCCTCGGTCACCTCCACCGGGAAACCGTGCGTGTCGTGAAGCAGGAAGGCGACATCGCCGTCGAGCACGTTCGAATCGAGCACTGTCGAGTCAAGCCCAGAAGTCGCTTCGTCCAGGATCTTCTGGCCCGCGGCGAGAGTGGTGCGGAAACGCTCCTCCTCGCGGGCCACGACATCGGCGATGAACTGCCGGTTCTTGACCAGGTCGGTGTAGTGGTCGCCCATCACGTCCACCACGATCTCGACCAGCCGCGGCATCACGACATCGGTGACGCCGAGCACCCAGGCATGACGCACCGCACGGCGAATGATGCGGCGCAGTACGTAGCCACGGTCTTCGTTGGACGGGAACACGCCGTCGGAGATGAGCATCGCCGTGGTGCGGGCGTGGTCGGCGAAGATGCGCATCGAGACATCGGTCTCGGGATCGGCGCCGTAGGTCTTGCCGCAGATGCGCTCTGCCTCGGCCAGCAGCGGCGCGAACAGGTCGATGTCCCACGCGGCGGGCACACCCTGCAGCACCGCCAGGATCCGCTCGAGGCCGGCACCCGTGTCGATCCCAGGGGCTTCCAGCGGAGTCATGTCGCCGCTGCCGTCGGCCGCGAACTGCATGAACACCAGGTTCCAGATCTCGACGAAGCGGTCCTCGCCGCCATGCGCCGGTCCGCCGCCGTCACCGAGCTCGGGCCCGAGGTCGTAGAAGATCTCGCTGCAGGGTCCGCACGGCCCCACATCGCCTGCGGCCCACCAGTTGTCCTTGTCGAGACGCTGGATGCGCTCAGGCGGGACGCCGACGGAGGTCTGCCAGATCTCGGCGGCTTCGTCGTCGCTGACGTGCACCGTCACCCACAGCTTCTCCCGCTCGAGTCCGAGCACCTCGGTGACGAACTCCCACGCCCACGGGATGGCTTCGGCCTTGAAGTAGTCGCCGAAGCTGAAGTTGCCCATCATCTCGAAGAACGTGAAGTGGCGGTTGGTGCGGCCGATGTCGTCGAGATCGTTGTGCTTGCCGCCTGCACGGACGCACTTCTGGATGGTGACCATGCGGCGCGTCGGCGGCACCTCCTCGCCGAGGAAATACGGCATGAACGGCACCATGCCCGCCACCGTGAACAGCAGCGAAGGCTCGTGCGGGATCAGGCTGGCGGAGGAGCGAACCTCGTGGCCTCGTTCGGCCCAGAACGAGTTGAAAGCCTCACGCAGTTCCCCAGCGCGCATCCCCAGAGGATACCGAGGGGTTTTCGCGGCCTCCGTGGCCGCCGGGCGCTTTCGCGGCCTCGGCGATTCAGGCGGCTTCGCGGCGGTGGCGGCGCTCGGCCCAGCGCCGATCCCGCTCGTCGCGCAGCCGCTGCTCGGCATCGTGCATCTGACGCTTGCCGTCGCGCCATGCGCTGCGCAGGTCGCGGCGCATCTGGCGTGCTGTGCCCAGCGCCGTGGCCGTTCCTCGCACCGGTGCGTAACGGTCCAACAGTGAGCGGAACCGTCGCTGGAGCCACCACGACGCGCCGGCGCCCAGGCCCGCGCCCAATGTCAGCCACCTCAGCCGCTTGAACACCTCAGCGCTCCCCCGTCTCGCTGCTCGCAGCAGTCTCGCGCTCTGAGTCGCCAATACGGTCCTTCAAGACAGAAAATGCAGACCTGACTTTGTCGACAGGCGCCGCGGCGGCGCGGGCAGTGGCCGCACCGGCGGTCTCGGCCAGTCCGGCCACCTTCTGCGCGATGTTCAACAGGTCGCGCAGCCGGCCGATCTCGGTCTGGGCCATCTCGGCGGTGTCGGCGAGCTGGCCCAGCGCCGGCCCGACCTTGGCGTCGAACTCCTCAAGCTTGCGCCGGAACTCCCGCATCAATGCGAACGCCTGCGTCAGCACGGCGATCAGGGCCACCAGCGCGACCACCACGCAGACAGTCACGACCACAGCGGCCAGATCGCTGCTGCTCATGATTCGTCCTCTTCCTGGACCACGTCACCTTGCTCGCCCTCACGGGCGACGACTGTCAGCCCCAACTCTTCCAGCTGGTCGGCCGAGATGTGGCTCGGGGCGTTGGTGAGCGGATCCGCGCCGGACTGGCTCTTGGGAAACGCGATGACCTCGCGGATGTTCTCCTCGCCGCACAGCAGAGCCGCCAGGCGGTCGATGCCGAACGCAAAGCCGGCGTGCGGAGGAGCGCCGAACCGGAAGGCGTCCAGCAGGAACCCGAATCGCTCCTGCGCTGCGGCGGGTTCGATGCCCAGCAGATCGAAGACCTGCTGCTGGATGTCGCCCCGGTGGATCCGGACGCTGCCCGAGCCAAGCTCCCAGCCGTTCAGCACGAGGTCGTAGGCCTGCGAGCGCACGCCCAGCAGGGTGTCGGCGTCGAAGCCGCCGCCCGAGGCCATGCGTGCCGAAGCTGCCGCGACAGCATCGAGATCATCGGCATGGGGCATCGTGAACGGGTGATGCGCCGGGATCGGCAGACCGTCAGCGCTCACATCCTCGAACAGCGGGAAATCCACCACCCACAGGAAGTGCAAACCCCCTTCGTTCACCGGCAGGCGGCCCAGCTCCAGCCGCAACAGGCCGAGCACGCCGCTGGCCCTGCGCCAGGTGTCGGCCACCAGGTAGCACATGTCGCCCGGCTCGGCGCCGAGGCGCTCGAGCACACCGTCGATCTCGGCGTCCGACATGAACTTCGCGACCGGCGAGGTGACGGCCAGCCGGCCGCCGGCTGCGCTACGGGCACCCTCGGCCAGCGGCTCGCCGCCACTCACCCGCATCCACACGAGACCCTTGGCGCCCCAGCGCTGACACTGCTTGGTGAGATCGTCGACCGCGTTGCGGCTGATGTCGCCGCCGCCGGGCACCCGGATGCCCCGCACTGCAGGCGCCTTGAACGCGTTGAAGCCGGTCTCGGCGAACAGATCGGTGAGCTCGATGAGCTCGAGCCCGAAACGCAGGTCGGGCTTGTCCGACCCGTAGCGGTCGATCGCCTGGTGCCAGGTGATCTCTCCCATCGCTGCGGGGCGCACGCCGGTGATCTCTTCGGCTGCTTCAGCCACCGCCTCGCTGATCACAGACCGCACTTCGGCGCCGCCGGCGAAGCTCATCTCGAGGTCGAGCTGGGTGAACTCGAACTGCCGGTCGGCTCGCAGGTCCTCGTCTCGCAGGCAGCGGGCGATCTGGTAGTAGCGGTCGATGCCGCCCACCATGCAGAGCTGCTTGAACAGCTGGGGACTCTGGGGCAGCGCATAGAAGCGGCCCTGATGCAGGCGGCTGGGCACCACGAAGTCGCGGGCGCCCTCAGGTGTCGAGGCCACCAGCGTCGGCGTCTCGACCTCGATGAACTCCGCTGCTTCCATCGAGCGGCGGATCGCTGCGTTCACGCGTGCCCGATTCACCAGGTTCGAGTGCATGCGGGGGTTGCGCAGGTCGAGGTAGCGATGGCGGATGCGCAGCATCTCGTCGACCTCGGTGCGGCCGTCGATCTGGAACGGCGGCGGCTCCGAGCGCGACAGCACCTCGACGGTCGCATCACCGATCTCGATCTCGCCGGTGGCCAGGTCGGGATTGGCGGTGTCTTCCGGTCGCTCACGCACGGTGCCGGTCACCGCCAGCACGTACTCCGGGCGCAGATCGTGAGCGTGGTCCACGACGCACTGCACGATGCCGGTGCGGTCGCGCAGGTCGACGAAGGCGAGGTGCTCGCCATGCTCGCGGCGCCGGGAAACCCAGCCGCACACGGTGACGTCCCTGCCGATGTCGGCGCGGCTCAGCCGCCCGCAGTAATCGGTTCGCATTCGGTCGCCCATCACGTGCCACCTTCCGCATTGAGCTCGTCGAAGATTCGCTGCAGCGTGCCGAGCAGTTCGGCCCGCGGCACGGTCTGCTGCGGCATGCCGGCGTCGCCGCCGTCGGGGCGTCGCAGCGGTCGCACCGTGACGGCGGCGGCGTCGACCTCGTCGGTGCCCACGATGAGCGCTACCTCGGCACCGGAGCGATCCGCGGCGCGCATCTGCGCCCGCATCGACCGGTCGTCGAAGGCCCGGTCGGCCCGGATGCCCACCGAGCGCAGCTCGTGGGTGAGATCGCGTGCAGCGGCGCCGCCCGCGGTGTCGATCACCCACACTTCTGCCCGCTGCGCCGGTATGTCGAAGACGCCTTCGGCATCGCAGGCCAGCAGGAGGCGCTCGATGCCCAGCGCAAAACCGATGCCGGGCGTCGGCGGACCGCCGAGCGCCTCCACCAGTCCGTTGTAACGGCCGCCGCCGCACACCGTGTCCTGTGCGGTGTCGAGGCTGGCCGCGCGGAACTCGAAAGTGGTGCGGGTGTAGTAGTCGAGACCGCGCACGAGCTTGTGATCGACCTCGTGAGAGACACCGAGTGCGTTCAGCCCCTCGCGCACCCGCTCGAAGTGGGCCGCCGTCGCCTGAGTGAGGTAGTCGGTGATGCGGGGGGCTTCCGCTGCCACTGCCGCCGTGGCCTCGCGCTTGGAATCCAGGATGCGCAGCGGGTGGCGCTCGATCTTGTCCCGGTCCTTCGGGTCCACATCGTCGGCCCGGCGCTGCAGGTAGCTGCTCAGCGCCTCGCCATATGCGGCGCGGGTGTCGGCGTCGCCCATCGAGTTCACCAGCAGCGGCACCCGCTGCAGCCCGATCGCGCCGAAGAACTCGGCGGCGAGAGCGATGATCTCCACATCGGCATCGGGATCGTCGGTGCCGAGCGTCTCCGCCCCGATCTGGTGGAACTGGCGGTAGCGGCCCGCCTGGGGCGCCTCGTAGCGGAAGAACGGTCCCTGGTACCACACCTTCCACGGCGTGGCGGGGCGGTGCTGGGCGAAGGCACGGCACACCGACGCCGTGCACTCGGGCCGAAGCGCCAGGTGACGGTCGCTGCGGTCGAGGAACTCGTACATCTCCTTGCCAACCACGTCGGTGCCCTCGCCGATGCGCGCAAAGACGCCGATGTCCTCGAAGATCGGCGTCTGCAAGTATCCGAATCCGGCCCGATCGGCAGCGGCGATGAAGGCACCCAACAACGCCACCCAGCGGCCCGATTCCGGGGGTGCGAGATCGTGCGTGCCGATCGGCGTCCGGAACGACTTCGGGGCCGCCGCATCGCCGCTGTCGGCAGGGCTCGCAGGCGTCGGAGGCGTACCGGACATGACCAGCGCAGGCTACGGCCCTGCCGCCGCCAGTCCTAGCTGCACCAGAGCTTCAGAACTCGGTGCCTCAGTACTCGGTGCGGGCGAGGCCTTCGATGGTGCGGTAGGCGTCGAACACGCCGGGCACCTCGCGCAGGGCGGCCAGCAGCTGGTCGAGCAGGATCGGATCGCCCACCTCCACCTCGAACTGCATCACCGCCACCTGGTCGTCGCCCACGAACGTGTCACAGCTCGCAATGGACAGGTCGTGGCGGCCAGACACCACCTGCACCACGTCGAGCAGCAGCCGGTTGCGGTCGAGGCCGCGCACCTCGAGCGCAGCGGCGAATTCGCCTGCCCAGCTCTCGTCCCACTCCACCTCGACTTGGCGGGCACCCGACGCAGTGGCCAACTCGCCCGCGTTGGCGCAGTCGGCTCGATGCACCGAGATGCCGCGCCCGCTGGTCGAGAATCCCAGGATCTCGTCGCCGCGCACCGGGCTGCAGCAACGGGCCAAGCGCACCAGCGCGTCGTCGTGGCCGTCGACGTGCACACCGGCTGAGCGTCGGCGACGCGAGCCCCGCTGCCGGGCCGGACGTGCTGGCAGCTGCACCCCGTCGCCCTCGCCGCGCAGATTGCTGACAAGCCGCTTGGCCACCGAGTGAGGCCGCACATCGCCCTTGCCGACAGCTTCGAAGAGCTGGTCGAGATCGGCCCGGCTGAACTGCTCCGCCACGGCGCGCATCTCGTCGCCGTCGATGAGTAACGATGCCTTGAGCCCCTCGGAACGCAGCTCATCCGAGACAGCTTCCCTACCGGCCGTTTCCCACTCGGACCGGTCGGAACGGGCGAACCAGCGCCGGATGCTGTAGCGGGCCCGCGGCGTGACGGCGATCTCCAGCCAGTCGCGCGACGGCCGCGTCCCGGGATCGTCGGAGGTGAACGCCTCCACTGTGTCGCCCGAGCGCAGCTGCCGGTCGAGCGGCACGAGCCGGCCGTCGATCTTGGCGCCGATGAGCGTGTCGCCGATGTCGGTGTGGATGGCGTACGCGAAGTCGATGGGCGTAGCGCCGGTCGGCAGCGTGACCACGTCGCCTTTGGGCGTGAACACGTACACCTCGCCGTGACCGAGGTCGCTGGCGATGGTGCGCATGAACTCGGCCGGGTCATCAGACTCGGCCTGCCACTCGACCAGCCGACTCAGCCAGGGCATGTCCTCCTCGGCGACTGTGCTGCTTTGGCGCTCCGCTTTGCTGCCTTGGCGCTGCGCTTTGCCGCCCTTGCTGCTGCTCTTGTTGCCGTTGCCGTTGCGCTCGGCCTTGTAGCGCCAGTGAGCCGCCACGCCGTACTCGGCCCGCTGGTGCATCTCGTCAGTGCGGATCTGCACTTCCACCGCCGTGCCCGACGGGCCGACCACCGTGGTGTGCAGCGACTGGTACAGGTTGAACTTGGGCATCGCGATGTAGTCCTTGAATCGGCCCGTCACCGGCTTCCACGTCGCGTGTATGGAGCCCAGCGCCGCGTACGCATCACGGATCGTCGGCACCACCACCCGGATGCCCACCAGGTCGAAGATCTCGTCGAACGAGCGGTTCTTGATGACCATCTTCTCGTAGACGCTCCAGTGGTGCTTCTTGCGCCCGGTCACCGTGGCCTCGATCTTCATCCGCGACAGCTGCTCGCGCACCTCGGTCAGCACTTGGTCGACGTAGCGCTCCTGCTCGGGGGTGCGCTCGGCGAGCATCCGGTCGATCTCGGCGTAGCGCTTCGGGTACAGCGCCGCGAAGGCAAGGTCTTCCAGCTCGTCACGCACCTGCTGCATGCCCAGCCGGTTGGCGAGCGGGGCGTAGATGTCGAGCGTCTCGCGGGCCACGTCGGCCTGCTTGGCAGCGCCGAGCGCCCCGAGCGTGCGCATGTTGTGCAGCCGGTCCGACAGCTTGATCATCAGCACACGCGGGTCGTTCGCGATCGCCACGAGCATCTTGCGCAGGGTCGCGGCCTGCTGTGCCTGCTTGGAGGCGAAGCGCACCCGGTCGAGCTTGGTGACCCCGTCCACGATGGCCGCGACCTCGGGGCCGAAGTCGTCGGCCAGCGCGACCAGCTCGACGCTCGTGTCCTCCACTGCGTCGTGCAGCAGCGCCGCGGCAATGGACGTGTCGTCGAGGCCGAGATCGGCAACCACGCCTGCCACAGCGACCGGATGGGTGATGTACGCCTCGCCGGTCTTGCGTCGCTGGCCCTCGTGTGCATGTGCGGCCGCCTCGTACGCACGGATGACCAGCTCGGGCGACTGCTTCGGCCAGCGCTGGCGGTAACGCTCGACCACCGGCGAGATATCGGCCGCGACCGTGTTCGCGATGCGCCGCCACGGCAGCACGCGCGACACCGCAGGCATGGCCCTAGCCAAGCTTCTCGCAGCGGCGCTCGGCCGGCACCGGGCCGAACGCGGAGTGACTCACCCTCCCATTCTGCCGTGCCCCGCCAGGATGCCGTTGACACAGCCGGCTCGATCGCGGCATCCCAGTTCCCCCGCACTTGCAGTGACACGCCTTTGAGCTGGCGTCGGATGGGCGAAGTCGAAGTCGGCACCGGAGCATTGGCTGAGCTGCGCGTCGAGCGCCAACCAGCACTGCGCACACTGCGATCCGTAGCCCATGGTGATGCCGTCGTTACGTACGTCAAGTACTTTACGTACGTCTACCTACTATCCTGCGAGTCGCATACCAGTTCCGGAGCACTGCGATGACGTTTCTCTCCTATACCGACACCCGCAACCGGCTCAAGGAGGTGCTCGACACAGCGGACCTAGGCGTGCCGGTGGGTGTCGAGCGTCATGGCCGTCGCGTCGTGATGGTGGATATGGCGCGGTTGGCTGAGCTCTTGGCCAACTCGCCTCGGCTCAGCCGTCCCGAAGCGGTCGCCGAAGCCAACGGGTGGTCGGTGTTGCTGCCCGGCACCCCCATCGCTGCCGACGGCGCCGACTTGGACGAGGCAACCGAGGAGTTCGTCACAGCGTTGAGGGAGTACGCCGATGACTGGATCGAGCGACTGAGACTTGCTCCCAACCACGCTCGGCACTGGCCGCTGGTGCACTTCGTGTCGCTGAGTTCGGATGCGGATCTCGCCGGCTGGGTCCGAGGCGGAGCGTGAGCTTTCCGACAGCAAGCCGCTACGACCATCGCCGCTTCTGCGAGCTTGAGCGCTGGCGGATCGTGCGTTCGGCCGCCGGGAAGAGCAACACCCACCACGAGACCTACGAACTGGAACTGCCGATGGGAAACGTGTTGCGAACCCGCATTTCCCGGCCACCCGACCGCACGGTCTACGGCAGCGGACTGTGGTTACACATCCTGCGGGATCAACTCCAGGTGAGCCAGCAGGAGTTCTGGCAATGCGTAAACGACGGCATCCTGCCCCCGCGAAGCCAGCCCACCGTTCCGGAGGACTCGATCCCCACTGAGGTGCTGTACCTGCTCAAGCAACGAGTCGGCCTGTCGGACGACCAGCTCGCCGATATGACGGTGGAATCGGCAATTGAGCGCCTGCAGCAGTACTGGACCACTGGCGAGTAGAGCGTTAGCGGCGGCGACCCTTCTTGCGGGGGCGGGGCGGGGCGCTGCGGGTGTAGCTCTCGGCGGCGAGCGCCTGGGTGGCAGCCTCCATCGAGTCGTGACGGCCGGCGGCGTCTGCCGCAGCCTGCGCGGCGGCCCAGCCGGGCTCGTAGCCCTTCAGCCACGCAACCGTGGGCATCGCCACGAAGATCGAGCTGTACGACCCGACGAGCAGGCCGATCAGCAACGCCGTAGCGAACTCGGCCAGGGTGCCTGCGCCGAGGAATCCGGCGCCCACCACCAGCAGCGACAGCACCGGCAGCACCGAGGTGATCGAGGTGTTCACCGACCGCGTCAGCACCTGGTTGAGCGACACGTTCGCGAGCGCGTGGTACGTGAAGTGGCTGCGCGCCGGCAACGACCGCTCGTTGGACTTCACGCGGTCGAACACGACGATCGTGTCGTAGAGCGAATAGCCCATGATCGTCAGGAAGGCCACCACTGTCGCCGGCGTCACTTCGAATCCGAACAGCGCATAGGCGCCGACGGTCAGCACGATGTCGTGTCCCACCGCAATCAGCGCGCCAACCGACATCTTCCATTCGAAGCGGAACCACAGGTACAGCGCGATCAGCACGAAGAACACCACGAGCGCCCGGCGCGCCTTGCCGGCGACTTCGTCGCCGAACGACGGGCTGACCTGCCGCGACGACAGGCTCTCCACGTCGACACCGACGGCATCGGCCAGCGCTCCAGCCACCGCTGCGCTGTCGGCATCGGGTCCCAGCACGCCGCGCACACGGAAGATGTCAGGCGACCCGGTGACCACCACGAACTGCACTCGTGCATCGGGCACGCCGGCTGCCGCGGCTGCCGACGCGACATCGTCGGTCGTCGCACCGTCGGCTGCTGCGCCATCGGCTTCGGCGCCCTGAGTTTGCTCAGGCACCGGTATCTCCCACACCGAACCGCCTTCGAACTCGATGCCGAGATTCAGGCCTCGCACCAGCAGCGCCACCACGCAGACGAGCACAGCAATGGCCGAGCCGATGAGCACCTTGCGTGACAGGCGCAGGATGTCCCAGGCGTTCTCGCCCCGGTAGAAGGTGCGCAGCGCTGCAATCACGATGTGCCTCCTGCCGGCACCGTCGCTTGGGCGACATCGCCGTCGGCTGTCGGCAGCACGCCGAGGCGCCGCGGTTCCTCGTTCACCAGCCGTCGGGCGATGAACACCACCAGTGGCCGCATGAAGAAATACGACACTGCCAAGTCGATCAGCGTTGCCAACCCGAGATACAGAGCGAAGCCGCGCACGGTGCCGCTGGTGAGCTGGTACAGCACGCCCGCGCCGATGAGCGACGCCAGATCGGCCCACACGATGGTCATGAAGGCGCCCTTGAAGCTGGCGTCGGCTGCCGAGCGCACCGCCCGGCCGCGCCGTACCTCTTCCTTGATCCGCTCGTAGTAGACGATGTTCGAATCGACCTGGACGCCGATCGACACGATGATGCCGGTGGTGCCGGCCAGCGTCAGCGCCAAGCCGCGGCTCTCGCCGAGCCAGCTGATGAGCGACCACAGGACCGACCCGCTGATGGCCAGGCTGGCCACGGCCACGATGCCGAGCAGCCGGTAGTACACCAGCATGTACAGGCCTACGAGAATCAAACCGACGATGCCGGCAATCACGCCCGCTCGCAGCGTGCCCTCGCCGAGGGTCGCCGACACCGTGCGCACATCGTCCTGCTCGAACTCCACGGGCAGCGCACCGAAGCGCAGCGCAACAGCGAGGTCGCGCGCCCCGTCCTCGTCGAACGTGCCCGAGATGACTGCGGTGCCTCCGAATTCGGTGGCCCGGATGACTGGCGCAGACTCCACGACGCCATCGAGCACGATCGCGACCTGCTGCCCGAAGTAGCGGGCTGCGATCTCGTCGAAGCCGACGGCGCCCTCCTCGGTGAGATCGACATTGACGACCCACTCGTTGTTGAACGTTGCTGCTGCCTCGGCGACCGCCTCGCCGGTGAGCTCGGCCGGGCCGAGCACGTATCCCACCGGCTCACCGCGGCCCGGCAGCAGCACTGCCCAGTCGGCGAGATCATCCTCGGGAGCGGTGAATTCGGGAAACTGCTGAAGGCCGATGTCGGAGGGATCGATTTCCTCAGCCTCATCGGCTACGTCGGCGGTCTCTGAAGTGTCATCGGCGGCGGCATCTCCGGCCTCCGCTTCGAGTTCTTCCGCTGCCTCCGGGTCGATCAGCTCGAGCAGCTCCTGCGCAGTCATCTCTTGCTCTCCGACCAACTCGTCCCCATCAGCCTCGGAAGCCGACTCGTTGACGGACTCGGGATGGAGCGATCCGTTGTACGCCTCCGCGAGCTGCTGCGCCCCACTGAAGTCCACCTCGTCGAAGGGGTTGAACGTCAGCAGCACGGGCCGGAACCGCAGCTCCGCTGTCTGCCCTACCAAGTCGACAGCACGCTGCTTGTCCTTGACGCCGGGCAGCTGCACCACAACCTGCTCGCCCTGGCGTGTGATGTCCGGCTCGGCCACGCCGAGAGCATCGACACGCGACCGGATGATCTCGATCGCACGGTCGAGCTGCTCGTCGTCGGCTGGGGCCGTGGGCCGCAGCAGCACCTCCACACCGCCCTGCAGCTGCACGCCCAGCACAGGCGCCCAGCCCGCGGCCAGCACACCCGCCAGCGAGCCGAATCCGATCAGGATCGCGAGAAGGAGCGAGACGATCTGCGAGCGGCGCACGTCAAACCAATGCGCCGATGCCTGCGCTGCGCGCTGCGACCAGGGTCATTCCGATTCGTCGACGCCGTCCGATGCGGGCGGATCGTCTGCGCCTCCGCCGCCAGCAGACGTCAGGATCTCGCCGATGGCGCGGCGCTGCACTCGCAGCTCCACGTCGCTGTCCACCTCGATGCAGACCACCTCACCGGGCTCCTCGACCGCCACGATCTTGCCGATGACCCCGCCCACTGTGGCGACCTCGTCACCGATATCTGCCGAGCGCAGCATCGCCGCGCGCTCGGCCGCTCGCCTGCGCTGCGGTCGGATCATCACGAAGTACATAAGGCCGATGATGACGACAAGGAAAAGGACAGACCCGAGGTTCATGGTGTGCTCCTTGATGCGGCGGGTGTCACCCCAGCGGAATACGAGCGGCTGCCGGCAAATTGCGCAGTGCGGAAGGCCTCCGAGCGCAGCGTTCTGCGTGCAGCGCGCTGCCGATCCGAGGCCGGCACGGCGGGTCAGCGTACCGGGCTTCCCCCGCCGGCAGCGGCTCAGCCCCAGACTTCATCGACCCGCTCTCGGAACCTGTCGAAGCCGCCGGCTTCGATGGCGGCGCGCGCTTCGGCTGCCAAGTCGTTGAGGAATGCGATGTTGTGCAGCGTCAGGATGCGGCTGGCGGTCGGTTCGTTCACGCTCATGAGGTGCCGGAGATAACCGCGGCTGAAGCGAGCGCCGGGCCGGGGGCGACCGTCGGCGCGTTCTTCGCGAGTGTCGAGCGGTGTGGCGTCGCGGGCGAACCGGGCATTGCGAATGTTGATGCGACCCTGGGGCGTGAGCGCAGTGCCGTGACGGCCGAGCCGGCTCGGCAGCACGCAGTCGAACATGTCCACTCCGGCTGCGATCGCGTCGACAATGCGGGCCGGATCGCCCACGCCCATGAGGTAGCGAGGCCGATCGGCAGGCAGCACGTCGGTTGCGGCCTGCAAAGCCGGGCCCATCTCGCTGCGGGACTCGCCCACCGACAGCCCGCCGATGCCGTATCCGTCGAAACCGATCGACGCCAGCGTCTCGGCGCTGCCGCGCCGGAGGCCGGGATCGACGCCGCCCTGGCAGATGCCGAACAATGCCTGCCCCCCGGCGATCCCGTCCCGGCGTGCAGCGTCCATGGCGGCTGCCGCCCTGGCTGCCCACAGGTGGGTGCGTTCGGTCGCTTCGCGCACCTCGTCGGGAGGTGCGGGCAGTTCGGGGCAGATGTCGAGCGCCATCTGGATGTCGGATCCGAGGCGGCGCTGCGCGTCGACGGCATCTTCGGGTGTCAGCCGCATCTGGGAGCCGTCATAAGTCGAGCGAAAGGTCACCCCTTCGTCGTCCACCTTGGATTTCGCATCCTGAGCGGAACTGTCGCGACCGCTGGATTCATTTGCGCCGCCGGGACGGCGGCCGGGCTCATTTGCGCCGCCGGGACGGCGGCCGAGCGACATGATCTGGAAGCCGCCGGAATCGGTGAGGAAGTGGCCATCCCAGCCGGAGAAGCCGTGAAGCCCGCCGAGCGCTTCCACCACCTCGATCCCGGGCCGAGCCAGCAGGTGATACGTGTTGGCCAGCACGACCTCGAGGCCGAGCTGCTCGTAGTCGGTGGCATCGAGATGGATCACCGCACCGCGGGTTCCCACGGGCATGAACACCGGAGTCTGGAACGTCCCGCGGGCCGTCGTGACCTGTCCGCGCCGAGCTGAGCCGTCAGACGCCAGCAGCTCGAACACCAGGGGGCTGTCTGGAACGCTCATCTCGCTGACCTCATGAGGGCGGTGTCCGCCGGAGCAGCATCGCATCGCCGAAGGACAGGAATCGATAGCCCTCCGCAAGCGCCGTCGCGTACAGGTCACGCCAGCGCGGCCCGATGAACGCGTCGATTAGCAGCAGCAGGGATGATCGGGGCAGGTGGAAGTTGGTGAGCATCGCATCCACCAGCAGGAATTCAGCGCCCCGCCGCAGAAACAGATCGGTCGCCCCGCACACGTCGCCTGTGCTCGTCGGCGTCGCCGGAGCGTCGGTTGTGCCGGCATCGCATGCTGCCTGCCTTCGGACCTGTCGTTGGCGGGCCGCCGCCTCCAGAGCGCGCACGGTGGTAGTGCCCACCGCGACGACGCGCTCGGCCGCAGCGCAGGCGGCGAGCGTCGATGCGGACACCTGATAGTGCTCGGTGTGCATCTCGTGCTCGTCGGCGTGCTCCGCGGTGACGGGCGCGAATGTGGCCAGGCCTACAGTGAGATCCACCGTCGCAATGCCGAGGCCCTTCGAGCGCAGCGCATCCAGCACCCGCTCGGTCAGGTGAAGCCCCGCGGTGGGCGCCGCCGCTGAGCCCTCCGAACAGGCGTAGACGGTCTGGTATCGATCGGCCAGCGCCGCCCGAGCCGCGTCGCTGTCAGCGGCATCGACGCCGAGGCGTTCGGCGATGGCGCCTCGCGCTATGTCCGGGTCGATGTAGGGCGGCAGCGGCGCCTCCCCCGCCCGTTCGAGCAGGCGAGCTTGCGACACATCGGTGAACGGCGTCTCGCCGATGAGCACACGCACGGCTCGGCGCTGGCGGTCCAGACGCTCGCCCACTACCACTCGCACGCTCGGGTCCCGCTCCGAGATCAGCACAGTCCCGTCCGCAATCCGGCGTGAAGGTCGCACCAGCGCCGCCCAGCGCCGATGGTCGTCGCGGTCGGCGTTCTGGGGAGTCGAGCCAGGCTTCGCTGCCAGCGGGGCAAGCAGCAACACCTCGGCTGCCCCGCCGGTGCGCTTGCGGAGGGGCAAGCGAGCAGGCATCACCCGCGTCTCGTTGACAACCAGCAGATCCCCGGGGCCGAGCAGCGATGGAAGATCGGCGACGTGCCGGTGCTCAGGTGCTCGGCTCGGCCCTGGGTCAACCAGCAGCCGGGCCGAGTCGCGTGGCTCGGCCGGAACATGCGCTATCGACGATGGCGGCAGCTCATAGTCGAACTCGTCCATCCGCAGCCGCGGCTCGCTCATCGCACGCTGAGGCTATGGCGGCGGATGGTCTCACCAAGGCGCATCGTCGACCTGCACCGGGACGTCCTCCGCCCGTGAAGCGCCTTGCGGCGCTCCAGCGGGGTCCGATGCATCGAACAGAGTGGCAGTGGCGTCGACATCGCCGCTGGCGCTTTCCGCCGCGGGCGGCACATCGACGCCGAGATGCGCATAGGCCGCGGCGGTGGCGATGCGGCCCCGCGGCGTGCGCTGCAGCAGCCCGCGCTGGATCAGGAAGGGCTCGTACACATCCTCGACCGTCTCGGTCTGCTCGCCGACGGTGATCGCCAGCGTGGACAGCCCCAACGGTCGCCCGGCATGGGTGACAGCGAGAGCGTCGAGAATCGCCCGGTCGACCTTGTCGAGGCCGAGCTCGTCGACGCCGAATGCGGCGAGCCCTTCCTGCGCTACCGCCACGTCGACGGTGCCGCTGGCGCGGACCTCGGCGAAGTCGCGCACCCGGCGCAACAGCCGGTTGGCGATCCGCGGCGTGCCCCGGCTGCGTGACGCGATCTCTGCGGCCCCTTCGGCATCGATGTCCACGCCCAGAATCCCGGCCGCACGAGCCACGATCGCCGTGAGATCGTCGGTGGAGTAGTAGTCGAGGCGCTCGACCAAGCCGAAGCGGTCCCGCAGCGGTCCCGAGATCAGCCCGGTGCGAGTCGTCGCGCCGACCAGGGTGAACCGCGGCAACTCGAATCTGATCGAGCGCGCAGCCGGTCCCTTGCCCAGCACGATGTCGATGGCGAAATCCTCCATGGCCGGGTACAGCACTTCCTCGACCACCTTGGGCAGGCGATGGATCTCGTCGATGAACAGCACATCGCCGTCGGTCAAGTTGGTGAGGATTGCCGCGAGGTCACCGGCCCGTTCCACCGCCGGACCCGACGTCAGATGCAGCGCTGCGTTCAACTCGGCGGCGATGATGCCGGCCAGCGTGGTCTTGCCGAGCCCCGGCGGGCCGGCGAACAGCAGGTGATCGGGCGACTGCCCGCGGGCCAGCGCAGCCCGCAGCGTGATGGCGACGTGTTCTCGCACCTCGGGTTGGCCGACGAATTCCTCCAGCGATCGCGGGCGCAGCGATGCTTCGGCATCGCCGTCGTCTGCCGACGAGCGGGCCGGGTCGGTGACCTCACTGCGGCTCGGTTCTGACGTCGCCGAGTCGTCGCGCCGGTAACCCTCGCTGCGGGCTCCCCCAGCGCTCATCGCGGACCGAGCTCCTGCAGAGCCACTCGGAGCAGCGCGCCGGTATCGGCATCGCCGCCGCGTGCTGCCTCGATCGTGACGGCGGCCATGGCGTCGCGTATCTCGGCCGGAGCGAAGCCCATCTGGCTCAGCGCGGCCCGCACTTCCGCTACTGCAGATCCGGCGCCGTCGCCGGCTGCCGCCACAGCACCAGCGCCGGCAGTCTCGGGCGCGCCGAGCCGTGACTTCAGGTCAAGCACCATCCGCTTGGACGTCTTGGCACCGATGCCGGGCACCAGCTCCAGCGCCGCGGCGTCGTCGGCGGCCACGGCCCGCCGCAGCTCGTCAGGCGGCAGGTGCGAGAGCACGGCAAGCGCCAGCGCAGGCCCCACGCCGTGCGCGCTGAGCAGCGCCTCGAAGCAGCGCCGCTCGTCGAGCTCGACGAAGCCATACAGGTCGGAGGTGTCCTCGCGCACGTGATGGTGGACATACACGAAGCACTCGTCGCCCACCGGCCCGGCGCCGGCCAGCGTTGAGGGCGCCACGATGACGCGGTAACCCACCCCGCCGGCCTCGACCAGCAGCTCGCCGCCGGGATCCTTGTCGAGCAGGCGCCCGCGCACTGAGCCGATCACGGCGGGGACGTTGCTGCGCCAGAAGCGGGCTGCAGCACGCGCGCCCGAGCGTGCGGCGCCGCGCTGCCCCAGGTCGCCTGGGACAGGTGGCACAGCGCGACCGCAGCCGCATCGGCGGCGTCGGCCGGTTCAGGCGGCCCCGGAAGCGCGAGCAGCTCGGCGACCATGCGCTTCATCTGGTCCTTGTCGGCGCCGCCCCAGCCCGCAACAGCCTGCTTGACCTGGGTCGGTGTGTACTCCACCACCTCCAACCCGGCGGCGGCCGCAACCGCCATCGCGAGGCCGGCTACTTGCGCCACGCCAATCGCCGTGCGCGCGTTTGCCTGGAAGAAGACTCGCTCCACGGCCACCACCGAGGGCTGGAATTCGGAGATGAGTGCCTGCAGCTCGTGCATCTGCGTGGCCAGGCGCGCTGCGTGCGGCTCTGCTGGATCGGTGCGTATGACGCCCAGCGCCACGGCTTCATTGCGGGAACGCTGCGTGCCGGAGCCAGGAATCTGCTCCAACACGCCGTACCCACAGCGAGACAATCCGGGGTCGATCCCCAATACGAACATCAGTACGAACCGTAGCCCTTGGCACCATCCGAGCCGGGTATGCGTGACACCGCTCCGCCCTAGCTGGCGATTGCCTCCAGCAGCGAATCGCTGATGTCGAAGTTGGCATACACGCCTTGCACATCATCGTGATCGTCGAGCGCGTCGAGCACTGCCATGACCTGCTTGGCCTCCGACACGCTGGTCAACTCGATCAGGTTCTGAGGCGCATAGGTCAGGTCAGCCGACGTCACCGCAATGCCCGCTGCCTCAATGGCCTCACGCACCGCCATCGTGTCGGCGGCAGCAGCGGTGACCCGCCAGGTCTCGCCCTCCTGCTCGACGTCCTCTGCGCCGGCATCCAGCGCCACCAGGATCAGCTCATCTTCGTCGGGCACCGTGCCCCCGGCCGCGGCACTGTCGGGCACCGGCTCCACCGCCGGCACCACCACCACGCCCTTGCGCTCGAACTGCCACGCCACCGCGCCCGGCTCGGCCAGCGATCCGCCGGCGCGGGTGAACACGCTGCGGATCTCCGAGCCGGTGCGGTTGCGGTTGTCGGTGAGCACGTCCACGAACATGGCCACGCCGCCCGGTGCGTAGCCCTCATAGGTGACCTGCTCGTACGACACGCCCTCGAGCTCGCCAGTGCCCCGCTTGATGGCCCGCTCGATGGTGTCCAGCGGCACCGAGTTGTCTCGAGCTTTCTGGTACATGGTCCGCAGCGTCGCGTTGGCGTCCAGGTCGCCGCCGCCCTCGCGGGCGGCCACCTCGACCTGGCGGATCAGCTTGGCGAACAGCTTCCCTCGCGCCTTGTCTGCAGCGCCCTTGCGGTGCTTGATCGTGGCCCACTTGGAATGACCGGACACAGACCCCCTCCCGAACGACTCGTGCCAAATGGCTGTGCAGCCGCGACAGTCTGCCGCGCTCGGCCGCTCAGCGGGCCATGGATGCGCCGACCATGTCGATGAAGATCTGGTGAATGCGGTTGTCGGCCGTCAGCTCCGGGTGGAAGCTCGACACCAGGATCGGCCCTGACCGGCACAACACCGGGACCGATGATCGAACGCCGTCGGTCGACGAGTTCGAGGCGGGCGTGATCTCGGCGAGCACCTCGACGCTGTCGCCTGCGCGCTCCACCCACGGTGCTCGAATGAACACCGCCTTGAAGGGCTCATCGAGGCCGTCGGCGGTGAGCTCCGCCTCGAAGCTGGCGACTTGGCGGCCGAATGCATTGCGACGCACCGAGATGTCGATCGCTCCGAAGCAGCGTTGATCCGGGCGGCCGTCGAGCACATCGACGGCGAGCAGGATCATTCCCGCGCAGGTTCCGAACGCCGGCATGCCGCCGGCCAGGCGTTCGGACAGCGCATCGAACAGCCCGCTCGTGCGGAGCAGGTGCGACATCGTGGTCGACTCGCCGCCCGGGAGCGCCACAGCATCGACACCGTCGAGATCTGCGGGCACGCGGACTTCGACTGCTCTGGCCCCGGCGCGCCGGAAGGCGGCAACGTGCTCGGCGGCAGCTCCCTGCAGCGCGACGACGCCGATCAGCGGCTGGCTGTCGCTTGCGGTCACCGTGGCGCTGCGATCCAGCGCTTACCAGCCGCGTTCGGCGAGCTTGGTCTCGAGACCTTCCATCTCGAGGCCCGGCATGGCGCTGCCGAGACCCCGGCTGACCTTGGCCACCACCGACGGATCGCGGTAGTGGGTGGTGGCCTCGACGATCGCCTCGGCGCGCGGCCCCGGGTCTTCGCTCTTGAAGATGCCCGAGCCCACAAACACTGCCTCGGCGCCGAGTTGCATCACCAGTGATGCGTCGGCAGGTGTGGCGATGCCGCCGGCGCAGAACAGAGGCACCGGCAGGCGTCCGGTCTCGGCGATCTCCTGCACCAAGCCGAGCGGCGACTGCAGCTGCTTCGCCCAGTCGAACAGCTCGGCGGCATCGGCTTGGGTGATCTTGCGGATGTCACCCGTGATCGAGCGCAGGTGGCGGACGGCCTCGACGATGTTGCCGGTGCCGGCCTCGCCCTTGGAGCGAATCATGCAGGCACCCTCGGAAATGCGCCGCAGCGCCTCGCCCAGGTTGGTGGCGCCGCAGACGAATGGGACGGTGAACGCCCACTTATCGATGTGATGCGCCTCGTCCGCAGGGGTCAGCACCTCGGATTCGTCGATGTAGTCGACATCGAGGGATTCGAGCACCTGGGCCTCGCCGAAATGGCCGATCCGTGCCTTGGCCATAACCGGGATCGTCACGGCCGCCTGGATGCCCTCGATCATCGCCGGATCGCTCATGCGGGCCACACCGCCGTCACGGCGAATGTCGGCCGGCACGCGTTCGAGCGCCATGACAGCAACCGCCCCGGCGTCCTCCGCAATCTTGGCCTGCTCGGGCGTGACGACATCCATGATGACGCCGCCCCGGAGCATGTCGGCAAGCCCGCGCTTGACTCGCACCGTTCCGACCAGATGAGACGCTCCGTCACCTGAATTCATGCGCTCAGTGTAGGGAACGGCCCCAGTGCTGCCCCGGGGATTATCCCGCCGAGCTCAGAATTCGCGCAGCACCGCAACTCGTGTCTCGAGATCTGCCCGGTAGTCGGGCAGGCTGTCGGGAGCATCGGCTGCGTCGGCCCTCGGATCGGCCAGCCACAGCGGCCAGGTCACCCGAGGTGCATCCGTGCGCACACCGGCCGCCGACATCGTCTGGAGCGCATCGGCGAGACCGGGCGGGTAGCGGGTCAGTCGCACGGCTTCGGCGTCGTCGTCGAAGTCGCTGCCGGTGCTGGCCTCGCGCTCAGTGCGAGCCTGCACCAGCGGCCACAGGGCCGGCCACAGCAGCGCAGGAAACCCCACCGTGGTCACGGCGGTGGTCAGGTAGGCCACCCGCCCGTCGCGAATCTGCGTCAGCAGCCGCGCCACGACGGCCTCCAGCTCGATGCGATTGAGCGCGTCGAGCAGGCCCTGCGTGACGACGAGGGTGGAGCGATCCGGCCGCCGGCCGAATGCCGTCGCATTCGCAGCCGAGCTCGACGCGACAGCGAGCGTCGGCACCGGAACGCCCACGAGCAGGCAGACGCCGTCGACGACGTTCTCCAGGCGAGGATGACTGTCAGCACCGCTCGGCCCCGGGCCGGCTCCGAGGAGCGCTCGTTGCAGGCGTCGCTCCCCCGCAGCCAGTTCACCGGCTGCGAGCACGCACGCCGCAGCGAGCACAATCGGCAGCACCCACCAGCCGAGCCCGCTGAACAGCGCCACCGCCACACCGACGATTGCCGCCGCGACCAGGTGCACGGCCCAGAACTCCGCCAGCAGCTTGTCGGCTCGGCGGCGATAGATGGCGAACAGCGGGTCCACCCGCAGCATTCAACCGCCCCCGCTCCCCCGCCCCACGCCGATGCGTCGCATTCCGCGACGATCACGCCAGTCCGGTGACGGCTCAGCCCTTGGTAGCGGCGCGTCGGGCGATGGCGCGCTCGTACATGCCCGCGTAGATGTCCGCCAGGCGGGCCATCGAGAACTGCTCGGCGCGCTGACGGCCCGCTGCGACCAGATCGGCCGCCCGGTCGGGACGCGTGAGCACGCCGATGAGCGCCTTCGCGAGCGCCTTCGAGTCACCGGGGGCCACGAGCACGGCTTCGTCGCCAAGGCTGACGACGTTGCGATAACCGGGCAGGTCGCTCGCGACCACCGGCGTGCGCGCCGCCATCGCCTCCAGCAGCACCACGCCGAAACTCTCGCCGTGCAGCGACGGCACGCACAGCACGTCGGCGCCCTTGATGCGCGCCAGCTTCTCGGCCTCGCTGACCCGGCCCAGCCATTCGATGCGCGTGTCGCGCTGGTACTTGCGCTGCAGCTCCTCGGTCTGCGGGCCGCGCGACATCACCCACAGCCGGACGCCTTCGGGCAGCCGTGACATGGCCTCGAGCAGCACGGTGAGGCCCTTGCGCGGCTCGTGGCGACCGATGTAGGCGATGGTGGGCGCTTCGTTGCGCTTGGGAACCGCTTCGTCGAAGTGGTCGAGCTCGACGCCGTTGAAGACAAGTTCGTAGCTGCCGCCGACGCCGTTGCGGGCCATCTCGGCGGCATCAGCCGAGACTGCGGCCCGAACGTCGATCCGAGACGCCAGCCAGCGCGTTCCCGGCACCAGATACGCCATGCTGCCGCCTGCCGCGTGCCAAGTTCCCACGATGGGCGTCGAGTTAAGGAAGAGCGCCGTCTGCGTGGGCCCCGGACACAGCGGCTCGTGCAGGTGCACGACGTCGAACTCCTCGTCGCGCAGTGCCCGAACAGTGCGCAGCGTGCATGCAAAATCGGGTGCGATCGGGGCGACCGACCCGTTAGCGAACGTGGGAATGCTCGCGCCCAACGGTGTGACGCCGGTCTGGGGCGGAGCGCCGTCGCAGGGCGCCAGCACCCTGGTCTCGTGACCGTTCGCAGCGAGAGCACGGGCTAGGCCCAGCACCTGTACCTGTACACCGCCGGCGCTGGTCAGGCTGTACGGCGAGATGATCCCGATTCTCACTCAGCCGTTCCTCACTGTCGAAGGGGCGGTTGCATCAGATGGGCGCATCAGATCGGGCGAACCTCGCCGGCGATCAACGCGGGAATACTCACTGTCGGACGCGACGCTAGGCGCGGCGCAGACGGCGCAACAAGCCCCCTCGCGGCTCGCTGCTATGGCACCTCGGTCGCGCCGTCTGAAGCGACGCCTCGATCCGATGGCCAATTCGGGCCGAAGAGATGCCACTGGTGCGGTTCTGCGGCGATCAGCGTGACCAGATCGTCGGCGAGTCGCTGAGTGACGGCAGTCACGTCGTCGCGCAGGCGGCCGTGCCGCGTGACATCGATCGGCGGCCGAACCGTGCCCAGGTGCCTGCCCCGGGGGAGGAAGTACACAGCGGTCGGCAGCAGGGCAGCGCCTGATCGCAGCGCCAGCATTGCCGGGCCCGCCGGCAGCGTTGTTCGCTCATCCCCGAAGGTCACCTCGACGCCGTCGCTGGTGAGGTCGCGGTCGCACAGCAGGCAGACGATCTCGTTCCGTCGCAGGGCGCCCAGCACCTCACGTCCCGCGTTCGGCCCTAGCGGCACCACTCGCATGCCCAATCGCTCACGGAAGTCGGCGAACCACTCGAAGAGCTCCGGCGGGTCGAGCGGTTCCACCACCACGGTGATCGGCAGTCGATTGACCGTGGCCATCCAGAACCCGGCCCACTCCCAGCCCCCGAGGTGCGGGAGGGCCAAGATGACGCCCTTTCCGCGTTCGAGGGCTTCCTCCACGTGGTGATACGCCGGCACGTCAATGCCCCGGTCCAAGGTGAGTTCGCTCAGCGCGGGCAGACGGAACGATTCCAGCCAGTAGCGGGCATAGGAGCTGAACGCAGCCGCCGTGGCCCGGCCGAGATCGTCCGTCGCGTCTGCGGCCCAGCGCTGCGCGCGGGCCTGATGCCGCCGGACCATCGCCGCCTTGGCGGGCATCAGCCGGGCGAGTACCGGTCCGGCCAGCTCGGCCACACGCTCGGCGAGCCACAGCGGAGCCAGCCGGGCTGCTGACGCCCCTGCTTGGTACCCCAGCACTATCGCCCTGTCCCGCCCTCGCAGGCGGCGAGCCCTGTCCCGCCCTCGCACGGGACGAAGGAGGCCGCGCACACGCCCGCGAAGCGGCGCTGCGTTCACTGCGACATGCGTGCGCTGGCTTGGCGCCACACCTTCACAAAGCGCATCACCGCAGTCACCACCGACAGCGCCAGCAGCACCCAGAGCAGCGGGATGAGCAGCACTTCGAAGGCGACTGCGACGGCCAGCACCACCGTCCGCTCAGCACGCTCCATCAGCCCGCCCTTGGCCTCGAAGCCCAGCAGCTCGGCCTTGGCTCGCTCGTAGGAAATCACTGCGCTGACGCCGAGCACTGCCATCGGCAGCACCGCCCACTGCGCGCCGTGCTCACCGGCGAGATACCACGCGATGCCGCCGAGCAGCAGGCCGTCGGTGACCCGGTCGGCCGTCGAGTCGAAGAACGCGCCCCTGCTCGACGACGTGCCCCGGGCTGCTGCAACCGGCCCGTCGAGGAGGTCCGAGAGCGCGGTGACCACCAGCAGCACGGTGCCCAGCACGAGCCGGCCGGCGCCAATGGCGACGGCACTGGCGGCCGACATGATCAGGCCGAACGCTGTCAGCACATCCGCGCTCAGGCCGATTGCCGCAAGGCCGCGCCCGATCGGCGCCGTGACGCTGTCGACGCCCTTGCGGAACTTGCCGTCGAACATCGTCAGCCGCCGTCGCCGGGTGCCGCCGCCGCGCTTGTCTCGGTGTCGGCCTCGGCGCGGTCGTCGCCGTGAGGTGCCGACGCCGTCTCGATCCAGGTCTCGGGGTTGTCTTCTACCCACTTCTCCAGCACAGCGCCGTTGAGAGCGTCCACCAGCACCAGACCCCGCTGTTCAGGCGGATCCTCGGCCGAATAGACGAGCACCCGCCATGTCGGGCGGCTCATCCAGCCGCGCCAGCCGAGCTGGGCACTGGCGTGCCCCACGGCAAAACCGACGTCAGCGACGGCGGCAACCAGCGCCTCGTTCTCGTTGACCGCAAACCGGCGTCCCGCGGCGAATTGGTAGATTCCAGCGAGGGCAAGAAGCACACCGCCCGTGACCACCCCGGTGTTGAGCAGCACCGCATCGCCGCCCAATGCGAGCGCTGCCGTGGCGGCCCAGACACCCACCGCAAAACACAGCGCGCCGGTGATCTTGCGCCGCGAATTGTCGGGGAACTTGTACGCGCCGACAAATCCTCGGTCCAAGTCGTCCGGAAGCTCGTCGCGTACCTCGCCAAGTTCGTCTGGCTCGGCCATCGCGGCCAACGCTACCGGCGCTCTGAGACCGGCCCTGCTGCGCTCTCGCCAGCGCAGCGAAATCGACAGCAGTCGACTGCAACCCGGAACGCAGGGTGCCGGAGGGACTGGCCCGCTGGCTCTGCCAAGCGACGCAGCGGGCCGGTCCTCCCATCCACGAGCCTATAGGACCACGCCGAGCAGGGCCGCTGCGTCGCTGACCGGCTCACCTGCATCCGCGGCGGCGTCGATGGCCGCCAGCGCGCCGGGAGTGTCGAGATCATCGTCGAGGCGTGCTCGCACCCGTGCCAGCGCACCATCGCCGCGGCCCGCGGCGCGCCAGCGTTCGAGACGGCGGGATGCATCGACAACCCGTTCGGGGGACCAGTCCCAATCTGACCGGTAGTGCGCGCCCAGCAGCGCCAGACGCACCGCCATGGGCTCCCATCGCTCCCGCAGGTCAGACACGAATGCCAGGTTGCCCGCCGACTTGGACATCTTGACGCCGTCGTGCCGCACCATCGACGTGTGCATCCAGTGGCGCACGAACGGTCGCCCGGTTGCGGCCTCCGATTGCGCCCGCGAGCACTCGTGATGCGGGAACACCAGGTCGCTGCCGCCTCCGTGTACATCAACCGTTTCGCCGAGATGCTCCAGCGCCAGCGCCGAGCACTCCACGTGCCATCCCGGCCGGCCGAGGCCCCACGTGGAAGACCATTCGGGCTCAGCAGGCGCCGAACGCTGCCAGAGCACGAAGTCGAGCGGGTTGCGCTTGTCGGGGTCGTCGGGCCGGCCCCCGCGGGTGCGCGCCAGCTCCACCATCTCGGCGGTATCGAGGCCGCACAGCTCGCCGAAGCTCTGTGCAGCCGAAACGTCGAAGTACACGTTCTCGCTCGTGCGATAGGCGTGGCCGCTGCGGAGCAGACGCCCGATCAGTCTCCGGATGTCAGTGATCGCCGATGTCGCTCGGGGCTCGGCATCGGCGGGCAACAGGCCCAGTGCCGCCATGTCCGAGTCGAATGCGGCCAGCGATCCCGCCGCTAGGTCGAGGTAGTGCACGCCCATGGCCCGCGCCCGTGCCAGCAAGTCGTCGTCGACATCGGTGATGTTGCGCACGCAGCGGGTGTGGCATCCCAGGTCACGCAGCCGGCGCTGGAGCACGTCGTATGCCAGGAACGTCGCAGCGTGACCGACGTGGGTGGCGTCATAGGGCGTGATGCCGCACACGTACATCCGCACGGTGCTCCCCGGCTGCGCGTCGAGCGGCACGACAGCTCGCCGCTGGGTTTCGTACAGCTTCATCCAGCTTCATCGCCCTGCTTGCAGAGCCCGGCTCATCGGACCGGCCAGGCCGGATCAGTCGGGAACGGTCTCAGCAGACGGTTGGGCAACGTCCGCCCCGCTTGGCCCGCCGCCCAGCACGCTGATCGGCACGTGATCCAGCCCCACGAGGCGGAGCGCAACCCGCGTGCGGTACCGGGTGTTGAGCTGCATCAGCACAGCGGTGAACGCTTCGATGGCGGTGGCGTTGGACAGGTTGCCGCAGTCGAGCGCCCGTGCGCCGGGCATGCGGTCGACGATCTCGGCAATGTGCCAGGTGGCCTCGCGATGGTCGCTGCAGATGAGGATGTCGCCGTGCACCGGCTCGTCGAGATTGCCGAGCTCGGTCGCGGGCACGTGCTGGAGGGCTGCAGCAACCCGCGACTCAGGCAGGGTGGCCTGCACCGACGCAGCCACGGAGCCTCTCGGCGGGATGAGCGGCACGAACTCGTCGTCGACGCGGGCCAGCGCGTTGGACATGGTGGCCACGACCTTGCCGCGCAGGTGCTCGGCCACGTCTCTCGCGGTAATGGCCGCCGCATCCCAGGGCGTTGCGATCACCACCGTGGGCTCGGCCGCAGCGAGACTGTTGGCGCCGGGATGGATTCGCAGGCGGCGGTCGGGCCACCGATCCACGATGTTGTCCACGACCTCCATCGACCGGTACTTCGAACGCGAGCCCAGCGTGATCTCGCAGCCGATGTCGGCCAGCCGGGCTGCCAATGCGGCGCCCGCGGGCCCAGTGCCGCCGATGATGCCGATCCGGGTGGGTTCGGCGCCGCTGGCAGGACCCGCTGCTGCGACCCCGTCCGCGGCCCCGTTAGGGGTTGCATCTGCTGGCACGGCGCTCACGGTACGGCCGAGCGCGCCCCGCAGCAATGGCAGAACGAAATGCGTCCGAGCGACTGAGCGACGGGCAGCACAGCGGTAGCGTCCGGCGGTGGGCAGCGCCGCAGCTGTCGCGACGGCAACGGAGCAGGGGCGAGACCATGGCCAGCAGCGGAATCGTGGAAGGCAAGAAGTTCCTCATCACCGGCGTGCTCACCGATGCCTCGCTGGCGTTCAACGTGGCCCGCTTGGCGCAGGAGCACGGCGCCGAGGTGGTGCTCACCGGCGCCGGCAGGGGCATCCGGCTCACCGAGCGAGCAGCCAGGCGGCTGCCTGACCCGCCCGACGTGCTGCCGTGCGATGTCACCCTGCCCGACGAGATCGAGGCTGTGCGAGCCGATCTGGAGCAGCGCTGGGGCCGACTGGACGGCCTGCTGCATGCCATCGGTTTCGCGCCGGCGAGCTGCCTGGGCGGCAACTTCCTCCACGCCCCCTGGGAGGATGTCGCCACGGCGCTGAACATTTCCGCCTACAGCCTCGCTTCGCTGACGTCGCCGATGGCGCCGTTGCTGGCCGAAGCGAAGGGCTCAGTGGTCGGGCTCACCTTCGATGCCAGCGTGGCCTGGCCGGTCTACGACTGGATGGGTGTGGCCAAGGCAGCCTTCGAATCAGCGGCGCGCTATCTGGCCAAGTCGCTCGGACCGCAGGGCATCCGGGTGAACCTGATCTCGGCGGGACCCATCCGCACCATGGCCGCCAAGTCGATCCCCGGTTTCGCCGAATTCGAAGACGCATGGACCGAACGGGCGCCGCTGGGCTGGGACATCACCGACAGCGAGGCCGTGGCCCGCAGCACTCTCGCACTGATGTCGGACTGGTTCGGCGGCACCACCGGCGAGATCGTGCATGTCGACGGCGGCTACCACGCCATAGGCGCCTAACCCCTCAAGCTGAGAAGAGCCGGTCACCCACTCACCCACCTAGCGGGTGACCGGCTGACCCCGGTTGCTCAAACGAAAAGAGCGTTGTCCAGCCAAGGCAATGGTACGGCCGATGTCTGGCGAGTGCTGACTAGCCGAGCCGGGTCAAGGTTTCGTGCTTGCCCAGAAACTCCAGAAGGCTGCCTGCGCGCGGACCGGTCTCCGAACCGAAGATCACCTTGTACAGCGCTTCGAAGACGACCGGCGCATCGGTGCTCGGGTCGATGCCGACGTCTCGCGCCGAATCGAAGACGGCGTCCTGTATGTCGCGGGCCTCCCATGCGGGGAGCTCGTTCAGGCGTTGCGCGAACCTTTCGAGGAAGTCGCGTTGGCGTTCGTCCAGTTTGCTGCGCTGCTCCGCTGCCTTGGTGAAGTCGAGCAATCTGAATTTGTCAGCGAGGTCGGGACGGACGCGAGTGAACTCTCTCGCTGTCCTCTCCTTACGAGCGAGCCAATCAGCATCAGCTTCCGACAATTCGCCGTGACGCGAATTTGCATAGCCGAAAAGATCCATATGCGGCTGCTGGGTGACACTCAGCACGACATCGAATCGAGTGTCAATGGTGGGCGCGGTCAGAGCTGAGCCGCGTGACTGAGCCTGCGAGACGAGGAAGTCCTGCTGCTGTTTCTCGCTGGCGTTGCCATCGGCCGCGGATCGCCAGAGCCGCTCATACTCCACAAATGCCTTGGTGAGACTGGGCACGTCGAGGTCGAAATTGATGGAGCGCCGAGGCTGTGTTCGCAGCACGAGATAGCGCAGCAGCTCGGGCGGCAGCATCTCGACCAGGTCTGACGAGGTCATGCCGATGCCCCGCGACGAACTCATCTTGGCGCCGCCGAGCGTGAAGAACTCGTACGGCACGGGCACCGGCACCGGGCACCGGAGCACTTGGCGGGCGAGCGCAGAGGACACCTCGTGCGATCCGCTGGCGGCCATGTGGTCCTTGCCGGCACCCTCGATCGAGACGCCGAAGAGCTTCCATTTGGCGGCCCACTCCAGCTTCCACGGCAGCTTGCCGTTGCCGCCGAACGGGCTGATGCGGCGGTGGTGCCCGCAGCCCTCGGCCCAGGTCACCAGATCGGGCCTGCACTCGTACGCCACGGTCTCGCCGTCGTAATCGGAGGCGTAGGTGGTGCCGATGCGACCGCACTGCTCGCAGATCGGCTGGAACGGCAGCCAGTCTTCGGAGCGCTCGGCCCCGCTGAGCCTGAGGTAGATCTGCCGCACCTCAGCAGCGGCTCGCAGGAAGGCATCAATCACGCCATCGAGCCGGCCAGACCGGTAGATGTCGCTCATACGGTAGAACTCGGCCTCCACGCCGAGCGTGGCGAACGGCCCGGGGGCGTCGTCGTCCGACGAGTCAGCGGCCTCGAACCAATTCCCGGTGAACTCGCCGAAGTACGCCTCTGCCATCGAAGCGCCTCGAAGACCCTCGGGCGCCGGGGCCGCCCACAGCGGCTTGCCCAAGTGCTCTACGAACTGCTTACCGGTGCCGTGCGGAATCTCGTCGACCGCGTCCATGTCGTCGCAGCCGTACATGAACGTCGTGTCCAGGCCGCGCTCACGGGCAACCCGGGCCAAGGCGTCGTGGATCAGCACGCCACGCAGCGAACCGACATGCGCACGGCCGCTGGGCGTCTTGGAGTCATTGATCACGACCTGCGGGGAGCAGCCGTCGAGCGCTTTGTCGATCCAAGTCATGATGTGGGGCCTCGGCCGCACGGGGCCTCGCAACGAGCGTCGAAGCCTAACCAGCAGGGCCTAGTCAGAACGGAGTGTGCCACTCCCAAGCCCGCCCGCCGTGACGGATTGCTCATCAACGCTGGCATCGGGATCACCGATCAGGCTGCGCAGCAGATCGTCGAGCGCAACGACCCCGAGTGTGCGCCCGTGCTCATCGGCGACGACGGCGAGATGGATGCGGGCACGCTGCATGCGGCGCAGTGCTTCATCGAGCGCCACGTCGGGGCCGAACCGCAGCATCCGGCGCACGAGGCCGCGGCCCGTGGGATCGGTCGCAGCGACCATCCGGTCCGCCTCAGCCAGATCCGCTGCATCACGCTCTACGAAGGCTGCCAGATCGTTGCTGTGCAGCATTCCCCGCACATCGTCGGGGCCACTGCCCAGCACGACCAGCCGCGAGTGGCCCGTTTGAGCGAACTGCTGCTCGACCGTGGCGATCCCGTCGGCGAGCCGCACGGCCGCTACTTCCCCCGCTGGTGCCATGACCTCGCTGAGGGTGGTGGCCTCGAAGCGCATCGCCCGTTCGAGCAGGGCCACGTCGGTGGGTGCGATGTGGCCCTCGGCCAGCGAGTCGCGCGCCATGAGCGTCAGCTCGGCAGGGGTCGCCACATCGGCCAGTTCCGAGGTCGGCTCGACGCGCAGCATGCGGGTCATGCCATTCGCTACCCACTGCAGCGCCCGGGCGATGGGTCGGGCGACGTAGAGGTACGCAGCCATGGGCTGGGCCAACACCAGCAGGGTGCGCTCGGGCCCGATGAGCGCCAAGTTCTTGGGCACCATCTCGCCGAACACCATGTGCAGCACGGTCACGATGCCCAGCCCGATGCCGAAGCCGATGGTGTGCAGCACGGCGTCGGGGATCTCGACGATCCCGTGCACGGCCTGCTCGATGAGCCGGGCGATGGCCGGCTCGGTCAGTCGGCCCACCGCCAGCGAGCACAGGGTGATGCCCAACTGCGCTCCCCCGAGCGTCGTCAGCACATCGGACTGCATGCGCTGCGCTGCCAGGGCGGAACGCTTGCCCGTCGCCGCGGCTACGTCCACCACGGCGCGCTTCGCGCCGATGAGGCCGAACTCGATAGCGACGAAGGCCCCGTTGAACACGATGAGTACCAGGCCCACCGCAATGGCCAGCGTGGTCATGATGCGTCGTCCCCCGCATCGACGTTGCCATCGCCTTCGTCAGCCGCCTCGGGGGGGCTGATGCGCACTTCGGCCACACGAAGCCCATCGGTCTGCGTGACCTCGAACCGCCAGCCGTTCCAGCCGGCGACCGCCCCGGCGGAGGGGATCTCGCCCAGGCGTTCCAGCACGAAGCCCGCCAGCGTTTCGTAGGGCCCTGGTGGCACGGGCAGGCCTGCGGCCTCCTCCACTTCGTCGAGCGTGGCCGTGCCGCCAAGCGTTACCGGCTGGCCTGGCCGCCGGAAGGTGAGCACAGTGGGCTCGTCGAACTCGTCGGCTATGTCGCCCACGAGTTCCTCGGCAATATCCTCCCGAGTGAGAATCCCGGCGGTGCCGCCGTGTTCGTCCACCACCACGCACAGCCGGCAGTCCGAAGCCGCCATATCAGCGAGGACGCCGTCGAGTTTGCGACTCTCGGCCACCGCTACGACGGGCCGCATGATCGACTCCACGAGCGTGCCGTCACGCTCGGCGGCGTCGATACTGAACACATCGCGGACTTCGGCGATGCCGAGCACGTCGTCAGAGCTTGCGCCGAGCACCGGGAACCGGGAATGCCCGCTGGTGCGCGCCAGTTCCACCAGCTCCCCCAGCGTCGCTGCCGCGCTCACGGCCGACATCGACGTGCGCGGCGTCAGCGCGTCGGCGGCGTCCTTGCGACCCAGGCGCAGCGTCCGCACCAGCAGATCGGCTTGGGCGTCGCTGAGCGTCCTGCGGCGCGACGAGCGCACCACATATTCCAGCTCGTCGCGGGTACGCACGATGCGGAGCTCTTCGGTGGGCTCGAGGCCGAGCCCGCGCACCGTGGCGTTGGCGATGCCGTTGAACAGCAGCGTGAGGGGCGCGGCAATGGTTCCGTAGAGGCGCAGCACCGGTGCCAGCGACAGAGCGGTTCCCAGCGGCCGCGAAACGGCCAGATT